>NZ_OX030782.1:330000-930000 GCF_943733665.1 Aquimarina sp. Aq107 | reverse complement strand
ACGTATCTTCAGCTACTACAGTGTCTGGATTTAGGATACAAATATATTCACCTTTTGCTAAATCAACTCCTTGATTGTTAGCCCTTGCAAACCCAACATTATCATTATTTTCTACTAAAAGTATATTAGGAAAACGTTCTTTGACCATAACACAACTATCATCAGAAGAATTATTATCAACAACAATAATCTCTGCATTTAGATCAGTTACAGCTTTCTGAACGCTTAAAATGCATAGTTCTAAAAAATAACGAACATTGTAATTAAGGATGACTACAGATAATTTCAGAGGGTCAAATTTTAAAAATGAAACAGATTAGGAACTCTTTAAAGCGTTTTCAAAAGGAATTCTATTAATAATACTTCTTCCTAAAGTAACCTCATCGGCATATTCTAACTCGTCATTTACACCTATTCCTCTAGCGATAGTAGCTATTTTAATATCAACACCTTCCAACTGCTTATAAATATAAAAATTCGTAGTATCACCTTCCATAGTAGCACTTAAAGCAAAAATCAACTCCTTTACTGCTCCAGATTTTACTTTTTCCACTAATGTATGGATTTTAAGATCTTGGGGACCAATACCATCCATTGGGCTAATTTTTCCACCCAAAACATGATATAAACCTCTATACTGACTAGTACTCTCAATCGCCATAACATCTCTAATATCTTCTACCACACAAATAATATCTTGAGTCCTATTAGGATTACTGCAGATATCGCATATTTCTACATCACTAATACTATGACAGTTTTTACAAAACTTCACATCTTCTCTTAACGTACCTAACGCTTTTACCAAATGCTGTGTTTGCGTTTCTGGTTGTCTTAAAAGATGTAAAACTAATCGTAATGCAGTTCTTTTACCTATTCCAGGTAATTGAGACATTTCATACACTGCATTTTCCAATAATTTTGACGAAAATTCCATAGCGATACAAATGTAATAAAATACTATTTGAGTTTACTTGTTTCTTAGGTAATACGATAACAACTTAAGTTCTTACTTAACATTTAACAATCAGCTTAACACTAATCTGTACAAATACTCATAAATTCCATTACTAAAATACTCATAGCTATTTATTACATTTACTGCAAAAGAAGAAATCATGTTTGATGCTCTATCTGAAGAAACCCAGTTAGTTTTAGTTATTATTGGAATAGCATTACTGTTTTTTGTAGTGCGATGGAATTCTGGTAGAAATAAAAAAAAATTATATGATCGCTCGACAAGAGATTTTAGGAAGAATTATTTCAAAAAGAAGAAAAAATGAAATTTCCTTGGTTTTGGACCGCTGTATTAATCGGAGGAATCTTTGTTTATTTAAATGTAAATAAGGCGAAAAAAGATATTTCAAAATATAAAAAAGATAATCAACAAAAAAGAGATGAAGATATACACAAAGACAGGTGATAAAGGCACTACCGCATTATTTGGTGGCACCAGAGTCCCTAAACATCATATTCGTATTGACAGCTATGGGACTGTGGATGAATTAAACTCGCATATCGGTTTAATAAGAGATCAGCAAATAGATGAGTTAAGCAAAACTGTATTAGTGACTATTCAGGACAAATTATTTACTGTAGGTGCCGTTTTAGCGACAGATCCAGAAAAAGCAACATTAAAAAATGGACAAAAAAGGCTAAACATCCCTACTATTTCCATAGAAGATATAACACTATTAGAAACTGAAATAGATCGGATGAACGAATCTTTACCTCCAATGACTCATTTTGTATTACCAGGAGGACACCAAACAGTGTCATTCTGTCACATTGCCCGCTGTGTATGCAGAAGGGCTGAGCGTTTAGCGACAGCATTATATGAATTAGAGCCCTTTGAAGCAACAACTTTACAGTATTTAAACCGACTATCTGACTACCTATTTGTACTGGCACGAAAGTTGTCCTACGATTTACAAGCAAACGAGATACAATGGATTCCTCAAAAAAATTCTTAGTGCTCAAAAAAGCTTAAAAATAAGTTAAGGGTAATACCCGAAAAATCACGTTCTTATAATTATTGTTGAAATAATTAATTTTTTACTTGACTTTTTAAACTAAAAAATTATTTTTGCAAAAAAATTAAACCAGTAAGCATATGTATTGGACTTTAGAATTAGCATCTTATTTAAGTGATGCACCTTGGCCAGCAACCAAAGATGAGTTAATTGACTATGCAATTCGTACGGGAGCACCGCTAGAGGTTGTGGAAAACCTACAATCAATTGAAGATGAAGGAGATTCGTATGATTCTATAGAAGAAATATGGCCAGATTATCCAACTGACGAAGATTATCTTTGGAATGAGGATGAATATTAAAAAAATATTTAAATAGTATTAAAAGTCTCGCAAGAGGCTTTTTTTTTGCGTAAATTACGCCACCTTCACTAGCTATCAAATAGCCTGTGGAGCATTGTATAATAATGCCTTTGAGGTATAGAGATTACAATAGATTCGAAGATTTGAAGTTACACTTAACGTTACCTTTTTTTAAAGGAAAAACAAGTTGATTTCACTTTAAAATTAAATCTCATTAAAAACACATAACCATAAATCATGGGAGTTTTAGATTCTGTATTAAAAGTATTTGTTGGAGATAAATCCAAAAAAGATATAAAAGAAATCCAACCAAAGGTTGAGTTAATAAAAAAAGCAGCGCAAGGTGTCGCTTCTCTTTCTGACAATGAATTACGTGCCAAAACCGTAGAATTCAAAAACACCATAAATGAAGCCCGTGCTGATATCAATGCTAAAATTGATTCCCTTAAAGAAGAAGCGGACGCTACAGAGGATATTGACAGAAAAGAAGATATCTATGGTGAGATCGACAAACTAAAGAAAGATGCTTATGAAGCAACAGAAAAAATTTTAAACGAAATCTTACCTGAAGCTTTTGCGGTTGTAAAAGAAACTGCTAAGAGATTTGCAGAAAATGATACTATCACAGTAGAAGCTACAGCTTATGATCGTGAACTTTCTGGAACAAGAGATCATATTAATCTTGATGGAGACCAAGCGATCTGGTCTACAAGTTGGGATGCAGCTGGTAAAGAAGTAAAATGGGATATGATACACTATGATGTACAGCTGATTGGTGGTATTGCTTTACACGAAGGAAAAGTTGCAGAAATGCAAACCGGAGAAGGTAAAACCTTAGTAGCTACATTACCTGTATATCTTAATGCATTATCTGGTAATGGTGTTCATCTAGTTACTGTTAATGATTACCTAGCGCGACGTGATAGTGAATGGATGGCTCCCATATTTCAATTCCATGGGTTAACTGTGGAATGTATCGATAACCATAGACCTAATTCTGCAGAACGTAGAGCAGCCTACAATGCAGATATAACTTATGGAACTAATAATGAGTTTGGTTTTGATTACCTAAGAGACAATATGTCTCATGCGCCAGAAGATTTAGTTCAGCGCCCTCATAATTATGCAATCATAGATGAAGTTGATTCGGTATTAATTGATGATGCCCGTACTCCATTAATTATTTCCGGACCTATTCCAAAAGGAGATATCCACGAATTTAATGAGTTAAAACCAAAAATTGCTGATATTGTTGGGGTACAACAAAAATACCTAACAACGGTCTTAGCAGAAGCTAAAAAACTTATTAAAGAAGGAAATACTAAAGATGGAGGGTTTAAATTACTTCAAGTCTATAGAGGAATTCCAAAAAATAAAGCGTTAATAAAATTCTTAAGTGAAGAAGGTGTAAAAATGTTACTTCAGAAAACTGAGAATTTTTATATGCAGGATAACAATAGAGAGATGCATAAAATTGATGCAGATCTCTATTACGTTATAGAAGAAAAGAACAATCAGATTGATCTCACTGACAAAGGTGTAGATTATCTTTCTGGTAAGGATGACCCAGATTTCTTTGTACTACCTCAGATAGGAATGGAAATTGCTAAAATTGAGAATCTTGGGTTACCAAAAGAAGAAGAAGCAGAAAAGAAAGAAGATCTTTTCAGAGAATATAGTGTAAAGAGCGAACGTATCCACACGTTACGCCAATTACTAAAAGCATACTCTTTATTCGAAAAAGATGTAGAGTATGTAGTGATGGACAACAAAGTAAAAATTGTTGACGAACAAACAGGACGTATCATGGATGGACGTCGTTATAGTGATGGATTACATCAAGCGATTGAAGCCAAAGAAAATGTAAAAATTGAAGATGCAACTCAAACTTTCGCAACTGTAACATTACAGAATTATTTCCGTATGTATGGAAAGTTATCTGGTATGACCGGTACTGCTGTTACAGAAGCAGGAGAGCTTTGGGAAATATATAAATTGGATGTTGTAGAAATCCCTACAAATCGACCTATCGCTAGAAAAGATATGGAAGATTTAGTATACAAAACTAAACGTGAGAAATACAATGCTGTAATCGAACAAGTAACCGAATTATCAAGAGCTGGTAGACCTGTACTTATTGGTACTACTTCTGTAGAAATTTCGGAATTACTGGGTAGAATGCTTACAATTCGTAAAGTACCACACAATGTACTGAATGCGAAACTACATAAGAAAGAAGCGGATATTGTAGCTGAGGCTGGTAATCCAGGAGTAGTTACTATTGCAACCAACATGGCAGGTCGTGGAACAGATATTAAATTATCTGATGAAGTAAAAGCTGCAGGTGGTTTAGCTATTATAGGTACAGAACGTCATGATTCTCGTCGTGTAGACAGACAGCTACGTGGGCGTGCTGGTCGTCAAGGAGATCCAGGTAGTTCTCAATTCTATGTTTCTTTAGAGGACAATTTAATGCGTCTTTTTGGATCAGAACGTATTGCTAAAATGATGGATAGAATGGGACTGAAAGAAGGTGAGGTAATTCAGCATTCTATGATTTCTAAATCCATTGAAAGAGCTCAGAAAAAAGTAGAAGAAAACAACTTTGGAGTTCGTAAGCGATTATTAGAATATGACGATGTAATGAACGCTCAGCGTGAAGTTGTATATAAACGTCGTTATCACGCATTGTTTGGAGAGCGTCTTCGTGTAGATCTTGCCAACATGATTTATGACACCGCAGAGGTGATCACAGAGTCAAACAAGAATGCTCAGGATTATAAAAACTTTGAGTTTGAATTAATTCGTTACTTCTCAATGAGCAGCCCTATAACCGCTGAGGAGTTTGAGAAAATGGATACCCAAAAGATTGCTGGAGAAGTTTACAAGGCTGCTTATGAGCACTATCAAGACAAAATGAAGCGAAATGCAGAAGCTGCATATCCAGTTATTAAGCAAGTATACGAAGATCCTTCTAGCAAATACGAACGTATTTTAGTTCCGTTTACAGATGGAGTAAAAAGCTTAAATGTGGCTACTAACCTTGAAAAAGCTTATGAAAGTGAAGGGAAACAATTAATCACTGATTTTGAAAAAAATATCACGCTAGCAATTATTGATGACGCTTGGAAAACACATCTTCGTAAAATGGATGAGTTAAAACAAAGTGTACAATTAGCAGTTCATGAACAAAAAGATCCATTATTGATCTACAAATTCGAAGCTTTTGAATTATTCAAAGTAATGATTGAAGAGGTTAATAAAGATGTTATTTCTTTCTTATTCAAAGGAGAATTACCAACAGGCAACACGCAAGATATTTCTGAAGCTCGCCAAGTACGAAGAAAAGACAATTTAGAGACTTCTAAAGAAGAAATTCCGAACATGGACGAACGTGCTGCCCAAAACAGAGCTGCAGGAGAAACGCAACAACGCCCTCAGATAACAGAAACTATCGTTAGAGAACAACCAAAAATTGGACGTAATGACAAAGTTACTATCAAACATGTAATGAGTGGTGAAAACAAAACTGTAAAATACAAACAAGCAATTCCTCTAATTGAAAAAGGAGAATGGGTACTTGTAAACGAGTAGGTTTCAAAAAACATTTAACATAAAACAACCCTGAAGTGATACTTCAGGGTTGTTTTATTTATATTACATTCAGGTACTTTACTTAAGCAAGCGACTTTTTATACATTGTAAAAAATAAAAATGGAAGATACCCTACCACAAAAAGAAAAGAACCTGCTAGTAATAACACCTCTGCTCCCATCCAATGCATCAATTTAAACAATCCTGATAAACCTACAATAACACCAGAAACACAACCTAAAACAATTTTTAAACGCTCTGAAAGAGTTTTTGCAATCGCTACTTTATATCTATCAATAGCTAACATCGGAACAAAAATCAACAACAACAACAGAAATCCTGTTATAAAAAGTTTGTTAGCACCTGGATACCATAATATCTTAAACACAATACCTGCAGTTAATGTTAAAGCTCCAATAAATCCAATAAAATACATCAGTTTTTTCATCATAATAATTCGTTTTGAGTTTAATAAAAAAATTGTTCTTTGTTCTAAATCGATTAATCCATTAGGCGCCAATTCTGATATAGCATCTTGTAATGATTGATCAAATGTTCTTCCTCGCTTAAGATCACTCTCTACAACACAACATAAATGATCCTCTATATCATCTCGTAATTCTAATAGTTTAAATCCTTGTTTATCAACAAAATTTTTAATTTTCTTTTCTTGTTCACTATTCAATTTCATATAGCATCTAGTTTTGGAAAAATAACTTTATTAAGTGTTTCCATAAAATCCTTAAGCTCTTCTATATAGTTTACTTTTTCTTCTTTCCCTTTGGATGTAAGCAAATAATACTTCCTAACTCTTTTGCCGATATACTCTTCTTCACAAGACAACAAACCATCTTTTCTCATTTTCTGTAAAGCAGGATAGAGTGACCCATCCTTTAGTAATATTTTACCATCTGATCGTTCTTTTACTTGTTGAAAAATCTCATAACCATACATTCTACCTTTTTCTGATAATAGGTTAAGAATAATAACAGATAACGTTCCTTTTAGAAGTTCTTTTGAATACATAGTTCAAATATACATAAAAATACAATACATCATAATTCTATGTATTTAATTTTAACATTCTTTAATAAAAACCTTAAGCAACCACTCAGCTTTTTTTCATCTATATAAAAAAAAGCTACCATGAAAAAAGTATTGTTTTTACTTGTTATATCAATTATTTTAAACTCTTGTAATGGTGATAATAATAATGATGATTCTCGAATTGAGTCGTGGAGGATTAATCACTATCAAAATACTGTAATATTTTTAGATTATACTGCAGCAATACAATACCAAACAGATGATAGTATTGGTACCGAAGACTATATAAGCCTATACGGAGGAATCAACGGTTTTGAATTTGAAAATGGTTTTATACAAGACATTATAGTTAAATTAAAACCCAACGATTTATCTATTGCGGACATCCCTCCATACGAAATAACTTTAATAAAAGTATTAGCAAAAACACAGATTTCACCTGACACAACCTTTAAAATTAGACTAACTAGAAACATTATTCCCGAAAGTTTTGAAAATTGGGTATTTGTAGATGAGGACAATAATTATTCAATAATCAATTCTTTTATACGTATTGATTGTGAAAGTTTATGCAATGAATTATCAACCAAGATTAATAATCAAGAACAACTTACTGGTGTATTTACCCACGGAACTGACGGCGAATATATTTTAAAAGAAATCATAAACGAATAATACATTCTCATTATAAACAAAAACAAAGCGGGCCCAAATTGAACCCGCTTTATTCTTGTATTTGTTTATCCCCTTTAAACTTCTACAAATCAGTTAATGTAGCTTGAGTTTCTATAAATTTTTCAACAACAACAGAATCCCCTTTACTATTTTCTAATATATATAACCCTACTGGTAATTGACTTAAATCTATTTCATTTGTTGTTTTAGACAATACGTGAATAGTATCTTTTACTTCAAACAATTTTAATTTATCTCCATCTTCAAAATCCAAAACCACTATAATATCTCCCTCTCTTTCAATATTCAATAAGTTTTGGTTTGAATTTACGTAGTTATTAATAAAATCTTTCTCTACATTCATTTCTTCATCTCCACTAACATCAGCTAATTGAGCATCATCCTCTACTATAAACTCTTCTTCTTGTAAAATAACTGCGCCATCAATCATCAACTCCTCTTCTTGACGGTTAATTACTAAAGACTTACCTTCATTGTTCTCTAATAAATAAGAACCAACAGGTAATTGACTTAGGTCTATTAATGAATAAGATTTAGATAAGATATGATCTCCAGTTTCAAGTTCAAATAACTTAAGTTTATCTCCTTCTTCAAAATTTAACACTTCAACAGTTAAACCATCCATATGAACAGTAAGTTTGTTGTCTTCATTTGCTGAAATGATAAGAGATAAAAATAGACTGAATATTAGGGCTATAACTTTCATTTTTTTGGGGCTTTAAAGTTAAGTTATTACGGCTTTACCATACAAGAATACTGCAAAAAACTTACGCCACCAACTAGAAATCAGACTTTTAGATGAAATAGCACGGATTTTCGTTCAACTACAAAGATTTTGTTAATTTACTTTTTAAACAACTGATTATCAATTATTTATGTTTTAAAAATTACAAAAAATCTGATAAAAAGCTTTTTAGTACCGATAAAAAACACAAAAAACGCCCATGTTCTTATATCTTTTTAGGCTATTTAAGATTTTGATTATCTCACACATAAATTAAATACATCGAAAATAACACAATAATTAGCTTAAATTTTCAATAATAAATTAGGGTTTGGACAATTTTGTAAAAAATACCGCAACTCATTTTTATTAGATACTCCTGGGTAATCACCTAGATTACCCTGCATATCCTTAATAATCTGAAAATGTAAGTGAGGTGCATAATCACCATTTACTGATGAGTGTCCTAACTTAGCTACAACATCTCCGGCATAAAAGTGTTGTCCTATTTTTAGACCTTCAATAGATTTTTCGCTTAAATGACCATATAATGTATAAAAGGTTATTTCTTCTATCTTATGCTCTAAAATTATAGTAGGTCCGTAATCTCCAAAGTTCCTATTATTTTTAAAACTATGAATTTTGCCCTCTAATGGAGTTAACACATCAGTCCCCGCATCACACCAAACATCTAATCCGAGATGTATATTACGTTCGGTTTCTGGATCTTGTTGATTAAAATGTTTACTTCTCCTATAAATCCCTCTGGTTTCATTATAACCACCAAAAGCTACCTTAGCCACATTCTTTGCTAAATATTTATTTATATAACCTTCAAAAGCCTTAGAAGAGGATACATCAATACGTTCTAAATCCTTATTGTATATTGATAAATCTATAGAAACATAGTCTTCTTTTAAAAACTCAGGATTAACAACGGGTATAAAACTATGGGATAAGCTCTCTATAAACTGAGAAAATGAATTATTTATCATCAAGTACTATTTGAAATATTATTAAGTGTTTTCGAAACCCAATTCTTGGGCAACTGTTTTAGTAACGATTTTCTAAATTTGTGATAATCAACCGTAATCGTATGTCTAGGTGTATTAATCTGTTTGTAATGAGGATGTGTTATTTCTCGTTGACATAATTTTTTTATAGCAGAAGGCATTTTCCAGGTTCCTGTAAGGTAATTTGCTAATATTTTACTTTGTAATTCTGATCCCGGCCAAATACATCCTAAAGGCTGAAACAATCCAATAAAAAAAAGGTTATGAAATTCTTCATGAAACATCTTAAGATACAACGGAACTGGTCCTTCACTATAATCGATAAATGACGAATCAAAAAATGAATGTTTTAACACATAGCCTGTGCAGGCGATAATTACATCAAAATCTTCTTTTGTTCCATCCTTAAAACATACCGTTTTACCGTCCAACCTTTCTATATCAACTTTGGGATGCACTTTCCCATGTCTTACTTTATACAAAAGTTCGTCGTTAATCGTTGGGTGCGTTTCACCAAACTTAGTTTTTACTTCTGGTAAACCATATAATTTATTCTTACCAAGCATAAGGTTTAATAACCTATCATTAAACCAACTCCGAATTTTTACCGGAAGCCATGCAGATCTTGCCCCGACAATATCAGAGGGTAACCCAAAAAAGAATTTGGGTATTATTCGATAACCTCTACGCCAACTAATTGCTGTTTTTTTGCTTACCCTACTTGTCTCCACAGCTACATCACAAGCAGAATTACCTCCACCGATTACTAAAACTTTTTTATTTGCAAATGGTGCAGCCTTTTTATATCCATGAGAATGTATAAATTCTCCAGAAAAATTACCAGGATATTTAGGAATTCTAGGAACAGAATGATGTCCATTACAAACTACTAAATCTGTAAACGTTTCTTTTCGTTCACTTCCATTTTGCAGTATTGTAATTTCCCATTCACGATCACTTATACGATCACAATACTTTACAATAGTTCCAAATTCTATATAAGGATAGAGCTCAAAATGTTTAGCATACGCTTGAAAATATCTTCTTAATTCATCATGAGATGGGTAATCTGCTACAGTAGTATCAAAATCATCAAAAGTAAAATCTTCATACTGCGAAAGTGTTTTGGAACTAATTATATGTGTCGTTTCGAATACACTAGAATGACTAACATCTTCTGAAAAAATCCAGTTACCTCCTACTTCCTGATTACAATCATAGACAACAACTGTTAGCTCTTTGTCTTTCAAATTTTTTAGAGTAGTAATACCACTTGGTCCAGCCCCTATAATACATATTCTTGATTTCATAAACTATAACCCTGTTATCCAAAGCAGCTTGTAAAATAAAGAATGTATATAAGTTTAAAAAGTATTTTATGATTTAGATTAACAACAGAAGCAGTTTAAATAGAATATATCTTATCTATCCTTCTTTTAATTACTGTTATCTGTACTGTAAATAATATGGCAAGAAATATAATACCATATGTTGTAGTAGCATGAAGCCTAAAATCGGAAAAGGGATTCTTAAAATCACGTAGACTAAATAATGGAAAATCGAATTTACGCAAAGCCCAAGTTCCATCTGATAAAAACGGTAAAGAAATTAAAACTCCAATTACTATTAAACCAATAACAACCCATGCTTTTCTTGAGATCAAAGGTTGATAAACTAGAGGTTTATTTGAAGAAGTGTTTTCTACACTAACATTACGCATCACATTTTGCAAAAAATCTACTGAAGGATTTTCTACACCTGCTTCTTTTACTAATTTCTTTATGTCATTAAATTGCTCTTCCATTGCTAGTATTAATTTCTGGTGAAATGTGATACTTAAGTATCGAATATAGTTTTTTTCTACTTCTATATAGTTTTATTTTGATGCTATTTTCTGTAATTCCTACAATATCTTTTATTTCTTTTACGCTTTTCTCTTCAAAATAATATAAGGTTACAATAACAGCTTCTTCTTCTGGAAGCTTAAGAATACTATCAGAAATAATTTGTTTTCGTTCTTTATCCTGTAAATAACTTAATGCATCGTTTACATTAGTAACTTCTCCTTCACTTATATCCTCAATTAACTCTGTAGCAATGAATCGTTTTTTAGTCTTGATAGCGTCTAAGCCTTTTCTATATGCAATAGTATACAACCAGGTAGAAAACTTAGCTTCTCCTCTATAATTAGATAAGGATTTATAGGCTTTAATAAAAGTATCCTGTGCAACCTCTTCCGCTTCTTCTTTATTTCTAACCATCCTGTATATCACAGTATACACCAAATTTTGATAACGTTCTACTAATGCGGAAAAAGCATTTGCATCTCCTTCTAACACTTGTTTAATATAATATTGATCTGATTGATGGTTCATTTATACATTAGACGACACCTTTTTAGAACTGGTTACACTCCTTACGTAAAAAGATACAAAATAATTTTTTCATCTTTTCTGTAACCTAACTTTACATATCAGCGTCATAGATAAAAAACGAACAGTTAAATTTTTTAAATCTTAAAATTATGAGTTTTATCGAAGTACTAATACCATTATCTATATTCGGATGTATTTTTGGCATTTTTTATTTATTTATTACCGCCCGCAATAAAGAGCGTATGTCTCTTATTGATAAAGGAGCTGATGCTTCTATTTTTTATAGCAGTAAAACGAAAAGAGTAACTCCTATTTGGAAAGTTTTCATTCTTAACTTTTCCTTATTATTAATGGGAATTGGTTTAGGTATTTTTATCGCAGGAATACTACATTATAGCTTAGGTGTAGATGGAGAAGTAGCATATCCAGGAACTATCTTTTTAATGGCTGGGGCAGGATTATTTACTGGTTTTAAAATGACTAGCAACTTGGATAAATAAACATTAAAATAGTTTATAAAATATTAAAGACCTATCATTTCTGATAGGTCTTTCCCCCAAATTCTACTTATTCTATAAAAATAAATAATTAATTTTAATTTTCTAGTTGAATGCTACAGTCTCCGTAAATTCTAGATCAACATCAAATTTCTCTACAACTACAGATTGTCCTCTATCATTTTCTAAAATATATTTACCAGTAGCCAACTGCGTAAGATCTACAATTTCCGTTGTTTTGGACAAAACGTGAATTTTACCAATCATCTCGAACAATTTAATCTTATCTCCTTCTAAGAAATCTACAACTGTTATAACATCACCGTTTCTCGTAATTCCTAAAGGATTTAATTCTGACTTTAAATAATATTCTTCTAACTCTTCCTCTACAGTTACATCATTTGAAGACATAGACTCACTATCGTACTCCACTATATATTCTGTACCAAGTTCTTTCTCGATTACTATATCATCTTCACTTTTTTCGATTACAACAGATTTACCTTCATTATTTTCTAACAAATACTTACCTGATGGTAATTGACTAAGATCTATCTGACCTCTTGTTTTAGATAAAATATGATCACCAGTTTCAACCTCAAACATTTTTATTTTATCTCCTTCTTTAAAATCGACTACCACTATAACAAATCCTTCTCTTGCTATTTGCAGATCATCATCCTCAAATCTAGCATTTAGATTTGTTAGGAAGAATAAACTGAAAATAAAAATTAAAGCCCTCATTGTCTGGATATATTTATTGTAATGTTATTACGTGATTACCATACAATAATATTGTTAAATTATCGTTTCCCGAAAAAAAACACCAACTTTTAGATCAAACGTTTTTGATTTTCGACAAATGACACAAAAAGGTCTGTTTATTTAATTTTAAAACAATAAATACCTGATTATCAATTATTTATTTTTTGTAAGACTTCGAAAAAAGCGACAAAAAGCACATTATTTAGACGAAAAAACCAGATTTTAATATTCGTACTATTATAATTGTCTTAAAAAAACATTAATAATTAGCTTTAAATGTGAATAAATTAACATTTACGCACACAATTTGCATATCAAAATTTGCTTAATTTTTGATTTACAATCACTTAACATAAAACTCTGGATTTGATAATTTTTCGACGATAACCTTTCGCCCATCTTTATCTACTAGAAGGTATTTACCTGCAGGAAGCTGAGTAAGGTCGAAGATTCCTCTTTTTGTTTTATAGGTAATAATCCTACCTGTTCTTAACTCAAACAATTTTACTTTGTCCCCATCTTTAAAATTGACTACAGTGATGATGTTGCCATTACGTTTGACGATGAGGCTTTCGTCATTCCCATTATTTCCAAACAAAACTGTAGCAGATATTAAAGAAAAAATTAGTAATAATTTTTTCATAAGCCACTGAAATTAAATTAATTATGATCTGTATTTTCCCACTTTAAATTTACCATAAAATCATAATAGACAAAAGAACCTTAAAACTTTTTAGCTTAAGTTTTGATATAGTCGGCTAAATACACAATTAAACAATTACAGAAACAACAGTGTAGTAATTCGTTTACAAGAAGAAACTCTTTTACTTGTAAAACACGACAACAAAAAAGCCCTACTAAATTGATTAGCAGAGCTTTTAAACAATTAACACATTATTATAAAATTATTGTAGTATGATATCGCTATACTTGGCGTTTATAGTTATAACCCTATCAGTATTTCTAGTTTGATTGAATCCATTGACAAATACATTTCCAAAATTTCTTCTTGCATTTACCTCTACGGTCTTTGGTAATGAAATTCTACTTTGCATTCCACTATAGGCTATATTAAATGCTACTTCTGGTAATTTCAATTTAAAATCACTATTCTCAACAGCTAAATCTAATGTAGAAAATGAATCTAAAAGGTTTGCTACAGTAATTGCTCCAAAGCTTCCGGATATAGCCGCATTATCTTCTAATTCTTGAATAAAAATATTACTAGAATCTGCATTTACTCTAAGGTTCTTAGCACTTTGAATTCTGCAATTCTTTACATAATTAACTGCTAATCTACCATTGTTCCATTGTTTAATAACTACAGGAGAATATGATGTTCTTATAAATGTACGATCTCCATCGATAACATTAGCTTGCAGGCTCGTATGGGATAAAGAAGCAACTATATTAGTTGTTTTTTCTGCTAATTGTACATCTCCATGCCTAATATTTAATTTAAGTAATGCTTCTTTTGGCATTTTTACTTTTACAATTCTATGAATACTTCCTGAGTTATTCATTCGAGAACTGTATCTGTATACAGTAACATTAGAACCATTTGTTTGCGTTATTTCTAAATCACCAGAGAATTGTGATGCCCAGGCTTGCATTCTCTGAGCAAACTCTTCTCCTGCCCAATTCTGAGAACTTAATTCAGAATTTGGTTGGATTTGTTTAGCATTCTTACTTAGTTCTTTTGTCCAACTCTTTACAACATTTTCATAATTATCTCCAAACTTTTCTTTGATCTGATCTCCCCATTGTTGAATATATTTTTCTTCATTTTCCTTAAACTTATTCGTATCAAAATTCATACTAGCCAGATTTTCGGAAAGAGCACTTGGCATTGGGTTATTCTCTATATTTTTTAGGATAGGCCTTAGCATATTAGAAATAACTGGTTCTAATCGTCTAAGTTCTGGTGAATTGATATTTTGCGCGTTGGAAACGGCCGCTTTTCCTGACCAAAAATTACCTGTAATAGAATTTATCGTAATTTCTTTACTATTGCCTAAAGCTTCTATTTTCCAATTTTGTAGTAGCCGCTCTTTGTTTTCCTCTGTAATATTATCCCCCTCTATGTATGCTTCTATCTCAACGGAATTTTTATTCCAAGTTTCGAACACAACTTCGGTATGGCTAGTATTTAGATGAATTGCAACATCTTTATTTACTACAAACTTTTCACTTAACTTGTCTTGTTTATTCTGAGCAAATACTCCAGAGAAACATACTAAACTAAGTGTTACAAGATTAAGCTTGTATATCAATGTAATTTTCATTCTCAATTTTTTCTAATTCTTTTAGTTTGTCTTTTAGTCTCTTTAAGAGCGATAGTCTAAGTGTTAGATTTTCTATCATTGCTTCCGCACTTTGCACATTAGGTCCTATCTCTATTAATTCTTTATTAAGATCTTGATATTCTCTATTTAAATTCTCTAACCTCTTCATAAAACTTTCTACCAGCTCTCTATTAGAATCATCTACATTAATTTGGGATAACTGAAACTTTATTCCTGTTAGCAAATAATTCTCTGTTTTTTCATACTCCGGAAACATCTCGGCTAATGATGATGTCTGTTTACTCAAAACCACTGTAGCATTTTTCACATCTGGAGTATTAGTATCAACAATTTTAGTATTACTACCATTATTATTCCCAAACTCATTAAAAGCGAACATAGATATTGATAAGATTACCACAACACTGGCTGCAATTCTTAACCAACCATAGTTAAATTTCCTAGCTTTTTTAGGAAGTTCCTCCTCCAATCTTGCCATAAAACGATTCTGATGTCCTTCTGACAAACGTTCTGAAGGAATCCTGTTGTCTTGTTTTAATAACTCTCTAATATCCTGTCCCATCTCTCAAATGTTTTAATTGATCCTGAAGCTGTTTCTTTCCTCTATGTACTAAAGTTCTTGAAGCAACTGGAGTAATATCTAATATTTCACTGATCTCTTTATGATCATATCCTTCTATTAAAAATAGCATTACAGCATATTTATATTTCTCAGGTAATCTTTCTATTGCTCCCTTCACTTCTTCAACCGTTGTTGAATCAGCAACGGACCAATCATCTTGTTCTTCTACTGTAGACATAACCTGCTCATTGATAGCAACCATATTCATCTTCTTTGCTTTGAGCATATCAATACTCTTATTAATCACTATACGTTTTAACCACGCACCAAAAGTCACATCACCAGTAAACTGATGAAGTTTTAAAAAGGCTTTAATAAAAGATTCTTGCATGGCTTCTTCAGCCTCAAAAGGATCTTTAAGAAATCGTAATGCCACATAATACATACCATCACAGTACTTATTATAAAGCTTCATCTGTGCTTTACGATCATTAGCCCTACATTGTTCTATTAGCTCGCTCTGTAACAAACTTTTCTAAATTTTGGTTAGTGATTACTTTTTTAAAACTGTTCTAATTACTATTCTCTTCTAAAGACGACAGGGAATATCAATTTGTTGCAAAATTAAAGATAAAAAAAACAAAAAAACAAAACACACTGAATATCAAACTGTTAAAAAAAATCACAAAACGAAGTAAGCTTTTAATAAAACATAAGACTACTAAAACACACAAATTCTTTTAATCACAAATTATCAAAGAAATGCTTACTTCAATTAACAATACTAAAACAGATACTAACGAGTTTAAAAATGTCATCAATCTTATGAAGGATAATGTTGATAGTACAAAAGATATAATCAATCAAATAGACAATTTCTTAGAAACTAAATTATTACCAAAATCAGTACTTGACTTATTAGTAACTCAACGAAACACATATGCGGTAAATGTGATGAATTCTATGAGAATCATGAAGAAAATATAGCGGTTAATATTTAGCAGCAATTTCTTTAAACTGCTTACTCATATTCCATTTTATAATTGTAGCTGCAGTCAAAACACCACTCCCCATAGCTCCACCTACTCCAACTAATGTAATATCCTGCCCAGTTAAATACAAACCTTTAATACGAGTCCTAGGTCTCAAAACTCTAGTTTGATATCGTTCCGGTCCATGAGTAATCCCATAAATTTCTCCTTGACTGTAATTACTAAATTTTCTCGTAGAAACAGGAGTAGAAACTTCTGCATGGATTATTTGTCCCTCTAATTGTGGATATAACTCTTTAAGCAATGCTAATCCTTTAAGCTTAAATTTCTCTTTAATTTTATCGTATTCCTCGCCTCTATTGAGCCAAGGTTTATCTTCATATTTACTGAAATCCGAATACCAAGCCCTACCAATTAATTGAATTGTTGATTGATCAGGGTGCTCAGAAGACCATAAACTATCTTTTGCAGAAGGAAAAGATATATACGCAAAAGACAAAGTATCTTTTTCTAGATTATTTCTATCATTTAAGATACTATCCGTATCCTTATCGTCATACCACCAAATATTATATTTTGGTAATTTAAGATCCTTATCACTTTTATTTAACCCAACATACAAGCATAAATGAGAAGTAGATGGATTAATCTTTTCAAAATTCAAATATTTTTTATTGTTCAAAGAATTGTTTAATAAACGTAAAAAAGTATTACGAGCTCCTGCATTACTAATTACTTTCTTACACGCATATTCTTGTCCATCAATCATAACTCCGCAAACTGATCTTCCCTTAGTAAGAATTTTTTCAACTTTTGCTTTGATATATACCTGAACCCCTAAAGATTCTAAATTATCAATTATGGTCTCGTGGATACGATTAGCTCCTCCTCTGGGATAATACCCTCCTTCCATAAAATGATTAATCACTATACAATGGGAAGCAAAACTACTTTCTTTAGGTGATAGCCCATAATTTCCACATTGGGCACATAATGCTGCAATAAGCTCCCGATTATCTGTAATACTACTTAAAACCTCGTACGTAGTTTTTTTAGAAATAGAACTTTGTATTCTTCTAAATAAAGGGCCTAAAACTACACTTAGAAATGTTGGAAAAGCTTTCTGAGCAAAATATAAAAGGTTTTTCTTAATTGATTTCTGAAGTAATTCTAAATATTTATCTATTGCAATAGTATCATTAGGAAAGTATTCATGAAACTTCTGTCTAAAGTTTTCCTTTCCGCTAACAAATTCAAACTTACGATCACCTATATACGCTACATCGTATGGATCTCCCATCGAATCCCAATCCAACTTGTTATCAGATAGATAATTAAAAATTCTACGTAATCCTGAATCTTCTTCCATATTCCCTACGTAATGAACTCCTACATCCCAAATCAATCCTTTTCGCCTTTTAAAAGTGTGTGTAAATCCACCTGGAGTATAATGTTGCTCTAAGATTACTACTTTTTTCCCAGCTTTAGCTAAAAAAACCGCAGTGGTTAAGCCGCCAATTCCTGAACCAATAATAACATAAGTATCATCGGTAAATTTAATATCTGAAGTAAATTTTTTAAAGGATTTTTCGACCATATGTCACTAGTAAGAGCCCAAAAGTACATAAATATCTGTATTTTCACATGTAAAATGGATTATCTTTAAAAACAAAAAAACAACTAATGTCTAAGCTCTTAAAAAGATTATTAATCATAATTATCGGAATTGTTATTATAGGATTTGCAGGAATATCAATTCTTAAATCGAAGACCAAAGCACATAGTCCAGAACAGACAGTTACACATACAAGTAAAGAAACAAACTTTACTGTTTTTTATAACAGACCTATTAAAAACGGTAGGAAAATTTTTGGAGAATTAGTTCCTTTTGATGAAGTATGGAGAACTGGTGCCAATGAAGCCACAACTTTTACAACTGATAAATCAATTCTTGTGGATGGGACAGAACTAAAAACCGGAACCTATACGTTATGGACAATCCCCGGAAAAGACTCTTGGAAGGTTATTTTTAATAAAGGTCAATATAATTGGGGAGTTAATTTTACAGACGGTACTCCATCTAGAAACCCTGAATATGATATACTAACTATAGAAGTTCCTGTGCAACATTTATTAAATGTTGTAGAACAATTTTCTATTTACTTTCAGGAAGCTAATAATTTCACTATTATGTTCTTAGCTTGGGATCAAACGGCTATTGCGATCCCTATAACTTCTAAACAATAATTTTACCCTGTATTCTGTACAAGAATAGTAATGTATACTAAAATGAATTTATAAATTTGCTCTAAAGTAGTTTCTGAATAAAATTATATGAAAGATCAATCTTCTAAAATCCCCTCTAACACCAATAAGAATGTTATTGATCGTTTTAAGAAATTACAGCAAAAGGAAGTATCTATTCCCAATATATTTGAAGGAATTATTTCACAAAATACAGCAGCTTTAAGTAAAGGAATTACATTAGTAGAGAGTACTCAACAAAAGCACAGTCAAAAAACCCAACAACTTATTGAAAAATGTCTTCCTTATGCTAATAACTCTATAAGAATAGGAGTTACAGGAGTTCCTGGAGTAGGAAAAAGTACATTTATCGAAGCTTTAGGAAATCTCCTTATAAAAAAAGGAAAAAGAGTAGCCGTTTTAGCGGTAGACCCTAGTAGCACTATTTCTGGCGGGAGTATCTTAGGCGATAAAACCAGAATGGAATCACTTGTGAGATCAACTGGTGCTTTCATTAGACCTTCTCCTTCTGGAAGTTCTTTAGGAGGTGTTGCCCAAAAAACGCGTGAGTCAATTATTTTATGTGAAGCTGCAGGCTATGATGTAATAATCATTGAAACTGTTGGAGTTGGGCAAAGCGAAACTGCTGTGCACAGTATGGTAGATTTTTTCCTTCTATTAAAATTAGCCGGAGCGGGAGATGAACTTCAAGGAATTAAACGAGGTATTATCGAAATGGCGGATGCAATTGTTATTAATAAAGCAGATGGCGATAATCTAAAACGTGCTAGAGAAGCTAAAAACCAATTTAAAAAAGCCTTGCATCTTTATCCGCTAGCCGAAAGTAGTTGGTCTCCAGAAGTATTGACTTGTAGTGCTCTTAAAAATACTGGCATTGATGAGATCTGGGAATTAATTTTAAGGTATTTAGATATTTCTACAAAAAACGGATATTTCGAACAAAATAGAATTCGACAAAATAAATTTTGGTTATTACAAACTATTGAAGAGGAGTTAAAAAACTCATTTTACAATCATCCAGAAATCAAAAAATCTTTATCCGATCAAATTAAAGCTGTACAACAACATAAAATCACTCCCTTTGCGGCAGCAACATCTCTGTTAAATCAACATAAAACATTGAAATAACAGCACTATCTGTTTACTTGGAGCCTGTAATAATAAGTATTAAACGTCAAAGTTCACTCCATCTCCTACTTGCACTTTTGTTACCCCTTCAGGAATCTTAATATTAGAAGTAGTCTCATCATAATCTTGCATAACACCCGCAAGACGCTCACTAATTTTGACTAAATATATGGTATCATTAGTTTTTACCTCTACAGCTTCAATGGTATCATTTTGATGATTCTTAAAAGAAATAATATCACTGTCTGAATAGCCTTCTGGAAATTTACCTACTAAAAGATTTAAAATGTCTTTGTTCAGCTTTTTGTAGTTAACAATTACTCTTTTCATAATGCGCAGGATTAGTCGGTTATTTCACTAATAAATAGTAAATCAAAGAATGTTATTTTGTGTTACATTTTTTAATACAATCCATTTTGAAGCTCAATTTTGCATATACACTTCAAATAATTTTCTTCTGGTGCTTATGACGCAGTATTTATTACTACAATTTAAAATAAAAAAATCTAAAAACCAGATAATTAACCTTCAAAAAAAGTAAGTGTTTCCCTGAAATTAATTTTACGAATAATGTAAAGCGTAGTACTTCTCAATAATATTATATTTTTAACGTTAACAGTTGTCAGATCTATGATACGAGTACTATTTAAAAAAAAATGGATTAAGTATCCATTAATCTCATTAGGAGGATTTATTTTCATCTTCATTATTTTCTATGGAAGCATTTATTTTGGTTTCTGGGGAAACATTCCGAACAAAGATGAATTGAGCTCATTAAAACAAGTAGAAGCAACACAAGTTCTAGACAAAGATGGACGTCTTATTGGAAAATATTATATCTATGACAGACAACCCATAACCTATGATGATCTCCCAAATCATTTAATAGATGCATTAGTCGCCACAGAAGATATTCGTTTCTACGAACATAATGGTGTTGATAATGTTAGTTTACTTAGAGTCTTTTTTAAAACTATTTTATTAAGTGATAAATCCTCTGGAGGAGGAAGTACAATTACATTACAATTAGTCAAAAATATTTTTGGAAGAAAAGACTATGGGGTTTTTAGCATTGTAGTAAATAAATTAAAAGAATCTATTGTTGCTAAACGAATTGAAGATTTATATTCTAAAGAGGATATTTTAACCCAGTATTTTAATACTGTGCCTTTTCCTGATAACACATATGGAATTGAGAGTGCTTCGCAGAAATTTTTCAATAAATCAACTAAAGAACTTACATTATCAGAAGCAACTACGTTGATTGGTAGTTTAAAGGCTAACCATAGCTATAATCCTAGACTCTTCCCAGAAAGAAGTCAATTAAGACGTGATGTTGTTTTACGCCAAATGGTAAAATACGGACACATTACTCAAAATGCAGCAGACCAAGTGATGAATAAGAATATCGTATTGGATTATCAATACTTTAATCATGATCTGGGATTGGCACCTTATTTTAGAGAAGAAGTAAAGAAAGAACTTATTCAGATCTTAAAAAAGCACAAAAAAACAGATAGTACCTTATATGACATCTATAAAGATGGGTTGATAATACATACAACCTTAGATTACGAAATGCAATCATTAGCCGAAAAAGTAATGAAAGATCATATGCGAAACTTACAAAACGTATATGAAAAAGAATATGGTTTAAAGGCTCCTTGGAAAGGGAACACAAAACTTCTGGACAATACAATTAAACGACTTCCTATTTACAAGAAATACATTGAACAAGGTCTTAGTGAAAACCAGATCAAGGATTCATTATCCGTAAAACAAGAAATGGAACTTTTTGAATGGGAAGGTAATATTACTAAAAAGGTCTCTACAAGAGATAGTGTACAGCATTATCTAAAATTTCTGAATGCGGGAATGATTGCTATTGACCCTAAAGATGGTTCAGTTAGAGCATACTTAGGAGGTATTGATTATAGATATTTTAAATATGATCACGTATCACAAAGTAAAAGACAAGTAGGCTCCACGTTCAAACCTTTTGTATATACAGCAGCCATTGAAAATGGAATGAAACCTTGTACTTACTTTCCACTAAAAGAAGTAACTTATACTAATTTAGAAGATTGGACGCCTAAGAATTCTTCTACAGAACAAGATCCTTATTTAAACTATAATCTAGAAACTGCTTTAAGTAACTCGGTAAATACAATAGCTGTAAAAGTTATGGACGAAGTTGGAGTTACAAATGTGCTTGATCAAATAAAAAAAATGGGAATCGATGAAGAGCTGCCAGAACAACCGTCCATTACATTAGGAACAGCCGGAATCAAGATTAAAGAATTAGCAGGTGCTTATGCTAGTTATGTTAATAAATCTAAAGGTGTTCAACCTTTTTATATAACAAAAATACAAGATAGAAATGGTAATCTAATTGCATCTTTTGAACAAGAAAAAAGAGAAACTGCCTATAGCGATTATACGCGACAGGTAATGCTAGAAATGATGAAGTCTACGGTAGATAATGGTACAGCAATCAGATTACGAAAAACGTATGGGTTAAAAAATGAAATAGCAGGAAAGACGGGTACGACTCAAGACAACAAAGACGGTTGGTTTGTAGGAATTACACCAAAACTTGTCACGGTAACCTGGGTAGGAAATGATAATTATAATATTGGATTTAAAACCACCAAACAGGGACAAGGTGCTAATTCTGCATTACCAATCTTCGGAAAACTTTATCAAAAAATGAACGAGAACCCTGTTTTCGATCCTATAACCAAAAGTAGTTTTGAAAAAACTTCTAATAGTATCCTTGAAGATTTAGAATGTAAACCAGAAAAAAGAGATAATTTTTTAAAGAGGCTTTTTAGTAAAAAGAAAAAAAGAAAGAAAGAAAGAAATTTAAAAAGAATTAAAACCTAATTTAATGAAATCACACAGTTACATTTTCTATTTTTTGGCAGTAATCATGATTATGAAAATTTCTGCTCAGGAGTGCAATGACACGGTACATACTGGTGAAGGTACATTTTATGATGGTGTAGCAGGAGGTACATTTGGTAATTGTTCTTTGCCTGTAGCAGTTGGAGATTATATGCATTGTGCACTGAATAATTTTGATTATGATGGCAGTAATGGTTGTGGAGCATGTATTGAAGTAACTGGAGCAAAAGGAAGTGTTATTCTAAATGTAGTTGATCGTTGTCCTGAGTGTGCTTCTGGTGATGTCGATATGACAATGGAAGCTTTTGAAATGATTGCTGATGTTATAGACGGTAGAGTCCCAATATCTTGGAAGTTTGTACCCTGTGAAACAATACTTACTAATGAAACTATCAAAATTAATTTTAAAGAAGGTTCCAGTGAATTCTGGACGGCCATCCAATTTAGAAATATTAATCACGCAATTTCTAAAATGGAATATCAATTACCAGATAATACTTGGAAAAACACCAATAGAGAACTATTTAATTTTTTTATAGAAACTTCCGGAATTCCATCTCCGATGAATCTAAGAATAACTTCAATTTTGGGAGAAGAACTAATTTTCGAAAATATTGTATTAAATCTAAACGAAGATTTTGATACAGGACTTCAATTTTCTACTCCAGAAGAATGCAATCAAGAACTTTCTATACCAGAAGTTGACATTACAGAAACAACAATATTATATCCGAACCCAACATCAGACATAATACACATCACAAAAAATACTCAAAAATGGAAACTGATAAATAATACTGGAAAAATATTAGATCAAGGTTCTACCAAAGAATTAGATATGTCGACTTATAATAATGGTATATATTATCTAATATTAGAAAAGAAAAAAGTTATAAAAGTAGTGAAGCACTAACATTATTTAACTATAAATCTACGTAGCATATTTTTTAACCAGAAACATAAGTAATTTATAGGCCCCAACACCTAAAAGAATTCCGATAGCCATACCTGTTATAATATCTCCTGGATAATGAACACCTACATAAATTCTACTATAACTTACCACAGTAGCCCAAACCACCATAAAAGGAAAGATATATTTCAACTTTTTTTGCAAAGCCAATCCGGTGAAAAAGGCTAATGCCATAGAACTTGCAGCATGAGCAGAAAAATACCCATGACGACCACATCGCTCTGCTATAAATCTGGTAAATTCCTCTACCCCTTCTGCCCGACAAGGTCTTGGCCTCATAAACAAAACATTTTTAAATAAATTAGATAACTGATCAGATGCTGTTATTAAAGCAGCTACTATAACAAGTGTTATAATCGTACCTTTAATTCCATAGTGCTTGTAAAAAAAGTATAATAGAAGTACATACAATGGAATTTGGTATAATTTTTCTGTCATAAACAACCAAAAACCATCCCAGAAAGGAGTTCCTAAATTGTTAAGAAACACAAACAGATCTTTATCTAATTGTATAAGCTCTTCCATAATGACAAGTAATTTATATCTCTTTTTTAATTAAAACATTAATTAATCTTCATAACGTTCAATCTCTCGATCATAAAAATCATTCGCAGCCTGAAATAAATTCTCAGCCTCACTTTCTAATTCTTTTTCATCACTTTTATCAAATTCTTCTAACCACTCCACCTCATCATTCTCTAAATTAATAATAAACCGAGGAAATTCTGTATGCACTACAAAAATGGCATTTGGATAATCTGTATTATCACCTAATAAGAATTTTGGAAAACTCATATATAAAATATTATGTTAAGCAAAGCTACGAAGTTTAATCCCAAAGTAACAAAAACAAGAAGAGGTAAATTTATTTTAAAACTTACCTCTTCTTGTTTGTTATATCTTTTTTAGACTTTATTCTATAATAATTTGAACTCTAGCATTAGAACCCAATTCTGTATTATCTATACCTTCTCCTTCTTTAGGTTCTGTATTACTCACACCCACATATTCAATCAGGGTTTCGTCAATTCCATTTTCTATCAAGTAATCTTTAACAAATCCAGCTCTAGCAGATGAAAGAATCTCATTTTCAAATTCAATTTCTGAATCATTCGCATGACCAACTATTTTAATACTCTCAAATTTAAAGACTTTAAGATATTGAAGATAAGAATCAAGTGCTGTTTTAATCTCTTCATAAACTTCACTTTCTCCGATTAGGTATTCTATATCAGAAAAGTCAAGTGCCATATCACAGATATTATCCACTGCTACACCTTGCACATCTTGCATTTCTCTAAGCTCTACATCATCTATATAATAATATGCATCGTTAAATGGTCCGCCTTTTAATGATTTACCATTAGGTGTATCCGAAAAATACCCTAAAGAGATATATTTTTCAGTCCCCTTAGCTTTATAAACTCCGCAAACTTTCGTCCATTCTTTAGTATCACAAATCATCTCTGAAGATTCAATGTGTAATTTATAAGTTGATGTTTCTGTAATCCTAGGAACCCTAGCTGTAAAATAAGAACCTATTGATGAAGTACACGAATTACTAACTCTTCCTTCTCCAAGTGACACATACATATGAAAATAATAATACTTTCCCGCTTTTAAAGGGCTAACCAATTTCGTAACAATGGACTCTTTCGTATTGTTACCAGTGACATATAATCCTACTTTAGACTCACCTGTTCTAGGAGCCTGAGGACCAAATTGTTTTAGAAATCCAGGTGCTTTATGGTCAAACTTTACTTCGCTTACAACTGGATGATGTGCATCCGGTGTATTTGTTAAAGATTTCCAATGTGAAATGACACCAAAGTTTCGCATCTCATGCTTTAATTTTTTAACAGCTGCATTTGTTTCTTCAAAACTTGGATTGGGAATTAAATTTTGCGCTATAATAAGGTTACTAAAACCAATACTAAAAATCGCAATAAGTAGAAGGTGAAGGTTAGATTTTGGGCTATTCATCTCTTTTCTTTTCAGGTTTAGATATATTCGAAATATAGTTAAATATTTCTTAATACGAAATATACTTTGACAAGTAACAAAAACTAGTCCAAAAAAAGAAACGATCTAAAACTATCTATATTGTAAAAGTCAAAAAAGATTACGCGTTGCCCTTTTTTAACATTAGATCTTTACTTAAATAATTGAATCTAAAATATAGTAATATTGCCGATGTTGTTAACCCTGCCAATAATCCTATCCAAATACCTGAACTTTTATATTCGGTATATAAACCTAGGTAATAACTAACAGGAAAACCAACAATCCAATATGCAAAAAATGTAATCGCAGTAGGTATTTTTACATCCTGTAGTCCTCGCAATGCTCCAAGAACTACTACTTGTATTCCATCAGATATCTGAAACAATGCAGCAATGATCAAAAGTTTCGCAGCGATTCCAATTACTTCTGTATTATCCGCTAAATTTTCTGTGTCGTTTACATCTAAATAGATCTCAGGAAGAATATTATTAAAAATAACAAAACATAATGCAAATACAATTTCAATAAAAAACGTTAATAAGAATATTGAAAAAGCAATTCTTCTTAGCTCTTTATACTTTTTCAATCCTTTTTGATTCCCTACTCTAACCATCGCAGCGACACTCAATCCCATAGCTACCATAAAAGTCATCGCCGACAAATTCAAAGCTATCTGATTAGCCGCTTGCGGATTTTTGCCTAAAATACCTGAAATCCAAATAGCAGACGTAAAAATAGCAACTTCAAAAAACATCTGTAATGCAGAAGGAAAACCTAATGTCACTATTTTTTTTAACATGTTTTTTTGAAGAGAAAAGAATTTAATATTAGATACATACGCTTTCGATCTCTCTTTATATTTCAGAAAAAACCATAAAAAGATTACCATAACAAATCTAGAAACTAATGTTCCTACTGCTGCTCCTACTATTCCCATCTGAGGAAAACCAAACTTCCCAAAAATCAGCAAATAATTCAATACCACGTTAACAATATTCGCAATTAATGTTGCATACATTGGATATTTGGTAATTGACAATCCATCAGAGAATTGTTTAAAAGCCTGAAAAATAATTAAAGGAATTAATGAAACTGCAACTAAGTCCAAATATGGTATCGCCAACTCAACCACTTCTGTTGGTTGTCTCATAAAGTACATAAGTGGTTTCGCTAATAATATCCCTAAAAATAAAATTACACCTAAGGTCGTACACAAAAATAATCCGTGCTTAAATGCTGATTTACCTTTGCTAAAATTATCTTCTCCATCTGCTTCTGCTACCAGAGGTGTTATTGCAGTAGAAAAACCAATACCTAGAGACATCGCAATGAACATAAAACTATTTCCTAGAGATACTGCAGCTAATTCCGCAGTACCTAATTGCCCCACCATAATGTTATCAATTAATCCCACAAAAGTATGTCCCAACATACCCAACATTACTGGGGCTGCCAACTTCAGATTATAACTAAACTCTTTTGTGTATTGATAAAGCATCTGTACATATTGAACCTACAAATATAGGGAGATTAGTAACAGAATTACTTCTTGTTTTAAAACAACTTTATTAAAAAAAGGTGCTTACAAATAAGCACCCTCTTTTATAGATATAAAACGATTATATTAATTCTTCATAAACTTGGTAGTCGCTTTAGCACCAGTATTAGAAGTTAAACTAACAAAGTACATCCCAGATGACAAATTCCAAGTTGGTATCGAAATCCTATCTGTAGCAACGTCAGATACTGTAATAGATTTTATGATATTTCCGGTTATTCCAGAAATCACAACAGTCGAATTTTGAATCTTTGTTAAATCTCCAGAAATGTAGATTACATTTTTTGCAGGATTAGGAAATAACTGTAGTCCTAACACATCAAAATCAGTTACAGATAATGACCTTGAAGGCTCCGTACCCCAAACTAATATCCCATCAGCATAAATAGGAACTTTTTCTGATTCGATAAGTGTATTACTTAAATTTTCATAAGAATAATCATTAGTAGGATCCCAGGCACTATCAGAAGCGTCATTAGGCACTGAAACTCTTACTTGAATTTCTTTTCGATGTTCTCCCTGTCCACCTGGAAAAGGCATGTTTTCATTATCAATAGCAACCTCAACAAAATATATATTGTCATCTGCATTCCACGCTTGTAAACCTCCTGTAGCTTGACCATTTCCTCTACTAGTAATTTCATAATCACTTGGCGTATATCCGGCATTAATTCCTTCTGAAATATCAATAAAATAACGTGCTGTTAAACTTCCCGGAATTCTAGCAGGCCAAGCTGACCTATTATTTAGCCATATTGCTAATTCTGTAAATCTTCCTGACTCACTATTGATTTTTGTTTCATTTAGAAATTCAACATCTGCTGGCTCTTCTTGCGGAAAATTATCCAACGCGGTACCTCCAAATTCCATTACCATTCTAGCTAAAACTCCCTGATAACAAGCATTATAGTCACAAGCAACTTCATTAGCTTGAAAATCTGATCTATTCTCTACAAAAACATCATCAGGACTTCCTGGTCCTCCCATTAATGCTCCCCAAAGCGTATGTCTTGATTCTTCTGGAATACTTTCGCTTCTTATCCAACTAGAATGTTGTCCCCTATGGTGTGGTTTTGTAGGAGGGTTTACTCCATAACCAGTAACTAAACTACGATTATTAGGATTATCTCCTAAAGCATAATTAACTTGATCAACGGCAAAATCATGATATTCCTGCTTATTTGGAGTATCTACAGTATCACTAAATATTAAAGCTGTTAATGCTGCATTCATAGAATGACGTAAAGATCCCCATTGTGTAAGATGCGCTTGACCTCCAGGAGAGTATGTTATTCCATTCCCATTATCTATCCAAAACTGTAAATGTCTTTCTGTATTATCAATATATTGTTGCTTTCCTGTAAGTTGCGCTAATAAAACCATATTTCCATATCGCTTATCATCCCATACAAAACTCCATAGGTAATCTGGTTCTCCATAAGCGGCTTCAGCTTTTTGAAGATATGTATTATCTCCTGTTGCTTTGTACAACCATAAAGCTCCCCAACTTAATTCATCTTCATACCCTCCAGAAGAATATGTACCAACAGCTGGAATTCCACCTTCTTCAGTATATTTTCCTTTATATGTTTCTCCAAATTCATATAGATCTTTAGCATGTTGTAATAAAGTAGCACTATATGTAGGGTCACTGTCTTTAAAAATAATACTGGCAGAAGCTAAAGCTGCAGCTGTTTCACAAACTACTTCTGTTCCTGGATGATCTACGTCTAATTTATAGGATTCTCTTTGACCATATTGCGGATGTACGTCTATCATCTCTGCAGGCATCCAAAAGTTATGATCTTGTCCTTTTTTAGAAACTTGAGCATAAAATTCAAATTTAGATGGATGACATTTTATAAAATAGTCTGTTACCCATTTTATGTTTCTCTTGTAATGTTCCGTTTGGTTTACAGCGTCATAACCATCTTTATACTCTAGAAAACCCCAATTTAATGCAGTTACAGAAAATGCCATAGGAAAACCAAACTTAATATGATCTCCAGCATCAAACCATCCACCTGTTAGGTCCAATCCTACATCTTGTCCATCATTTACGCCGGCATCACTACGCCAGCTAATTCTATTCCAATCTGGAAGAACTCCTGATTGTTGTGATTCATAAAACAATATTGATTTCTGTAAAGCTTCTCCATAATTGTGTTGTGCGACGATCTGTGTTCCAAGTAATCCTAAAAAGATTAACAATAAGTTTCGTAAGTTTTTTTTCATGTCTAAATGATTTGTGTATTATTTTAATTTATGTGAGGTTAAAAGTTTTCATAACTCTTTTCTTGGGTTATATATTGCTGTTTTTTTCAATTGTTAAGAGAGTGATAAGATATTTTCATATTGTTTGAAAAAAATTCTTACAAAGACATTTTTCATGTTATTCTAAAATTAAGAAGAGAAACTATCCTTTTTTAAGGGACAGTTTCTCTATACAGAGTTTGTGTAAATAATACTAGTAGTTAACTAGTATTTTCTTTTATAATTTTATTTCGCTTTACTGCTTAATTATTTTCTTAGAAACAATTAATTTATTTGATTTACCAGCTTCCAAAACATTGATTATATAATAACCAGATGACAAGTTGGTTACATCGATAGAATTCTGACCAGCTTCTAAAACAGTTTCCTTCATCAATACTCCATTAACGTTGAATACTTTAACTATTTGACCTTCCATATTAGAAGAAAAGTTAATTGAATTTACTACTGGATTAGGATATAATTTCACAATATTTAAGTTATCATCATTACTACGATTCGTAGTATATGTAACCACTAATTGTGGTTTTGTTGTTAAGGTGTTCTCTTTTGAAGCGAATGCAAAATCATTTCCCGAAAGTGCATCGATAATTAATGATATCTTATTACCAGAAATTTGTGCTGTTTTTAAAGGAATTGTTTTAGTACTACCAATAGGAAGGTTTGTATTTAACGTTCCTAATTGTGTTCCTTTTCCTGGTTTATTACTATTGGATAGGTTAGTTTCTGTCCAATTATTATTATTTCCTTTACTAACAGTAATATTACCATTTCCAGCATCCGAATATACAGTGAACTTAAGATCCGCTGTTGTAATCGTTCCATTAATTGATGAAAGATCAAACATCAAATATCCCGAACGACGGTTATTTTCAATACGAACCATATCAGAATTATATCTTGTTGACCCCTGTAGATATGCATCGTGAATTGGCGATAATGTAACAGTTTGTTCTACTTGCTGAATCTTTGTAGCAACAACTTTGTCAATATTATATAAATATCCAGAACCTCCTTTAAAAGATAATCTCAATGTTTTTTCTCCTGAAGTTAAGGAAATAGTGGTAGAGTATTTCTTATAATTATGCCATTGTCCAGTAACTGGAATGTCTATGGAGCCTACAACAGATCCAGATTCTAAAATATCTACTTTTCCTCCGACTCCCTGACTTGAGGCATATATATCGAGTGTATATTCACTCGCAGCATCTACGATTACATTGTAATCCGTAAAATCTCCATTCTTAATATACCCTAAATTTTTATCGGTATTTGTTCCAGGAGTGTTTTCTATACGAACGCTACCTGATTTTGATTCAAAATCTTCTGCTTGGAATGATCCTGGTATTTTAATAGCATCAATTGGTGGAACCGAGTCATCCTTAACAACAATATTAACAAGTTGCGATGTCTTAACAGCTCCATCATTATCAGTGGTCTTGGCTGTGATAGTGTAACTTCCTGCCGAATTAATAACCGTAGTTGTTTCATATGGAGCAACTTGCTCTGTCGCTATTAAGTTATTATTTACAAAAAACTCCACTTTAGAGATAGATCCATCACTATCGGATGCATTCGCTTTTAAAGGTATCGCTTGACCAACCTGATAATCTGCTCCATTTGTAGGTGCCGTAATATTAACTGTTGGAGGAATATTAGGATTTGTATCATCCACCAATCTATAAGAGCGTACCCAATCATAATATGTAGTTCGATTTTCCAAAGAATCATTTATTCCATCCTGACCATTTTTTGGTGGATTCCAATCGTAGGTCTCCACTACCATACGCAAGTACATAGGAAGATTAAAATCTGCTGGTGGCTTAATTTGCCCAACAAACTGACCATCTAGATAAAATAAAATTTCACTTTTACTTTTCCACCAAACTCCATAAGTATGATAATTTTTCCAAGAAGCTTCTACTAGTGGAGCTTTGTTTCCTTGTTGCCCAACAGGCGTATTATTACAATTTGTATTTCTACTATGCGTATTGGAATTCATATTAGTGATCATATTATTCACCCAATTAGCTCCATTAGAGTTAACACCTACCGTCTCCGTAATATCTAACTCTGTAACACGAAGATTACATCCACTACCTTCATTTCGTTGATTAATAAGCCAAAACGTTGATGACATAAAGGTTTTATTTCCTTTCATTCGCGTTTCGTAATATCCGTATGTATTTTTTGTTAAGGATCTAACGAGACCTCCGTTATGAGTCCAACCATTAAATGGGTTTGTCTTTTTAGAAGCAGAAATTTTAAGGTCTCCGTTCCCAACAGAAACTGATGATGTTTCAAATCTGGCCGGTTTTCTACCTTCCCATTGAGGACTATTTATTGCCCATTTATTAGTATTTAATGAAGAACCATTAAACTCATCGGACATCACTTCTATCTTTTCCCACTTTTTTCCGTTAGGTGCTGCTGGTTGGGCAAAAACATTTACTGTTACGAAATACAGCAATAAGACTAATAATAAATTTGTATTTTTTTTCATGATTAAAACAGGTTTGTTTTATCAAATAAACTTTAAGAGTTTTGCAATCCATAAAAAGAAACAATAACATAACCCTGATCATGATTTTTCATCATCTCGAATTATGCTATTATCTCTTTAGTACAGATCATAAACAATCACATAAAAACTGATTATTTATTATATACCCTTTAAAATAAATTCTTTGATTTTATAAGGATTAAAGGGGTTTTTAACGTTTTAGTACTTTCTTCGCAGAAAGGACTTTATTCGTTTTGCCAGCTTCTAAAATATTAACGATATAATATCCTGAAGATAAAGCACTCATATCAACAGTGTTTTGACCTTCTGAAAGTGCTACTTCTTTTACAAGAACTCCTACTGTATTGTAAATTTTAATTGTCTTACCAGCTGTAGCACCAGAGAAATTAATTACATCAATTACAGGATTAGGATAAAAGGTAATATCGTTAGACTCATCAATATTATCTACTCTATTGGTATCATAAGTAATTACTAATTGAGCTTGTGTAACGGATCCATTTTCTTTAGATGCAAATGCAAAATCATTCCCTGAAAGCGCATCTATGATTAATGAAAGTTTATTACCTGAAATCTGAGCTGTCTTCAGTGGTATTGTTTTCGTACTACCAACCGGGAAATTAGCATTTAATGTACCCAACTGAACTCCTTTTCCTGGCTTATTGGAATTAGATAAATTAGTCTCTGTCCAATTATCACTATTTCCTTTATTAATACTTATATTTCCATTTCCAGCATCGGAAAACACAGTAAACTTAAGATCCGCCTTTGTAATCGTTCCATTAATAGAAGAAAGGTCAAACATTAAGTATCCAGTTCGGTTATTTAACTCTACACGGACCATATCAGAATTATTTCGAGTAGATCCTTGTAAAAATGCATCGTGTATAGGGGATAAAGTAACTGTTTGTTCTACAGGTTCAATCTTTGTAGTTACTACTTTATCTATATTATATAAATAACCTGATCCTCCATTAAATGACAATCTCAATGTTTTCTCTCCAGAAGATAAAGAAATGGTAGTACTATATTTTTTATAACTATGCCACTCTCCGGTAACTGGAATATCAATAGAACCAACAACAGTTCCAGATTCTACAATATCTACTTTACCACCAATTCCTTTGCTTGAAGCATAAATATCAAAAGTATATTCGCTACTAGTATCAACGTTAACAGTGTAGTTAACAAAATCACCATTTTGGATAAAACCTAAGTTTTGATCTGATACTGTTCCAGGAGTATCCTCTATTCTAACACTACCTGATTTCAGTTCAAAATCTTCCGCCTCAAAAGTTCCAGGAATATCTATTGCATCCGTTGGAGGAACTGAATCATCTTCAACAATAATATCCACCGATTGAGAGGTTGTAATTGCTCCATCATTATCAGTAGCTTTCGCTGTTATTGTATAATTCCCTGGATTCGTAATTGTAGTTGACGTTTCGTAAGGAGCAGATTGCTCGGTAGCAGTCAATGCATTGTTTATGAAAAATTCAACTTTAGCAACCGTACCATCCGTATCAGAAGCACTAGCTACTAAAGGAATAGTTTGTCCAATACTAAATGTAGCTCCGTTTGCAGGAGAACTAATCGCTACTTGTGGAGGCTTATTTTCATTACCACAATCCACTAGAACCTCATCAGGACCATTTCCAGAAGGCTTAGTGTAGGTTTTAGATAAAACAAACTTATCCATCTCAAATCCATCTTCTCTCATTGAAAAAGAAATTGTATGGACTCCGGCAGAAGGAATATCTAAATATATTTTTTGTGCTTCTCCACAATGGTTAGCGTTTGTGCGTTGTTTACTTTCCCAAGTCCATTGATTCTTTCCTGCACACCATTGCATTCTTGCTCCAGAATCTGGCCAATTTCCATTTAACCCTACGTGGATTCCGTTATCTTCAGTTCCCGTAGAATGTGCTCTAACCCAAACATAATAACGTCCTGCGTTTGTAAACTTTACTTTATAATTAATAATAGCTACTTGTCCTGGAGTGTTTGAAAAACTTACTCCGTTTACTAATGGATCACTATGAGTCACTCTAGTATCAGGTAAGATTTCTAAATAACCTCCGCTACTAGCTCCACTAGCGTGCGCGGTATCTGGATCAGGAGTAGGTGTCGCTGTACTACCATCTTGTGTATACCACTTTCTATCGTTTACTTTAGACTGATCTAAAAAGTGTTCTGCTTCTACAGCTACAACTCCGTTTTGTTCTAATGCAACACAATCTCCATCTCCATCGCCGCCGCCATCGCCACCGCCATCGTCGGTACAAATGAAGTCTAACGCGGTCCATCTTCCTCTTGAGTAAGCAGTCCCATTACCTTCTGGTATAGTACCGTTGGTATGTGAATTAAATACTACTCTTATTTTATCTCCATTTTTTACTTCTATACCTGTAAAAGTGGTACCCGACGGAGCATAATCAGTGCTAGATGTTGGGTTTGTAAATTCTCCTATTTCCTTACCATCTATAGAAACACGATATGTAGATTCTCCATCAGTTTCTGTAAGTGTTGCTAATCTAATATCATAGGTCCCTGTATCTCCATTAAAAGTAGCTTCTGCTGCAGCAAACTCATCTTTATATTGAGAAGCGTCAATTGCAAGTGCATTTCTAGTATTATCCTTATACGCTGGAGAAAAACCTGCAACCGCAATTGTTGGGAAATCAGAAATCGCTTGCATTGAAATAGTTCCACAATTTCCACCTCCATTATCTCCATCTTTACTTGTAATAAGTGCTACCCAATCGTTATTATCAGGAGCAACCAAATTACTTCCTAAAGTTTGTTTTGAAGATAAATTACCTCCAGAACGTGGATTATACCATTGTACATCATATTTATTATTTCCTCCAGGCAAACTTAATCCTGTAGAACCACCATTAGGTCGGTAAGCAGCATAAACACTACCTGATTTTGCTAAAACATAATCGTTATTATCTGAAGTTACAGCATCAGAACTTATCATATTTACCATATCTGATTGTAAATAACTATTAAAGAAGTTAAGTGCATAACCTCCTTCTTTATATTTATTACCTCTCTTTCTATGATCATTCCCATTTATATCACCATCATCATTTGTATATCCACTGTAATATTCAACTCCTGTTCCACCTGCCATCAGTGTAGCCCATAAGATTTTATGTCTTACTTCTTTGTCAGAAATTCTAACTCCTGTAGAAGCAGGACCTTGCTCATCATTAGCAACTACCCATTTCTTTCCTGAATTTCTAGATTTTTCTAACCATCTTCGAACATCGTTATGGACATTATCCTTTCCGGTTTGAATAGAAGCTCCCGTTAAGTCAGAGTTATTACCTAATAATGGGTTATATCGTTGGTCTTGTTGATTAGGATATGTATGTATTACTATGTTATGATCATACGGATCTACATTTTTGATATAGGTTGCAGTTGATTTCGCCACCTGATCTTTTAACGTAGTTTCTTCGGTTAGATTCCAGTTTAATGCTAAATGGTGACTAAATCTTGCAATTAATTCTCGATAGTATAGTTTTCTTTCTCTCCCAAAATTATCACCATCCATTTTATTATCATTTTCTGTCTCCATGGTCTTAAAGTGCAAGTATACTCCCTTTTTATCGGCATACTCCATTACTTTTTCCCATTGGGCCATTTTAGACACATCAAATCTATCGTGATGAACTTTATCCCATTGCTGGCCTCTAGCAGTATTTCCATACTCTTGTTCAGAAACTTTTAAGACATGAGGAAAAACTGCTCCACCATCTCCAGAAGTGTTCCAAGTTAGAAAAGAAACAACATTAGCTCCTTGACCAGATAGGTAGTTGATCATACCTAAAATTTCAGTTCCCTTGCCACTATCCCAAGTATAAGAGCTAGCATCATTTGCAACATAATCTATTTGGTGAGGTTGCCAAGTTTTATTCCCTATTTTATTTAGGTTATTATTATAACTTGGAGTAGCGTCAAAATCTACATAGTTAAAAGCATTTTCTGGAGAATCCGCTCCAGCTTTTATAAACCAAGGACCATTAGGATTACTTGGGTTTGATCCTACATGTTTTAAGTAATGTTCTCCAATATACTTAAGTCTTCCTAGATCCTTACTTCTATAATCTCTACCAGATTTATCGGATTCAGAAATATTAAATGATCCTGTATCCCCATTCATAAATCCAGCGTTTGATCCGCCTCCATTGATTGCTACATCGGAACCTGATTTAAAAGAAGCTGACCAGTTCCACGTACCCGTTCGATCAGGAGCAAAATGCACTCGCCACTTATTTCCAGAGTCACAACTATTATTTTCAGCATTTCCACAGGCCGCAAAATATCCTGGCACTGTATAACTCGTATTACTTCCTTGATGTGTAAAGGTCACTTCTAATAGATAATCCGAAAAAGGATTTGGGTTTGCGGTCTCTGAGGTGTTAGGACCGTTAAAGGTCAGAGAGACTTTATGCCATCTCTTCAATTCTCCTTCTGGTGTTTGAGCTTGGAGCAAAAACCCAAGAAACAAGAATGTTAATAAAACGTTGAGTTTAGTTAATTTCATGATTTAAATTGTTTTTTGTGTGTGTGGTTTTAAGATATTTATTTTGTTAGTGTAAGTATTCAAAGAACGTCTTTTATTGTATTTAATTTCGAGTCAAAACAACTAACAAACAGATAGTTAACAAGTTTTAACACGAAATTAAATACCGTAAAACCTCTCGAATTTAAGATCTCAAAAGCTTGTTGAATTTATCAAAACTATTAAACGATCTTTCCGAAATAGAATTCGTTAAAATCTATTTAGAATTCGATAATAAATCAATTACTTAATGAGAATCACTTCTGAAATCTTATTGGATCAAATGGACTTCTGTCCTACTTCAAATAGTCTTTTTTAACTTTTATTTAACTACTTTATTTATATTCAGATTATAGAGAAAATCAGGTCTCATTTTTTAATTTTAATCTTTAACGAACTGTACTTTATCTTTACCAAATACTGATAAAATATAAAGCCCAGATGCCATGTCTGATACTATTAATGATTGATTATTAGCAGTCATTGTAGTTTGTTTAATAATCTTTCCCATTAGATCATATATAGTTAGAATATCATTCTCCTCTATCCCTTGAATTGTTATGGAATTAGAAGATGGGTTAGGATAAACAGATAAAGCTACAGCTTTTTCTCCCTGTGGTTGTTCTCTATTATTTAATGAAATAATTTTCCACTTTTGATTGTTATTTCCAGAATTAAAATCCCAAATTTGAACATTAGTATCAATAGCACCAGCTGCTCGATCTAATGCACTTGACGTACAATGCATAGGTTGTAAACTAAATGAATTACTATCATTCTGAACTACTTTCCATTTTTTATGATTTTCATTGGCATCTGTCCAGGTAGCAACATTTTCTCCATTACCACAACGAGCATAAGGAACTTCCAAAAATCTATTAGTGCCTAAGTTTTTTATAGTATACACATTATCTTCGATATGATTAAAAACCCATACTTGATCATTGTATGGATATGGACTACTCATAATTGCACTATGTTGTTCATTTGCTCTGGATAATAATCGTTGATTAGATTGTGTAGATTCTATGTGGTACGAGCCATTTATTATTAGCTGTCTAAATGCTTCAGTAACAGTTACATTGTTAATTTGATCTCTATCAAGTGCATCTTGCCAAGTGGTATTTAATGGACGAATATGAGCTTTGTAGATATATCCCGAACCAGATTGCGGAACATTAGGAAGATTTATGGTCATTGTTTTTACTCCTATTCCGGCAGAGACAGTTACATTCTGCTGAGCAATCCAATTAGTAGAAGACCAAAATTCTACTATAATTTCTCTGTCCGTAGATGCTTCGTAATTTAAATCCAAGTTATACGATGTAGCTTGAACTATACTTGTCGGAGCATTACTAAAAGAAATTTTGTCTGTAAACGTTTGAGCCTCTATGGTAACATTATCTACCTGATCTCTATCAATAGCTTCTTGCCAAGTGGTTCCAACAGGACGTATATGCGTTTTATAGATATAACCCGCACCAACTTCTGGAGCGACAGGAAGATCAACTGTAACCATTACAGTTCCAGATCCTTTTTCTACAGTAACCATTTTTTGAGCAAGCCAATTGGTAGCTGACCAAAACTCAACTACAATCTCTCTATTTGTTTGCGCACTATATTTTATATCAAATTCATAAGATGTTTGAGGTTGAATTGATGTTGGTGCATTTACAAATGCTATCTCATCAGGTATACTTGTATTATTACAATTTTCACCTGGTAATCCATAGCACCCATTACCTGTAGGACCTAAAACAGGATTCCAGTTAATTCCTGGCACCCAATTTTCACCTCCAAACTCATATGCCCCTGCATCTGGTGCAGATCCAACGAATCCATCAGTTATACCTGATATTCTTCTACCAGCGTTTACCGCAGGTGAGTTAGATTTTAATGTAAAATTATTTCCGTTATAATCAGTAAAGCCTAACTGTGTAATTACATTATTTTGCTTATCCGCATCTCTTTCGAAAGTACCTTCATCCTCTTGGGTAGAAGGGTCATCCTCGGTTCTAACATCAGCAATATTGTTCCAAACCTTAACATTAGAAAAAGCTGTCCCTTCTTTATGCCAAGCCCCCATTGCTCCACCTTCTGTCTTTACCAAAGTGTTATTAAAAACATCAATATCTTTACCATTCCAGTTGATTTGAACTCCAGTCCATTCTACATTCCACACCACATTATGATGTACTGAAAAAGCTTCTGCATCATTATCTAAATAGATAGCTGCAGCTTTTCTTAATTTTCCTCTACCCTCATTATCATGAAACCAATTATGATGAATCTCCCCATAATGCGGCCCACCTACTGTGTATAGTAAAGCACAATCATCATTAATTAAGTTTGACCTATATACATCATTATAAGCAAACTCACTTCTATTATTAAAGAATTGAATACCATCTCTTCCGGCTCTAAAAATTGTATTTCCTTTGAAAAGAGTATTTTTTCCTCCTCTTGCATTAATGGGCGCATCATAAGAACCGATATAATTAAAATCATGAATTCTAGAATTAAGAATTCTATTTTTATCACCACTTACTTTGATACCATTGGCAGCTCCAAAAGCTATCTCACAACGCTCTATTGTATTATTATTTCCCTCCATCAAAACACTTTGTTTATTGGCAGAGAAACCTTTTTGAACACCTTGTGTATGATTCCCATAAAAAGAGGAAACACCATAAATCACATTATTATTTGAATTTCTAGGCATATTAATCGATCCTCCAAAAACAGCGAGGTTTCTGATATGAATAAAACCTCTACCACTTAGATCTACGGTTGTTGTTCTTCTTCTCATTTGTACAACTCCATTAACTGGTGCCTGCCCACCTGGCATTTGTACAAATAATTCTTTTGTCTGCTTATTAAACCACCATTCATTTTGATAATCTAAAGCTCCTTTTACTCCTTCTAAATAAAAATCTCCTTTATCAGCTGGGGCATGGAAAGTTCTAATCCAAGCAGGATTTTTATCAAGTGTAAAGTTTACTCTTCCAGAAGAACTACTATTAATAAATGCTTTCCAGGCGATCCACCCTGATCCAGGTTTGTCTCCGTAAAAGAAAACTGATCCCCCGGTCCAGTTAATATTAGGAATTTGGGATGATGTTAGAAATGCACCATTCACCACATTAGCGCCACTACCGCCATCGTTTCTGCGAGAATTAAGTGTAAAAGGATCACCATCTGTATTATTGGGCCACCTTGCCAAATCCATTGCTGTATTACCATTCAAAACAAAGTTTTCTTGTCCTAAATCCCAGTCTACTTTTATCTTATAGACAGCTCCATTATCTCTCTGCCATCCACTTAAAGCTTGCATAGCGGAGATAATTACTTTTTCTCCATTTTTGGCAATATATGTTATAGGTTGACCAGCATTGCCTGATCTGGCTGGTCTAATAGTTTCTTCATAGGTTCCTTCTCCAATAACAATAACATCACCAGCTTGTGCTACTGCTGAGGCTTTCGCAATTGTCTTATATGGACTTGATTGTGTTCCGGAATTTGAATCATTTCCGTTTTTTGCTACATAAATATTTTTCGCGTGTATTGAAGACACAAATATGAATAAAAGTATCCATATACATTTTCGAAAAAAGGTCTTGAGAGTTTGATTATTTTTCATTGCTTACTGTTGAGTTTGATTATTTGCGGCAAAAATAATATTACCGCTTATTTCTGTATTGCTTGTTCTATTAACCGCGTATGTTATGTTAGAATTCGTTAAATCGAACAACATGTTTGAGATCTAAAAAGCTTCTTTATTTTTTTCAATAAATTCTATTTTATTGACTCTTTTTAAAAGGTAGATTTATTTACTATTACGGATATCAGGTCTACAGTTTAATATTTAATGTGATTTTTCTTCTGCATATACAAATCTCATTGGAGTATTTTTTTGTTTTTGAGCAAATGCACGCGTGATAGAGAGTAAGCTCTCTATTAATAAAATTTTAATGTTAGTTTTCATTTTTAAAAGAATTAGTTGTGTGTATATTGATTTTAGTTTGAATTGATAATTGTTATTCCAACTATTCCTAACTTATGAATCCCCCGATTCTAAGAACACTCTATTTTGGGTGTTCTAAATTCTTTCTTTTTTAAAAGTTTATTGTTTAGAGTTTTATTTTATGATCACTGTTAGATCTCCTATTCAAATAGGAGATCTAACAGTGATTATCTTATTTAGTAATTTGTTTAATTACAGTTTTTTGATTCTTCCGAATTTGTATGAAATATATCCCTGATTGGAACGTATTCATATCTAATCGTATCGATTCTATATTTCTCTGAATATTACTAGATGACAAGACCTTTCCATTTATATCTACAACTTTAATAAAAGTTCCTTTTAAATTTTGATCACTCTGTATTGTTAGATAATCTATTACTGGATTAGGAAACGCTGTTACTGAGATCGAAGTATCTTTTAATGGTTCACTTAGCTTGTTATCACAAGTAGGAGCATTATTTTCATTACTAAAGTATATAGTAAATGCTGCTATTTTAGAAACGAGCACAAAATTATCTCCATCCATAACGACATCATAAACACCATCAAAATTTGATATTCCTGTTCCTGAAAATGTTATGCTTGGTTGTACTTGATTGAATGTTTGACTTTCAATATTTACCTTTAAATCAATCCACCAAGCTGGGTTACCATCACCCATATTCATTGAACATTGCCATAACCCATTGTTTTGTAAATCCCAGTTGATTGTAAAATTAGCCATGTTGTTCAATTCCGGACCTCCTTCTCCTAAAACATAGGCATAATCAAATGTGGAATTAGATAATGTAGGTAATGGATTTTGCATAGGAGCACCAAAACTACAATTATTACTGCCCGTAGATTCATTTACCAGAAGTATAGCTGTTTGATTAGCTGATAATAGTCCATCACTTACTGTAAGAGAAATAATATATTCCCCAGCTTCCGTATATGTGTGGGTACTATTTATTCCATCTCCGGTTGTTCCATCACCAAAATCCCATAGGTATTCTAAAACATCTCCATTGGAATCAGAAGAAGTTGAAGCATCAAAGCTTACCAACAAAGGAGCAATCCCTGATGTTACCGACATATTAAAACTAGCTTGCGGAGCGATGTTACCCTCAAGAACGCTAATAGTAATTGGATTAGAAATATCCGAGACTACGCCATCACTAATTGTTAACGTAACCGCATAAGATCCAGAACTAGTATATGTATAAGAAGGATTGGCCAAATCACTCGTATTTCCATCTCCAAAATCCCAAATATATGTTATCATAGATCCATCTGGATATACAGAACTCGAGGAATCAAAATCAACAACTAAAGGCACATCCCCTGATACTGGGGTTGCTGTAAAACTAGAAATTAAGGTAGGAATTTCATCCTTAACGTTAATCACAATAGATTCTGTATCGGATTTTCCATTTCCATCATCAACAGTTAATCCAACTTCATAATCACCTGGAGTAAGAAACGTGAACTGACTAGTTACTCCTGCGTCTGCATCACCATTACCAAAATCCCAAGAATAACTTAATGAATCACCATCTGGGTCACTAGAAGCTGAAGCATCAAAACCTACAAATAAAGGCGCTATTCCTGATATAACACTAGGGTTTATGATAGCATTTGGTTGCCTATTTAATATTTCTCCACCATCAGGCTCTAATCCCCAAACTAATTCGTCTTTATAATATAAAGTTGTTAACACATGTGGTTTCAGAGAAGTCTTCCCTGCATCATATGAATAATCATTGTTCTGATTATGAGTTTGAAAACCTGAATGGTGTAATCTAGTTTGAATTTGACCAGACTTACTATTAGGATTTAAATTTCCAGAAGATGCACTAAAACCAATTTCTATATAATTTTCTTCTAAATTAGAATCAAAACTACCTACAGTTCCTACTACAGCGGAATAATCTATATTAAAATTCATTGCTTCTGCATGTTCCGGAGTGTACCAATATCTAATCTTAAAATCGCTTAGTGCATGACTTTCTTCTGATTCACTTACTATCTGGAATACAGGTTTCAATTCTGATGTAGATACCCCAGAACTATTATCTCTATATTCTAAACTAAAATCGGTATCCGGAAGATTATTAAATCGTTCATCTACAGTTATTGTAACCTCTGCAGAATCTCCAATGATTTCTCCGTTTTCCGTAGCTAATGATAATGTGATAGTGTGTACCCCTTCTGACAAGCCTGAAACTGGTATTGGAGCTATTTCGAACATGGAACCTTTCTCGATTCCATCAATAAAATACTTAATATGCTGTCCTCCTGGATGAATATCCCATTTATAAGTAGAAAATTCTATATTAAAATCAGGTCCTACCAATGCACCATCTGAAGGGGATTGAATAATTGCTGTAGGATTTTGTGGTAATGTTTCGTTAGTAACTATTACCGTAATTGTTTCACCTAAATCTGTTACAGAATTATCACTTCTCTCCATTTGTAATAACAACTCATGAGGGCCTTCTGATAAAGCTGTACCATCTGTAAATTCCCCTTCGGAGGTTATTAATCCACGATCTTGTCCATCAATTTTAAATCTTAGTTTATACTGCTGAGATGGTAATTCCCAACCTTCAGTATTAAAATCTATTTTCAAAGGAGTATTAACTAACTCTCCATCCACTGGTGATTTAAAAAACACATCAGGCAAGGGGCCAATTGGTGTATCTGCATCGCCTCCATGTAATGTCCATAAAACCGCTGCATCGAACATGGCTAGTCCTTGATCAGTGAGCAAATGCATAAACTGATCTCGCAATGGGAAAGCTACTCTTCTCGAAGGGATATCAATACTAGCCTCATAACCAAACAAAATAGGTTTGGTTCCGGCTGTTGCAATAATAATAGCTTCATCTGTTGGATTACCGAAAGGTAAACTTTGGCTTATGGAATATAATGATGTTTCAATACCCGCATTTACAGCCATTGGATGTTCTGGAGATGTTATTGCAATTGAAGAAAAACCTTGTTCTGTAATACCAAATCCACTATTTAATTCTCCAGTAACCATTCTTAATTTGTTATACATAAATGGATTCCAAGTCATCAATGGAACTCTAGCTCCTTCTAGATCATTTCCTAGTTCTCTAGGATCAACGGTTGAAGAAATTAAGGCCATATCAAATGGATTAGCAGATTGCGGACTGGTTGCTTCTTCATCAGAAAACAAAGTAATTTTAAATCCAAACTGTTGCTCTAATCTAGATTTTATTCGCTGATCCTCCGACGTAAGTACATTCTTATCACCAACAACAAACATCACTTTTATAACATTCTTAAATTGAACAGTGATTTCCGGAGTTACAGAAGCTGTATTATCATTGTTATAAAAAACCTTCGCATTAATTGTATAGTTCTTCCAAAGAACAGGTGTCCATGAGGATTCGAAAGGAGCACTTACTACTTCTTCTATCATTTCATTATCTACAAAATATTGAATCTTTGTAATCCCTTCTATATTAGTATCAACACTAAGGTTTTGTGATTCTGCTCTATCAATTATAGATCCATCAACAGGAGAAGCCATTTTTAGTAACTGCTCTGATGGTTTGGCTAATTCGGAACCATCAATCTGTTTTATATATGCCTCTAATTGTCTTATTTGAGTGGCATTTAAAGATGATGTTACTCCGTGAGTGTCATTATTATTATAAATTGTTAGTACTTCTTCTATAGTTTTGGCCATTCCATTATGAAGATATGGAGCTGTTGCCCAGACATCTTTTAACGTTGGCACATCAATCCCAAGTAGTTTTTTATCCAAACGACTTCCCGTAGTGCTCGTAATTGTACCAACATTATGTAATTTTCCAGAATTACTATCCGTAAAATTACTCCCACTATGGCAAGCATAGCATTTTAGATCTTCAAATAAAGATTTTCCAGCTATTCCATCTGCTGTAAGCGATCCATCATTATTTCGATATGGACTAGGACTAAAACTATTTAAGGATTCTATATATGCCGTTAATGCATCTAAATCTCCAGATTTTCCAGTTTTAGGATCTCCAGTAGTTAATGCCGTTGTACCGTCATTAAAATCCTGATCACTCATAAAACCTTGTCCCTTAAAATGAAAACGAATATCATTTTCGAAATCTTGAATCTCATCAAAATTAGCGCTCCAATGAACTCTCCCGTGAGCTGTTCCTGCTCTACCTATTAAAGAGATTGTATTTCTCAATCCTTCTCCTCTATCAGTAAAGTCCCAAGTTCTTCCATCTTCTCCTCCATCGATATGACAGGTAGCGCAACTCACATAACCATCTGTACCCATTCTGATATCGGCCGCATCATAGAATATTTGTTTCCCCTTAAGTTCTGTAGCTGATAATAACTCATTATCTACCGTTACAATCGTCGATAATTCTTCCAACGTACTGCTACCATCATTTATCATCTCATTAGCATCAAAAACCGTAACTGAACGATCCATAAAATTCTTTACAAAAACCCGATTATTTACAGGATCTATTGTCAAGCCTTGAGGAGCCTTCCCAACATCTTTCTTAAGGAGCTCTACACCTGTATTTGGATCAATTACTACAATTCTATTGTTACCTTGCATGGTAACAAAAAGGTAATTTCCAGTTGGCGTGTATAAAGCAGATGAAGGCTGACCATGATTATCGATATCCAACCTCTCATTTAGATTTTCATTATTAGTTGTTAGATCAATAGATGATATTGAGGTCCTGACAACATTATCAAATGACAGTGGTTTTCCATCACGATTTAATCCTCTAAGAATATTATCCTTTTTAGCTACTGACCACGCTGTTTTATTATTTGGATGAATAGTTATCCCTGAAACATAATTAGGTAAGCCTCTTCCTTGATTTCCATTATCTTGTGTGAAATCATCCAATGGCAGTCCAATAGTTGTGTCAAGAGTAAATGTATTTAAATCTATTTTCCATATTTGTCCTTCTTGATCTGGAGAAACAAATCTAGTTACTAAAAGGATTTCCCCTTCTCCATCTATCGCCATTGCTCTAGGTTTTTCTGCAATAGCTAATTCATTGACTATGGAATTAGTTGCTGTTGAAAACTCTAATATTTTACCTGAACCAAAAGTTGATATAAACCCCCGATTACCATCAGGTGTAAATATAATTCCATAAGGTTGAGATCCGCTTTCTAAAGATATTTTGGTTTCTAATATTCCATCTTTTCTTAAAATATAGATCTCATCAGAATCTCGACATGTGACCCAAGCTTTCCCCTGGGAATCTAATGCTATATTAACAGGGTCTTTTCCTACTTGAATTTCATTAATAATAGATAAATCATCCGAGTTAATAAGTGTTACAGAATTATTATCGGGATTTACTGACCACACAGTTCTATTATCAGTATCAACGGTAATGGGTCCCGATTGTGTTGGTAACTTATCATATATAGCATCTACTATTACAATAGATTGAGATCCTACTACAAAACCACCATTATCATCAGAAACTTGTACTTGTATCAGGTAATTTCCTGGTTCTGTATACGTATGACTACTAACCGCTCCAATCCATTCGGTTTTAGGAGAATTATCACCAAAATTCCATCTATATTTCAAATCATTACCATCAGGATCACTTGCATTCGCTGTAAAGTTTATAGTAGTTCCGATCGTTACCGGAGAAGAGATGTCTACATCAATTCCTGTAATTACAGGGGATTGATTAGAAGCATCGCCTCCAGTAGTAAAGTAAAACACATACTCTTCAATCCCATTACCAACCGCATCTTTTACACCTCCTTCTACAAACTTTACTTCGTAGGTTGTATTAGGAAGTAAATCTTCTTTTGGGACATAATTTATAACTTGATAAGATGTTGTGGTTACATCACCCTGAATTGGATCACCTCCTAAAGGACTTACTTGTATAGTCTCGTCACTAAGCGTTAAATCATTTAATGTTTCATTTATTACAAAACCTATTGTAGAAGAAGTAGGTTGATTAATTGCCCCAGAAATAGGAAAATGATGACCTACTGTTGGAGGTTTTGTATCAAGTCCATCCTGATGAGCAAAAATTGAAGTCTTATCATCTCCACTTGCTATAAGAATATGGCCTATTGGCATCCATTGATTATCTATAAACTGAAGTGTCTCATCACTTGATGGTGGAAAAAACTCTTGTTCAATTTCCATAGTTTCAAAATTAAATTTGACTCCCCGATCAAAACGACCAGAAAAACCAAACTCATCCTGAAATATCATATACCTTCCTAATGTGGCTTGATCAGAATGTAAACTAAAACCTAATTTAACATCAGTTGGATCACTTATATCAAATCCAACTAAGGCATTCGGCCCCTCATTTCCACTCATAAAAACTAAGTGATTTCGCCATAATTGAAATCCTGTACTATACTGCTCATGAGGAATATCTCCTCCGAATGACCCGAGAAATTTAATATTAGTAGGATCACCAAAATCAAATACGCTTATATCCCCCGTTTGTGGTGCATAAAAAACATAGTTTCCAATTCTAACCACTACATCTGGCAAAGAAACTGAAGTTGGGATGTCATCTAATTGCTCTCCAGTTCTCATATCAAAAACTCTACTACCATCTATAGTATGTGGAAAAGTCTCTAAATTATCATAATTAGATTGTCCGTCTTCTACAGTATAGAGGATATTCGAAGTAGTAATAGGTTTTCTTTCTAACATATTAGAAAGATCTAAGTATTTATATCCAGTTCCTTCTACTTCAGGAACAGAATATTCTCTATAAAAAAGATCTCCTTCTAATTTCCACCATCTATGTCCGTTATTTGCTGCATCGCTGAATTGTACTTTTTTGGGTGCTGTAGGATTAGAAACATCCCATATTCCCGTTCCAGCTTGACCATTAATCATCAAGTAGTTGCGATGGTAAGTGTTAATTCTGTCTCCCTCAGGAAAGTTAGAAAGAAAAGTTCCTGCAGGCCATGTTTGGGTTGTCATCATTGGTCCTTCTGTCCCATCATATACATCTACGAATGATATGATGGCAAGACCTAATGATATTGATATTGCTATCGTGTAAAAGAGTGCTTTACGAGTATTTTTTATATACGCACGCCATCCACGCTTATTGTTTGGTGTTGGTCCCATAATAAGTAGTGAGTTTTGTAAATTATTTTGCTGTTTCTTTTCTATAAAGAAAAGTTTGTTGTAGGTATTTCTGGGTATTAGTACAAAAGAGACAACTAATGCATCATAGCGTCTCTTTTATACTACCTTTTAAATTATTGCTTTATAATTTGTTGAGTTACCATATTCTTTTGGTCAAATATTTTTATAAAATAAACGCCAGCTTTTAATTCTGAAACATTTAGCTCTATCATATTTGTATCAGTAATTGTAGAAAATGTTTTAATTACTTTTCCTGATATATCAACTATTTTCATTTGTGCATTATTAAAATTGGTATCCTGACTTATCATTAACTTATCAGTCACGGGGTTTGGATATGCTTTTATTCTTATTATCTCATTATCAACAATTGGATCTTTTAACTGTTCTTGACAATTAGGAGCTGTATTACTATTACTAAAATAAATTGTAAACGCTCCGCTTTTAGATACCAATGCAAAATTATCCCCATCAATTGTTGCATAATAAGCACCATCTAAGTTAGAAAAACCTGTACCTGTAATAGTAATGCTAGGTTGCGCAGTATTGAAATTTTGAATAGTAACATTAGTTTTTAAATCATTCCACCAACTCGGAATTCCATTATTGGTATTCATAGAGAATTGCCAAAGACCATTATTTTGTAAATCCCAATTGATAGTAAAATTAGTAACATTACTTAAGTCTGGCCCACCAGATCCAAGAATATATATATTGCTGTAAGAAGCATTAGGAATAGTTGGTAAAGGGTTATTTAATGGCGCTCCAAAACTACAATCACCACCAGTATTTGGTTCTGTAATAACGATAGTAGTAATTGCTGTATCAGAAACTCCATCTGCATTAGATACTGTTAATACAACATCATAACTACCTGCCTCTACAAACTCGTGATTTATAGTTACTCCAGAACCAGCAGTTCCATCTCCAAAATCCCAGCCATAAACCAATGCACTTCCGTCAGAAGACATAGATCCTGTAGCATCAAAATTAATAGTAGCCGGAGCTATTCCTGAGTTATTGTCTGCAACTAAATTAGCAGTGACTGTTGGAACAGTATCATCTATAACGGTTATGGTTTTATTAGTAGTATCACTTAATGCTCCATCATTAACAGTAAGACTAACCTGATAAGTACCTGGTTGCGCAAACAAATGAGATATCCCTATTCCAGTGGCAGTAGATCCATCGCCAAAATTCCAAGAATAAGATAAATTGTCTCCATCAGGATCTGTGGATTCAGATGCATCAAATTGCACTGTTAACGGTGCATTACCTGAATCTATATCCGAAGTAAATCTAGCTGTAGGAGGAAGATTTCCTGTTCCTCCTACAACATTAGGAATAAATGGTGCCAAATGGGGAGTTAACACATCTAATTTCCATTGATTAACATTTGTCCAATCATCTTGTAAAATTCCTCCGGTATCTCCAGAATTTGGATTCATACTCCAAAATGTCCAAGAATAAATATCACCCATGAAATCTGTAAACTCGGTAAACCAGGTATAGGAAATACCTCCAAAAGCATCTTGATCTTTAATCCCAAATTCTCCTAAAAATAGTGGAGAAGTACCCTCTTCATATAAATAATGAAAATTATCAGTCCATAAACCAGGCATATTTTGTGGAAAATCGCTAGCAGTAAACCAGTCTTGTTGGGATACCTCAGGACCATATTCATGAGCAGAATACATAAGTTTACTTGGATCAGACAATTGAACTGGATATTTCTTTGCTCCCATTAATTGTCCACCCCACCAATATGAGTTTCCTTCAAATTCTCCTACACCTTCAATTATAATTAAAACATTCGGATTTGCCTGGAGAACTGCATTACCACAACGTTCTGCTGCCTTGTTCCAATCTGTATCAGGGTTACTATCACCCCAAGTAGATCCATGAGGTTCGTTATTTAAATCCATAGCTACCACTGCAGAGTAATTCTTATAACGATCAGCTATAAAAACCCAGTCGTTAATCCAACGTTCCTCAGAATATTCTGGAGTATACCAAACCGCCTCGTTTAAAAAACCATCAGCGGCTCTAGAATGATTATCTAATACAATCTTCATGTCATTTTCCTGACACCATTTTACAAAAATGTCAAGTAATTCTATTGGCTTGCTTACTGTTGCTTCTTCTTCATTCATTGGTGATACTCCGCTATAGGCATCAGTACCATAAGAATTTATGGCAATAGAAGAACTCGGGTTTAACATCTCGTTACACCAAGGAACCCGTATGGTATTAAAACCTAAATCTTTAATTTGTTGTAAAACACTTTTCATATCTCTTGACCAAATTCCATGAGGAGAATAGTTTTGTGTTTCAAAACCAAACCAATTTACACCAGTTAGACGTACTTCTTTTCCTGTTGTATCATATAATTTATTTCCTGATACAGTTAAGAAATTTTGTTGTTGTGCTATAATTTCTGTAATACTGCTGAAAAACAGTAACAGAATCATCATATAATTTATAAATCGTTTCATGTATATATTTTTTTCAATAATTAGCGTAGTTATTGTAATTGGTATTAGTTTGCTCAGAAGTGTGGTAACTGAAAAGTATATGACACACCTATGATTTTAGCAAACTTTTGTTCATTTATACTTTTAAGAAGATGTCTATATATTCAGACTTAAAAAAGAATAAAAAAAGTAAGAGAGAGGTTGTACAACCTCTCTCTATTTTTTAAAATTAGTTTTTAATAATTTTATTTCTGAATTTATCTCCAGTAGTTATATCATATATTTCTAAAATATACATTCCAGAAGGTAATCCATTAACAGAAAGTCTAGTAGACTTTTGTTCATTTTTCATAGATTCTGTTCTGATCACATTACCAGCAATATCTATCACTCTAATTCTAACATTTGTCATATCAAAATTAGTAGAAAGTGTAATATAATCCGAAGCAGGATTTGGTGTAGCACTTACGGTAAGTTCTTTTTCTGGAGCTTTAACTCCTGGTTCTTGATCTCCAAAAAAGAATCCAAATTCTGCATTAGCTAACGCTACTTCTATCTGAGCCCAACTTCTATGATAACGTTGTGTATATTCCTCTCCAGCATTGTATGCTGCTTCTAATCTATCAAAATCTGGATCATTTTTATAATCTGATCTTATATCTAGGAATGTAACTCCAGGTTTAATCTGATCTCCATTAGGCATTGTTCCACTAAATCCATTAGGAATATATACTTCTTCCTCAAAGATTCTTGCAAAATCTCCTCTATCTTCTGGAGAAGAAACCCCTTTATCATCTCTATACGTATTCCACATTCTATCTAATACTTCTTTAGCTAAATCACGAGATTCTGTATCTAAAGTAGCATGCTTTTGGGTTGCTGCTGCATAATAAATAAGTGCCTTTGCCATAGAAGCTGCCACACCTAAATCTTTACCATAATCTGTAACTACAACACTAAGGTTATCATTACTTCCAGGACTATCTGGATTCCAAGTATCTGGTTCACCAGTCCACTCTAAAGTAGCAGGTATTTCGAAATCATCTGTTCCGATAAGTTTTACTTCACTTTTAACCCATGTTGCCCATTTATCCATTAGAGATTTTGCCATTGGATCGTTTGTGATATAGTAATACTCTGCAACTCTCTCCATAGACCAAGCTTGCCATCCGAACCAAGTTCCACTTCCTGGATCATGATATACAGGATCAGTATCAAAAGCCATATCGTAGAATGTAGATTTACCAGCAGGATATGGACTATAATCTCCATTCCAACTATTAGTAGCTCCACCAGCAATAGCACCTTCTTTAGACTGTAGCCAAGTATAAAATTCCATTTGTCTTTTTAAACTTTCAGTCCAATCTCTTTCTCCATTCTGAGATATTGGTTTCAGCTCATCTACCTGTGTTAAAGCATAAGCCGCCATAGGATTCTGATATCCGAAGTGGCAATGACTAGAACTTATTCTAAAGGCCCATTGCGAAGCAGGATCTGCCGAACCACCCCAAGACATGTACCACGACATTAAGTAATGTGCACTGTCATATCCAGATCCCGCTCCACTGGTCGCACTTTGTACTCCCATGGGTTTAAAATACTTATCAAACATTGATAGCCTAAGGAAATCTCCCATTTTAGATGCTTTATCTAAATCTAAACTTCCTAAACTTGCACCTTGTTCTTTTGCATACACTTGAGCCCAATACATTGCTTGAACTGCTCTTGCATCTGCATCCGGAGCACTTGTATATCTCCATTGTTGTGCATAATTTTGATCTTCAATAAATAGTGGAAGATATCCATTGGTTCCTCCCCAGTCGAAACTCTCCCAAGATGGGTGAGGTACAGTTTCATAAACTGATTCCTGTTCTCCTCTTTGGAAAGTATTTATATATGATGGTGTACTTACGCCATCACCTCTGTTTCCATATCCATAAAAATTATCATTATCTAATAACCAATGCATCTGATAAATATCAGCACCATATGTTGCAGTTAAATCTGGTGAAACTGGATCTGATCCAACCGGAGCACTAAAATTAAGTGGTGCCGGATAATCACTCGGCAATGGAAATTCACTTGCGAACGCTGCTGGAGATGAAGCATTATAAGCTCCATTACTAGGCTGATCCGCTGTAGTAGGAATTATAAATTCTTCTATTTTATTCCAAACGTTATTTAAAGGAGCCCAATCTTGTGTAATTCTACCGTTCATAACCTCTAGCCATAGCCAGTATGAGTATAATTCACTAGTAGACTCATGACCATAATCAGGTGCTTCTACAATTAATGTTTCCACTGAATGATGCGGAGAACCATCTGCACTAAAATATCCATTTGCCGGATCATAGAACTCATTTCTCATTTCAATAAAACGATCGATATATGCATTTTCTCCGGTAGGAGGGTTAATGATAATATCACCATCAGTTACCGTAATCGTTATTACTGCCTGATCTGTACCTCCGTTACCATCATCCACAATTAGTGTTACGGAATAATCTCCTATAGTAGTAAATGTATTTTCTACAGTCACTCCATTAGCTGTATTCCCATCTCCAAAGTCCCACGCATAACTTAATGCATCTCCATCCGCATCGGTAGAAGCAACTGCATCAAATGTTACTAAAAGTGGAGCTTCTCCAGAAATAGGTGTTGCAGAAATATCTGCCACAGGATCTGTATTTCCTCCTCCAGTATCACCACAATCAGGTGATGTAGCAGTTAAACTGAAATAAAGTGTGAATCCACTATTTTTAGAAACCATTACAAAATTATCTCCATCTACATTCACCCAATAATCACCATCTAAACCACTGACCTGAGTCCCTGTTAAAATAGCTTCTGGTTGAGGAGAATTAAAATTATGAGTTAGATTTCCACTAAGATCTACATACCAATCAGGAGTACCATTATTTGTATTTAATGCGAATTGATACAATCCGTTATTTTCTAGATTCCAATTAATAGAAAACTCTCTGATATTACTAGGATCTGGACCTCCATCACCTAATACAAATACGTTAGTATATCTATTATCAATAGATGGTAATGCTGATACAATTGGTGTATCAAAGGTACAATCACCACCTATAGTAACTGGATTTCGGATAACAGCTATAGAATTAGAGAAATCAAAATCTCCCACTAAATCCGAAACATTATTATTTGCCTCTAAACCTTGTAAACCGTCTTCATAACTCAAATGCCAGATTAAACAAGTTCCTGTTCCTGCCCCATCAAAATCAACATCTTCGATGTTACCTGGTAATCCAAGAATTACATTCTGATCATCTGTTACTACCCACTGGGAATTAACACCTGTATTTCCTGTTAAAGTAATTCCAGAAACATTGTCTGCGATACCATCTCCAACAGTAAACGTGAACGGTCCTCCCGATATAACACCTCCATTAGTTCCTGGTTGATCTACCGGATTTCTTACTACATCAATTGAGTTAGAAAAATCAAAATCTCCTACCAATGCTGAAACATTATTATTTGCTTCTAAACCTTGCAAACCATCTTCATAACTTAAATGCCAGATTAAACAAGTTCCTGTTCCTGCTCCATCAAAATCAACATCTTCGATGTTTCCTGGTAATCCAAGAATTACATTCTGATCATCTGTTACTACCCATTGAGAATTAGCCCCAATGTTCCCAGTTAAAGTAATTCCTGATACATTATCAACAACACCATCTCCTACAGTAAACACAAATGGGCCTCCAGTAATACTTCCTCCATCTGTTATAATCGGATTCGATATTCCCCCATCACAATCTGGTGCAGTTGTAGAAGTACTAAAATAAATAGTAAATCCACCAGTCTTAGAAACTAAAACAAAATTACCCTCATTGATTGTTACATAATATGAGCCATCAAGCCCTACAAAACCAGAACCTGTAATTGTAATTTCTGGTTGAGAAGAATTGAAGTTTTGAGTAACGTTTGGTAAAAAATCATTCCACCAATTAGGAGTACCATTATTGGTATTCATAGAAAATTGATATAATCCATTGTTTTCCAAACTCCAGTTAATATTAAACTTAGCAACATTATCCAAATTTGGTCCTCCATCGCCTAAAACAAAAATATTCTGAAACTCTTCGTTAATAGAAGGCAATCCATTAGGTATTGGAGTATCAAAAGTACAGCTTACACTACCATCAGTAATAGTAATAGTTTTTGTTGCTGTATCTGTATCTCCTGAAGCATTTGTAACTGTAAGTGTTACAATCACTTCTCCTACATCTGTATATGTAGCGGAAGTGGTTACTGCAGAAGCAGTTTGACCATTCCCTAAATCCCAGTTATATGTAAGATTTCCTCCTGTTGGATCTGCAGATCCTGAAGCGTCAAAAGCAACATCTAAAGGTGCAACTCCTGAATCTGTACTTACAGTAAAAGCCGCAACTGGGCTTCCATCTGTCACTGTAATTGTTATTGTCTTTATATCTTCTTTACTACCATCACTTACTGTAAGTTGAGCATCATATTCACCTATTGCAGTATATTCATGGGTAATTGTTACTCCAGATCCTGATTCTCCATCACCAAAATCCCATACATATGTCAATGAATCATCATTTTCATCAGATGAAGCTGATGCATCAAAATTAACTGTTACCGGAGCTACACCTGTGGTAGGTGTTGCAGAAAAATCAGCTATAGGTGCTATGTTTCCATCAAGTACGGTAATTGTTCGTGTAAATTCTGAAGAAGTATTAGTTCCATCATTTACAGTAAGAGTTACTAAATAAGATCCTATTTCTGTATATGTAATCAATGGATCTACAACAGAAGATGTCTGACCATTACCAAAATCCCAATTATAATTCAATGAATCTCCATTAGGATCAGACGAAGCTGAAGCATCAAATGAAACCTCTAACGGAGCAGTTCCTGATTCTGGAGTAGCAGTAAAAGATGCTGTCGGTATTTCACCACCGTTAGGCTCTCGCCCTCCTACCAATATTCCATCTGCATAAATTGGTACATTATCTGAAATTTGTAATCCACTAGTTAATCCTTGATACGAAAAATCATTAGATGCATCCCAAGCCGATTCTGGAGCACTAGTAGGTAATGAAACTCTTAGTTGTATTTCACTTCTATACTCACCTTGGCCTCCAGGGAAAGGCATATTATCTTGATCAACTTCTATTTCTGCATAATAGATATTGCTAGAAGCATCCCATTCCTGTAAACTATTAATGGTTGTGTTTCCTGCTCCACGTGCAGTAAGCTCGTAATCACTAGCAGTAAATCCAGCAGCAACACCTTCTGAAATATCAACAAAATAGCGAGCTTTTAGTGTATTTGGTACTCTAGCTGGCCATCCAGAACGGTTATTTAACCATATTGCTACTTCTGTAAATTTTGACTGATCATTATTTAGTTTAACCTCATTAGCAAACTCTAATCCTGGAGTCTCCGGTTGTGGAAAATTAGAAAGCGGTGAACCTCCAAATTCCATTACCATTCTTGCTAAAACTCCCTGATAACAAGCGTTGTAATCTGTAGCTACTTCATTCGCCTGAAAGTCATCTCTATCTTCTATGAAGAAATCATCTGGTTTAGAAGGACCTCCCATTAATGCACCCCACATAGTATGTCTTGATTCTACAGGGTTTGCACTACTTCTAGACCAACTAGAATGTTGCCCTCTATGATGAGGTTTTGTTGGTGGATTTACTCCAAAACCTGTTACCAAACTTCTGTTATTAGGATTATCACCTAAAGCATAATTTACCTGGTTAATAGCAAAATTACGATACTGAGTACTTTTTGGCGTATTTACATTATCACTATAAATAAGTGCAGTAAGAGATGCATTCATTGCATGACGTAGAGATCCCCATTGTGTTAAATGTGCTTGACCTCCTGGAGAATAATTAACTCCTCCGTTTCCTTCTTGCCACCAATCTAAATGACGCTCGGCATCAATTTTATATGCTTCTTTTCCTGTGATAATTGATAACAAAACCATATTACCATATGACTTATCTTCCCACACAAGACTCCATAAAAAGTCTGGTTGTGCGTATTCTGCTTCAGCCTTATCCAAATATTTTTGATCGCCTGTAGCTTTGTATAGCCAAAGTGCTCCCCAAGTTAATTCATCTTGATAATTACCTGAAGTATACGTTCCTACAGCCGGTATATTACCTTCTGATGTATACAGTCCTCTATGGTTATCTCCGAATTCATACAACTCAATTGCATGACTCAATAACGTAGCACTGTAAACAGGATCACTATCTTTAAAGATAATACTCGCTGATGCAAGAGCAGCTGCTGTTTCGCAAGCTACATCTGTACCAGGATTACTAGTAGTTAATGCATACGATTTTCGTTGTCCATACATTGGATGTACATCAACCATTTCCGCTGGCATCCAAAAATTATGGTCTTGTGATTTACTATCCGCTACCTGCGCATAAAAAACATTAGGTGAAGGATGACACTTAATAAAGTAATCTGTTACCCATTTAATGTTTCTTTTAAAATGTTCAGTCTGGTTCGCTGTATCATATCCATCTTTGTATTCTAAGAACCCCCAATTCAGAGCTGTTACAGAAAAAGCCATTGGAAAACCAAATTTTACATGATCTCCAGCATCATTCCATCCTCCTGTAAGATCAAGTCCTACATCTGCTCCATCATTGACTCCCGAATCGGATCGCCAACTTATTCTGTTCCAATCGGGTAATTTTCCAGATTGTTGTGTTTCATAGAAAAGCAAAGATTTTTGCAGAGCTTCTCCATAATTGAACTGCGCTGATGATCTAGCACAGAATAAGCACAATACTATGATAGTACTTATCTTGATTAAATTTCTCATTGTTAGTGTAGTTTTAAGAATTGTGTTTTGAAAATTGTTTTGATTTTGATATTAAAAAGAAGTGAAAGTAGTCTTATGAAGACTAGTCGTACACTTGGATTTATTAATTGATTTGATTTAAAGAGAATTCGTTCTAATATTCTTAGAATTTGTCAAATAAATTGGTTGACCAATTTATTTAAATAGAGATATTCACTGATATTAAAAACTAACTTTCTTCGAAAGCTTTGGTTACGTATTTTCTTTAGTATCCTACTAAATAATTAGTTAAGGCAAACTGAATTAGAATGACGATAAAAATTCAATTCTAAATAAAATAACATAGAAGACAATGCTATTTGGTAATTTTTGGGTTTGTTCATAGGTTAGTACAGTTTTAAGTTAATTTTCATTAAAACCATATCAAACATAAATTGGGAAAATGCCTGACATGACGATTGTTACGTTTACTTGTCCGTTCATCGATAAGCTCTTTAATTAAATCTTGATCTTACTTTTAAGATTTGTTATTGAAATATCGTTTGAAACGTTGAATAAAGTTATGACAACTCTCAGGTAAAAAAGTAACACTAGTCACCTTTACTAAGTCTTAACAAGTTTTAGAAAAAACTTGTTAATTTCTAGCATTAATCTCCAAGCTTACTGTTTTTAGGGCGTAAAGGAAGAATCAAAATACTTTTCTTAAATCTTAAAAAACGAAAAAAGTTTCGTTGTTAAGAAGATGCTAAGAAAAAAGAACACAAAAAAAGATTAAAAAAAAGACGATTTACAAAAAAAGAAAACTTTCTCAATGGTAAAACCATAGCCTAAATTAACAAAAAATCATTTTTGAATGTTTTTTCTTATAAAAATTTTCATAAAAAAGTTAAATTCTTAAACAAGAAACAACTTACATGATTTTTCTGTTTTTACGCAATATCAGACAAAAAGCGTAAAATTCCCCAAAAAAAACAGACTAGATCAATGTATTTTTAATGATTTTTCATCTATAATCTACCAAAGAAAATTTTAAAAATTACTTGACTCCATATTTATCAAAAAGATATACTAAACTTGTCATAGTAGCGGCACCTAATTCTAGTTCACGCTTATTAATAGCATCAAAAGTGTCATTTTTAGCATGATGATAATCAAAATACCGTTGAGAATCTGGACGAAGTCCTGCCAATACTATTCCATCCTTTTTTAAAGGACCTATATCTGCTCCACTACCACCCTTAGCAAAATAATGAATCAAATAAGGTTCAAAAAGAGGTTTCCAACTTTTAATCTGATCAAAATTTTCATTATTACAGTCAAAAGAAAAACCTCTAGGTGTAAAACCACCGGCATCACTTTCTAATGCAAATACATGATTCTCCCCTTTATTTTTAGCTACTGCAGCATATTTCTTTCCTCCTCTTAGTCCATTTTCTTCATTCATAAATAAAACTACTCTAATAGATCTTTTGGGTTTATATCCTGTTTCTTTAAACAACCTGAGCACTTCCATAGATTGTACTACTCCTGCTCCATCATCATGTGAGCCATCACCTAAATCCCAAGAATCCAAATGTCCTCCTACAATCATATATTCATTAGGAAACTCACTTCCTGTAATTTCTCCTATTACATTAAATGATTCAACATCTTTCCAACTACGACAGTTCATATTTAATAAGAACTTAATTTTTGGATTTAGTGCTAACATAGAATGTAATAATTCTGCTCCGTTTGTACTTATTGCAGCCGCCGGAATTTTTTCTAGATCAGTGAGGTTACCATAACTCATAGTACCTGTATGCGGAAAATCATCTAACCTCAAATTCATCGACCTTACAATCACACCAACTGCTCCAAATTTAGCAGCTTCTGCAGCCCCAGAATAACGTTGATCCACACATCCACCATAAGCCTCAAAGGTATTTATTAAATCAGCTTGCATTGGACGATTAAAAAATACTATTTTTCCTTCTATCTTATCTGTTCCAAGTTTTCGTAGATCCTCTAAACCTTTTACTTCAACTATTTCAGCCTTAACTCCACCTATAGGTGTAGGAACAGAACCTCCAAGAGCACAAATTGGAACATTAGTTGTTTGTCCAGGATCAGTTTCTATATAAGCAAACTCAGTAACACCTCTTGTCCATTTAGGAACCATTACAGATTGCAACCATACTTTATCTAATCCTACATCTTTAAGTTCCTGCTCTGTCCATTCTACCGCTTTTTGAGCATTTAAAGATCCTGACAATCTAGGACCTATTTGATTGGATAAATAATCCAACCAAGTGTAACTTTTACCCTCTAATAATGAAGCGTTATAAAATTTTTTAATTGCAATTGAATCTTCTTTTCTGTTGTCCTTTTGACTATAAGAGGAAAAAGAAAAAGTTATGAAAAGGATAAAGACTAAATTTCTCACAGATGTATTTTTTATAATATTATTTTAAATGTAATCGTATTATTATTCGTTTTCCAGTTGTTGCTTATATTGTTCAATATTGGACTTAGTTTTTTCGTCTAATTCTGGTTCTCTTATGTCATCAAATTTTATCAAGGTATCATACAATGTTTTTGCCACAATATATCTTGCAGTAGGTTTATCATCTGCAGGAATTACATACCAAGGAGCATGTGGTAGAGATGTTTTATTTATTGCATCTTGATAACAAGATTGATAATCATCCCAAAGTTTTCTTTCTTTAAGATCCCCTGAAGAAAATTTCCAGTTTTTCTCTTTCTTTTCTAATCTACGAAGTAGTCTGTTTTTTTGCTCTTCCTTTGATAAATGAAGATAAAACTTATATACAAGTGTTCCGTTATCTGCTATATGCTTTTCAAAATTCCTTATCTGTTCAAAACGCTTTTCCCAAAACTCATCATTTATATCCTCTACTGAATTAATATTCGGTAGTTTTTCGCCCATAATATATTGTGGATGTACTCTAGTCACTAAAACATTTTCATAATGTGTTCTATTAAAGACAGAAAATCTTCCACGTTGTGGCAATGCGATATAATGTCTCCATAAATAATCATGACCAAGTTCTAATTCCGTAGGAACTTTAAAACTATGTACAACGATTCCTCTCGTATTAAAATCTTTAAAAACTTCTCGGATAAGACTGTCCTTTCCAGCTGTATCCATTCCTTGTAAACAAATTAAAATGGCATATTTATCATGTGCATATATCGTATCTTGAAATTTGCCTAATTTTTCTCTGACCTTTTCTAGTTCTTTTTCAATTTTTTTTTCACTCTCTCCGAGGTCATAAGTTGTAGAGATTTTTGACAATTCTATCGGTTGAGAAACTTTAAAATCTTCGTGATCTATTTTATTCATAGTTTGATTTGTATTATCTCTGGTAAGATACTAAAGTTTTAGATTGGTCAAAAAAGAAAAATGTTAAGTAAGATTAATTACCTAAAGAACATGTGAGAATAAAAGATAGGTAACGTAATGCATTCTAAAATTCTTAGGATGTAATCCCAAGAAATATTCCTCTCCTTCATAATACGAATCTTGAGAAGATATAAAGGTGAAAATAAAGAGTAACTTTTACCACAGTAAAACAACATCATTATCGTGCATCAAAGTCGTAACTAAATCCAATAAGAAACGTATGATATTGTTCTCCAAGGCTTTTTAAATTAAATTCGGCAAAAATATGCACCGGAATAGCTATTTGATGTAAAGCTCGTAATTTGATCTGAGCGCCATGATTAAAATCTCCACTTCTAAAAGCTATTAAAGCATCATCCTCTATCTCTTCAAAAAGGCTAGAATCGTTTCCTATGTAACCAAACCCAGCAGTTATCGTTGTTGGATACCAATTAAACAAAATCAAATTAACTCCAAGAGCTAGTTCGTTATACCCTTCTATCTCATCGCTCGTTCCGATCGAAAACAAACGATTATATTCCCCCATGTAGGTTGTATAACAATTTGGAGCGTATTCCATTCTTACTCCCAGCCCAACTTCTTCTATCGAACTAAAACTCTTTATAGCAACTACCCCATAATTTATTGCACTTGGTTCATACTGCGCATTCAATACAGATGACAGGCAAGCTAATATAACTACAAATAGTATTCTCTTCATTTTTGGGGTCAATATATTTTAGGGTAAGTCGCAAGATAATGATTCTTCTTACTTCGCCGCAAAAAGTTTAACATCCTCCTCACTAACTTCCTTACCACCAAGTATTATAAGACGCTCCACAACATTACGTAATTCTCTAATATTACCTGTCCAATCATATTGCTGTAATTGCTTAACCGCTTTATCTGAAAAAGTCTTAGCAGGAGATCCCTGTTCATTAGAAATCTTTTTTGTAAAGTAATCCACTAATAAAGGAATATCTTCTCTACGGTCATTTAATGCCGGTACTTTTATTAAGATAACTGCTAATCGATGATATAAATCCTCTCTAAATTTATTGTCCGCAATTTCTTTTTTAAGATCCTTATTTGTGGCAGCTACTACTCGTACATCTACTTTAATATCCTTATCGCTACCGACTCTTTGTATCTTATTTTCTTGTAAAGCTCTAAGTACTTTAGCCTGTGCCGAAAGGCTCATATCTCCAATTTCATCTAAAAATATAGTTCCACCATTTGCTGCCTCAAATTTACCTGCACGATCTTTATTAGCAGAGGTGAATGCTCCTTTTACATGACCAAACAGCTCACTTTCAATTAATTCGCCAGGAATAGCAGCACAGTTCACTTCTATCATTTGACCTTTTGATCGTTCACTTTTTTGATGTATCCAATGTGCTACTAATTCTTTACCAGTACCATTTGGACCTGTTATAAGAACTCTTGCATCAGTCGTGGCAACTTTTTCGATAATATTCTTTATATCAGAAATGGCTGTGGACTCACCGATCATCTCATAATTTTTAGAGACCTTCTTTTTAAGCATTTTGTTTTCGACAACTAACTCTTTTCTGTCTAAAGCATTACGAACCGTATTTAGCAATCGATTAAGGTCTGGCGGTTTAGAAATATAATCAAAAGCTCCTAGTCTCATTGTATTTACAGCTGTATCTAAATCACCGTGACCCGAAATCATAACCATAGGAACTTCTGGTTTTATTTTTTTTACGGCTTCTAACACCTCTACTCCATCCATTTTAGGCATTTTGATATCACATAGTACTAAATCGAAATCCTCACTCTTGATTTTTTCAATTCCGACTAGTCCATCTTCAGCCTCAAAAACTTCATATTTATCACTTTCCTCTGATAATATCTTAACGAGCACTCTTCTGATTGCCGCTTCATCCTCTATTACTAATATTTTTGCCATTATAATTTTAATTTAATTCCACCTCTCAGATAAAATGTGTTTTTATCATTGAGAATTAAAACATTTTCTTGATTTTTATCTCGCAAGCGAATTTCATTACTTAAAGTATATCCGCCATATGCAAATAACAATAAGTGTTCCGTAAAATAGTATTCATACCCCAAAGCACTATTAATTAATAACATTGAAGCGTTTTCTGCAGTTTTAGTCTCGCCATTTTCATCGACAAACACCCTATTATTCTGTATGTTACCATAAAACCGATCTAGCCCGATAAATGCTTGTAAAGTATTGGTCTCATTAAAAAAATATTTTATGCTAGTTTTTGGTGTTCCTATAGAATATGACCAACTTGGATGAAATCGTTTAGAATAATTAATAATAGGCAATGGAAAATTAATACTAGCCGGTGCAGCGTATCGCAATCCCAACACTAATCTTGCAGATTTTGGGGATGTTTTCTTTCCGTAACTTTTTACAAAGTATACTGATCCTGCATATCTAAAATCATCTCCATCTATTCCAGAACCTTCAAGGTTAGAGGAAAGACGTGTTCCCAGTTTAGCTCCGAATCTCCAGTCATTTTTCATTTTGTAGGTATATCCTAATTCAAAACCTATCGTATGAAATTCTTGAAGACCATCTTTCTCAACGATTATAGAATCATCATTTAACAATAAGTTATTTAATCTATACTGAAATGACATCACCAAATAAGTCCCCTTGTCATCCATTTTAATTGGATAGTTTCCAGAAATTCTTAAACTATTATATTCATTATCACTATTAGCTTGCGGAATATACGCATACTCTACCCTAGCTAAATTAGTATCCTGTGATCTTACCGTATTAATAATACAGTAAAGAGTAATACAAATTATTAGCAGGCTTCTATTATTCATTTTTATATCTAGGGGCTATACTACTGTTTGGGGTTTAAGATAGTAACTTCTCGCTGAGGGAATGGAATATTTATCTTATTCTCCCTAAATAAACGATCAATTTCAAATCTTATTTCACTTTTTGGAATACTAGCCTGAAAGCTATCATTCATCGTAAAAATAAGTTTAAAATTTAGAGAACTATCTCCAAAGTTAGTAAACAATACTAATGGTTCTGGGGTTTTCAGAATTTTTTCATTATCGTTCGCTATTTTGAGAAGCAATTCTTTTACTAAATTTATATCGCTACCATACGCTACTCCAATCTCTACAGATTCTCTCGTTATTGATCCATTCTGAGTCCAATTATATAATGTTGATGTAAGATACTTATGGTTTGGGATAACCAATACTTTATTATCTATGGTTACCGCTCTAGTAGTTCTTAGTTTAATTTCTTCTACTCTACCAACTTTACCATCTAATTCAATAATGTCACCTACATGAACGGTCTGATCTATTAAAATAAAAATTCCTGAAATAACATCCTGAATTAATGTTTGTAATGCCAAACCAACACCTACTAATAACGCCGCAGAAGCAGCAAAAATAGCGGTAATATTGAACCCAATACTATCTAAGGTTATGAGAATAACAATAATGTAGATAAAATACTTTGAAAAAGAAAAAACAGATTCAAACTTTAGTTTATCCTCATTCTGTAATTTTCTTGTCACTATTCGTCGAATGAACTTTAATGATATCGTAGTAATAATAAGAATAAATATCACGAATAACAATAGACCAACAGTGAGTATAATAGAATGATCATCTGGACCAAAATGAAATATTTCGTAATCTAAAAATTTCTTAATACTACCCCATACATCTTCCTGGATTACCTCTTTAACCTGCTCTGTTATTTCTTCCTGAATCATATTAATACTTCAACCATTTAAACAACTCCTTGTAACTTGGTTTTTTACCGTACATCAAAATACCTATTCTATAAATTTTACCTGCAAACCATACCATAAAAATAATACTCCCTATAAGTAATGCAATAGAAATTAGAATTTCCCACCAAGGAACTCCAAAAGGTATACGCATAAGCATAACTATCGGAGAAGTAAGAGGAATCATAGAAAACACTGTAGATACTGTTCCGTGTGGATTCTCAATTACTGCAAAAAATCCAACATAAATACCTAGCATTAAAGGTAATATAATTGGCAGCATAAATTGCTGAGAATCTGTTTCACTATCTACTGCTGCTCCAATAGCTGCATATATCGAACTATATAAAAAATAACCTCCGATAAAATATACAAAAAAGGACGAAACCAATGTTAATAAAGGAAGTTTTAGAATATCCTGTACTAAAAGCTGAATTTCTTGTTGATTGTTTTCTTGTAAAGCTATAGACGGATCGACTCCTACTGGTTGCGGATCTATTCCAAATACAGAGGTAGCAACTATAAGAAGAACGCCTCCTAAAATTACCCAAATAAAAAACTGTAAAATACCTGCAAAAGATGTCCCTAGGATCTTACCCATCATTAACTGCATAGGTTTTACCGAAGAAATAATAATCTCAATAATACGATTTGTTTTTTCTTCTATAACAGATCGCATCACCATATTACCATATATAATGATAAACATCATTAGTAAATAGCCTGCAAATCCTCCAAATGCCATTTTTACATAATTAGACATTTTAGAAGTTTTCTCTCCAGAAAAATTCTCTATTTGGATATTTATTCTGGCCTTGGAACTCTCTATTGCCTCTAAATTTAGACCTTCTGCTTTATAATTCTGTTTTGTTAGTTTATTCGCTATGATTCTCTCAATCTTATTTAATATTGAAAAATTGGGAGATTCATCTGCATAAAACTGTATGGATTCTGCAAGCTCTTTATTAGTAGATTTATTAGGGATATACAATAAACCATATAATTTTTGGGATATTACAGAGTCTTTTGCGGTTTCTAAATCAAAACTACTATAATCTATATATTTTACCTCATCAGTATCTTTAAGATCAACAGCAAATGACTTTGTTTCATCTATGTAAGCCACCTTCTTAACTTCGTCATTATTAAGAGTGGTTAACCAAGCGATCAATGCAATCATTCCCACTACGATTAAAGGACTTAGAAAAGTCATTACAACAAAAGTTCTATTGCGAACTCGAGATATAAATTCTCTCTTTATAATTAACTGTAAATTACTACTCATTTTCGGTAATGGTTTTAATGAATATTTCGTTTACATTTGGTATCACCTCGTTAAACCTAACAACTTGCCCTTTCTCGGACAAATACTTTAATAAATCATTTGAGGAAGTATTATTATCCAAAGAAATTTTCAACTTCAATTGATCTTCGATAGTTTTAAAATCAGCAGGTTCTGTTACAAACTTGGTTTGTAAATCTTTCTGTAATTCTAGATTATTATCAGATAGTAGTCCGACTTCAAAAGTATTTGACTTATACTCTTTTTTAATGTCAGACACCTTTCCCTCCAATATTTTATTTGACTTATTTATCAAAGCAATATGATCACATAACTCCTCCACACTCTCCATACGATGCGTTGAAAAAATTACTGTAGCGCCTTCATCTCGTAATTGAAGTATTTCATCTTTAATCACATTGGCATTTATTGGATCAAACCCGCTAAAAGGTTCATCAAATATTAACAACTTGGGTCTATGTAGTACTGTAACAATAAATTGAACTTTTTGAGCCATTCCTTTAGACAGCTCTTGTATTTTTTTATCCCACCAATGCGAAATATCAAATTTATCAAACCAATATTTAAGACGCTCTTTAGCATCTTTTTTACTTAACCCCTTTAATTGAGCAAGATATAATGCTTGCTCTCCTACTTTCATAGATTTATACAAACCTCTTTCTTCAGGTAAATAACCTATATCTTTTACATGATGTGGTTGCAATGGTTCTCCATCAAGAAATACACTTCCAGTATCTGGTAATGTAATTTGATTAATGATTCTTATCAAAGTAGTTTTACCAGCTCCATTAGGACCCAATAAACCAAAAATACTTCCTTTAGGTACTTTTATAGAAACATCATTTAATGCAATAAAATCGCCAAATTGTTTCGATGCCTGTTGTACCTCTAAAAGATTAGTCATAAAAAGGTATGGTTTATTAAAAAATTAAAAACAATGCTAATTAAGTCAAAATATTAATGAAATGAAATAAATAACGAATTTAAACTGATCATTCAATAGTAAGATTGAATTTACATATGGGACATGCCTCAAATTAGAATCTAGATTGGTCCAGAAAATTTAGTGTCTATAAAAAACAAAACCCACCCTAAATACAAGTATTAAGGATGGGAAAAAAATTGCTATGAAAAAGAAAAATTATCACTAAATGCGCTAGTGATGTTTCAAATATACGAATTTTTATTAAACAAAAATTAGCATTCAAGAATGATTCTGGTTATATTTTATGATTCTTATTTTTATGAAAACATATCTTTAACTTTTTCAAAAAATGATTTGTCTTTACTATCAGGACTAGGTTTAAAATGATCATCCTGCGCCATTCTTTCGAAAAACTCTCGTTGTTCTTTATTCAATGTTTTTGGAGTCCATACATTCACGTGTACTAAAAGATCTCCTTTTCCATAACCATTTATACTAGGAATTCCTTTACCACGTAATCTTAATATTTTACCGCTTTGTACACCTTCTTCTATTTTAATACGAACTTTACCAGATACAGTATCAATCTCTCTAGATGCTCCTAAAGCAGCCTCAGAAAAACTAATATAAAGATCATAATGTAAGTTATCACCCTCGCGTTGTAATTCTGAATGATCTAATTCTTCTATTGCAACTAAAAGATCTCCCGCGACACCATTACCTGGCGCCTCATTTCCTTTTCCAGAAACTTTAAGTTGCATACCATCTTCTACTCCTGCCGGTATTTTTATACTTACAGTTTCTTCAGAAACTTTTAGTCCCTGTCCATCTGCATCCGAAGGTTTTTTATCTATAACCTGTCCAGCTCCTCCACAAGTAGAACACGTAGTAGAGGTTTGCATTCTACCCAAAATTGTATTGGTAATACGAGTCATTTGACCACTACCATTACATGTTCCACATGTTTTATAAGTAGTTCCGGGTGCTTGAATTTTTCGTTTTACTTTAATCTTCTTTTCTACGCCATTAGCAATTTCCTCTAATGTAAGTTTTACGCGAATACGGAGATTACTCCCTTTTACGCGACGTTGTCTTCCTCCGCCGCCAAAACCGCCGCCAAAACCACCACCGCCAAAAATATCTCCGAACTGACTAAATATGTCATCCATATTCATTCCGCCACCTCCAAAACCGCCGCCAAAACCGCCGCCACCTTCGAAAGCCTGATGTCCATATTGATCGTAACGCGCTTTCTTGTTAGGGTCGCTTAAGACTTCGTATGCTTCTGCTGCTTTTTTAAACTTTTCTTCTGCTGTAGCATCTCCTGGGTTTTTATCCGGATGATATTCTATCGCTTTTTTACGATATGCCTTTTTAATTTCAGCTTCAGTAGCACCTTTACTAATACCTAAAATATCATAAAAATCTTCTTTCATCGTTTATCTTATTGTCCGGTTACTACCTTAGGAAAACGAATTACCTTATCTCCTAATTTATATCCTTTTTCTATAACATCCACAATCTTCCCCTTTAACTCATCTGTTGGAGCAGGTATCTGGGTAATTGCTTCATGATCATCTGCATTAAAAGCATCTCCAGCAGCTACCTCAACTTCTGATAAACCTTTCCCTTTAAGGGCTTCTTTCAATTTATTATGGATTAACTCCACCCCTTTTAGCAAATCTTTATCAGCAGACTTTTCAATCTCTTTCATAGCACGATCAAAATCATCCAAAACAGGTAACATAGATTGCATTACATCCTTACCTGCGGTCTTAAATAATTCTATACGTTCCTTTGAAGTTCGCTTTTTATAATTTTCAAACTCTGCAAAAAGTCTCAAAAATTTATCTTTCTCCTTTTCCAGATCTTCTTTTAATTGTGTTTCAACATCTATTTCCTCTACTTCAGTATCTTCAACAGTAGTATCAAGTACTTCTTCTACTTGATCTTTTATATCTTCTGTGTTTTTATTTTTCTTACTCATGTAACTAGTACCTTTTATAAGTTTCTTTATTTGAAGATGCAAAAGTACTGCCATTTTTGAATAAATGTCATAATGTCACAGGAATATTTTAGTATATATTTAAGAGTATTCATTTTCTAAAAAAATAATTTTGAAAATTAAACTATAAACTAACATTATTATGAAGACCAAATTGATTAACCTATTTGCTGTAACTGCTATTATTGTATCGGCAACTTCTTGTAAAGGTGAGAAAAAAAATGAAACGGAAGCTACTGCAGCTGAAGAAGTAGTAGAAGCACCAGCGGAAGCAATTACATATGTAGTAGACAACGCAGCTAGTACTATAGATTGGGTTGGAAAAAAGCCAACAGAAAATCATACAGGAACCATCAATATAGCAGATGGTAAGGTAAAAACTCAGGATGGAAAAATCCAAAGTGGATCTTTCGTAATTGATATGACATCAATTAACGTAACTGATCTAGAAGGTAAGCAAAAAGCAGGATTAGAAGGTCATCTAAAAGGAGAAGGAGAAGGTAAAGAAGATCATTTCTTCAATGTAGCGCAATTTCCAAATGCATCTTTTGAAGTAACTGGTGTTTCTGAAAAAGAAGGAAAAACAGTTATTGATGGTAATCTTACTATTAAAGGAATTAAGAAAAATATTTCTTTCCCAGCATCAACTTCCGTAGAAGGAAATACTATGACATTAAACAGTGAAGTTTTTACTATCAATCGTACAGATTGGGGTGTAAATTATGGATCTAAATCAGTATTTGAAAATTTAGGTGACAAGTTCATCTTAGATGATATCGAGTTAAAAGTTAGCTTAAAAGCGACTAAAGCTTAATCAAAAAATATTTCATAAAATAAAAAAGTCCAACATTTAGAATGTTGGACTTTTTTATTTTATAATTATACCCATCAAACAAGATCTTCTATTGCCTGAGTAATATTTTCATATTTAAATTGAAAACCCGTTTTTAAAATTTTATCGCAACATACCCTTTGACTGCTAAAAAGGAGCATGTGCATTTCTCCAAGAATAAGCTTCATAGCAAAACGAGGAATATTGGGTAGTATTATTTTTTTCTCCATTTGATCAGCTATAACCATTGTTAATTTATGATTAGAAATCGGGTTTGGAGCCACCGCATTATATAAGCCATTTAATTCTTCTTGAACTACGTGCATAAACATTTTCGCTAGGTCTTCTACATGTATCCAGCTTTGCCATTGCTTTCCATTTCCAAACACAGCTCCCATTCCTTGTTTAATAGGTTTTGCTATTTTAGGAAATGCACCTCCGTTATCAGAAAGCACCAACCCTACCCTTAGTAAACTAACCTCTATATTTAATGTATCAAACTCTTGGACAGCAGATTCCCATTTTTTTACGACTTCTCCTAAAAAGCCAGTATCCACCTTTTCTGAATCTTCCATATAATAATTCTGAAAAGAATCCGGGTAAATCCCAATCGCACTAGCAGACACAACTTGGCGTATAGAATGTTTTATTTTTCTTAACGACTCTAAAATTAATGAAGTTGTAAGAACACGACTATTGATAATTTCTTTTTTATAACTATTCGTCCAACGTTTCGCTACTGTAGCGCCCACAAGATGAATAATAACCTCTACATCTTTAAAACAATCTAAATCTATTTCTCCAGAACTTGGATTCCAATAATATCCTTGATAATTCTTTTTAGATGTCAGTTTATTTTTACTTGTGGTAAGATAATTGACATCAATTGATGATTGATGACATAACCTTACAATCTCCTGACCAATAAGTCCGGTTGCACCAGTAATTAAAACTTTCATAATAAAGTAATTTATTGCAAAGTAATACGAGGGTTTAACATAACCTACCGATTTATTATAGGTTTAACACACTAAGAAAACTGTATTTTAATTTTCTAAAATCCATTATCAACCGTTCATTATTTTAGTAGCTCGAAGCATTTCTCTTTTGCCAGGAGGTCCAGGAAGTCTTTCTACAGTAAAACCTACTTCTTGCATGGCGCGTCTTACACTTCCTTTTGCAGAATACGTAACTAATACCCCTTGATCTAAAAGTGCATCATACATCTTTTTAAAGATATCTACTTCCCATAAAGTTGGCTGTACTCGAGCTCCAAACGCATCAAAATAAATCAGGTTATAACAAGACTTATCATCAATATCTTCAAAAAACTGTTGTCTTTTGGTAAGAAAAAATGAGTCCGTTATGGCATGTTGATCCTCCCAAGAAGATCTATGAAAATGATCAAAAACAGCTACCTGATCTTGAGCCGATAATTGCTTTAAGTAATTCAGACATTTCACCTCTTCCATCGAAACAGGATACGCCTCTACTCCAACATAATATACTTTTTGAGAAACTTTAAGCGCTTCTAAATATGTTATAAAAGCATTTAAACCGGTACCAAAACCTATTTCTAAAACGTGTAACTCTGGAAATGCTTTTGATGCTAAAACATGATCAAAACCCTTATCTATAAAAACATGTTTTGCCTCATTGATAGCTCCATGTTTAGAATGATAATGCTCATCGAGTTCCGGAAAATGAATAGTAGTAGAACCATCAGAAGTAGTAATAATCTCCCTTTTTAGATTCTTTTTCATTATTGTTTTACTAAAACTCCATCTGCCATAAAAGAATATGTTTTCTTAGGAGCAGTAATTGCTGCTATCTCAGTTTCTGATTTTCCTGCATCAGAAGCTAAATGACGTAATTCTTCCACAGAAGTTTCCGAAACATACGCCTTACCCTGAACAATTATTGTGTCGTTCTCTATATCCTTTGGAACAAAAAAACCATAATCTTTAAATTTCACCATTGTCTCTTGATCATTTCCCAAAGCAACTTTCATCCAACATCCTTTAGCTTTACAAACATCGTTTACTGTACTAGAAAAAGCGATATCAATGGTATCTCCTTCACTAAGATTTTCATATCTCTCTGCTATTGCATCCTTATAAAGAACTGTTTCTGATGAAACTTCTCCTCCAAAATTATCATATTGACTTAGTGTTACATCCGCAATTGAGAAAGATTCTTTTTCTTTTTGAACAGAATTACAAGATACTAGAAATGATAATCCGGCAAAAAATAGTGTGATTTTTTTCATGATACATTATTATTAATGATGTTTAGCAAAATTAAACATTTTTAAAATTCTTAATTTATAAGAAAAGGGTATTTTTGTTTAAAATATTAAATGAGTATATAGATCTATTATTATTTTAGAACTAATACAACAATTAATAAAAACTTTCATAACCCAATAAATTAAGTATCGGATGAGAAATGCAGTTCCGCAAGAGATCGAAATTACCAAGATAAATGAATCAAAAATCAGTCAAGTAGATTTTGAAAACTTAGCTTTTGGTAAAGTTTTTACAGATCATATGTTCATATGTGATTATGTCAATGGCGAATGGCAAACACCAAAGATTGTCCCTTACGGACCTCTAACACTGGATCCATCTGCTCGAGTATTTCATTACGGGCAAGCTGTTTTTGAAGGAATGAAAGCTTATAAAGATGATCAAGGTGATACTTTCTTGTTTAGGCCAGATGAAAACTTTAAACGAATTAACAAGTCTGCTGAGCGATTAGCAATGCCAGAATTTCCTGAAGAGTATTTTTTTGACGGACTAAATACGTTATTAAAATTAGATAATGAATGGATCAAATCTGGTTTTGGTAACTCCTTATATATTCGCCCATTTGTAATTGCGACACAACCCAGTGTTTCTGCATCAGAAGCTGATGAGTATCGTTTTATGATTATTTGTTCACCTGCACAATCTTATTATAGTGGTGATGTTAGTGTATTAGTTGCAGAAAAATTTAGTCGATCTGCAAGCGGAGGTTTTGGATATGCCAAAGCTGCTGGTAATTATGCAGGGCAATTTTACCCAACCAAACTAGCTAAAGAGCAAGGGTATCAACAAATTATCTGGACAGATTCTAACACTCATGAATATGTGGAAGAGGCTGGAACCATGAATGTTTTCTTCAGAATTAATGACACGTTATTGACAGCACCCGTTAGTGATAGAATCTTAGATGGGATTACTCGTAAAAGTTTGATTGCATTAGCAGAGAAACAAGGATATGACGTAGAGGTGCGCCCTATAAAAGTTAGTGAGGTTGTAGATGCTTTTAAAAATGGTAGTCTTAAAGAAATTTTCGGAGCAGGAACTGCGGCAGTAGTAAGTCCAGTAAAAGCATTCGGTTATAAAGGAGAGCATTATGAGCTAGAAAAACAAGAAAATTCATATGCTTCCCATTTTAAGAAAGCTCTTATGGATATTCAGTATAATAAAGCTGAAGATGCTTTTGGATGGAGAACGAAGGTGTAATTACTGAACTAAGATTAACAAATTACGAATTTATATAATCAAAAATGCCTCAAGAGAATTCTTGAGGCATTTTTGATTTATAATTATCGGTCTAAAATCTCCTTGATATTCGGTTTGAAATAATTAGGGCCTTTTAGTACTTTACCATCTTCTCTATATATCGGTTTTCCATCTTCTCCCAATTTACTCATATTACTTCGTTGTATCTCTGCAAACACTTCTTCTATTTTATGTTGCATTCCATGTTCTATAATAGTACCGCATAGAATATAAAGCATATCACCTAATGCATCCGCCACTTCAACCAAATCATTATTTTGTGCAGCCTCTAGATATTCTTCATTTTCTTCTTTCATTAAATTAAAGCGAAGTGTGTTTTTAGCTTCTCCTAAATCTGCAATAGGCTCATTTTTATATCCTATCTCGAATGCTGTATGAAATTCCTGTACAGCAGCAATTTTATCTTTCATGTATTTCCTCTAATAAGTTATCTTTGCTGTAAAAATAGCATAAATATGTTTAGTACTGGTCAATGGATATTTGCAGGATGTTTTGTAATAGCTTTTATTGTTTTAATGATTATCAGCTACCGAAAAGATCTTAAACTACATCGCAAATATTACAAAGGCAGTATTTTTATTCTCGTTGGTTTTATTATCTTTATTTTGCTGCTTTTCGTACTAAAAACGTATTTAAGGCCAGAATAAAAACTATACCCCTAGTTTTCAACTAAATAGTAATTTCTATTACCTAGGATCATTGGATCAGTAGGAAGGTGTTGTTATGGTGTTTTTTTAAATACCTTTAGAAATATACCTTGTATTGGGTATGGGAAAATTATATTATAAAATGAACCTTTGTTCAAGCAGTTAATATTTAATTTTTAGTCGTTATGAATTATTGGAAAAAAAGAGCTGAGAAGTTCCAAGAACTAAAAGAAAAATATGATTCTTCTTTTCAACAACCAAGTCCTAATGGTAGATACATTATTTTATCACAAAATGATCATAATGCTAATAGGATAGAAAAAAATATCAAGCGTAGTGATCTTAATTATGAACCAATAAGCTATGACAAGGTTATAAGACAAAAAAAAAGTATCGATAATGTTCTTTCTGAAAAAAAAGTCATTGTAATTAAAAAAACAGGTATTGGTATCATCAAGCTATCTGATGAAGAATTTAAATCCTCCAATAAACATTCAGACTTCTTAATAATTCCTGACTTAAAAATTCAAAATTCTAATCATCAGTCCTCAGAAGAAATCTTAACTCACGATGACCCAAATGCCAAGATGACTTATGGAATTAGAATGGGAGAAATTAAACTTGATTCTCATTTTAAAGGAAAGCAAGTTTCAATAGCAATACTTGACACAGGAATAGATAAAAAACACCCAGATTTAAAAGACAAGATTGCGGATGGAAAATCATGGGTTGATAATGAAAATGATTTTTGTGATACAAACGGTCATGGTACACATTGCGCTGGTATAATTGTAGGAGGAGTGGACTCCAATGGACTAAGGTATGGAGTTGCTCCAGAGGCTAAGTTATACGTTGGAAAAGTGTTAGATCATAATGGGGAAGGTTTTTTATCTAACTTACTATGTGCTATAGACTGGGCTATAAAAAATGAATGCAACATTATATCAATGTCTTTAACCTCCAAATTATACGACATTAGTAATGCTGTACATTCTGACTTATTTGAAAAAGCAGAGAAAAAAAGAATTGTTATGATTGCAGCCGCTGGTAACAATAGTGATCATTCTTCTGGTACGACCCATATAATATCAAACCCTGCTGCTTCACATTCTGTAATTGCGGTAGGAGCAATTGACGAATATTACAAACTATATAACAAAAGTAATGTTGGGGTATATCCGAGACTACCTTTAGGCTTTGTAGCACCAGGAGTAGATATTTATTCAACTTGGTTATCTGAAAATGGAGAAAGAAACTATAAAACTTGTACCGGAACAAGTGCTTCCGCTCCATTTGTTGCAGGTATATTCGCTTTAACAATTTCAAAATTTCATAACAACAGAAGAATCAATAGTTACAGACGTAGAGCTAGTCCGGAACAATTATTAAACGCAATTAATAGAAATGTTTTAGATCCATGGGACAATTCTAATCTATATGGTATTGGACTTCCACTTGCACCTAAATAATAACTAATAACCAAATATTTATAAAATGTCAAACTTACACATCGGAAATGTTGATCTTACTGATAAAGAAAACTTTCAATTTTTATACGGAAGCCAACTTTACGGAACTCTTTTTGGAATTTATGGGAAATTTACCACAGCAAACGCTGATGAAGGATATTATATAAAAGAAATAGAGTTCAAAACAATTAATTATAAAGGAATATTGGATATTAACATTTCTGAAATTAAACGACCTGAATCTAAAGATTATCAACCTCCTCAAGATCCAGATGCTAATGAAGAAAGTCCAATGCCGACACCACAAAAAGTTCTAGTTTTCCTAATAGAAGTTCAAGCATTAAAAACTGCAGATTCAGATATCCAATACATGAACTTTATTCATCAAAATGGTGGTAATGAAAACGGTATAAAAGTTGACAAAAACAATTTTTTACATTTTGATAGAAGATTAAAGAAAATACACGAGAATGGAGAAGCATTAAAAAACAATGTTTTTGATTCGGAGTTTTATTATAGAGAAGGGATTCTTCTAGATGGAGAGCAATATCCAGAAGTATGTCCAAAACCAAAAACTCAATCTGATGGACCTGTTAGTTTATTAATGTCTCATTCAGGAGGAATTTGCCCTAGAGGCACTGTTAAAATAAGATAGTTATAAATGATAAAAATATTATTCTTTATTTCACTTTACGGTTGTTGTTTTCTTTCAACAACCGTTTATTCATTTTCCAGTAACAAGCAAACTCAAGAGTTGATCATTAATAACATTGTTAACCTAGAGTATGAGAATGCAAATAGATTAATAAAAAAAATTGAAGATTGGCAATTAAAAGAAAGTTTAAAAAATTTAAATCTAATACTATACAACCAAGGTCAAGAGATTCAAGATTCCACTTCGGTTAGTTATCAAATAAATCTAAATACCAAAGACAAGCTTCTTCTTACTCTTAATAATCTTGCATTCGGATATAATGAATTGTTTCACAAACCCAATGAAGGAACATCTTTTACTTACTTTTTTGAGGCTTACCGATTGGCAAAAGAAAAAAATGACACTAATTTAAGAATACTAACTTTATTAGGTATACTTGAATATTATCACTATGAATTTGTTCTAACTAGCAGACAATACGAAAAATACTTATTAGAACTCAAAAGTGTTGCAAAAACTCCAATTTTATATTCTTGGTATTATTTACATTACATCTATTTCAAATTAGAAAGTACTAACGAAAATGAACGAGAAGTATCTAATGAAATAGATAAACTCGAACAACAAATCAAATTGTTAAAAAAAAATCATAGAATTAGACCACTCTTTCTTTCGCTAAAAGCTATCAACTTAGGAAGACAAGGGAAAATAGAAGAGTCCAAAGAATTTCATCTAAAAACTTTAAAAGAATCTGCTGATTTTCCGTTTTTAAAATACATTAGATTCAGAACTTGCTATAAATTAGCCGAATTATACAATGCTAACTACTATACTGAGGATGGTTTGAAATATATTAAAATGGCCGAAGAACATATTGATATTTCAGATAAACTGAGAAGTCAAGTTTTTATATCAAAATATATATCCGAAAACTATAAAGCTTTAGCCGAAAAATATATTGATTCTTTTAACGCATTAAAAAAAAATAAAAATTTATTCAGAATTGACTCAATGGCTCAAAAAGCTTTCTTGAGCTATCGAGAATCCTACACAAAATTCACACGATCTGTTCAATTAGAACATGAGCTGGATTATCAAAAAAACACTTCAGACAATATTAAACTTAACAAACAACTTCAAACAGCAGAAAAAGAAAAACAAATCCTAATAGAACAACAACAAAAGAAACGAAACCAAAACATAGCGATTGGTTTAGGCGGATCTTTAATCTTAGGAAGTACTATTGCGATTCTTATCTATAGAAACACCAAACGAAAACAACGTATCGCCGAGCAAGAACGGGAGATCGAAATTCAAAAGACAGAAAAACTACTCAAAGAACAAGAACTTACGGCGATTGATGCAATGATTTCTGGACAAGAAAAAGAACGACAACGATTGGCTAATGATCTACACGATAATCTAGGGAGCACACTAGCAACCGTAAAACTGCATTTCGATCATTTAAAAAACAACCGTAATAACCCAAAAGTAGAAAACATAGAAGAATTATACAGTAAAACCAATAATTTACTAGATGAAGCGTATCAAAAGGTTCGTACTATTGCTCACGAAAAAAACAGTGGTGTTATGGCCAAACAAGGATTATTACCTGCTGTTAGAAACCTTGCAAAAAAAGCTTCTAATGGTAATAGATTACAAATTGAAGTTCAAGATTACGGACTAAATGAACGATTAGACAATGCATTAGAAATTTCTATCTTCAGAATTATTCAGGAACTTATTACCAATACTATCAAACATGCAGGCGCTTCAGAAATTGGTATTTCTCTTACTAATCACGACTCTTTATTGAATATCATTGTAGAGGACAACGGAAAGGGGTTTAATGCGAAAGTATTACCCGAAAAAGATGGAATGGGATTAAAAAGTATTGAAAAACGTATAGAACATCTAGAAGGAACTTTTGAGATTGATTCTACCATAGGAAAAGGAACTAACATTATTATAAATATACCTATATGATCACAGTAGCCATAGCAGAAGATCACCAATCACTTATCGATGGAATAGATTTACTTCTCAAATACGAAGAAGAAATAAGCATTATCGGAAAGGCAAATGATGGCGAAGAATTGTTAGCTATTGTTAGAAGAAAACAACCCAAAGTAGTACTTATGGATATCCGTATGCCCAAAATTGATGGTATTGCAGCCACTAAAATCATTAAAAAGGAACTACCATACACTAAAATCATTGCTTTCTCTATGTTTGATCAAGAAGATGCTGTGAGACAAATGGTAGCTGCGGGAGCGTCCGGATATTTACTAAAAAACTCCCCTTTAGAAGAAGTTTTAACTGCTATACAAGAAGTTATGAAAGGTAACACATATTATGACGCTTCCATAGATCCTTCTTTTTTTTCGGAAGAGACAAAACAACAAGTAAAGAAACAGGTGCTTTCTAAAAGTGAACGTGAAATACTAACGCTTATTGGCCAAGGAAAAACCTCATCCGAAATAGCAGCAATTCGCTTCAACTCTGTATCAACTGTAGAAACACATCGTAAAAATATTATACGAAAATTAGGGCTGCAAGGAAAAGGAGAATTGCTTCGATATGCTATTGAAAAAAAATATGATTTTTAAAAGACTAAAGCTTATCCAATACAAATCAAAAATACCCTATTACGGGTATTTTTTTATGCTCATTTCGAAGGTAGATTTGATGTAAACAAAAAATACCATTCAAATGAAAAATTTTTATCTAATTACAATTATTGGAATACTATGTTGTTACAGTTGTAGCGAAGACAATGGCGATTCAGGAAATTCAGGGATATCTGATCCTGCGCAAATTGCTAACATCATGAACGACAATTTAATATTACCTCCCGGTTCTTTTACGGTAGATCCAAATACCGTACAAATTGATGAATCCATAACTATTGGTAATGGTTCTTCTAGCATTGTGCCATTAGCTTCTGGACAATCCATGACTAATTCTATATCATTTAACGCTCCAAACGGAAATGTAAATGCTGTAGGAATGCGATTCGGTACAACAGGGCCTATTTATTTTGTTCCTGTAAATACCAACGGTGCCACTGCTGGTACTGGAAATTTTGATTTCTTAATCAATCAAGGAATCTGTGCAGATTTATCACAAGTATGTCATGATATCAAATGCTATGAATTTGCACAAACATCTTCTGGAAATATCTCTAGAGCGAACATAAGAGATGTAGCTATGCTCTGCGGTAATTGTGATGAATCTTCATGTCAAGGTTTAGTTGACGCATCTGATTGCGGAGGATTAGCGGGACAAGACGGAAGTCCAAGATTTAACCTTACTTGGTCCGGTAGTGCCGATTTAGATTTGTACGTTCAAGATCCGAATGGTGAAACTTTATCTTTTAACAATCCACAATCAAATTCTGGAGGTGCATTAGATGTAGATTGTACAGGAAATTGTTCAGGTGGTAATTCAGAGAATATCACTTGGGCCAATGGAGGTCCTTCAGGCACATATCAATTCTATGTAAATATTTTTAGCGGAAGCGCTACATCATACACTATCACTGTAAGAGATAATGGTAATACTGTAAATACATTTAATGGTACTATCAGTAGTGGAAATTCTAACACACTAACATACACAAAAAACTAGACCTTTATTTTTTTGAGTTAACTAGGCTAAGAAAATACCCTTAATTGGGTATTTTCTTTCGTCAATCTCCTGCCTAGTTTTAACAAAACTTTTAAATATTTTAATTATGACCAAATTGAAACTTTCCGATTTTGAAATTGACAATGTTTCTAAAAACTACAATTTCAGAAGGACATTTTATTCTGCTTTATTAGTATCATCTCTAGCAGTAACAACTTCTTGTACTACTGACAGTCCCGTTTGCACCGACAGCAATAGTGGAGACGCTGTAGGAGCTGGTGTTAACTGTGCGGACTCAGACTAATTTACTCGAATTAAAAAACAAAAGAAGTTACCTTGTTATTCAATAAAATTGTAACTGGAAAAATACCCTCTTTTGGGTATTTTTTTGCACTTAATTCAATAGTAATTTTAACATAACACTAAACAATAAAAGTTATGATTAAAGTTTTTACATTCTCTAAAAGATTACTCAAAGATTTAAAAAAGACAACTATAAATAAGATTTACACTACTGCTTTTTTAGTTTCGTTTTTTTTAATCTCCTCTTGTTCTTTTCATCAACCGATGAATTTATAAAAGTTAATATTTAAATCCTTCTTTATAATAAAACACCACGTATGAATCTGCAAGAAATATTACATCCAATTACTACAGATGTCTTTTTTAATGAATATTTTGAAAAAAAACACCTAATAATAAAAAACAGAAATAGAAGTTTCTTTGATCAATTGCTATCTATTAAAGATTTAGATTCTATTTTGTTTTCACAAACTAATCATCACCCGGATTTTAGATTAGCTGATCATTCTAAAACCGAAAAACCAGATGTTAATGAATATACCATAAAAGATTCTGATATTATAGATCCTCTAAAATTCTCTAATGCATTCGAAAATGGAAGTACTTTAGTAATGTCTGGACTGCAAAATAAAATTTACAGTTTAAGAAAATTAACTAATGAATTAGAGACCTTTTTTAAACATAAAATACAAACAAACATCTACCTTACTCCAAAAAAGTCTCAAGGGTTTTCTACTCATTACGATACTCACGATGTATTTATATTTCAGTTTGAAGGTTCTAAACATTGGCGTATATATGATCAACCTGTTCTATTAGCTGATAAAACAACTCCTTTTAACAAAGAAGAATTCATTCCTGGTAAAATAATCGACGAATTCACCTTGAAAAAGGGAGACGTATTATATATCCCAAGAGGAATTGTTCATGACGCCTATTGTACTAATCAAAATTCTGGGCACATTACTACAGGTATCATTGGCAAAACTTGGGCAGAACATTTAGCAGAAGTTCTTTTAGAAAAATCTAAATCCATATTACCGTTAAGGAAATTCACAAAATTTCATTCTATTAACGAAAATGATAAAAATGAAGAGATTATCGAAGTTACCAATGTTGTTACAGAACTCATCAAAAAATTACAACAAGATGATGAGATTATTGATGACTTTTATAGTAGGCAAAAAGCTATCGCACAAGGCCAACTAAGTCAAATAGTGAATATTGACTGTATTAATAAAGACTCTAAAATCAAGATTCGAGAAAAGAACAAATTTAGAATGATCAAAAACTGCGAAAAAATAGATGTGAAATTTTATGATCTAAAACTATCTATGCCAATACAATGTGAATCATTTATTAATGCACTTATAAACGAAAATCAAGCATTACCTATCCATAAAATCCATTGTAATCTTGATGATGAAAGTAAAATTCTAGTAACCCGGCAACTATCTAAAATTGGAATACTTGATATTGCTTCTTAAAGTAGCTTAAAAAAAATCACCTTCTAAGTTAATTCCCTTAGAAGGTGATTTACAAAAATAAAATATCTTCTTACTAGTTTACCTCTGGCAAGAAACCATAAGTCTTACTATATTCTAACATTTGAGTAACAAAATCTTTCGGTTGTGTTACATTTATCTTAGTAATTTCTCCATTCTCATTCATTTCAGGAACTAATACTGGATTTACAAAACCACTATAAGGAGCAGAAGTAAATTGTTCGTTCCTTTTTAGGACTTCTGCATGGATATCTTGATCCACCTTCACTCCATAACCTTCTACTAATGCCTCAGCTGCCTTAAAATCACCTTCAGATTTAATACGTTGTGTCTCTCTTAGAAGACGACCAAAAATTTCACGTAGCTTTGTATAATCATTAATATTATAATATGTTTTCCCTTCTCTAGTTACTTTTTCGATCACATTATCTTTTTCTCCTTGTTCAAAAGCCCAAGCACTCACCCATTGGCGATTACGCATATGCGCTTCTTCTACATCATCTCCTAAATTAAGGCGAATTAACTGTGTCATTAATCCATTTCTTATATAACCATCATAAGCTGCTTTTCCAACTTTTTCCCAATCATCTACCAATCCTAATTCTTGTAATTTTGGATCCATTAAATAATACAACCCTACTAAATCGGCACGCCCTTCTTCCATTGTAGATGCGTAATTCTTTAACGTCTCTTTAGTCTCACCAACTCCAGGATTTAGTTGTCCAGAAGCATGTCCTACAACTTCGTGTAAAGCTGTATGCAATTTATCTCCCAATTGCCCATATTTCTCTTCTAATTCATATTCTTCATCATCATGAACAAACTCTTTAAGACGACCTGATCCACCAGCATTATTATAGGCATTAATAATATTACCTAAAGAAACTGATTTAGATCCAACTGCTGCTCTAATCCAATTAGCGTTAGGAAGGTTTACTCCGATTGGTGTACTTGGGGATGCGTCACCTGCTTCTCCAGCTACTGTAACTACTTTATAAGTTACTCCAACTACACTATCTTTTTTATGTTCATCCATTAATGGAGAATTATCCTCAAACCATTGTGCATTTTCTGATAAAACTGCCATCTTCTTAGACATATCAAAGTCCTTGATCTGTACTATTGTTTCATAAGAACCTCTATATCCTAATGGATCATTATATACTTCGATAAAACTATTGATATAATCAATATTACCTTCGGTAGCTGCAGTCCATGCTACATTATAATCATCCCATGTCTGTAAATCACCAGTTTTATAATACGCTATCAATAATCCTAATGCATCTCCTTGTGCTTTATTTTCCGCAACTCCTTGTGCCTTTTCTAACCATTTGATGATCTCATCAATAGCAGCTCCATATAAACCTCCAGATTTGTATACTCTTTCTTTTAATGCTCCATTTTCCTTAATTAATTGAGAATTTAAACCATATGATAAAGGTTTTTTAGGGTCCGGAGATTTCATATTAGCGTAAAAAGAAGTAACATCCTTATTAGTAACACCAGGTCCGTAAAAATTAACTGCTGATAAAGCTACGTTATCAACTCCTTTTGCTTGATTTACTTTTTTAGAGTCATCCTCATTAAAAATCATGTTCATAGCATCTTCTGACAATTCAGTCTTAGTTTCTGCTAAAAGAGCTACTAAATAATCCTTATCGAACTCTGGCTTAATTTTATCATTGCTATAATGATGATGAATTCCATTAGAAAACCATACTCTCTTTAAATATGTTTCAAAAAACTTCCAATTATCTGTAGTTTTATCTCCTGCATAGGAGGTATACACTTTTTCAAAAGATTTTCTGATTGCTAGGTTATGTCGGTAGTTTTGATCCCACATAATATCTCTTCCACTTAAACCAGCTTGTGTAAGATAATATACTAGTTTTTGCTCTTTAAGAGAAAGGTTTTCCCATCCTGGAATTTGATATCTAAGCACTTTAATATCTGAAAATTGCTCCACAAGATGATCGAATTTTTCTTCTTTCACTTCTTGTTTCGTTTCTTCTTGATTAATCTGATCCTGTATACTTGGATCCTTTTTACAAGCAATTAGCATTATACTAACTGTCATAAAAAATATTATACGATTAAGTTTCATTTGTTTATGTTTATTGTTTGCAGCAAATGTAACGAAATAAAAAAAATCGCGTTTTTCAAATGCTTACCTAGTCTAATCTTAATAAGGCGTAAAACTAATAACATCATAACCTATTGTAAATCTTAAAACTAAAACCCATTTTAAAAATTGATTATATTAGCTTCTGAAAAGATCTAAACTAACTAACATGAAAATCATAAAATATCTATTCTTTCTTCTACTTATTTTAGTTATCGGTGGTGGAGCTTACGTAGCCATGATCGATGGTAAATTTCAGCTAGAAGAAAGTAGAGTAATTGACGCACCTGATGAACTCCTTTTTAATACTGTCAATGAATACAAAACATGGGAAAAATGGAATCCTTGGATGGATAATTCTGATGATTTAATTTTAGGATACGGAAACCAAACCAGTGGTAATGGAGCTTCATATAGCTGGAAAAGTGAAACACAAGAAGATGGAAAAATGAAGACGGTAAAAGCCGCACCTTTTTCTAGTATAGAACAAAAACTTTCCATAGTTCTGCCGGTAGTTGATGAAATTACCAATGACGTTTACTGGAATTTTGAAAAACTCGAAAGTAATAAAACTAAAGTCACTTGGGGAATCAAAGGAGAACAAGGTTTTATGGAAAAATTATTTTGGATGACAAAGGATAGTACTATGTCTGAAAGTTTAAGACCTATGTATAAACAAGGTCTAGAAAAACTAGATACGTACGCAAATGAAAAAATGAAAGAATATTCAATCAATGTTGATGGAGTTACCGAACACCGAGGTGGCTTTTACATGTATATTGCGGCTGCCTCATCTATTGCAGACATTCCTCAAAAAACCGAGCAAATGATTCCATCGGTCGTATCATATGTACAACAGAATAAACTTCCACAAATTGGTATGCCGTTTACCCTTTTTAATGAATATAACGAAGCTCAAGGAACAGCTATTTATTCGACTGGAGTACCTGTAAGAGAAGAAGTTATTACACCTGCTGACAGTAATATTTTATGTAGCTCATTACCTAAACAAAGAGTTGTAAAGATAACTTTAAATGGAGATTACATAAACTTAAAAGAAGCTTGGGAGACTGGTTATAAATATATAGAGCAAAATGGACTAGAAGCTAATGCTGAATCACCTGCTTTTGAAGTTTACAGGTCCAATGCGACCCTACAACCTAATCCTGCAGCTTGGATCACAGAAATTTATATCCCAATAAAATAATAGATACTCCTACTAAATGAAACAATTACTTCTTGTATTTATAGGAGGAGGCACCGGCAGTGTTGCAAGGTTTCTTATCAGTAAATACCTAAATAATGAAGCTACTGGGATTCCATATGGAACTTTTGCTGCAAATATTCTAGGTAGTTTTCTGATTGGTATTATATTAGGACTAGCCCTAAAAAACAATATTTTATCTCAGAACACCATTTTATTTCTTGCTACAGGATTTTGTGGTGGATTTACAACATTCTCCACTTTTGCCTATGAAAACCATATGCTTTTAAGGTCTGGAGACTTTGTAAACTTTGGAATATATGCCATAGGTACTTTTGTGATAGGATTTCTTTTAGTATTTTTAGGAATGTGGATAGCAAAAATGATATAATGATTTTAATCCGCTTAAACACCATAAAGAATAAATGAAAAAAATAGAAGCGATCATTCGTAAATCAAGATTTAAAGAAGTTAGAGATGCATTGCATGAAATAGAAGTAAATTTCTTTACGTACTGGGATGTTACCGGTGTGGGTAATGAGCAAAAAGGTCACGTATATAGAGGTATTAGCTATAGTACAACAGATATACAGCGTAGATATTTATCCATTGTCGTTTCTGATGAATTTGAACAAAAAACAATTGAAACCATTGTCAATGCTGCTAAGACTGGAGATGTAGGAGATGGAAAAATTTTTGTATCAGAAATACAAAATACTTACAGAATACGAACAGGTGAGCACGGTAATCAAGCGCTAGACTAAAATTAAAATTACATACTTTAAAAAAGGCTTACCTATATCCGGTAAGCCTTTTTTATTTAAGTATCATTCTTAACTATTATTTTCAGATAATTTAACAAATTATAGACCTAAAAGTCACTTTTTTATCATTTAAATCGAAAAATCCACTTTCAAGATTCTTAAAAAATCGCTAATTAAACGTTAATGTCTAATTTTTTAAGGGCATAAAATTGAAAATATGTAAAAATACCCATCGAACCCCTATTTTTTATTGGGGTAAAATTGTTTTAACATAGTTTTACAGCTCCAATTAAAAACAAATTAATACCAATTAATGTTTATTATGAAAACAAAAACCGTAACAAAACTTTTCAAAAAAGTATGTCTTTTTTCTCTTGCGCTAGTTAGTCTAACCACCGTAGCACAGGAAGAAGAAGAAAAAAAATGGTTCGATAACTTTTCGGTTAATGGATCTGTTGATGGATATTTTAGATATAATTTCGGGGCTCCTAACAGAGGTATTTTAGCTGATGGAGATGATAATGGTTCTGCAGAATTTGTAGCTCCAACAACATCATTTGCTAATACTTCAGGCTTTGCTTTAGGTATGGCTAATGTTATCCTTGGGTACGAAGGAGAAAAAGTAGGATTCGTTGCCGATTTAGTATATGGCCCAAGAGGAGAAGATGCTGTATTCCTTTCTACAGGATCTGCACAAATAGTTAACCAATTATATGCATATTGGAATGTAACCGAGAAAGTTAAACTTACTATTGGTAATTTCAATACGTTTCTTGGGTATGAGGTAATATCTCCTACAGGTAACTTTAACTACTCTACTTCTTATATGTTCTCTTATGGACCTTTTTCTCATACAGGACTTAAAGCTGATTTTGCAATCAATGATAATTGGTCTGCAATGGTAGCTGTTATGAATCCAACAGATTACACAGAAAACAACCCATTCGACACTTATATTTTTGGTGCGCAAGTTGGATATGCTGCTGATAACGGTAGTGCTTATTTAAATTTCAGATATGGAAATGAAGGAGAACCTGGAGAAGTAGGACCTACATTTCAGGTAGATCTTACTACAGGTTGGGATCTAGCAGAAAGTTTTTATTTAGGAGTTAATGCTACTTATTTAACAACAGAAGATCAAGGTGATGCTGATGCTTCTGGATTTTATGGTGTAGCACTATACCCACAATTTAAAGCTACTGAGAAATTTAGTATCGGATTAAGAGGAGAATATTTTGCAGAATTTGAAGAAGGTGTTGGTGCGTTAGAAACAGATGCTGATGGAGACGGAAGCGTTTTTGCTGCTACTCTTACAGGTAGTTATGATGTCGGAAACTTAACACTTAAGCCAGAATTAAGATTAGATTCTACATCAGAGGATACATTCCCTAATAACGATGGAGAAGGTACAAAGAGTCTTTCATCTTTTGTTCTTGGAGCCATCTATAAGTTTTAATATATTATAGTTTAATATATTTGTTTGTTTATGCAAAAAGCGCTCTGTTTATTTAGAGCGCTTTTTATTTATTTGTTTACTTCGTGTTTACTATATTTCTTGACTCCCACAGGTATTTCTAATTCTAAATGATTTTCTTCTGGAGGGATTGGGCAAGAATATCTTGCACTATAAGCACAATATGGATTATAAGCCATATTAAAATCAATAAGAATTATATCACCCTCTGGTATTTTTAGATCTATAAAACGTCCTCCTCCATAACTAGTTTCTCCATTGGTTAGGTCAGTAAAAGGAAGAAAAAGATAATCTTCATATTCTGATTGTGTCTTTAAACCTTGATTTTGATATATATTCAATATCCATTCTTTTTCCTGAAGCGTAAAGTGAGCTTCTCCAAACTTAACATAAATAGGTTCTCTATCAGTTGTAGTTTTCATAATAAAAGGAGTCTCATATGGAGTTCGAACAAACTTTGCTGTAACACTATATGTAGTATCAATATCAAAAAAATCAAGTTCTTTAAATATTTTAAAATCTTTTGGGGTTAATGGTGATTCTTCTTCGGATGCAAACTCTTTATTAAGTTCATCCTGAAATATTAATATTTTTTTAATGGTCGTAGAATCTTGAGCCATCATATGACTAAAGAATAATATTAGTAAAAAAGATAATTTATGCACTGTCCCCTTATTTTTTTGCAAAAGTACAAAGCATTAGCAATAAACAAGTTAATATTCTCTAAAATTGCTGTTAGTTTTTCGACAAAAGGTTACTTTTACCAGTTTTCAGAAAACCAACCATCAATACATTGAAAAAACTTTTCAGAAATTATATCGATACTTTTTCTGGCTTATCAAAAGAAGTTTGGTGGTTAGCACTTATTACCTTAATTAATAGAATGGGTGCAATGGTAATACCTTTTTTATCTTTGTATCTATCCGACAATCTATGCTTCTCTCTTGGCCAGATTGGTTGGGTAATGACTAGTTATGGACTGGGTTCTCTTTTAGGTGCTTGGGTTGGAGGAAAATTAAGCGACAGCATTGGTTATTATAAAGTAATTTTAGGTTCTTTACTATTAACAGGCCTCTCATTTTTTGTTGTTCAATATTTCACTAGTTTTTGGAGTATCTGTATCAGCTTTTTTGTATTAATCGCGGTTGCCGATGCTGCACGTCCTGCTTTTTTTGTAGCACTTAGTGCCTATAGCAAACCCGCAAACAAAACTAGATCTTTAACTTTTATTAGATTAGCGATAAACCTAGGGTTTTCTATGGCTCCTGCTTTAGGTGGTTTTATGATTGCAACAATTGGTTATTCTGGATTGTTCTGGGTGGATGGAGTCACTTGCATTATTGCTGGAATAATTATGATTAAGACCTTACATCCTAAAAAAGCTAGAATAATTGACAAAGAAATTATTGTAGATAATCCAACTCCAGCTTATAGTGATGGAGTTTATATGATTTTTCTAGTAGCACTAACACTCTTCGGGTTTATTTTTGTCCAGTATTTTTCTACAATCCCCTTGTATTACAAGGAAGTACACCTGCTTTCTGAAAGAAATATAGGATTAATCTTAGCTATGAATGGAGTGTTAATTTTTATTTTTGAAATGCCATTAATAGCCTATTTAGAATCCACTTCAATATCTAAAATTAGAAATGTAATGAACGGGTTTCTTCTAACCGGGATCAGCTTTATATTGTTATTAATAACTCCTTGGACTGGGATTGTCATTATAGGTATGATCATAGCAACACTTGGCGAGATGATTTCGTTTCCTTTTGGAAATGCTTTTGCTTTAGACAGATCTAAAAGAGGTAGACAAGGTGCATATATGGGATTATACAGTATGTCTTTTTCTTTTGCTCATATATTTGGACATAATTCTGGAATGCAATTTATAAATCAGTATGGTTATAATAACGCTTGGATATTCATGACCATTGTTTCTGCGGTAGGAATATTTTTGTTATTCATTGTAAAACAAAAAATCAATAAAGAAAATACTTTAAAGGCATTAAATTCTAATTAAGAAATAAATTATGAGATCTATATTATACGCCATTTTTCTATCAGCAATAATAATTAGTTGTCAAGAAAAAAAACAAGAAAAATCTATTTTAAGTAACAAAGAACAAGTTAAGGTATTAAAGAAAGAGAAAACTTTCCCTAAACTAGAACCTAACAGATATAATGTAGCTTTTTTATTGATGGATGGGACTTACAATACCGAATTCACTGCTCCTTTTGATATTTTTCAACATACTCAATATCGAAAAAACATTAAACAAATGAATGTTTTTACAGTTGCCAATACAGATGAACCGATTACTACTTTTGAAGGTGTAAAAATAATTCCGGATTATAATTACCTAAAGGATGCTTTACCCAAAATTGATATTCTAGTAATACCAAGTGCAGAGCATCATCTGGATACAGATTTAGACGATGAAGCTATGATTAACTTCGTAAAAAAAGTAGATCAAACAGCTACTTATATGACTTCGCATTGTGATGGAGCTTTTGTATTAGCCAAGGCAGGAGCATTAAACAACGTAGTTTCTACAACATTCCCTAGTGATATCGACAAAATGCGAGAAATGTTTCCTGATCTGGATATTAGAAAAGAGGTATTATTTGTACACGATGGAAAATACATTACCTCTGCAGGTGGTGCCAAAAGTTTTGAGGCGGCTTTATATTTATGCGAACATTTATACGGAGCAGAAATTGCTCGATCATTAGCAGGTGGACTCGTTATTGATTGGAAACTAGAAAACGTACCACATTTGGTAATTTCAAAATAGATCTGGATTATATTAAAAGTATAAAAGCGCTCCCATCAAGGAACGCTTTCATCAATTTTAGGGCTAATTATGTACTCTCTTTAGCTTCAAGATTTGGGGTCTTTCAGACTAATGTCCTCACACTTAATAGGCCCTGACGTATTCCAAACTAAAATTTTAAATCCATATCGTCATACAGTTTAAAATGTTAATTCTGGCCATACATCGAAGTATTTTTTAAGCACATGTAAATATATTGTAAAAAAATTGTTAACACAAAATTTTTTACGATAAAAAACAATAAAAATCGATGAAATACACAAAAATCATATTTTTTAACATTTTAAAAGTCAAAAAAAATAATATAAATTCTATTCTTCTTAGCAATTCTCCCCTTATTGAAGATTAAATTAGGTGATTAAAAAAGAAAAGCGACCTTGTAGAAGATCGCTTTTTCTTATGGGGCAAATTATGTACTCTCTTTAGTTTTTAGATTTGGGGTCTTTAGACTAATGTCCTCACACTTAATTTATCCCAATACGTATTCCAAATTAAAATTTCAAATCCATATCGTCATATTTCTTGATATGTTAATTTTTACAATACGCACTGTTTATATTTTACGTGTTATAAAGATATATGATTTTTTACATTAAAACCGTAGTTCAAAAAAAAGTTATTAACAAAATAACGATTAAGTGTTTATTAATACCGATAAAATACACAATAGCTCTTTTTATTAATCTAAATTAAAGTATTTAGATCTTCCTAAATATTGTTTGATAATAGCGTTATATTCTTTAGAAACCCTTAATGCTAAAGTCCCATCTATGTTATAAAGTGATTCTATTTCCTTATATCCTTGTTGAAGCATTTTTTCTAAATAAAAAAGAGCTGTTTCATTGTCTTGATCAATCGTGCTTAATGAAATAATATTTCTGTATGATTCAAAATCATCTTTATCTACTATCGTACTCAATATATTTAAAAATATTTTCCTGTCTTCTTCGTTTTTATTGACCAGTTCTTTTTTATAGTCAGACAAAACATTTTTCAGAAAACCTCTTAATCTAATTACCATATTCGTAGCATATGCGTCTCCATCCTTCTGTCTTTTTTCCAGTTCACCCATTTTATATTGCCACCAGCCAAGATTATCATATTGATTAAGCTCGATATCTTCTTCTAACGAAAAAAACAATGACTGTCTTAAAAATATTTCTTGATTTTGATATCTAGTTATAAGTCTCTTTTCTTTCTTATAGCTATTATTTTTTTTGATTTCTTTTTTTTCTTCTTTAAGGCTATCTACATTAAAAAAAGAATCATATCTATTCATAATTTGGGTTAGCTCATCATATGCCCATATATACTTACCTTCTTTTTTCAGTAAAGAAACGAGTTCTTTATCTCTCTTATATCTATTAGCAATCCAAACAGAATCTTTTGGTATCATTCCCTTAGCCATAGCATCCAAGGTAAAATATGGTAATGCTTTTGATATTACCTCCGAAGATGGAAGTTCATCTTTACCATCAAAAAAGGAAACTTCAGAACTTATTTTTTTCCTTTTAAAATACTTATCAATATCTATAAAATCTAGCGTTCTAAAATTTTTATCCCCAACCATTCCTACATATGAGAAATTCTTATTTCTACCTATTTTTTGATAATAGTTATAACTATCGCCAATAGCAATCGCGCCACTGAAATGTTTGTATAAAAGAGGCAATGAGGTATTTAGAGGAGCATCTTTACCTACTCCAAAAACATACATTCTTTCATTTTGAATTGGAAAAAGAGAAACCATATGTTTTATAAAAAGAGCAATATAATTGGATTTTTCTTCGGAACTTAATTTTCCTGAATAATTAGAAACCACTAGTATGTATCCAAACTCCTCCGCTGAATTTTTAAATACATTGGTAAATTCATTCATACTTCCTGTACTGTCAAACCCAAAAAGTATTGGCCAACTTTTGTTTAAATCTATAGATGTCGGTAAATAAATACTATAAACCCCTTTACTAGAAGGTACTGTCAGTGAATCTATAACCTGTCCTTTTTTTAGTCTTAAAGTATTTTGACTATATGAATAAGTCACAGTACACAAAAACACATAAAACAATATATTCCTAATAGAAGTAAATTTCATATTTAAAAATTTTGACTAAAATAAGAGCAGCAAAAAAAATGCCATTCACATCTTTTATTATATAAAAGTGTATCTGAAATTATACTCCAATGTTCCCTAATTCTACACCTTCTGAGTAGGCAACTTTAATATCATGCTCGCTAAATGCTTTTTTAATCTCTTGATGGGTTATAAAGGTAACTTCCCAAAAATCATCGGGTTTTACATAAGGTCTTACAGCTATCAAAATATTATGAGAATCAAAATTTTCAATTCCAATTTCTGTTTTTGGTGAATCTAAAATTTTATCAATTGGAGCTATGGCATTCTCAATTACTCGCTTAACCTTAGAAAAATCTTCATTATACGGCATTGTAACACCTATCTCTAAACGTACTACACCTCTCTTAGAGTAGTTAGCTACAACATCATCGGTAATTTTAGCATTAGGAATAATTAAAACTTTATCCCCAGGAGTTATTACGACAGTACTAAAAATACCTATTTCCTGAACTTTACCAAAAGAATCACCTACCTGAATCCAATCTCCGGCTTCGTATGGTTTTAAAAACATAATTAAGATTCCTGATGCAAAATTACCTAAACTTCCCTGTAAAGACATCCCAATGGCAAATCCAACTGCAGCGAGAATAGCTAATAACCCTGATAAATCTACTCCTAAAATTGTAACAATCGCAAAAATGACAGCTATCTTTAGAACTACAGATATAATAGAAAGCAGAAAAGGGCGCATGGTATCCGAAATACCCGTTTTTTCTAAGGTCTTATCTAATAATTGAAGTACTTTTTTAATGATTTTGAACCCTATCCAAAATACCAAAGCAGCTCCAATAATTCTTGGAGCAAAAAAGACAACTTTATCAATGGCTATTTCAAAATATTCGTATAATTTTTCCATGGTGCGATTTTTAAAATATCTAAAATAGAAAAATAATATAAAAAAACGCTCAGAGTTTTGCTCGAGCGTTTTTCTTATCCTTTTCCCGTACTATCTTTAGCTCTTTTGAACCAATGTCCTCACACAAGATTTTGATAAATTCTATACACTTATATAATATCAAATCTTATGCCAAGAAAACAAATAACAAGTTCTATATCAATTTTTTTTCTGAAATAGCTCTTTTATATTTTTTTAGTTCCTTTGCCACTCTTGGCGCCATTAAAAATAAACCGATCATATTAGGAACAAGCATAGAAAAAATCATTGCATCAGAAAAATCAGTAACTGCAGTGAGACTAGCTGCGGAACCAATGATTACACAGATACAAAATATACTTTTATATATATATCCAGTAAACTTTCCTCTACCAAATAAATAAGACCAGGCCTGATATCCATAATAAGACCAAGAAATCATAGATGAAAAAGCAAAAAGAGTAACTGCAAAGCTTAATACATATGGAAACCATGAAATACCACTCTCTAAGGCTTTAGCGGTAAGTAAAACTCCTTGCTCATCAGAGATTTCTGTTCCTACATCAATTTGTCCTGTAATTATGAGAACAATAGCTGTCATCGTACAAATTACAACTGTATCTATAAAAGGTTCTAATAATGCAACTAACCCTTCGCTTGCTGCATATTTTGTTTTTACCGCAGAATGCGCGATAGAAGCCGAACCTATTCCAGCTTCATTAGAAAAAGCAGCTCTTCGAAATCCCTGGATCATCACTCCTATCATTCCACCTGTTATCCCTTCTGGGCTAAAAGCTCCATTCATTATAGCATAAATAGCATCTGGTATTACTTTATAATTAATAGCTATAACGGTTATTACAGCTACTACATACAAAACAACCATAGAAGGCACTATTTTATCAGTTACTTTAGCAATCTTCTTTATACCACCAATAATAACAATACCGACCAGAATAGCCATTACTAATCCAAACAACCACCCTTTTCCATAGATAAAACTATTTTCAGCGCCTGTTACATGTTCGAATAATTTAAAAGCCTGATTAGCCTGAAACATATTGCCTCCTCCAAAAGATCCTCCCACACACATAATTGCGAAAATTATGGCTAAAGCTTTTCCTAAATTGGTAAGTCCTTTTTCTTTTAAACCTTTACTTAGATAATACATTGGTCCGCCATACACTGTACCATTCTCGTCTATTTCTCTGTAAGCAACTCCCAAAGTACATTCAACAAATTTGGATGCCATTCCTAAAAAACCTACTAAAATCATCCAAAAAGTAGCTCCTGCTCCTCCAATAGATAAAGCAATCGCTACACCTGCCACATTTCCTAAACCAACTGTTGCTGATAAAGCTGCAGTTAAAGCTTGAAAATGACTAACCTCGCCTATTTCACCTTCTATCCTAATCGTATCCGGTTGATCACTTTCTTTTGTATGAACTGATTCTGACACCTCTAATGGAGCAGAAGATTCTAGATCATCATACTTACCTCTAACAATATTTATTGAAGTCCAAAAACTCTTAAAATTTATTCCTTTAAAATAGATTGTAAAATAAGATGCTCCTACTAACAAAACGACCAAAACCCAAGGAATTCCAACTTGAGAAGTAATTGGTATTTCTGCAAAAATACCATCTACAAACCAATCTGTAGCGTTCTTAAAACCTTCATTAATGTTTTGATCAATAGTGCTTTCCAGTTTTTCCTGCGCATTTGTATATACATACGCAAAAAAAGAAATACACATTGCTGTAATTTTCTTCATCTGTTCTGAGTATTATGATTTCGGACGAAGATTGAATAAAACTAGCTTTAAGAAAAGATTACGTACTGATCAAAATCGACATTACGTATGCTTAAGCATATACTTAATCAGTATTTTTATTTTGGATACTAGCGTACTTTAGTAATTCATTGGCTTTAGCAAATGCGATAAGTTGTTCTTTTCCATCAGCTCCACTAATTTTAAGTACTTTCTTAATCTGGTAAATATGGGTTTGAAAACCATCTAAACTAATATTCATAGCTTCAGCAATCTCGGTATACGATTTACTAGCTCCACACGTTCCTAGATTTCCTAACACTTCTTTTTGTCTATCAGAAAGTGCTATTCTTGTAGATTCTTCTAATACATTAATTTTTACTTCACTTTCTTTTAAGCGTTTTTGTAATGTAGTAATTGTATCTAGATGACTTTCGTTAGCTACTACTAATTTTTCTTGCTGTTTTAGTAGTACCTGTTTTTCGTCAAGAAGGACCTCCAATTCTGTTTGTTTTAGTTCTTTTTCTGAAAGAAATTTCCAGCTATATAATAAAATGGAAAATAATAAGATAAATAAAAACTTGAATGAAACTCCAGCAATTACCCCAAGTAAACTCCAAAATTCCTGATCAATGTAACCCAGTACTTTATCTTGTGGTATAATTCTATGTGTTACAGCAATTACGATAAGTACAAATAACAAAAAACAGGGAACTACCATGAATTTCATAGCCCGGTTTGCAAAAGCTTTGCTTAGTTCATTTAATAAGGCAAAAGCTACAATTAAAGAAATTGGAATATCTATAAGCCAAATAAAATTATTACTAATCTCTGTATTACTATAAGAAGTGACGATAAATACAAAAGCTATCATCGCCAGAACACCACTAAAAAGTGTTACAAACTCTTTCTCCGAAAAACGTTGTACCAATCTAACCACGATATTACGTTCTTTCTGATGCTCTATAGATGGTAATGACAGTAAAATACTAAGTGAATTGGTCAAAGAAATAAATACTCCCAGATAAATAACAATCTTATTAGTGGTTTCAATATCTATTAATTGGACCAATATAACATTTATGAGAGCGCCCAACCCCCATAAAAAAATTGCAAAACCGAACCATTTAATACCACTAATCGCTATAGAAGACTGATTCTTTATCTTCTCTTTATAATAAATCCTATGTATTACGAAAGCAGTAATTAAACAAACTATTGCCGTAACATAATATTCTAAAGTAACGTACATGATATTCTAAAGATAGTATATATTTTATTTATTATTTCTATTCAAAATCGGGTTGTTTTCGACCACATTAGATAAAATAATATGAGTTTTAGCCTCACCATACGTTATCAACCTATCTATAAAACCCTGAAGATGAACCTGATCCTCCAGAACCACTTCCATAATAATATTTTCATTACCAGTAATTCGATAACAATTAAGTACTTCTTTAAATTCAGATATTTTTGATAAAAATGGTTTTAAACGTCCCATAAAAGCTCTCAAAGTTATAATAGCTTTTAGTTGATAACCCGTTTTGGCATAAGAGACTTTGGTTGTATATCCTTCAATAATACCATAATCTTCCATTTTTTTAATTCGTTCGGCAACAGCTGGGGAACTTAGCCCCACGCTTCTTCCTATTTCTGCATTAGATAGTCTCGCATTCTCCTGTAATAATTGAAGAATTTTCCAATTTGTGATATCCATTATAATTTTAAGTAAAAAATAGAATTTACATTATTTTCTAAAGCAAATTAAACATTATACCTTAAAGTAAAAAGCAATATCCCTATAAATACCCTTAATTTTGACTTAACCATGAATTCAAGCCCTAAAAATAAAATATTATACAAAAAAGCCTTGGAAATACTCATTCTATCAAAGAGTGTTTCTAAATATTTAGTTCATGATTTTTCTGCTTTAGAAAAAAACGGAAATGAAAATCCTTTTATTTATTTTACAGGCGATATTATAAAAGATTCTGATTCCTTAGTTCCTGAAATTCTTAAAGCAGAAAATCAGGTTTTCCAAAATGATCGTTTAAAACATGCTTGTTTATTAGAGAATTTAACTAATAAACTTTATCGAAATTGTCAACGATTAGAACATTCTGAAAGTAATGGTAAAGATTTTGTTAGACTACTTCGCAAAGAGGTTAAAAAATTCAAAAAACTTCAGCGTAATTGGATGATGTCTTTATAATTAATTATGGATAAATTAACTTCCTAATTTTCTCTGTAAGTTCCTTCTGTTTCTGATTAGATTGATATAAATTGGGATTATTCATAGAGTGCGCAACAGCAAAAATCTGGAACCTCAGCCTTTCTAGCATTTTTTTTGTTTGTGGATCTTCTTTTTCGTCTAGCTTTTCTAATTTCCCCAACTCTTTTTCCCACCAAGAAAGATCAATTTCATCTGGTTTTTTATAATCTTCAAACAGACGTGTAGTAAACTTCTTGGTCAAAGTAACTTCTTTATCAAATGCCTTAGATACCGATTTTAATAAATTCTTATATTCTTTACTCTTATGGACTACTTTTAATTTATCTACAATACTATCCAACGTATAAAACGAATTATAAGTAGTTAAAGCACGTTCATAATTTTCTACAGCTATTAGTAGATCACCTTCTTTCTGCGCCTCTAATGCAGTGTTGTAAACTTTTTGATAATTCTTGTAAATTTCTGAATTATCTTTTTTACGAATACCTTGAAGATGTGCCTGAATTTCGAGCCAATCGAATGCTCTTAAAATTTGATCAGGAGGCGTCCAACTATGATGACCATCGTAAGTTATTAATGTGTTTGTAAAATTTAGTTTTTGTAAATATCCTTTTGCACGAATCATTTCTTGATAATTCATATCCCTGTCACCACAAACACCTGCATACGCAAAATTCTGCGTACTGGGAACGTGAGAAGATTCTAAAGAAAAGCCTGCACCACATCCAATAACGCCAGCTACTTGATTCGTTAATACTGCAATTGCCGAAGCTAATCGGGATCCACCAGAGAAGCCCGATAAATATATTTGATCTTGCTTAATCTTAAAATTATCGAACATAAATTCGAACAAACGATTGGTAATATCAAAATTACGATCGTACGGCCCATTTTTAGTATGATTGGAGCATACTAATATATATCCATAAATCTCAGAAGCTTTAATAAACTGTTGTATTCCTCTTTTACCTTCCGCTCCAGGATCAAAAATAAAAACAATTGGTGATGCTACATTGGCATCAAAAGCACTAGGAAGGTACATCGCAAATGTCTCTTTACTTTTATCAGAGACAAGAATAGAATCTATGAGTTTTCCTGTTTCATAGGTTTGAGCAAAAGTATTTACACAAATACTAAACAGTATGATATATCTTAACATCACTTATATCTTTTGAATCAATTACTTACCGTTTGAAGATTATTTCCTCCCAATTGATCGAAAATAAAGCAAATAATTTACTGATTTATATAGCCAGATCAAGATAGAAAAATAAAATTTATTCCCTAAAAAAGTTTGATATTTTATTACTAATCAGTTTTATAGAAAAACTATTGTTTAAAAAAACAATCAGATCAATCTTTAGATTCTAAAAACTCTCTTTCTTTTGTTGTTAATACAATAGCATTAGAATTAATCACATTGGACGGCAACATTTTGTAAATTGGTTGTTCTAAATCTACTACTCCAGTATTTCCAAACCTCCTTTTTTTGGATTCTTTAAGAACGAAAAGATCGTTTTTAAATTTAGTATCATAGTTTTTGTTATCATAAGATAAAGTCACATTACCTTCAATACTAAATTTACTTAGACTATACTTTTCATCAACTTTCTTAGCAAAATTATAAGAGATAACCTGGCTTTTACTTTCATATGAATATTCTCTATTAGAAAAGGTAGAAGTCTTTTTCTTTATATCATTGCGCAACTCAATCTCTTTTACAAACTCAATAACTGCTTTTGTTTTTTTATCAAAAACAAACCTACCTTTTGTTCGATTAGCTATTTCATTAACGTTCTTCCAATCTGTAGTAAAAGAAACTATAATAACATCTGATGAAGATACTTCTACTGTTTCCTCTATCATACCCGAATATTTCAAAAAACCAGCTATAGCAGCATCCAAGTACGTATTAAGCAATAGACTTTTAGTTACAATGTGTCCGCTTGATTCTGGATTAGACTCTCCCTTATCATTAATATCAAAATCCATAGGAACATTCTTGTTTTGACTAACAGCACCTAACTTAAGTTTTATGTTTTTTTCTAGTTTTCTATTATTAAAACCTGCGTCTTTTGTCCAAATTTTAAGATCTGAAAGAATTAGACGATGTATTTTATCATCCACTAATAGGGTTTCCTTAAAAGAACATTCTTTTTCTGTTGGATAATCCACGTATAGGTTATAATAATTATCCAATACATATTGTAACGCTTTTCTTAAATCAAAAGAGTTAACAATTACCTCATCTAACTGAACATCATCGGGTTTTAAAGAAATAGTATTTAACAGTGTTATTTCTTTTGGAGTTATAGTTAAATCTTGGTAATTCAAATGAGAGATGGTTAATAACTCTTCTCTAATGATAATATTTGCAGCACCATCAGCATTTGTATAGCTTCCTTCTTCTAGATTAGCATATAACAAATGAACTCCTTCTATTGGTTTACTAGTAAACTCATCAACAATAATAATTTGTTTTGTCTGAGATGTCCCAAAAGAATGAACAAGAAGAGTAAATAAGAGTATTACAAGGTATTTGTAAAAATTCATAAGATGTTTTTTGATGCTACATCGATAATCAAAAATCTTGCCGCAACCTGTAGCTTACTATTTTCATTATTAACCTTATTTATATCTTTTACCGTGTTTAATCACCATATCAACATCTTGCAATAAGTTTACATGTCTTAAAACATCTCCTTTTACTGCTATAATATCAGCAAACTTACCTTCTGTAATAGTCCCAACTTTATCCGAAACTCCCATCCAAACTGATGGCCAATACGTAGCTGCTTTTATTGCATACATAGGATCTATCCCAAACTCATTTACCCACACATCTAATTCATTCCAAGTGGATTGACTATGAAATTTCATCGGGATACCACTATCAGTACCAATCATTAACACTACTCCTGCCTCCATTAACTGCTTAATTTTAGTTTCTAATGTTGGTTTTCGTAGAGGTGTTAATTGAAAATATGGTAAACGATCTTTATGCGCAAAACTATTTTTTATATCTGTGATTATAGTATCATGAAGCCCTCTATGCCAAGAATCATTATCTAGATGCTCTCCGTTATCTCTTACATATTCATAGTTATATAATCCTTCTACCGTAGGACACCAAAATAGTGGTCCAAGATTCATTTGCGCAGTTCGCTCTTTTATTGCTTCCATCACATCATCTGGATATCTTGGAGCTGATGACAATCCAGTATGTTCAAAACAATCCACATTAGCGGTAAGTCCTGCTCTTATTTCTTGTGGTCGATGTCCGTGAGCAACTACTTTTAAATTGTACTTATGAGCCGTATCGACTACTGCTTTTAATTCTGTAGTAGTCATTTGATCTTGATCGATCAGTTTTACACAATCTACGCCTGCATCTGCTAATTTTTTGATTTTCTTTTTGGCATCCTCTTCCCCATTAATTCCCCAACGAAATGCTTCAGTTCCCGGATACGGTTTTTTTTGGATAAAAGGTCCTGAAACATATAGGGTAGCTCCTGGAATTTCTCCTTTATTAATACGATCTCTAACAGAAATACTTTCTTTAAGCGGACCTCCAAGATCTCTAGCACTAGTTACTCCTGCCATTAATAATTGCTCTGCTGATGAAGGCATGATTACATCTTCTAATAATGGTGGATACGTTTTATCCCAATACGTATAATCGGCATGACCATTAATCATTGTATGCACATGCATATCCCAAAGTCCAGGCAATACTGACATCCCTTCTGTAGAAATTACTTCTGCATTTGCAGGCACTTTTAAGGTTTCTATTGTACCAATAGCTTTGATTTTATCATTCTCAATGATTATCACACTATTTTTTATAGGTGTAGCTCCAAATCCATCTATTAGTGTTCCACCGACTAAAGCTTTTAATGATTTTTGCTGTCCAAAAGCGCTACAGCAAACAAGGAATAATATTATGAGTATTCTTTTCATGATGAGTTGTGTTTCTCTAAAGATAGAAAAACTAACAGAAAAGAAAAATCCCGCGTCAAAGCGGGATTCTATAAGTTTTTGATATTATTAAAATTGAAAAAAAATACTTCAATTACATATTTCTACGATATTGCCCACCCACTTCAAATAATGAAGAAGTAATTTGGCCTAAAGAACATTTCTTACATACTTCCATTAATGCTTCAAAAATGTTCTGATTACTAACAGCTCTTTCTTGCAAATCTTTTAACAATTCAGAAGTTTCGTTTATATTTCCTTTCTGTAATTCATTTAACATCGTAATTTGATACTGCTTTTCTTCTTCAGTAGCTCGAATTACTTCTCCTGGAGTTACCGTTGGAGATCCTTTAGAACTTAAGAATGTATTAACGCCGATGATTGGAAACTCTCCGTTATGTTTTAAGGTTTCGTAATACAAACTTTCTTCTTGTATTTTACTGCGTTGATACATGGTCTCCATAGCTCCTAATACACCGCCTCGTTCTGTAATTCTATCAAACTCTGTAAGTACAGCCTCTTCTACCAAATCAGTTAATTCTTCGATAATAAAAGATCCTTGAATTGGGTTTTCATTTTTAGCAAGTCCTAGTTCTTTATTAATAATCAACTGTATTGCCATAGCACGTCTTACAGACTCTTCTGTTGGTGTAGTAATAGCTTCATCATAAGCATTAGTATGTAATGAATTACAATTGTCATAGATTGCATACAATGCTTGCAACGTGGTACGAATATCATTAAAGTCTATTTCCTGAGCATGTAGTGAACGACCAGATGTTTGAATATGATACTTAAGCATCTGTGCTCTAGCATTAGCACCATACTTGTTTTTTAAGGCTTTCGCCCAAATTTTACGGGCTACTCTACCAATTACAGCATATTCGGGATCGATACCATTAGAGAAGAAAAAAGATAAGTTTGGTCCAAACTTATTAATATCCATTCCTCTACTTAGATAATATTCTACATACGTAAATCCGTTAGCCAGTGTCAATGCCAATTGTGTAATTGGATTGGCTCCTGCCTCTGCGATATGATATCCAGAAATCGAAACTGAATAAAAATTACGTACTTGTTTTTCTATAAAATATTCTTGCACATCTCCCATTAATCGTAGAGCGAATTCTGTTGAGAATATACAAGTATTCTGAGCCTGATCTTCTTTAAGAATATCTGCTTGCACAGTACCACGCACTGTATTAAGTGTGGTAGCCTTGATCTCTGCATATATATCTGCCGGTAGTACTTGATCTCCGGTTACACCAAGTAGCATAAGACCTAATCCATCATTTCCTTCTGGAAGATCTCCTTGATACGCAGGGCGCTCAACTCCTTTTTCTTTATAAATCTTCTTTATTTTAGCCTCAACCTCAGCTTCAAGATTATTTTCTTTGATATACTTCTCGCAGTTTTGATCAATTGCTGCGTTCATAAAAAATCCTAATAACATTGGAGCTGGTCCATTAATGGTCATACTTACAGATGTCATAGCATGAGTAAGATCAAAACCAGAATATAGTTTTTTAGCATCATCAAGACAACAAATAGAAACTCCAGCATTCCCAATTTTACCATAAATATCAGGTCTATGATCTGGATCATTTCCGTATAGTGTTACAGAATCAAAAGCAGTAGATAACCGTTTTGCCGGCATCCCTAAACTAACATAATGAAAACGTCTATTCGTTCTTTCTGGACCACCTTCTCCTGCAAACATACGGGTAGGATCTTCTCCTGTACGTTTAAAAGGATACAACCCGGACGCAAAAGGAAACTCTCCAGGAACATTCTCTTGTAGACACCATTTTAGAATATCACCCCAAGCTTCATACTTAGGCAAAGCTACTTTAGGAATTTGACTATGTGATAAAGACTCGGTATGTGTTTCTATTTTGATCTCTTTATCCCTAACCTTAAAAGAATAAATTGGATCTTTATACTTCTGAACCTTTGCAGCCCAACCTGTTATCGTCTCCCAATTATGAGGGTCGAGATTTAATTTAACTCGATCAAATTCTGCTAATAAAAGTCTTAAAAAGTCTTCATTTTCATCATTCTTTACTTTTCTAAGCTGTTCTTCCTCAATACCATTTTTAGATAGATCTACGAAATTTAGGTTAGCTACACTGCATATCGTTTTATAAATTCCATATAATTTCTGAGCTACTTCTACCTGAGTACTAGCCGTTTTATCATATGCCCTATTATTTTCAGAGATCTCTGATAAATATCTGGTTCTACTTGGAGGAATTACAAATATTTTTTCAGACATTTCCTTAGAAATATGAAAATCTGATTTTAAATCTGCACCTGTTTTCTCCACCACCTTATCCATAATCGCTTTATAAAGCGTATTCATTCCTGGATCATTAAACTGCGAAGCTATAGTTCCGTATACTGGTAAATCATCTTGTGGAGTATCCCATAGCTGATGATTACGCATATACTGTTTTTTAACATCTCTTAAAGCATCAAGCGAACCTCTTTTATCAAATTTATTAATAGCAACTAAATCCGCAAAATCCAGCATATCTATTTTTTCCAACTGAGTAGCGGCTCCAAACTCTGGAGTCATAACGTATAATGAAGTATCACTATGCTCTAGAATTTCTGTATCTGATTGTCCAATACCTGAAGTCTCTAAGATGATAAGATCAAATTCTGCTGCTTTTAAAACTTCGATAGCTTCTGCCACATATTTGGATAATGCTAAATTAGATTGTCTTGTTGCTAATGAACGCATATATACTCTAGGCGAATTTATTGCATTCATCCGAATACGATCTCCTAATAAAGCTCCTCCGGTTTTACGTTTAGATGGATCCACAGAAATCAATCCAATTGTTTTATTAGGAAAATCAATTAAGAAACGTCGAACTAATTCATCTACAAGAGAGGATTTTCCGGCTCCTCCAGTTCCAGTAATACCCAGAACAGGTGTTTTTGATGTTTTATTTTTTTCGTGTATTTGATCTAAGGTGTCTTTTGCAACTTCAGGAAAATTTTCTACCGAAGAAATCACACGAGCAATCGCACCAATTTCTTTATCTGCTAAATGCGCTCCTTCTCCATTTAAATTATCTCCAATAGGATAATCAGATTGTTGCACTAGATCATTAATCATACCCTGCAACCCCAATTCTCTTCCATCATCAGGAGAATAAATCCTTGTAATTCCGTAATCCATTAACTCACTAATCTCCTCTGGTAAGATTACTCCACCTCCGCCTCCAAATATTTTAATGTGCGAAGCTCCTTTTTCTTTAAGTAAATCATACATATACTTAAAGTATTCATTATGCCCACCTTGATAAGAGGTCATTGCAATAGCATTGGCATCTTCTTGAATTGCACAATTTACTACTTCCTCAACACTTCTATCATGTCCTAAATGTATGACTTCGACTCCGGTTGACTGAATAATACGACGCATAATATTTATCGCCGCGTCATGACCATCAAATAATGATGCTGCAGTTACAATTCTAACTTTATTCTTGGGCTTATAGGGTGCAATTTGTTCCATTGACAATAAAAAGTATTTTAATAGGTGCTAATTTACGAAATACGCATCAAAAACCGATATTTTTTTAGAATTATATAATTTCAATAACTCTAATTATCGTTTTATTATTTATAGTTCAAATTTACGTTTATTATTTTTCAATTCCTGTAACAAAGTGACATTCCATAAGTCAAATAGTACTTAAGAAAGTGTTAACACTATTGTTAAAGATTTTCTAACTATATATGGAAAATTATATCTTCCAAAATTATTGAAAACAAATACATTTTAAAATGAAAATTACATCATCAAAAAACAAATTATTACTCTTATCATTTGCATTTGTTTTGGGATTAGGGATCCAAAACATGGAAGCGCAACGTAAGAAAAAGAAAAAATCCAAAAAAGGGAAAACGGAGCAAGTAGATACAGCTAAGAAAGATTCCAAAGAAAAATCGATTGAAGAACTTACTAAGAAAAGTGAAAAAATAGAAGGATTGTTTACCATCTATAGAGATACTATTGATGGAACTACCAAAATGGTGATTAAAAAAGACCAAATTGGAAAAGAGTTTATTTATTTCAGTCAAATTTCTGATGGAGTACTAGAAGCTGGTGCTTTTAGAGGTTCATACAGGGATAATAAAGTTTTTAAAATCGAAAAACATTATAATAAAATTGAGTTTATCACTCAAAATGCTTCTTATTATTTTGACGAAAACAGTGCTTTATCAAAATCAGCTAATGCAAATATTAGCGAAGGAATTATGGCAAGTTTAAAAATTGAAGCTTTGGACGAAGAAAAAGGATTATATCTAATAAAATCAGACGATCTATTTCTTAAAGAGACTTTTGAGCAAATAAAAATGCCAAACTTTCCAGGACAATCACCTTTTGCTTTTAAGTTAGGTTCACTTAGCAAGGAAAAAACTAAGATTAAATCAATCAAAAATTATCCGAAAAATTTAAATATAAATAGTCATTACGTGTATTCTAAATCTAATATACTAAATGGAGGTTCTAATGCAGTAACAGACGGTAGAAATGTAACGATTAAAGTAGAGCACAGTCTTATTGCAATGCCAGAAAATGATTATAAACCAAGATTTGATGATCCAAGAATTGGTTATTTCTTTACACAGGTGACTGATATGACTTCTGCAAGTTCAACACCTTATAGGGATTTGGTACATCGTTGGAACTTAGTAAAAAAAGATCCAAGTTTAGCAATTTCCGAACCAGTACAGCCAATTGTTTGGTGGATGGAAAACTCTACACCAGTAGAATTTAGAGAAACCATTAAAGAAGCTGTTTTAGAATGGAACAAAGCTTTTGAAAAAGCAGGTTTTAAAAATGCAATGGTTGTAAAATTACAACCTGATGATGCAACATGGGATGCTGGAGATATTAGATATAATGTACTGAGATGGACATCTTCTCCAATACCGCCTTTTGGTGGATATGGACCAAGTTTTGTAAACCCAAGAACAGGTGAAATTTTAGGTGCAGATATTATGTTAGAGTATGTATATCATACAAATCGTGTAAAATATGATCGATTGTTTAACCTAGCTGTAAGCGATCAAGATGAGGATAATAATTATCCAACTATGATCAAGGATAAACATACATATTGCTCATATGGTCATATCATGCAGGAAAACTCTTTATTTGGTCAAGCTGCTCTTATTGCCTATGGAGCAAATGACAATGAAATGGAAGGTATGAAAATGGAAGCTATGAAGGAATTAGTAATGCACGAAGTTGGTCATACTTTAGGATTAAATCATAACATGAAAGCAAGTCAGTTGTTCTCTCCAGAAGAATTAAATAATCCAGAGTTTATTAAAGACAAATGTCTTACAGGATCAGTTATGGATTATACTGCAATTAATGTTACAAATGACAAATCAAATCAAGGACAATATTTTTCTACGACAGTTGGACCCTATGATAAATGGGCTATACAATATGGATACACTCCAGTAAGCTCTGATAAAGAGCTGGAAAAAATCGCTAGTCAATCTACAAAACCTGAACTGATTTTCGGGAATGATGCAGATGATATGCGCTCTCCAGGAAAGGCAATAGATCCAAGAGTAATGATTGGTGATATGTCTAATGATCAAATAAAATATTCTATCAACAGAATGGAATTAGTGAATAATATGATGGGCGAAATCAAACTGAAGTTTAGTAAAAAAGGCGAGTCTTATCAAGAGCTGAGACAAGCTTATTATATCCTAAGTGGTCAGTATGCTCAAGCAGGAAATGTTATTTCAAGATTCATTGGTGGTGTATATGTAGATAGAAGTATGGTAGGACAAGACACAAATGCCAAACCTTTTACACCCGTTAGTTATGAAGATCAAAAAAGAGCAATGAATGCTTTAAAAAAGTATGTGTTTGCACCAGATGCATATAAGACTCCAAATGATCTTTATAATTATATTGCTATGCAACGAAGAGGGTACAACTTCTTCGGAGGTCCAGAAGACCCTAAAATTCATGATCTTACACTTGGGTTTCAAAAAAGAGTACTAGATCATATTTTACACCCTAATACTTTACAAAGAATTACCGATTCTGAATTATATGGTAATGAATATAAATTATCAGAGTTTATGACAGATCTAAATAATGCTATTTTTCAAGCAGATGCTGCAAGTTCTGTAAATACTTTTAGACAGAATTTACAATTAGAATATACCAAAAGGCTCATCCAAGTTATTTCGATGAATAATGCTAGAGGCCCTAAATACACTTATGCATCGAAATCAATGGCATTATATAATCTAAAACGAATTAGATCAATGGTTTCTAACGGTACTGGAGACAAACTATCTAAAGCACATAAAGACCATATAAGAACTTTAATTAATAATGTAGTAGAGGATATTAAATAACAGACATTACATATCATTGTATTAAGAGAAGGTTGATTTTTATAAAAATCAACCTTTTTTTATTATAGATAATTTAGAAAAAACAGGCATATTTTTTTAATTCATCAAAAACGATTCGAATAGGTCACGTTCGTAAGCAATTATTACAACTTAAATAGTAAGTTTATATTCCAAAAATTAGAATTTTCAATCTAATCACTACATGAAAAAAACAACCTTACTCATTAACTGTCCGGATAAAAAAGGGATCATAGCTACGGTAACTAATTTTATCTTATCAAAAAAAGGAAACACAGTCTATATCGAACAACATGTTGATAGAGAATTAGGAGAATTCTTTATGAGATTAGAATGTGAATTTGATCAAGATGAAGAGAAACTAGCTTTATTTAAAGAGTCTTTTAATAAAGAAGTAGCCTATAATTACAATATGCACTGGGAAATGTATAATGCTGAGAAAAAACCTAAAATGGCACTTTTTGTTTCTAAGTATGACCATTGTTTATACGATATTCTAGGAAGACACGCTTCTGGTGAGCTTCTGGTAAAAATTCCAATCATCATAAGTAATCATTTAGATCTAAAACCAATAGCAGATAATTTTAAAATCCCTTTTAAGCATATTCCTGTTAACAAATCTAACAAACAACAAGCCGAAGCAGAACAAATAGCATTACTAAAAGAACTTAAAGTTGATTTCATTGTTTTAGCCAGATATATGCAGATCTTATCTGAAAATTTTGTGGATCAATTTCCCAATAAAATAATCAATATTCATCATTCTTTTTTACCTGCTTTTCCTGGTGCCAAACCTTACCATTCTGCTTATGAACGCGGTGTAAAAATAATCGGAGCTACAAGTCATTATGTAACTTCTGATCTCGATGAAGGACCTATAATTGAGCAAGAAGTGGTTAGGGTATCACATATCCATAATGTACAAGACTTTATTTTAAAAGGACGAGATCTTGAAAAAATAGTTTTATCCAGAGCTATAAAACATCATATAGAAAGAAAAGTATTGGTATACAATAACAAAACTGTTATTTTTTCATAACTCAAACATGTCATTAGTGTTTGCAAACCTGTACCCTTCTTTTTCTAACTGAATTCTTTCTTTGTTACTAGGATCCATTAAAGGATTAGAATGATTAAAGTGAATAAAAATAATCTTTGATTTAACTTCTTTAGATTCATTTTTAAATAATTCGATACTCTCTTGAATAAAAGGATGCGGAACCTCTGCCATAGGTCTAGGTATTTCTCCTTCTTTAAAAAAAGTAGCATCTATGAAAGCATAATCCACTTTTTTCACTTCATCTACAATTTTCTTTTCCCATAAAGTCCATTTATTAATATCAGGAATAAATAATCCAGACTTAGATTTTCCATCAATTCTATACCCAACTGTTTCAGAAAATTCATCTCGGTGCGGCACAAGGAATGGTGTTATTTTAATATTTTCTGTCAAGTCTACCGATACTTCATGTTCTAATGGACGTAGTACAATGTTTTGTAAATCCACTAATTGCGACCAAGGACCATTGTTTTCCAAAAATAATTTCATTTTAGGCATTGTAAAAACCTGAATGTCTTTTGATCCCATTGCCTCTCTACCAAAATACATAAGCCCAGTATAATGACCAATGTGAGCGTGGGTTAGAAATACACCATCAATAATGGGAGCTTTATTTAGATGTATTGCGTCTAACATAGCCAGTTGTTTAGGTAAATCTGGTGTAGCTTCTATCAAAAACTTTTTTCTCTCTTTTTGATCTACAATTCCTAAACAAACAACAAGTTCTTTGCTAATATCACCTTGGGCAACACCTACGAATTCGTCTGTATTATTAATATGCGGATACCCTCCATCTTGGGCAATTCCCAAAATAGTTATGTATTGTTTTGGATCATTAGGCCCAAAAGATCTCCCTTTCATCGAATCTTCACTATTTTTGCAAGAAAGAATTGAAATAGATAGTATGAAAAAAATTAACTTTGAATTCATATAAAATCATTACAATCTCAAATCTAATAAGAAATTATGAAAAGAATTTTTTTACTGTTAGTTATATTTCAACTTTCAAGTTGTGCAGAACTACAACAAGTAATAGAGAGCCTTCCTCAAGAAACTACAGGAGCAATTGGTCTTAGCAATATTGACATAGGGAATGGTTTAAGAGAAGCTTTAGACAAAGGAATCGATAAACAAGTAACTAAACTTACCCAAAAAGATGGTTTTTTCAGAAATGAGTTAGTTAAAATTGTATTACCAGAAGAATTAAAAAAGGTAGATAAGACATTAAGAGATATTGGTCTTGATAATCTAGCAGATGAAGGTTTAAAAGTTCTTAACCGAGCTGCCGAAGATGCTGTACAAGAAGCAACTCCAATTTTTGTAAATGCAGTAAAACAAATTACATTTAATGATGCCAAACAGATATTACTAGGTAACCAAGATGCTGCCACGCAATACCTAAAAGGTACTACTAAATCTGCATTGTATTCTAAATTTAATCCTGTTATTAAGAACTCTTTGTCTAAGGTAGGAGCTGATCAAGTTTGGTCAAACATTATTAATAAATACAATACGATTCCTTTTACTAGTAACGTAAACCCGGATCTTACAGACTATGTTACTAGCGAAGCTTTAGAAGGTGTATATACTATGATTGCTGTAGAAGAAGGAGAAATTAGAAATAAACTTAGTTCTAGGACAACAGATTTATTACGTAAGGTATTTGCCCTACAAGACGGAAAATAATAAAAGTAAGAAAGAATAGACTTACAATCCATACACTTTATCTAACCTAGTGTTGGTTTTAACGATTTTTTATTTTTTCACAAAAACTCATTTTTTTGTACTTTTTTTTACCATAACAATACATAATATTTGTTTTAATTAAGAATAATAAAATTTACTTCTTGTTGCAGATAAAATATTCTTAAAAAAAAACAGCTATTTTCAGTAGCACATATCATTGTAGGGGTGTTTTTATTACGGGATTAGCGTAGTTTTGGGCCCGATTTTAAAACGCCCTCAATGAAAAACTTAATCAAACTTAGCATAGCTATGGCTATGTTAGTATGCTCTGGACTTGCCCAAGCCCAAGAGAAAACAATTACTGGAACGGTTATCGACCCATCCGGAATTCCACTTCCCGGAACAAACATTTTAGTAAAAAAGACGAACAATGGAGTTCAAACCGACTTTGATGGAAATTATTCTATTGAAGCTACTACTGGTGATATCCTTATATTTTCTTATGTAGGTTTCGAAACTCAGGAAGTAACTATCACAGGATCTACCGTGATAAACGTTACGCTAAAAGATAATGTAGAAGGATTAGATCAGGTTGTTCTAATAGGATATGGTAGTTCTTCTAAAAAAGAGATTACAACCAGTGTCTCAAGCATAAGAGCCGGTGAAATTGCAGATATAAACACTCCAAGTGTTCAATCGTTAATGACTAGTAAAGTTACTGGTGTGCAGATAACTCAGCTTTCTGGAAGGGTAGAATCCGGAATTAAAGTTAGAATTAGGGGTATCTCTACAGTTGGTGCTTCTCAAGAACCGTTATATGTTTTAGATGGAGTACCATTGATTAATGATGACGAGTCTATAAACAATTCTCCAATAAATCCTTTAATTGGACTGAATCCTAACGATATAGATTCTATTGATTTCTTAAAAGATGCATCTGCAGCTGCAATATATGGTGCCAGAGGAACTAATGGAGTTATTATCATTACTACTAAAAAAGGTAAAGCAGAAAAAACTAAAGTCACCTTAAACACAGCATCAGGATGGAATTTTGCTACTAACAAAAGAGAATATTTAGATGCTGAACAATATGTAGAATTTTATACTGAAGCTGCTCTTAATGGAGGACTTTCTTTAAATGAAATTGAAACCAAATTTGATCAATTATCTTTAGGGAGCGATTGGAGAAACAATGAAGTGGATACAGATTGGCAAGATCTTGCTTTGGTAGAAGGTATTACTCAGGATATAGATCTATCAGCTTCTGGTGGAAGCGAAAAAATCACCTATTTCGTTTCTACATCCTATAACAAGACAGAAGGTATTATATTAGGAAATGAGTTAGACAGATATACCTTAAGAGGTAAAGTTGATGCAGCTATTACTGAAAAATCAAAAGCAGGAGTAAACATCAATATCTCTAAAGTTACAATAGACAGGTTATCTAATGACAATGCATTTATATCACCACTTCAATCTATAGGTCAATCTCCTTTAACACCTGCTTTGTTAGAAGATGGAACTGCCAATGTAGATGGTAATTCTACACTGTTTCAAAATTTTCTAGGACAAGAACAAACAGGAAGATTTGTTACTGATATCTGGAGAACCACCGCTAATATGTATGGTGATTTTTATATTAATGATTATTTAAGACTTAAATCCGAAGTTGGTTATGATGCTAATAACCAGAATGCTGAACGATTCTCTGGAAGTTTAACTGAATTTGCTTCGGCAGGTGGAGTTGGTACCGTTAGCAATGCAATCACAGAAAGGTATATCTTAACAAATTACCTGACTTATAAACGTACGTTTGGCGATGCAGTAGATTTTTCTGCTACGTTAGGAGGAAGTTTTGAAGAAACCAATCGTAAAAGTCAATTTACAATAGGACAAGGATTTCCTTCGGATGATTTACAAACGTTGGATAATGCAGTATTAATAACGAACGGAGGTTCTAACAAAACCAAATACAACTTCTTATCATATTTTGCCAGATCGCGTTTTTCTATTGCCGAAAAATATCTATTCAATCTAAGTATTCGTAGAGATGGTTCTTCTCGATTTGGTCAGGACTCACAATTTGGATGGTTTCCGGCTGCTTCTGCCGCTTGGATAGTTAGTAATGAGAGGTTTTTAAGTAATTCTTATTTTTTAAGTAATTTAAAATTAAGAGGAAGTTGGGGTATTACAGGAAATGCAGAAATTGGAGATTTTGCTAGTAAAGATCTTTATGGTGTAACTACGTATAATGAAAGACTTGGTGTTTCACCAATTCAATTAGGAGATAATGAATTACGTTGGGAAAAGACAACGCAGTATGACTTAGGAGTAAATTTCGGTTTGTTTAATGGTACAATTTCTGGAGAATTTGATTACTATAATAAAACCACCAATGATTTATTATTCAATCAACCATTACCAGGTACTTCTGGTTTTACCTCTATTGTTAGAAACATTGGAGAGATTGTTAATAAAGGATTCGAAGTAAGTCTTAATGCAAGAATCATCTCTAAGCCTTCATTTACTTGGAACGTAAGTACACTATTTACTCAAAACAAGAATGAGGTAACAGATCTACCAAGCGGTGATATCATCGATGGAGTAAATATTATACGAAAAGGTGAAACTATTTCTTCTTTCTATCTATATGAGTATGCGGGTGTTGACCCTTCTAATGGAGATGCTTTATTTTATACCAATACATTAAATGCAGATGGCTCTTTAGACAAAACAACTACAGATAGTGTGTCTAAAGCAAGTAAAATCGTAGTAGGAAGTCCGTTTCCTGAGTATCAGATCGGGTTTACAAATACTTTAAAGGTAAACGATTTTGATTTTCAATTCACTTTTCAAGGAGAATTCGGAGCTTCCATTTTTGATCAAGCCGGTAAATTCTCTTCTGGTAATGGTAAATTCTTTGATAACCAAACCATTGATCAATTAGATAGATGGCAAAATCCTGGTGATATTACCAATGTTCCACAAGCCAGATTAAATCAAGAGAATGGACAAGCGGATTCTACTCGCTACCTGGACGAAGCCGACTTTATAAGACTTAGAAACATTACGTTGGGATATACAATTAATCCTATTTTCTCTAAAAGATTTTTCTTAGAAAAAGTAAGGTTCTATTTCAGTGGTGTAAACTTACTTACTATTACTGATTACGATGGATATGATCCTGAATCTACAGCAGATTTTAATGGAAACTCAGGAGTAAGAACAGGTACCTCTTTTTATTCCGCACCACCAGCAAAAACATATTCACTAGGTATAAATATTGAGTTTTAAAAAACAGGTTTTTAAAATTTAGTACTAACCTAAAAGCCAAAAAAAATGAAAACATACATAAAAATTATACTAATCTTTACTCTTACAATTGCAAACATCGGTTGTGAGAACAGACTAGACACTGACCCGGATCAATCATTAACAACAGATGACGCGTTCGATACTCCCGAGAAAGTAAGCAACATTCTTATTGGAGCATATGCACAAGCAGGACAAGCGGCTAGTTATGGCGGTCAACTATATACAATCGCCGAATTGCTAGGAAATGATCAAGAATTAAAATGGAACGGAACATTTTCTGATCCTGGAGAGTTTAACAACAAGGTGATCAACACTAATAATACGTTTGTCGCTAACTTATGGTTAAATGGATATGATATCAGTAATCAAGCTAATATTGTCTTAGACAACCTAGATGTTTTTGAAAATCTGGATAGTAAAAATTCAGTAGAAGGTCAAGCTAAGTTTTTAAGAGCAGTAACCTATTTTGATTTATTACGTTTTTTCTCTAAACATAATAACAACAGACTAAATGACGGCGAACTGGGCGTACCTATTATAAGAACGCCAGTAATCCAATATGAGGATATTACTTATCCATCTAGAAATACAATTGGGGAAGTATATGATTTCATCATCAATGATCTAGAAGATGCGATTGTATTATTACCTGAAACCAATGGTGTTTTTGCATCTGTAAATGCTGCTAAATCCTTATTAGCAAGAATCCATTTACAGATTGGTAATTATGAACAAGCTAGAGATTTATCTAATGAAGTAATACAATCAGGGCGATTCGTTCTAACCGAAACTCTTGATGATGCCTATAATAATGATGATAACTCTACTGAAGACATCTTCGCTTGGCAAGTAACAGATTCTGATGGTGCCAATAGCATGAATACATTTTGGGCTACGGACAGATTCGGCGGAAGACCTGGAAATCCAGATATCTCTATCGAAGATGCATTTTTTGGAATATTTGATGACTTCAATGATCTAAGAGCTGGTTACTTTTATGTAGATTCAGAAACAGGATCCGGAATAGCATCTTATAAATGGATATTCGGAAACTCTAACATTCCATTTATCAGATTACCAGAAATGCATTTAATACGTGCCGAATCTAATTTTGTCCTTAGTACAGCAGTTGGAGCGGATCCAACAAGTGATGTAAATCTAGTACGTACTAGATCAAATGCTTTTGCGCTAACAGATGTAGCTTATGTAGATATTATATTAGAGAGACTACGTGAATTATCTTTTGAAGGACACAAATTACATGATTTTAAAAGATTAGAAGTTTCTATAGGAGCATTACCATTTGATGATGATAGATTAGTGTTACCAATACCACAAAGAGAAAGAAATGTAAATCCTAATCTAGAACAAAACGACGGATACTAAACACAATAAATTATTTGATTAGCCATAAAAAAGGATAGTGTACATGCAATTGCACTATCCTTTTTTAATATTGTATTAAACAAACTTAACGTAGTCTTAAGAATCATTTAGAATCCTAGCTAATACTTTTGTAAAAAAGAAAAAGAGAGAGTATATGTTCTATTGGACTAAAGACAAATCTAATCTTGATAAACTACAAAAACGATATTGTAGGCTAATGAAAAACGCGTATAATCTAGCGATTAAGAATAAAGAAAAAAGTGATCTTTTACACGAGGAAGCAAGCAAACTTTTAATCGAAATTAAAAAACTACAGCATCAGTCATAAGATGGATGTATTTGATATTATAGAGAGAACCGATTCAAAAAGGATAAAGATTCTTCATTAAAAATCTCTGGTTGCTCTACATTTACAACATGTCCAGAGTTCTTAACCACAAAGAGATTAGAAAATTCATGTAAAGAAACTATTTTTTCTATAGATGGTAAAAACAGGTAATCTTCTTCTCCCATTACATAAAGTGTAGGTATTTTTATATCCTTATCTCTAAAAAAACGTAGTAAAGGATTTATCTCAGAAGTCAGCCGAAACCAACGAATAAACTCTTTTTGATACAACTTTTTAGCTTCGTTTGCAAATAATAATCTCGATTGCTTATGATTCTTTTTAGGCATTATAATAAATGCAAAAAACTTATACAAAAACATATATGGAATCACAGATTTAAACACAACTCCCAATTTCATCAGAACCTGAGATCTAAAGTTTAATTTCATGATTGCACCTCCCATAATCATACTATCCACTCGATCCGGATATTTCTCTGCAAGATTTCTGATTAAAATGGTACCTAGCGAGATTCCTATAAAATGAGACGATCCTATCTGTTCATGGTCTATAACTTCTAGAATATCATCTGTTATAAAATCAAAAGTGTATTTAAAGTTAAAAGCATCTTTAATTGCTGGTTTAGATTTACCATGACCTCTTAAGTCCAATAATAGCACGTTATAATGCTTTCTAAACTCTCTAACCTGTTTGAACCATATAGAAGAGCTTCCGCCTGCTCCGTGAACAAAGGTCACCCATTTGGTATTATCTGGATGGCGATATATAGAATAATTAAGCATAGACTGATTGATGACGTAAAGATAACTACTTCTTATACAGTATAAGAAGGATTAACAGTATTTAATGTATTGTTCAATGTATTAGTTTTCATGAAGTGATCTAAAATAAGTAAATGCTTTAGCCAATCGAGACCCATGCCAAGAAAAATATTCCCCATCTACCAAAAGTGTTTTAACCTCATGCACTAACTTAGTCATTTCTTCCTGGTGTTCTTCAGAAAAAGGAAAAGGCTCTGATGACAACAAGATAAAATCAAGATTAGATAAGGCGGCTAGATCTTCTTCTGGAATATTAGGATATCGTTCTTGATTACCGAATACATTTATAAAACCATTTATCTCCAATAAATGATGAATAAATGTTCCTTTTCCGGCCACCATCCAAGGTTTTCTCCAAATAAAATAGGCAACCTTCTTTTTTGGTTTGTTTTGTATAAATTCAGAAAACTCTTTTGCCTCTAGTTTAATTTTATCCGTAAGTTTTTTTGCATTATCCCTTCTGTCAAAAATTTCGCCATATTGACTGATTAACTCCAGTGACTCTGCTATGGTAGCAATGTCTGAAACATGTACAGAATAATTTTGTTCCAATGTTTCGACAATCTCTTTGGTGTTTTCTTCTTTATTACATAAAATGATATCTGGATTCAATTCTTTGATTCTTTGTAAGTGTATATTTTTTGTTCCTCCGACGACAACCTTTTCCTTTCTTATAGTATCTGGATGTACACAGAACTTAGTAACCCCAACAATAAAATCAGACAAACCTAAATCAACCAAAAGCTCTGTCTGAGAAGGCACCAATGATATTATTCTTACAGGAGTAGAAACTAAGGTGATTTTTCTATCTAATTGATCTATATAAATCATACTTTAACTGAGACTAGCTACAATACTAAAAAAAACACAACCACCTAAAAATTAACTATTTAAAATTAATATTCTCTAAAAAAAACCGTATCTTATAAGAAGAAATATTAATTTAAAATTTTGGGGCTATGAATTCAATATTACTTAACATTATTATCTATGCTTGTTTAGCGTTTTTTGTAATTTTCATCACGTATGGGCTTATAGGATATGCAAAACAAGTATTTAAAGCCAATAGACGCTAGTTTTTAATTTTAAAAACTACAGCAAAAGGAGATTACAGGTAATCTCCTTTTGTTATTTTCTTGCATCTAATATTTCTTCCATTTGTAACTGAAGCTCTTTTGCTTTTTCGCCAGCAACGGTATCAAAATCCAATCCATCAGAAGCATAGATGATTCCTCTAGATGAATTAATTAATAGACCAATCTGATCATTTATACCATATTTACATACATCTTGTAGATTTCCACCTTGCGCTCCAACTCCAGGAACTAATAAAAAACTATCAGGAATAATCTTTCTTATATCCGCCAGGTATTCTGCTTTTGTAGCTCCTACCACATACATCAAGTTATCTGCGTTTTTCCAGCCTTTAGAAGTCTCTAATACTTGCTTATACAATTCTGTCCCATCAACCATTTTAGTCTGAAAATCAAAAGCTCCTTGGTTAGAAGTCAGCGCAAGCATAATCGTATGTTTGTCTTCAAAAGCCAAAAAGGGCTCTATAGAATCCTTACCCATATAAGGAGCTACGGTTATAGAATCAAACTCTAAATCTTCAAAAAATGCTTTGGCATACATAGAACTTGTATTACCAATATCACCTCTTTTAGCATCCGCTATTGTAAACACCTCAGGATGATTCGTATTTAAATATTGGATAGTTTTTTCTAAAGACTTCCAACCTTTTAGACCATAAGCTTCATAAAAAGCTATGTTCGGTTTATACGCAACTGCTAGATGATGCGTAGCATCAATGATTTTTTTATTGAATTCGAAAATAGGATCTTCTGTCTCTAATATATGTTTTGGTACTTTGTTAAGATCCACATCTAGACCTACACATAGAAAGGATTTCTTTTTCCAAATTTGATCAACAAGTTGCTTAGTCGTCATTCTTCGTATAATTTGCGTTATATAAACTATTCTTTTCCATCAACATAATCCTGTAAGTAATTATATCGATCCGTAAGCTTACCAGATTGAGTCATTCTCGCTCTTTCTAATACTCCATCAATATCATTATTAAAAAAAGCTGGTATTACGTGTTCCATAAACATAGTTCCAAAACCTTCACTCGCATCTTTTGGCAACTCGCAAGGTAAATTATCCACTGCCATTACTACAATAGCTTCTGGATCTTTAAAATCTACTTCTTCTTCCTTATGAGGATGATATCCATAAATTGGATCTGCTATGGTAGATGATCTTATGGTAGTAGCGACAGGGCCATCAATATCACAAGAAATATCAGCAACTACACTGATGTTAAAATCTGTTGATTTTGCATCCTCTCTAGTATAAATATAAGGCGCACCATCACCAAAAAAATGTCCTGCCATATACAGATCACTTACTTTAGCAAATTTCATGAAATCACTATCATACTCCTCTGGATTATTATAAAAATCACTTTTATCTAATAGCTGACCGTCTTTTCGTTTGTTATAATCTAATACATCAATCTGGGTATATACAGCTTCATCAAATACAGTATTCAGATATTCATCAACAGAAACTTCTTTAATTCGCATTGCATCTAAAATTTCTTTAGCTCCACTTCCTACTTTACCATTTCCTGTTAGAACAATTTTAATACTTGGTAGATTAATTTTGGACAACTCAGTTTCCAACGCTTTTTGATCTGGTAGAGTTTCTGCTTTAGGAAGTATAAAACTTTCGTTTTTCAATCCAAATGCTCTAAAACCATTATACGCGCCGACAATACCGGCATATTTTCCAAAACCTATCAGTCTCCACCCTTTTTGATTTACGATAACCTCGTGATCATATAATTCTATGTTCTTATCTAAAATCGCTTTTAGCAATTTTCTATTATAAGGTTGTTTTTTTATCGTATGCGAAAAGAAAAAGTATTTTTTATTCGGAATCAAGGCATCAATAGGAACTTCTTTTACACCTAATAATACATCACAGTCATTAATATCATCAGTAACTGCTACGCCTACATTTTTATATGAAGCATCATCAAAAATTCTAATATCAGAGCTTTCTACCTTAAAAGATGCTTCAGGAAACTTAGACATCGTGTCACTAATCCCTTTGGGAGAAAAGACTACCCGACGATCTGGCGGGTTTTTACGCTCTTTAATTATTCCGAATGTAGTCATATAGGTTTGGTATGTATTTTGTTTATTTAAAAGCGCGGCTAAGATATGACAAATATGATTATCTTTGCCAACCATTTTGGTATTCTAACTAGGGTAATTTATGTCAAATTAACTTTAAATGAATACCAATTACATAAATATCGGGGTCGACTGGTTTTGACAGCGAGATTAATAGAGTGGTAAGCACGTCGAGCGCTGAGATACAGCTCGTAAATATCATATTTCACCTTTTTTAAACGGCGAGAATAACTACGCCCTAGCTGCATAATCCGAATTATAGTAGGATAGTGCCTCGGTCTACTAGGTAGACAAGCAGGATACTCTTCAGAAGCCTTGGTTTATGGCGTTTGGTTTTGAGTATCGTAAAAATAAACCTAGAAACTATAGGATCTTGATATAGTTTCGAAATCAATTGAGAATAAGGGGTGCGTTGGCGGTTTTTGGCCGGCAATCCCACGAAAATCTAAACAAAAACTAAGCGTGTAGAAAGCTATTGTATTACTTGTTTGGACGAGGGTTCGAATCCCTCCGACTCCACAAAAAACTCCCGAATCACTAATGATTACGGGAGTTTTAATTTTTAGTCGACAATTTGGTCGACAATTTTATTTTTTTAACCATGTGACAATAAAGATGTAAATCCCTCTTTCTCCGCAAAAACACTTGTAATCATTTGATTAACAAAGCTTTTTTTTAGTTGACAGAAACTCTAATTTTATTCAGTTATTTAATTAAATATCTTCAAATATTCCAATTATTTCCTTTTCACTAATAACTGAACCTAATTTTATAATATTTTCAATAATTTGACTTAGAGGAATATTATATCTTGTTTTATAAGCCAACAAATGAAGTAATGCATTTGAGGTCAACAACATAAATCTTTTTACATCTGTACTCCAAGTAATATCATTTATGAAAGTATCCAAATCAGATTTAAAACTATTACTTACGATAATAAACCCTATTCTTTTGTAACCATCCTTAGCCAAAATTGGTGAATAATTATTTATATATTCCCTAATAGCTCTATCATCAATTCCTAAATCATACCCATTTACATAAGCCTTAGCATCAACGATAAATGCTATATTCTCTTCTCTAAACCTTAGAATAGCATCTGCATTACGTCCAGTACCTTGCCCATATTCCTTAACTTCAAAATCCAATAATTTAAAAACTTCTGCAACATTCTTTTCAAACAAACTACCTCTCTCCGCTGAACTTTTAGTATCATCCTCTCCTAACTGAATTAAATTAGAAATCTTAGGTATTAAATAGTCTTCAATATTAAAGCTTGCTTTTATCAAATCAACATCTACCTTTTCAATAGCTTTAGCGGAACTTTGACTTTCTTTATTAGTATGGATAGTAGTATTTTGAGAAATGTTATTTTTTTTTAAATACAAATCCCAAAAACAATGTTCAATATCCCAATTATTGATTGGAGCACTTGTTTGTTTTATTAAATATGCTTTTATCTCTTCATTCAATAAATAAAATTGATTATAAATTTCTTTTTGAGTTTCCTTTTCATTCCATATGCCTATTTCCTTAAAAGCAGTTATCATTGAAGTAAATAATATTGCCCACTTTTCTGGATTGTGTATTTGCCAAAAATAAGACAAAAAGTATCCTATTGAAGATGGTTTAGGCACTTTACGTTTATCAGGCGCATCATTATAACCATCTTGTAATTCATTTTCTAACTTAGTAATTCGTTGTAAAGCATCATTTAAATCTTTTGGCTCAGTAATTATTGTTTTCAAAAGTTCTGTTAACTCATCTATATTATCGTTATAGGAATTAACAATTTGATTAAAAAACATTTGCCCTTTAACAGCTGTAAAACCCCAAAGGTTATTACGCTTATTATAACCATCTAAAGAAGTTTTAAAATCATAAACATTGCTTTTACCAATAATAAATGAGTTTATTATTTTTTTAATGTCTTCTATAGCATCTATGCGTTTTTTATCTATATTTTCATACTCATTATAGCTTTCATAGGTCGACCAAAGCTCCTTTATTTTTTGTTTTGTTTGGTTATTTAACATATTGATTGTCTTATATTTCTATTTTAGCTTATTCAAATACTTTTAACATATCACCTCAAACTATTCAATAGATATTTTAAACAGAAGTAAGCGTTCTTATATATTCTTTGATTTTGTTCGTTTGGTATTAATTCTCCATGAAATAGTACATTCCGTAATTGATACAAAATTTCAATTAAGGATTTGCAGACATAAATTGAATAGCAGTTTGGATTTGATAAGTCTCTTTTAAAATTATGAGCGTCACAAGGATAGTGATTCTGAGGTTCTCCTACTTGTGAAGGATGAAATTCAATCATATTTTTTATAATGATTGGTTTCAATTGACCATAATAATGTCTTATTTGAGCTTGTTGTGTAGCAGATAAATTACCAAAACCGTTATTGTTTGTTAAATGTGTTAAATCATAGTCAGTATGCGTATAATTAAAAACCGAAGAATTATTTGTCATTCTGTTTAAATTTATCCGAACGTTACTAACATCTCCTCTTACGTGAGTAACCCGTACAAAGTAACTAATCCGATTATAGTTTTCCGAAATTTGATTTATTGGATTTGTTTCTTTAATAATATCTTGAAACCAAATCCGTCCATTACTTCCTTGGACATCTGTATCTAAAAGTTCTTGGTGGAGAGAAGCCAAAAAGCTCCTGAACTCTAAACTTTCTTGTCCATTATTTTCCATTAGAGTATTAATTTTATTTCTAATGGTATTTCCGTTATTTTTAATGGAGTTTATTTTTTCTCTGTCAGTATTTAGTGCCGAATAATTTGCATTATACCACGCATTAAATGGTATCCAACATTTGATATAATGAGAGATATAATCAATATCAGATTGCTCAATCCATCTTCTTATGTTTTCTGTACTAACTGGCATAATCAGATATTTTTTCATTAATATACTTTAGAGCAATTTGTTCATTTTGCTCTATTGCCATTTCTACCGCCTTTTTAGTTACATTCAATAAGTATTCACTTTTTCTTTTATTTGAAAAACTTGATTCTATTAGCTCTGAAATTTGCTGTTGTATGTTTAACTGTATTTGGGGTATTGGGATATTTAAGAACTCATCTTTATTAATCGCAGTAAGAATAGTTCCTGAGCAATTCTGTTTTAAAATATTCTGCATTAATTCCGACTTGAATAACACTAATAATGTTTCAGAGTTAATTTTACTTGAGTTAATCACGTAAAACCCTGTGGAACATAATGAGTTATTATAATTCTCAGTAACCAAGGCGCACGAGTCTAGACTTCCTTCAATTGAGCTTATTATTAAATCACCTTTATTTACCAATCTTCTTGCTCTTGAGGGCAATTTATTACCTAAATCTATTGTACAACCGCTTATATCACCTGACTTGTCAATATTTGATAATTCTATATAATTATATTTTTTTTCATCAATAGGGTTATAATTGCTACCTTTTAAATTACACGAATCAGAAATTGAATCAAACCCATTATGATAATTAAAAATTAGCTTCAAATAATCATCATATTTTGGCTGATAATATTCTGCATCTAATCTTTTAGACATACCCAAACTTTCTGAAAAAGACTTTATATTAATAGGGGAATTACTCGGCTTAAAATTAAGCAACCCAATTTCTTTTGATAATACTTCATCAGCTTCGATATAGGAAATATCTGACTCTTGAAGGTGCTCAAAAGATTTATATGTCAGTTTTTCAATGATTACGTTAAACTCTTTGATAAATTTTGGTATTCTAAGTTGCCTGAATTTAGCTGGACTAAAATTAACTTGATTACCTGCCATTGAATATTTTTCAATTTCAATTCTACCATACTTAGAATTTAAATATGTTACGAGTGTACTAGCATTTATTAGGTGATTTTTAGGTCTAATTTTAAATAAATAAGAAGCATAAGCATAATTGTAATCCTTTGGAACAATAGCACTTTTACCAACATATTTATAATTTCCATTTGTACGACAAATCAATACATCATTTTTCAATAACCTTAATGAATCATAAGTGTTTTGATTAATTTTATTACAATATTTAGATGGCTTACTTATAAAACAACTTTTAAATTCATTTAACCGAAGTACAGGATACCCCTTGAACTCTTCATTTAATTCTTTAGATGTTCCATACTGCACAAAATCTATTATTTCTTCACCAGAAAAGGGTGAGTCTAAATCAAAAGATTTTGCGGTATAAAATTCAGGTTCTAATCGAATTAAATTCGTGTTTATAATTTTATTTAATTTAACTTCTTTGATTTCTAGCCCTTCTAACAAATCCCTATAACGGTTTTGACTAAAAGGGCTTAGGTCTTTCCCACAAAAGAAAGTTTTTCTTTTTTAGCAAATTCTACAAAAGCTTCTGCAATCCCATCTTGTGTTAAGTTGTCGTGATTAAATAAATCATGTTTTATTATTAAATGCTCATGGGTGTCTAATTTAGGGGTTCCATCGTCATTTTTTACGAAAATTTTATCCCCACTATTATCTTTACTTGGTTCTTGCATTGTTGCAAAGAAAATTGGATAGTCATCTACTTTAGGACATAATCTATCATCCCATTTTTGCACAAAAAGCACCGAAGTTTTAGTACCTGTATGCGGCTTAAAGACATTTCCATGTAAACCAACTACACCTAATATTCTACATTTTTCCGCCAAATAGTCTCGAATATTTTTATCAGAACTGTTATTAAACCTCCCCTGAGGTAACACAACAGCCATTCGTCCTCCTGAAGCTAGAAAATCTAAATTTCTTTCAATAAACAAAATATCTCTACCAACTTTGGTTTGATATTTACCATTTGGTTTCTTACCTAATTCATATTTTGCTAAAATTCTACTTTCTTTAATATCACCTGCAAATGGTGGATTTGCCATTAGAATATCAAATTTAAAATCTCGATTGCTCTTTTTATCTTTCCTTAATTTCTTTAGCTTCTTCCACCCTTCAAAATATGTATCTTGCCATTCTTCGTCTTCCGTTTTTTCTTCCCAACGTTCCCAATCTAGAGTATTTAAGTGAAGTACGTTAGTTTGTCCATCTCCAGCAATTAAATTTAAGGTTCTAGCTACACGAACTGCTTTTTCGTCAAAATCTATAGCAAAAACTTTATTTTGAACATAATCGGTACATTCGACAGGTTTTTCTTCAGTTGTAAATAAATGACTTTTAGGAATTTCTTTTTCTTTAAGAATTTGTTCCCATACGTGAAAAATGGAGTGAACGGGAAATCCACAACTTCCAGAAGCAGTATCAATTACTGTTTCATGTACTTGAGGGTTCATCATTTTTACACACATATCAATTACATAACGTGGTGTAAAATATTGCCCTTTTTCTCCTTTACTACTTTTGTTTATTAAATATTCAAATGCTTCATCTACAACATCTAAATTTGAATTAAATAGTTTGACATCTTGTAATGAAGAAACACAAACAGATAAGTGAGAAGGTGTAAGCATTATTTTTGAATCATCTGTAAAAACGCCTTCCCATTTTTCTCTTGCTTTGTCAAATATATCTTGAACTTTTTGCTTTAATTCAGTTTCAGTATCTCCATAATTTCTGAATTCTAAATGACGAGTTTTATTTCGTCCGCTTTCCATTTCATCATATAGTTTGGTAAAAATCAGCTTGAAAAGTTCTTCAAAAACATCTACTCCTGCATTAGCCAAAACTTCATCTTCCATTTCCAAAATCAAATCTTTCAACGATTTTTTTTCGGTTCTAAGCTTATCTTTTTCAACCAAATCAGTAATTGTCCAACGTTCAGTTAAAACGTCAGATAATTTTTCCGTTGCTTTTGGAATATTGGGAATATCTTCAAAATAATTTGGGTCTTTTCTGTTGTAAAAAGAAATTGATTCTCCATTACTCCAGACACCAATAGGTGCGCCAGTTGCATTGCAATAAGATTTTAATTGTTCTTTTCCGTCTTTTAATTTTGGTTTTTTTAACTCAACCATTATATAGACAGAACGAGTATTTTGTTTGTCAAAAACCACAATATCTGCTCGTTTTTTTTCACGTCCAAAACTTACAGAATATTCAATCTCCATTCTTTCAAATGGATAGCCATAATTTTCATTTAACACCGTAAGATATAGTTGTCTAACAGTTTCTTCAGGTGTTAGTTTTATCTTTTTTCTACGAACTAAACAATTTATGTAAGGAGTATCTTTTCCTCTTGTTTCCTCAATAAATACTTCACTTTCTAATCTGTCAATTTGCTCTTGCGAAAATTGGGTTAGTTTATAATTAGAGTCTCTTAAGATTTCGGTAAGTTTCATATAAATTTGCAAGTAATTAATATTAAATTTTTCTTTTATAAAAGAAAATAATCTTTCTTTATCATAATGCTAAAAATAGTATTTTAATAACAACTATAACAGTAATATTTTTTCCCCGACTTAGTATCCCATGTTTTTAGTTCATAAAAACAATAAATAGAAGGTTTTACCGTATACTTACATCACAGATATACTTTTATATTTGTATTTTTTTATACATAAGCATATATGAGTTTTACGGCAAAACTGCTCTTTGATGATAAAGAGATAAACATTCTTGATTTTTCCTATACTTTCAGACAAGAGAGTGATTATAATGGAAGCCCTTCTTCTAAACCTCAATTCACAGGATTATTTGTCGTAATAGAATCTACAAAAGATGCAGAGTTGTTAGAATGGATGGTAGATCCATTTATGTCTAAGCAACTAAAAATCCGTTTAGAACCAAGAGCCCTTAACGGTAAAGGAAGAACGCTCAATTTTATAGATGCTTGTTGTGTTGATTATGTGGAGCTATTTACTAGCGATAGTGAGAATCCAATGACTATTAATCTAAATATCACCTCAGCAGGAATGAAAGAAGGTTCTGCGGAGTTCTCAGAATATTGGAGGGTTACATATCCTAATACTACTCCCGTAGTTGAGAGCGACGCATCTGATAATGAACCTAGAGTTGTAGAATATTATATTACGGACACTAATAATAAAAGAATTGAAGAAACAGTAGTAGGAGAAACAATACTGTTAAATATTGATTCTAGGAATCTAATAGGTGAGAAATTAACCATTAACCTAGATGATCAAACTGTAGATTTCAAATACAATGGAAAAGTACTAGTTAATGATACTTTAACTGATTATGAAATAGGTGGTAACCTTGAAAAAATAGAGTTAGAAGTAATTAAGCAGCAAAATTAATGGGAACAAATACTTTTAAATTACAAGTCGCAGGGATTACTAAAACAACCAGTATCGAAGTTGTAGAGGATCTAAAATTTACAGTTCTATTTGAGCGTAAAGCTAATTACAAAGGTGAGTTTGGTTTTGATTGGATGAGAGATGATTACAGCGATGGTATTTCTCTTAATTATGAAGACTTAAAGAATGAATACAAAGAAACTCAAATTAATGATCAAGATTACTTTATTCCATATTTGAGTATGTTTCCTAATCAGGATGGAGTTATACTAAATTTAAAGTTAGATATTATAGAAGGTAAAGCCCGAAAGGATGATGTGATTAAGTTACCAACCATAGACGGTATAAAATTTGATCCTGATGAGGTATCAATAAAAGATTTAGTAAAAGAACAGAAAGCTTTGGAAAAAGAGAAAGCAAAAGGTTTTGATGGAGATGTTTCATCGATAGATAGAACCGAAATTAAAGTAATTTGCGAGAATGCTTTAAGTCAAGATGTAAGTATTGAATTACTGGATAAAAACGATAGTCCTGTTGGTGAAATTATTGTGGTAAAGAATGATGAGGTCTTTGATGTTGATGTCAAATTTGTTATAGTTAATAGTGATGAAACAAGATCTTTAAATTATTTGAAGAAAAAATTTAATCGAAGTATATCAGATATTGAAACTCACTTAGAAAATAACTCATTAAATCAAGCTCTTATAAAGCCAAATATCATCGAAAAGGAATTTGATAATCTGGAGTTTATCAATTTAAATGATTTACCGGATGAGATGTTTAATTCTAATAGAACTAAAATAAATAGTAAAGGTAGAGACGAATTAAAGGAAAGATGTAATTTAGGTGATAATTTTAAAGGTTTAGTCGTTTTTTATTTAGGAGTAGAACACGTAGATAGTAAAGCAGGAGATGCGCAAAGTTTACCGTTAAATGATCAATTTGTTTATTTATACCTAAGTTCAGCATTAGAAACTGATCTATCACATGAAATAGGTCACGCATTAGGTTTACAACATACATTTGTAGAAAGTTCAGATTATGTAACTAGGATGAATAATAGTAAACAGTTTTATCAAGATCAATTAGATAAGAATAGTGGATATTTAAATGATTCGAGATATAATCAAACACAAGTGAGTGATAATATTGAAAAGCTAAATAATAGAATTACTAAAATTGACAACAACATTCGAGATTATAAAAAAGTGGAAGAAAACAATAGATTTAAATTCGAACAGTCAAAAACTACTAATCTTATGGATTACGAAAATAACCATAAAGATTTTTTCCATTGGCAATGGAAGATTATGCAGAAGGAAGTAATAAAATATTATAACTAGAATCAGATATGAAAACATTATTTTATTTATTCATAACGTTCTTATTACTAAACTCGTGCAAAACAAAAACTACAATCGATCCACCGCCTATAGTAGAAGCTGAGGAAGTAATAAAAATTGAGGATAGTTACAAACCTATTGGAAATGATTTCATTTATGGCAAGGTGATTCATAATGATTCTACAACAACGGATTTAGTAGCTATTAAATTAAATATTAATGATTCTGTTTGTGTTAATTCGTACGGGAATTTCGATGGAGATTTTTCCTTCAGATATGATAAAAATATGATCAACAAAAGTAGTAATCTTGAATTTGTGTTCCGTGATTATGCGATAAAAAGAATTTCTTTTGTTGATTTCTTAAAAAACAAAACAGTTGAACTAGATAAAAATGGTGACTTAGTGAAATATGATCAATATAGAACCTTCTATGAAGCTATAAGAGCCTGTACAAGATAAATTTATAGACACCTTAAACCAACCAGCAGCGTTGTAATAAATTTTAGCTAATTGAATTATTAATATTATTCGTCAGCAGAGCTGATAAATGTGATGGCATCTCATACCCGCTTAAAAGCTCTCCTGTTGCTAAATTTTCCCAATCACAGGTTTTTGAATTATATTCCCATTCGTTGTAGTTACTAAGCAACTTTGCAGAGAATTTTTGTTTTGTAGTTTTCTTTGGTAAGTTAAAACCAAATCGATCAAAAATACGTTTGCCCTTCATTGCAGTTAGTATTGTATCTAAAGCTTTGATATAGATTTTTGTAGTACTTGTTTCTTTTTCTCTTTTCTTTAAATCTGGTTCTGTAAATATTTTACTACCATATTTTATGATCTCGACAAGCCCCCTTTCGAGATTAGTGATTTTCTTGATTTTTTGTCCCCCTCTATTGGTGTATTTTGGAGTCCATAATTTTAACCATTCGGCTAATAAAACCTCAGCAGTATATTTGTCCTTAGTGATTATATGGAAGTGCGGATTATATGTTTTCTTTTTGGGATTGAAATTGCATTCTAACGAACGAACTCCAACAAGTTTTTTACCTTTCCCTCTTTGGTATCTTTTACGGTGTTTTTCTGTTATTCTCTGTATTCCTTGTATCAATTTCTTTATATATCTCGGTAAATTGTATGCATTACAGGCTTTCACAGTTAGAGTAAGAAAATATGGTTCTTTCCATTCTCTCATTACTGGATAATATTTATTGATCATCTCAGCCTTTCGAATACTACAACACAAAGTACAAAAGCGGTTTTTACAATACTTGCCGTATAATCTCCTATCCGCTGTAACAATGTTTTGCTGACAGTAATAGGTATTCCAATAAGATTTCTCCAATTCTGGCTCTCCATTTTCTTGTGCTACTTCTATTAATCGCAACATCATTATTTGCGTGATCGTTTTTCGTTTTGCCCTACCTTTTAACGCATCTTTTTTGTTGAGGTCGGAACCTTCTCCATTAACAATAATGCTATTCTGTCCTGTTTTGTTTGTCCTACTTTCTGCTAATGTATACATACTACCTATTTCAAAAATTATAAAACCCAATAAACAAAGGGGTTAAGTTCTTTTATACTTAAGTGACTTAACCTCTGTTAATGCATTATCTAAATCGGCTCTTTTGATTAATAGTATTCTACCTACTTTTTGTGCAGACAACGTCCCCCGTTTTATGTAATTATGTACGGATTGCTCAGAGACTTTTAGAAGTTCTGCAGTTTCTTTTACGGTAAGGTTTTCAGGTTTTCTCTCTTCTACAGGCTTATGTTTTATGTCTAATAGAAGGCTTTCAATGTTTGATAATCTTTCACTAATTATCTTAAATGGATTGTCCATAACTTCTGCATTTTTGTTATACAGCCACAAGGTAATCCAGCTTTTATGAGGTAACTATAATGTAACTGTTACCTCTTATAGTTACTTATTCTTAGTTTGTGCCAATTTTAGTTCTGAAAGTGCCAATTTCTTTGCTTTAGGAAAATCTGCAAGCATTGTATGTGCTACGTAACTAATATTGGAAACTTGGTTATTTGCAATTCTATTTGTTTTATGATTACTGATAAAATTATATTTGATTTGAAAGTATTTAGGAGTAGTGATAATACCCTCCTTCTCTAACCATTCTTCAATAGCAGTCAATTTACCAATAGGGTGGTTCTCGAAATATGGATGTTCTCCTACAGCTTGTAGATAATGAATGTAGAGCGCATATTTTGGAATTGAGATTTTTTTATCGGGTGCATTTTGTTCCTTTATTTTTACATCTGCATTATTCTCTTTTTCCTGTAAAAAAAGTTTTTCTTTATAGAATCTTTGTTTCTTCTCAAAAAATTCTTTTTGTAGTTCTATGTAATTTTCATCCTCTCTCTGAAGTACCTTATTTTCCATCTCCTGTTCATTCAAAGAATCTAAAGAGTTGTTTATTATCTCTAAGCTTTTCAAAACTCTAGAGTTCCGAAACAACTGAGACAGTGATTTAAAATTGGCATCTAATGCATAACGAGATAACTTTTCCAAATCAATAAACATAACCCCTCTACCTTTGACAAAATTTAAACAATTGAAAAAATTAATTGTCAACCTTTGCAATTCATACTTATTATCATAAATATGTTTATGCCTCAAAACTATGTTTACAAACTCTGTTCCTACCATCGTAAAAGTCCCTTTCATTTGTAGGTAATATTTTGTGCAAGCCTTATAGCTTTCATCTTTGGTTTCACCTTTACAATGTTTGCAATTTTCTCTTATATTTTCTGGCAAAGCATCTTTCATGCATTCCATGACAGCGTTATTCGCTATTTCAAAATTCTTTTCTTCAACCAAAAATTCTTTAAGGTAGTCGATATACGTTTTTTCTCCCCAAATACTATTCAAATATTCTACAGTTTCATCACTTAATTGGATAGAAGTTATTTGCGCCCCTTCTTCCAACTTAATCTCCAATCCAAATTCTTTCCTCTTCATCTAATTCACTTTTTTTAATAAACCAATATCCATGTTAAAAACATCTTTCACAGCTTCGGCTTTAGAATCATCATCCACCTGATAATACTGATTTAATGTTTTCATATCTCTATGACCAGTTATAGACGCTATTAATTTGTCAGACAGCCCTTCTTTTTTCATCATTGTAATAAATGTACGTCTAGCGGTATGCGTTGATATCCTTTCATAAAAAGGCATCTTTTCTCTTATATTTTCCTTTCCTTTGGTTGTGGTTTTAATAACCTCATCTATATAACCAGCTTCTTTGAACACTTCCTTTATGTACTCATTTTGTTTCTGATTTGCAATCAATGGTAACTTATAATTGTATTTACGAAGAATATGTAATGACACTTCATTCAATGGTATTGTACGAGACTCTTTCTCGGTTTCTTTTTCTTCTTTTAGAACAATAGAGTTATTTCGTATATCTTCTTTTTTGAATAATCTTAATTCTCCAAATCTCATCCCAGTAACACAAGAAAAGACAAATACATCCCTGACTTTCCCCAGTCGTTCATTTTTGAAATTATAATGCATTAGATTCTGTAAATCTACTTTGGACAATGCTATTTGTTGAGTAATTACTTTCTTTTTCTTCTCAAAACTCAGAAATGCATTATTATATGTGTACCCTTTCTTCAAAGCCCAAAACATAAAGGTTTTGAACAATCCCAGATTTCGAGAATAGGTATTATTAATATGGCCTCGAACATTCATACAATAATCTGTAAAATCAGCATGAAAAACCTCATTTATATTGCTAAACGTAAGTGTATACTTTGACTGTTTCTCAAAGTCCTGTAATATGTTTTTGATATTCTTATATCTCTTAATAGTAGATGAAGACCATTCTTGCATTTTGATCTTATAATCCATAAACTCATCAAATGCATCATAAAATGTATTTTTGCCAGTTGGTGCTTTTTTGAAAATGATATCAAACTCCCGCTTTAAGATCTGCGAAGTAAAATCTTCTCCCATCGCTTTGCACCTATTATGAATTAACTCAAAGGCTTTTGGGTATCGATTCAGTTGTAGTTTAATAATGCTACTACTTGCAGCTTTATACTTACCTTTTAGAATAGGTTGTTTATTCTCTTGATCCCAATTTATTGGTTTTATCTTCTCGCCTGTAGAATACAAAAACTTCTTCCCTTCGCTTTTAAAGTAACACGAAAAAATAATTAGCGTTTCCTTTTCAGATTTTGGACGTTTTAAAAAGAATGTTGAGGTCATTGATTGAATATTATAGTCGACAATCTGGTCGACAATTATGTTATATTTAGATACTATTCTAAGCTATAACAAAAATAAACAATCACTGTACTTATATGGTTAACAGCTTGATATACTTATAAACTGTTATTAACAAACTGCTAAAAGTTCGATAGCCTCCGACTCCACTTCAATCCCGCCAAATGGCGGGATTTTGAGTATCCGGGGGATTCACATCGCGGCAAGCCCGCCTCTTCGCTAAAATCATCCACAAGATAATTGCTTAACGCTCGATCGTCTCCACACCAAGTTGTAAATCCCTAAGGAATTTACAATGTAGGCGAGAAAAAACAATTATTTGTAACTATTGTTAACTCTAGTTATTTATTAATTCCGTTTCTGTTTGTACAATTTTCGGCGTTGGTCTTGTCCAAGTGCTTACATATTGAACAATTCCTTCATAATATTCTAAAACCATATTATCAATCAGAACTATAAATTTTTTAACGCTTGCAAATCCTGCTCCAAATCCTCTATTCAAAGTAATTTTAAAACCTTGAATTTCCTTGTCTTTAGTTAATTCAATAAGCTCATCAAATTCTGATAATTTGACTTTTATGTTAGCTTTAGCATATTTTATGTCTGCTTCGATTATTAGTTCCTTTTCTAATTTTGAAAATAAAGTATCATTTTTCTTTTTACAATTTTCTAGTTGCTTTCCAATCCAAGTAATTTTAGCTTTGTTTCCTCTATCTAAAGGCGGTGTCAACTTAACTGACATTGATACTATTCTCCTTTCGAATTCAACCATAAGTTTAATATCCGAAGCAGCATTTTTAATAACCAACTCTCCATTGATATAGTTGTCTTTTATAACTTTTTTTATATCGTTTTTTACGCTGTCTTTGTTTTTTGAAGAAGATTTTACCAAAACACCAAGTTTTCTACTTAAAAGTAAGGCCATATCTTTTTCTTCCTCATACCAACTTAAAACAGCTTCTTCTATAAAGTAATCGGATTGTTTTAGCGCTTTTTGTGCCCTAATACTTTCAGCAAGCTCTTTCCAACCTGCTTTCATTTGTATGAAACCAGAAATTCCAGATACTGAACTTTCAAAATAATGTAAAGCTTCTGACATTATCTCCACTTGGTCGTTATCCTGTATTCTTAAATCATTCTTAAAAAGTAGTAATCTTCCTTTTGTTATTAAATACGTCCAAGAAAAATGATATAATGAAATGTTTCTTGGAACTTTTGCTTTAACAGGCGAATGTGTCGAGTCAGCGACAAATTCGTTTGAAACAGTTACCAATTTATTAACCTTTAAACTTTTTGAAATAGACAAATAATCCTCAACTTGTTTCAGGTCAATTCCGTTGTTTTTATTCTTCATTTCGAAGAATACCGCATCCGTAATTATTCCTTTTGTCACAACGATAATTAATCCATCAATTCGAGATGAACTAATATCAGGAAAGCAAGTTTCTGTATAATAATATGCTTTACCAGCTCTACTTAATTTGATGCTTTTGAAAATTCCGTCTCTATATTCTTTAACTAACCTAATTGTTGACAAGAAAATTGACGTTAATGCCATTTCATCTCCAGTTTTCAATGTCGGAATTAATTTCGCTTGTTGTATTTTGATTTGACCACTTTGAACAAATAAGTCAAAATCAGTTTTTTTCAGTCCGACAAGTTTCGTTAGTTTTTTTTGAATCATTTCAGTCTTTTTGCTAGTTATGGTTAATTAGAGCTAACATGCGAGTATAGTGAACAAATGTGACTATATATCTCCAACATAAGATATATACTTACTTTTCATAATCATTTTATCCTAAAACGAAAATAACAAATTAATTTGGAATGACTATTTTTTCCCCATTCTATTCATTTCTTCCGATTCTTTTTAAACATCTTATTTTATGTTATTAATACTTTTCTTGCTCAGTAGTAAGCTTAAGAAGAATATTACAACCAAAACGTTCTTTAATCATTTCTAAGTTTATTCTAAATAGTTGATGTATTCCATAAAAAAACTCCCAAATCAATAATGATTATGGGAGTTTGTATTCATATTTTAGTATTACCTATAACACATTCTATAAAATGCATAGGCTCGCATTACTTTATGTCCACACCATCTTGTCCTTTATAAAATCTTTTTACAGCAGTATGGTTACCAACGTATATTCTAATCACATAGGTGCCTTCTAATAAGCCAGAGATATCAACTTCTCTATCTACATGAAGTTTTTTCTGAATTCTAATAAAACCAGAATCATCTATCACCTTGATTAACATAGGTTCTCTTACATCGGATATAATCGTAATGGACTGTTGGGCAGTCGTAGATTCTAGTTTAAAAGAAAATGTAGTATCATTAATAGTATCCAATCTATTGCTTACTAAATAATCATCACTGGCATTACCAGAGATACAAGCTATTAAAAACAGTAGGGTAAGTATAAGTAGTTTATTTCTCATATCTTATTTTCTTTTTAAGATACAGATTTTCAACAACTTAAACCGTTAACTATTTTATAAAAAATCTAAAAACATGGATTTTTAGAAAAGTTTATGTTTTGTTTAAAATATTCCGAATGATGCAACGAATAATACTCTAGTTAAAAGAATAGAAATAAAATTAGTAACAAGAAATATTGATACTAAAATAGAACTATTTTGTGCTATAAAGTTTGATTACAGGCATTTCTACTAATAAAATACAAGTAAAAAGTAATCAAAATCAATACATTCATCTATTTTTTAGTAAATATAGATCACTAGAACCGGTACGTAAAAACTTACAAATCTAAGCGGTAATGCTAAAAATTTGTTTTAACTAAAACCTACAGAAATACTAGGGTATTTGCTTTTGGAGATTGAATTAACACACTATCATTGTACTAATTAGGTATGTTATATCAACTCTTGTCTTTAGCTAAAAAACATATCATTATATCGAAAAGAAAGCTATCTCTCCTAAATCAATTAAAATATCAATTAACTTTATAAGGCTAACACAAAACCTCAAACTCATGAATATTACGAACCGCTACACCACATACTTGCACTACACGTATTTATTAGAAGATCATCAACCTAAGTAGCTTTTTTACAACAAACATAATACCCTAATTTCTCTCAATAATACATTCCACCCACCGAACCAGAATTATTATTGACATTTCATAACAAATCCCTAAGACTATGAAAGTATATAGTGTTGTTGTGGCCTATGATGATCCTTTAAAAAGGTTAGGCATCAAAGCCATGCTAGAAGCCCCAAAAGACATGAAATTTAATTTATATGAAGATATAAGTGATTTAGAAAACTTACGAAAAGTCATTGTTGACAGCCAACCTGATTTTATTGTTATTGATGCTACACTAAATTCTAATGATTCTGGAATTGAATTAGCAAAATATACTAAACGACACGCTTCTAAAACCAAGATTGTTATCATGACATTTACCCTAGAAGAGTGGTTGATAAAAGAATTAAAAAACTTAGAGATAAAGTGGATTCTATATAAGGCCGATACTGTAGAAAATCTAACTAAATGTGCAGGGCGAGCTATCCAAAACAAACCTTATGTAAGTAAACGATTTAGAGAATCTTGGTTTAAAGAAAAAGCAAATCCTATTCCCGAAGTTTCTGATAAATCATACCAACAATTATCAAAAACAGAAATTAAAATTTTAAATCAAGTAGCATTAGGCAAAACCAATAAAGAAATTGCATTTGATCTTTTTAAAAGCGAAAAAACTATTAAAAATCATCGCCAAAATATTTGCAAAAAGCTACAGATTGCAGGAAGTAATGCTCTTTTTAAATATACCATGAAATTAAAAGATGTGTATCATTAGATGGTTAGAGCGCAATAATCTTTAATAAAAAATTGAGTACTTGTGCCTATATTTTTCATTCATAGAGTTTTTAATTTTCCTACCGAAAACTAACGATACTGTTTATACCCAAAATAAACAAATCACACACAACTCTTAATTATGAAAAACACTACACTCAAAACTTTATTGATACTCTTATTTTATATAAACATATCAGAAGCTCAAGAACTTATTATAGAAAAAAACCGGCAACTATATTCTCAAAATATAAGTAACAGCGATACCGTAATATTAAATAAGAATAAGTCTTCTTTAGCCATCACCTCAGCAATGGATGTGATAGTATTGCAACCGCATAATATCTCGCGAGAACTAGATCTAACGGCTAACTTTGATTTTTTTCAGGGATTACAAAATCCTTTTAATCCTAATGTATGGATATATCTAGAGAGAGAACAAATTGGAGGAGCTTTTAAACTTCAAAAAATAGATCTTTCTAATAAAAAACAGGTTACTTTACAAAGTAAAACTAATAATGATCGAAAGGAAATAGCGCTAAAACCTATTGGCTGGACCAATGATGCTTCTAAAATCTTTGTAGAAGGGATTTACTTAGATGCAGCAGAAGAACACCAAGGGATTTTCATGTATGACATCCAAACAAATCATATCGAAAAACTTCCTATCTCCTTTAAGTACACCAGTACACCATTACTCTCTCCGCAGCGAGAATATTTTATCTTCTCTGGATCTACCGATAAAAAATTAGACTACCTCCATGGTACTTCTGATCTTATTTATAAATATGATATCAAACAACAAACAACTGAGACTATATATCGGTCAGAAGGAGATCAGGTTCAAATCTTAGGTTGGAATGTTAATTCTAAAACTAATAAAGAGCCTACCCATAATCAAAAATCTAATTTATCCTATTATTTACCTTGGGATTTTGGCAAAGAAAATTGTGTCTCTAGACACGGAACACCTGGCCCAACTGGTTCTCATAGTCCTGTAGGTCAATGTGGTTTTTTTACTCCAGGTGGCCATCACGGATATCACGCAATTGATTTTGCAACTTCTTTATCCGGAGATGATAACGTAAGAGCTTCTGCTGCTGGAACTGTTTCTTTTTCTGGAATAAGTGGAAGTTTATCTAGCGGTTATGGGAGATTGATTATCATAAGACATAGCGATGGAACCCGAACATATTATGCTCATAATAAAACACTATTAGTTAGTCAAGGGCAATCTGTACAAAAAGGACAAGTAATCGCTTTAGAAGGCACAACAGGTGGATCTACAGGAGATCATATTCATTTTGAGTGGAGAGCTGCTGGAGGAAACTCTCCTACTCCAGGTTCTTTTGTTGATGCAGGACAACCAAGACAAAATTATATTTATCGCTCTCAGAATACCTTTGGTTCGCAAGCAGACACAGAAGCTCCTACTACTTCTATAACAGCTAATGGAGGAACTACACAATCTGGTGATTTTACTGCCAATTATACCGACTCAGACAATATTGCGGTAACACGTCGATTTTATCAAGTTTTAGAAAAATACGGAAACAATTGGTACGCCAATAGAGGTAATGGTTTTTTTAATGACAACTTTAATGTTTTTTATTCTGGATACGTACAAGGAGATGGGGATTGGTCAATTAATAATAATCACCTACTTCAATCGAACACTACATCAGACAACACCAAATTAAATACATTCTTGTCTCAAAATTCAGGATTGCCGTATTTATATGAATTCTCTGCAAAAGTACTATCTACGAATGGTCCTAGAAAATTCGGAATTCACATCATGGCAGATTCTCCAGATCAAAGCCAAAGAGGAAATTCCTATTTAATATGGTTTAGCGGAGAGGATAACAAAGTTAGAGTATACGAAACCATAAATAACCAATTAAACTTTAGAGCTATTGATGATGTGCTACTAGACAATAAATGGGCGAACTACAAAATTACATACAGTCCTGGGTTTGGTGTTCTCGAAGTATTTAGAAATAACACTTCTATCTTAAAATGGACAGATCCATCACCAATCAAAAACGGAAGCACAATTTCTTTAAGAACAAATAAAACAAATATTGAATTCGATGACTTAAAGGTCTATAAGTTTAGAGCGGATAGTTCTACAGGGATTTCTGCAGGATCAGAAATAACTAAGGATATCCGAAGAAAAAATGGAAAAATAAAAAGTTTGGTTAGAGATGCCGCCGGAAATTGGTCTGCTGCTGGAAACCTAGATGTAACTATAAGTTCTCTAACAAGACAAAACCCAGAAATCATAAACGATACTTTTCTTAATAATGATACCATTAAAGCAAACGTATTTCCGAACCCCACAGATGGATCTGATGTAACAATTAGCTATCAATCCCTACAAAAATCCCAGGCATCTATATCCATAATTGATATAAAAGGTAGCATTCTAAAATCATTCATAGAATACACAGAAGAAGCAAAGAACACAACTATAGATCTAAGCAGTTATTTCGGATCGTTAAGAGATGGCACGTATTTTATAAAAATAAATGATGATAGAGGTTCTCAGGTGATCCCTATCATTAAAAAGTAAGTTTTTTGTAAGTGTGTAAAAAGGGTTCTACATATTTGGTTAGCAACTTGTCAGGGCCCTTTTTCTTGCAAAATCCTTCATAAAACATAAACTCAAAACACAAACTTCATATGAAACCTAACAAATTAATAATGTGCACAATCCTGTGCATCTTGTTCAGTACAATTATTAGATCACAAATGATCTCTAACAGTACACCAATAACTAAAGAGGGAGAATATAGCACTCCAATATGGTCCCCAGATGGTCAAAAAATATTGTTTACAGATCATCATAATGATGAATTATTCGTAATCGACCTTGTGCATGAAAATAAACTTACAAAAGTTAAACACGGTCAAGGAATAGGATATCTCGCTAACTGGTCTATAGATAGCGAAAGTGTAATTTTTAGAGAAAAACCTAAAGATGGTCTCTTTTCTGATATCACTGTAAAAAGTATAAATCTAAACACAAGAATCGAAAAAACCCTAACCAACGTACATCCCGATAACACGAATCTTTCTCTTAATAAGAAATCTAAAAAAAACCTCATCGTATATATCAATTTACAAACACTAAAATTAGAAGCAAAAGAAGGAATTGATGGCAAACCATGGGTAATAACCAAAGAAGCTGGTCAATATTACCATCCAATTGTTTCTCCTAATCAAAAGCAAGTAGTTGTTCATGAAGGACCAAACATGTATATATATTCAATCTACAAAACACAAAAAAGGACATCTCTTGGCTATGGATTAGCTAGTTCTTGGTTACCCGATAATAGTGGGGTCATCACATTTGAAGATAAAAGTATTGATGGACATACGATATCTGCATCAGAATTATTCTATATCTCTGCTACAACTGTTTCAAAAACTCAGTTAACAAATTCTAATGATATTATTGAAACATGGGGAGATGTATCCCCTGATGGCAAAAGAATCGCTTTCTCTGATGAAAAAACCGGAAGAATTTTTGTTGCAGACCTTAATCTTAAAAACTAGTCCTCATGAAAAATACAATCTCAATACTAGGCATAAAGTTACTTCTTATAATCGCTATTCTATTCTCTACAATATCACAAGCGCAAGTTGTAGTGATAGATCCAGGACACGGCTATGCTAGTGATGGTAGTAATCCAGATGGAAGAACCGATACAGAACACGCAACGGCATTATCCGTTGGTATCAAACTAAAAAATCTAATCGAGGATGATTGTAACGGTTGGTCTGTTCATTTAACTCGAAATACTCGTAATGGATGGCTCACACTTAGTCAGCGAAGAGCAATTTCTAATAATTGGCGGGCAGATCGTTTTATTAGCATCCACTGTAATGCCGGAGGAGGAACAGGTACCGAAACATTCTGGTGTAATCGTAGTAATTCTCCTCAATCATCAAATAGTAGATTTTCTAGACAGATTCAAGATCGAATGGTAGAAAAAGGAGAATGGAGAGATCGAAGATCGGTTGAAGATGCTTCTTTCATTTTTCATCTAGGGGTATTGACCGGAAATAACGCAGTAGGTGTACTTAGTGAAATAGGATTTGTTGATACTGGAGACGCTACGAAACTCTTAAACGACACTTGGAGAAATCGATTTGCAGACGCTTATTTAACTGCTCTTCAAAACGACCTAAACAGAAACTGTACTCCACCACCTACCGGAGATACAGAAGCACCAACCACAACTATCAGCGTTCCTGGAGGTAACTCTCAATCTGGTGATTTTACAGCTAACTTTAATGACAATGATAACATAGGGGTAACTAGAAGGTTTTATCAAGCTTTAGAGAAATATGGTGATAATTGGTATGCCAATAGAGGCAATGGTTTTTTTAATGACAACTTTAATGTTTTTTACTCTGGATATACCCAAGGAGCTGGAAATTGGAGCATTAGTAATGGCCATTTAAGTCAATCCGACATTTCGTCTGACAATACAAAATTGAATACTTTTTTATCACAAAATTCTGGGCTCCCTTATTTGTATGAGTTCTCTGCTAAAACAATTTCTACAACAGGGCCAAAAAAATTTGGTCTACATATCATGGCTGATGATGTAACCCAAAGTCAGAGAGGAAACTCATATTTAATATGGTTTAGTGGAGAAGATAATAAGGTCAGAATATATGAGACAGTAAATAATCAACTAAATTTTAGAGCGATTAGTGATGTACCACTAGATAACCAATGGGCTAATTATAAAATAACCTATAGCCCGGCTTTTGGAGTATTAGAAATTTTTAGAAACAATACCTCGCTTTTAAGATGGACAGACACGACTCCAATCAAAAATGGAAGTTCTATCTCGTTAAGAACGAACAAAACCAATATGGAATTCGATGATCTTAAAGTGTATAAATTTAGAGCAAATCAAACACAATCCATAACAGCTGGATCTTCTGTAACTAAAGATATAAGAAGACAAAACGGAAAAATTAAAAGTTTGGTAAGAGATGCTGCTGGGAATTGGTCTGCTCCCGGAAACTTAGATATAACGATTAGCTCTCTTTCTCGACAAAATCCAAATATTATTGATGATACAAAACTAAACAATAGTGCTCCTATCATTTATCCAAATCCAACAACAGCTAAATCATTGACATTGACATATAATGCTACCTCAAATCAACGTTTAGAAGTATCTATTTGGGATATTACTGGTAAATTATTAAATAAAATTAATACAACGCCGAAAGAGAATAGTTTACAAAACCTAAACATCAGCTCCCTAATCGAAGGAATTACTGGTGGAACTTATATTATAAAAGTAAAAAATGGTAAAAATGTAACCTATTCAAGAATCTTAAAACAATAATCAATTCAGAAAAATATAAAATAAAAAACCGACCATATAGTGGTCGGTTTTTTTTATATCATGACAGAAACACTTAAAAATTATTTAACCAAAGTCTTTCCTTTATATTTCCATTCAGTAATACCACCATCTAGATCGTAGATTTTAGTAAACCCTGCTTTCTTCATATACGCAGAACATTTACCACTTCTTCCTCCCCTACCGCAATACACAGCTACAGGTTTTGTTTTATCTACTTCAGATATTAGTGTTTCAAAATTCTCATCACTAAAATCTATATTAATCGCTCCTTCTATGTGACCTTCTGCATATTCTTGTGGAGTGCGTACATCTACAAGCTGTACTTTTTCCATTTCCAATAAAGAATCCATCTCTGCTACTGTTATTAATTCTACAATTGCAGTATCATCTGTTTTAGCATCTTTACAATTGAATAATAACATTGAAAGAACAACTACGGTTATTATTGTTTTAATTTTCATAAACACAATTAAATACTATTATTCGGCAACTTCGCCATCCCAGCTCATAAAACCACCTATGAGATTATAAGTAGTTTCAAAACCCATTTGATTCATCAATGTACAAGCTTGTGCACTTCTAGCTCCAGAACGACAGTACACGTAATAATTTTTGGATTTATCTAATTTCTGTACTTCGTCTAAAAAACCTTGTCCTTGGCGTATATCTAGATTTAACATATTGGGTATAAATCCATCTTCTACTTCTTCCTCTGTTCTAACATCTAAAATTACTGCATTTGCATCCTTAGCAATTAGATCTTCCCATTGATCTTGAGTGATATCTTCGGCCATTTTATATTTCCTTTATTAATTGAACTTTTAAATCTGCAATTCCTTACAAATATAAGAGTCCTAACTGAATTGTACGAAGTCGTACATCCATTTATTTTAAAAGTACAGTGCTAATTATGCTTTTATACTACAACCTATTGCTTTAGTAGTCTCTACGGGAACTTTTTCTCCTTTTAATAAAGCGTTAATAGCATCCTCAGCATACTTTTTATCAGCAGCGGATGCATCTTTATAATTATTATCTATTGCTCCGATGTAACGCACAATGTTACCATTTGTAGTTTTTTCTAAAATATAAACATGAGGAGTTTTTGTAGCTCCATATTGAGGATATATTTTCTGTCCGTCATCAAACAAATAAGGAAATGTAAACCCTTTTTCTTTTGCTCTTACTTTCATATTATCAAAACTATCCGTTGGATACGCTTTAGGGTTATTAGGATTGATAGCAATAACAGGATACCCTTTATCTTTAAAAGCTTTATCCAATTCTATAATCCTATCTTCATAAGCCACAGAATATGGGCAATGATTACAAGTAAAAATAACAATAAACCCTTTAGCGTCTTTATAATCAGCTAAAGAAACTGTAGTATCATCAATGTTTTTAAGGCTAAAATCTGTTGCGACATCACCTATTACATAACCAGCATCACTATCTGACAAATTAACTTTATCAATCGCAAATGCACTTACTGCAATTACTAGAACAACTGCTACTAAAATTTTTAAAGTTTTCATCTGTTTTATTTAATTAAGGTTTTAATCCGTATGATTAGGAACTATTATAACATTTTTTTTAATTCTCTTTCTAACTCATCGTATGTAAAGGATCGCTCATAAAAATTAGAGGTATTTCCTTTATATATTATAGTAGCTGGTATAGAACCAGACCAATTTTCATTTACTTTAGGAATCCAAGTATTAGCATCAGGGTCATCCAACAACACAATTTTGCTTTGTATACGTTGTTTTTTTACAAATGGTATTAGTTTAGTTTCTACCTGATTAGGAAGATCGAGACTCACTAATATCACTTCTACTTCTTTATCTGGATATCTACTATTAATTAATTCGAAATATGGTAATTCTGCGACACAAGGTTTACACCAAGTAGCCCAAAAATTGATCACCCGTGTTTTTCCATCATTAATAGTTAAGAGATGTTCAAAATTTTCAAAATCATATACCGGTATCTCTACACCTTTGCTAGAAAAAACATTAGATGCCTCAAAAGCAACTCTTTGTTCTCCTTTACACCCAACAACCAAAAAGGTCAATCCTATATACAAGATCAGTTTCTGCATTATACTAATGTATTAAAACGCGTTATTTCCTAAAAGAAAATTAACAAGGTTTAAATAATTCATAAAGAGAATTTTAGGATTTCGTTCATCCTACAATCGGACAATAATAATATTAATGAATAGCAATCATTGGAACTTTAACAAAGAATTAGTAACTCTTTATCATTTTTAAGAAAGAAAACATTATACATTTGTATATACAAATATTGTTTATACAAATGAATATAGAAGATATCATACAAACAAAAAAAGAACTTCCTCTCTCTAGAAAGGTGATCATCAATTTATTATATACCGAAAATTGGATAAGCGATCGAATAAGTTCAGAATTAAAAACTTATGATATTTCTATTCAGCAATTTAATGTACTACGAATTTTAAAGGGTCAAGGAGGTAAACCTGCCAACTTATCTACTATACAAGAGAGAATGGTTAGTAAAATGAGTAATACGACACGATTAGTAGATAAACTAATTAAAAAAGATTTAGTAAAAAGAATCATTTGTGAAACTAATAGAAGAAAAGTAGAAATTACGATAACAGAAAACGGGAATAACTTTTTAGATAAAATAAGCCCCGTAATGGATAATTTCGAAAAAAAAATCACCTCCAACTTATCTAAAGAAGAATTGAATATTCTAAACAACCTATTAAATAAACTTAGAAGTTAATTAAGTAAACACAATTTATATAATCATTAAATTTTAAAATTATGAAAACCAAACTTAAACCATTATTCTTAGCATTAACAATAATTGCTACCACATCTATTTATGCTCAACAAAAAAAGATAAATACAGCAGAAAGTTCTATTAATTGGACAGGTAAAAAAGTGACTGGTCAACACACAGGAACTCTTAACTTTTCTAGTGGATTCTTGACCTTTGATGGCAAAAATTTAAGTGGTGGTGAGTTTATCGTAGATATGACCTCACTTGCAGTAACAGATCTAGAAGCTGGAAAAGGAAAAGAAAAATTAGAAGGCCACCTTAATTCTGATGATTTCTTTGGCGTACAAAATTTCAAAAATGCTAAACTTATAATTAAAAAAGCCTCAAAAATGGATGGTGGTTATAAAATAGCCGGAGATCTTACCATCAAGGGAAAAACAAATCCTATCGCTTTTGACCTTGCTGTAAATGGATCAACTGCTTCTACTACCTTAAAAGTAGATAGAACCAAATATGATATCAAATACGGATCAGGAAGTTTCTTTGATAATTTAGGAGATAAAGCGATCAGCGATGAATTCGAATTAGCTGTAAATTTAAAAATGTAATTTTTTATTTTTTGAATTATAATTAATTTATATATTTGACTCAAGAAAAATAAAATGAAAATAATCTTAACAAATACATGGTGGTGGTCATCTTATAACGAAAACGTCGTGAGATAGATCCTGTCATATAGTTAAGTAAACATATCAAAGGCTTGTCAAATCACGACAAGCCTTTTTTTTGTTCATATAGTTAAGGGATTTATAAATTATAAATATTAAAATCTAACATGAGTTATACATTAACCACACATTTTAAACAAATTCTTGCCGATACTATTACACCGGTTAGTGTCTATCTAAAAATTAGAGATAGATTTCCTAATAGCCTTTTATTAGAAAGTAGCGACTATAGAGGTAATGAAAATAGTTTTTCATATATCTGTTGTAATCCAATAGCTAATATTAGGATTGAAAATGAGACCATTTATGAATCATTTCCTGACAAAACATTTAGTGAAACCCCAATAACTAATGATACAAACATTCCTCTTGTTATTGAACAATTTGGACAAAAATTTAAAACCTCCAAAAGTGATTTCAAATTTATAAACAATGGGTTATTTGGGTATATTTCTTATGATTCGGTCCGTTATTTCGAAAACATAGAAATTACAAAGAAACCAGGTGGTTTAGACATCCCTGATATGCAATATACCGTATATCAAAATATTATCGCAATCAACCACTTTAACAATGAAGCTTATATTTTTGCCCATTGCTACGACTCTGTAAGTAACATTTCGGAAATAGAGTCTCTACTCAATGTAAAAAACTTTGCATCTTATAATTTCACTACTGTTGGTCAAACGACTTCTAATTTAGATGATGAACAATACAAGGAACATGTTGCCTTGGCTAAACAGCATTGCCAACGAGGAGATGTTTTTCAATTAGTTTTATCTAAACGCTTTTCCCAAAAATTTAAAGGAGACGAATTTAATGTGTATCGCGCTTTACGAAGTGTTAATCCATCTCCTTACTTATTCTATTTTGATTATGGTGATTTCAAAATATTTGGGAGTTCGCCAGAAGCACAATTAGTAGTTAAAGATGATATTGCAGAAATTCATCCAATCGCTGGAACTTTTAAAAGAACAGGAAATGATGAACAAGATGCAGAACTTGCTAAAAAATTATCTGTAGACGAAAAAGAAAACGCAGAACACGTAATGCTAGTTGATCTAGCTCGTAATGATTTAAGTCGCAATGGTAGTGACGTTACCGTAGATACTTATAGAGAAGTACAATTCTATTCTCATGTAATTCATTTAGTAAGTAAAGTGACTGGTAAAAAACACAAGGACACCACTACTATGCAAGTAGTCGCAGATACATTTCCTGCGGGCACATTAAGTGGAGCACCAAAACATATGGCTATGAAGCTTATAGAAAAGTATGAAACCGTGAACAGAGATTTTTATGGTGGCGCAATTGGTTTTATGGATTTCTCTGGAAATTTTAATCATGCAATCATGATTAGAACATTTTTAAGTAAAAATCATCAATTACATTGGCAAGCTGGAGCAGGATTAGTTAATGAATCAAACCAAGAAAACGAATTACAAGAAGTATACAATAAGCTGGGAGCACTAACCAAAGCATTAAAACTAGCTGAAGAAATATAAGGAGATGAAAAAAGTATTAGTAATAGACAACTACGATTCATTTGTTTACAATCTGGTTCATTATCTAGAAGACCTAGGATGTGAAGTAGTTGTAAAACGAAATGATCAATTGAACTTAGAAGAAGTAGCATCTTTTAATAAAATACTACTTTCACCAGGACCTGGTATTCCTGATGAGGCTGGATTATTAAAAGATATTATAAAAACATATGCAAATACCAAAAGTATATTTGGTGTATGTCTTGGTCAGCAAGCTATTGGAGAAGTTTTTGGAGGAAACATCATCAATCTCGATGAAGTTTATCACGGTGTTGCTACCGAAGTAAAACTTACAGTATCAGACGAACCACTTTTTAATGGTTTAAACGATACATTCGATGTAGGGAGATATCACTCTTGGGTAGTATCAGAAAAAGATTTACCATCATGTTTAGAAGCAACATCATTTGATGAGAATGGACAAATAATGTCTCTTCGTCACAAGGAATTAGATGTTAGAGGCGTGCAATTTCATCCAGAATCAGTACTTACTCCCGACGGAAAGAAAATGTTAGAAAACTGGATCAACAATTGAGATTGATAATAATAATGATACTATATTAATTTTAAAAAATATCCTATGTAAATTCTCTATCAATACTCTGAGAAAACTGGGAAAAAATGGCTTATGAAAAATTTATTAAATCGATTAATCAATCACGAAACCATTTCTAAAGAAGAAGCTAAACAAGTTTTGGTTAATATATCTAAAGGAGATTATAACCAAAGTCAAATTGCCTCATTTCTTACGGTTTATATGATGCGTAGTATTACGGTTGAGGAACTAGAAGGTTTTAGAGATGCATTATTAGAATTGTGCATAGCTGTAGACTTAAGTGATTATAATCCCATCGATCTTTGTGGAACTGGAGGAGATGGTAAGGATACTTTTAATATTTCTACATTATCATCTTTTGTTTCTGCAGGTGCTGGTATTAAAGTAACTAAACACGGTAATTATGGCGTTTCTTCTAAATGCGGTAGTTCTAATGTTATGGAACATTTAGGAATCAAATTTAGTAATGATAAAGATTTTCTAAAACGTAGTATTGATGAAGCAGGGATATGCGTATTACACGCACCTTTATTTCATCCAGCCATGAAGAATGTAGCTCCTATAAGAAGAGAATTAGGCGTAAAAACATTCTTTAATATGCTTGGCCCTATGGTAAATCCAGCATTTCCAAAAAATCAAATCGTTGGTGTTTTCAATCTTGAACTAGCAAGAATGTATGGATATTTATATCAAAATACAGATAAAAACTTTACAATAATTCATGCGCTAGATGGATATGACGAAATATCACTTACAGGAAGTACAAAAACAATTTCTAACACAACTGAAGGAATGCTAACACCTGAAGATTTTGGGGTATCAGCTTTAAAAATGGAAGAGATTGTGGGTGGAGATTCTATAGAAGAGTCAGCTACTATTTTCATGAATATCCTAAGCGGTAAAGGTACAGAGGCACAAAACAATGTTGTGTCTGCCAATGCAGGAATGGCAATCGCAACGGTAGAAAATTTATCTCCAATTCAAGGATTTGAAAAAGCGAAAGAATCGTTGCTTTCAGGAAAAGGATTAGCTGCATTAAAAAAAGTACAAGAATTGAGTAAGAATTAGTGATCAGTTATTTAACAATGAACATACTAGATAGAATTATAGCAGATAAATACAAAGAAGTTGAACTCAGAAAAAGTTTAATACCTATTCATCAATTAGAAAACTCTGTATTATTTGATCGTAAAGGAAATTCTTTAGCAGATACTTTACGAAAGAGTGATACAGGAATTATTGCAGAGCATAAACGTAGATCTCCTTCTAAATCCATAATTAATCAAACAGTTAGCGTCCAAGATGTAGCTACAGGGTACGAAAACGCTGGAGTTTGTGGAATGTCAGTTCTTACAGACGGAAAATATTTTGGTGGATCATTAGACGATTTATTGCTTGCTAGAGCTTCTGTAAAGATGCCTTTATTAAGAAAAGAATTCATAATAGACGAATATCAACTCCTAGAAGCTAAAGCATACGGTGCTGATGTAATATTATTAATCGCTGCTGTATTGTCTAAAGACGAAATCAAAACATTATCAGAGTTTGCAAAAAAATTATCATTGGATGTATTATTAGAAGTTCACAATCTAGAAGAATTAGAGAAATCAATAATGCCTTCCTTAGATATGCTAGGAGTTAATAATCGTAATCTCAAAACTTTTGAGGTTAGTATCGATATAAGTAAAGAGTTGAGCAAACATATTCCTGATGATTTTGTAAAAGTTTCTGAAAGTGGTATTAGTAATATCGAAGCTATAAAAGAATTACAACCATATGGATACAAAGGGTTTTTAATAGGTGAAAACTTTATGAAAACTGAAAACCCGGGATCTAGCGCTGTAGAATTTATAAAAGCCTTACAAAGATGAAACTAAAGGTATGCGGAATGAAATATCAAGAAAACATAGAAGCTGTTGCAGCATTGCAGCCGGACTATCTTGGGTTCATTTTTTATGAAAAATCTCCTCGAAATTTTGATGCTATAATTCCTCAAATACCGGATACTATTAAAAAAACAGGGGTTTTTGTGGATGAAGAAATTAATTCCATATTAGAAAAAAGTAACAAATATAATTTCAACGCTGTGCAGTTACATGGAAATGAATCATCTGAATTTTGCAAAGAACTAAGAATAAAGTTAAACAGCTCTACCAAACCTAACAGAGTAGAAATATTTAAAGTATTCTCTATCAAAGATCAATTCGATTTTGAAGAATTAAAACCTTATGAAGGAATTGTAGATTATTTTCTTTTTGACACGAAAGGAAAAGAAAAAGGAGGTAATGGATATAAGTTCGATTGGAGTGTTTTAAATAATTATAACTCCTCTACTCCATTTATTTTAAGTGGTGGAATTGGATTACAAGAAATTGAAAATGTAAAAAAAATCCTAGAAACAGATTTACCGATATACGGTATAGATATCAATAGTAAATTTGAAATTGAACCAGGATTAAAAAATATAAATGATTTAGAAAAATTTAAAAAACTATTGTCTGTAGATTGTTAAAGGCGCTATTTATGTCTGACAACTATGATATATCACAAAAAGAAAAGAAATGAGCTACCAAGTAAACGAAAAAGGATATTATGGTGATTTTGGAGGAGCATACATTCCAGAAATGCTATATCCTAATGTAGAAGAGTTAAGATCTACATATTTAGAGATTATGAATGAACCTTCTTTTAAAGCGGAGTTTGATCAACTATTAAGGGACTATGTAGGACGACCATCTCCATTATACTATGCCAAACGTCTTTCTGAAAAACACAATACCAAAGTATACTTAAAGCGTGAAGACTTAAATCATACTGGGGCACACAAAGTAAACAATACCATTGGGCAAATTCTAGTAGCAAAAAAATTAGGCAAAAATAGAATTATTGCAGAAACAGGAGCTGGACAACACGGCGTAGCTACAGCCACAGTTTGTGCGTTAATGGGAATTGAGTGTATTGTATACATGGGAGAGATTGATATTAAACGTCAAGCTCCTAATGTAGCTCGTATGAAAATGCTTGGCGCAGAAGTAAGACCTGCTAAATCTGGAAGTAAAACACTAAAAGATGCAACTAATGAAGCTATTAGGGATTGGATCAATAATCCAGTAGATACGCATTATATTATTGGTTCTGCTATTGGACCACATCCATATCCAGATATGGTTACTAGATTTCAATCGATTATATCTGAAGAGATCAAATGGCAATTAAAAGAAAAAGAAGGAAGAGAAAATCCAGATTATGTTGTGGCCTGTATTGGAGGCGGAAGTAATGCAGCAGGAACGTACTATCACTTCTTAGACCAACCAAGCGTAGGAATTATTGCTGTAGAAGCTGCTGGTAAAGGTGTTAATAGTGGAGAAAGCGCTGCAACATCTCAATTAGGTAAAGAAGGGATTATACACGGATGCAAAACATTACTAATGCAGACGAGCGATGGTCAAATCACCGAACCATATTCTATTTCGGCTGGATTAGATTATCCCGGTGTAGGCCCTTTACACTCGCACTTGTACAAAACCGGAAGAGGAGAATTTTACTCTGTAACAGATGACGATGCGATGACTGCAGGACTAGAATTATCTCAATTAGAAGGCATCATCCCAGCAATAGAAACATCGCATGCCTTGGCTATATTCAATGACAAAAAATTTAAACCTGATGACATTGTAGTAATTAGTCTTTCTGGGAGAGGAGATAAAGACCTTAATACTTATATAGATTATTTCAAATTATAATAAATTAGTAGAAAGTAATTAGTACTTAGTATCAATCTATTTTATTGACACTGACTACTAACTAAAGACTACTGTACTAATAAAGACATGAACAGAATTAATACAGCTCTTGAGCAAAATAAAAAACTATTATCTATCTATTTTACTGCAGGTTATCCTTCATTATCTGATACAAAAAAAGTCATTCAGGATCTAGAAAAAAGCGGTGTTGATATGATAGAAATAGGATTACCTTTTAGCGATCCGTTGGCAGATGGACCAACAATACAAGAAAGTTCTACAATAGCGTTAAAAAATGGAATGACTACTAAACTGTTGTTCGAACAACTTGCAGATATTAGAAAATCCGTGAGCATACCATTAATTATTATGGGGTATTTCAACCCAATGATGCAGTATGGTGTAGAAGCTTTTTGCGCCAAATGTCAAGGAATAGGAATTGATGGTTTAATCATACCTGATTTACCAGTTGCCGAGTATCATGAGCAATACCAAGAAACTTTTGAAAAATACGGATTAATCAATGTCTTTTTAATTACTCCGCAAACTTCAGAAGAACGTATCCGCTTTATTGATAGTGTTTCTAATGGATTTATTTATATGGTAAGCTCTGCTAGTGTTACTGGATCCACATCTGGATTCGGAAATACCCAAGAAGCATATTTTGAGCGTATTGCTAATATGGATTTAAAGGCACCGCAGATTGTTGGATTTGGTATTAGCAATAATGAGACGTTTACTCAGGCGACCAAAACTACAAAAGGTGCAATTATTGGATCTGCTTTTATCAAACACTTAACTCAAAATGGTGTAGAAAGTATTGAAGATTTTATTGAAACAATTCGATAATATTCATAAATTTCAAAAACGAACATTTATAACATCCATAATAGATTTAAAATACTGAATTAATTAGAGTTCTTATGATGTCACAGATTTTATTAATAAACTTCATATCAATTCCTTTAATAATTGCCATTATAGTAATTTTTGTTTTTATCAAATGGTTAAAACCTGATTTCTTACAATTCAAGAAAAGTATCAAAGAAAAACCCGAAGGGTTACTTGATATCGATGATCGTTATAATGTGAATAAAATCGAAAAAGAAAAAGAATTGAATGATCTATTAGACAAAATAAATAAACAAGGTATTGATAAACTCACTAAAATAGAAAAAGAAAGACTAGAAGAATTATCTAAATAATTTGTTATTCTTTAGTAAATAAATTGTCTAAGAATTTTTCTAGTTTTTCTCTTTTTAGTTGTTCTATGTTTAGCTTTAATTTTGTCATAAAACCATAAGAATCGCCTTCGACACGCATTTCACCAGAAATATACAACTCACTTTTTTCATCCAATAGAATTTTATTTAATTCTAAGATTGGGTATTTAAGAAAAACTGAAGCTACTCCATTGGTACCATAATCCATATCGATATCTCCATTGTTTAATAACTTTTTGATCAATATTTCGAATTCATTATCCAAACTAGCAGAAATAACAAATACTTCTCCTTTAGTATTCACTACAAAATCCGTATTATAAATATCTGCGCTATAACTCATTTCTCCGGTATCAAAAAAAGAAACATCTAAATTTCCTTCTACATCATATTTACGAATATGATACAAACCTTCAGAATCACTTTTTAATTGCGAGGTATATAATGCTTTTTCAGATAATACAATACGATCAAATGATTGATAATCTTCATTAATCTGTATACAGTTTAATTTATTCGAAGACATTTTTCCGCTATCCAATCCAGCCAAATATGTGGCCTGTTCTTCTCCATTATCAATAGATTCAGAATATGCTAATAATAGATAATCATCTGTCATTGCAGAGCAATTTAATGTAAAGTAATGATCATCATATAGACCGGATGATAATGTTTCTCCAATATCAGAAAGTTTAAGAATAGCAATCTTTTCTTCACTTTCTGTTTTTCTAAAATCTTTTACTTTAGCAACAACTATTATCTCATCTCTTGATGAAGCATAAATATATTGTCCATAATTATCATCTAAATTATCAAGAATATTTTTTTTGTACACTCCACTACTACCAAACCCGTGGTTAATAGTTCCATCATCATAAAACTCATTTACAGAAATCATCCAACTATGTCCATTCCAGAAGTTTGATAGAACCAGGATACTCCTATCTGCTTTAGAATTTATAGCTACTGGTATGGTATATTCGTTATTTAGATTACTTATTTCGGTATTGAAGCGAATATCTTTTGTTCCATTTTTAGTAAGACGAACCAGGTTTCTTTTTGCATCAGATTCGTACAAAACATTAATTTCTCCACCTTCTAGAACATCAAAATCAATAATATGAGAAGTTAAAACTCCTAATTCTTTAAAAACTAGCAATCCATCTCTGGAAAAATCAACATCTAATTGTTGCGCATAACTATATTGTAGCAAAGAGCAAAGAGCAGCTAGTAAACAGTAAATTCTCATAACGAAATATCGTAGTAACTTTAGTTAGTCACCTTCGCGAAAGTAGAACGAGTGCAAATTGAAGATTAGGGGTATCAAAAATTACATCCTTGATTAAAATAGACTATATTCTAACCAAGGATCAAAAAAAAGAATTTTAACAATATTATGCAAGAATTTTCTTAATAATAAAAAACTAATAACGTTAATAAAATAAAAACAAAACAAAATGCATAGACTAATCTTATTCCTTTTAGTATCTACATTTTCTAATGTTCTTGTTTCTCAAGAAAGCTTTTATGATAGGTTATCCAACGCTACAATAACATTAACCGCACAGGATGTCACCTATGATCCTTCATATTTTTCCATAAAATATCCAAATGGAGATGTTCCGAGTGATAAAGGAGTATGCACAGATGTAGTAATAAGAGCCTATAGAAAACTAGGAATCGATCTTCAAAAAGAGGTTCATGAAGATATGAGAGTAAATTTTCATTTATATCCTAAAAACTGGGGACTATCTAAAACAGATAAAAATATTGATCATCGAAGAGTTCCAAATTTAATGAGATTCTTTTCTAGATTTGGAGAGACAAAATCTAATTCTAACAATGCAAAAGATTACTTACCTGGAGATATCGTTTGTTGGAGTTTAGGAGGAGGCCTTACCCATATTGGATTGGTCGTAAACAAAAAATCTTCTGATCAAAAACGATATTTAATTGTACACAATATTGGTGGCGGACAAGTACTCGCAGATTGTTTATTTGACTATAAAATCATAGGACATTATCGTTACAACGGAAATAGGTAATCTTATCTTATTATTTTTTTTCTATTTATAAGAAAAAATTAACGATTGTATAGAATTAATTGATTGATATCAACTTTCTTTATTTTATCAATAAACAATTGTTAATCAGTATTAATACGGGGTATTTTCCCTGAACACTTAATGTAATTTGGCATAATATAAATATTAACTTTAAAAAAAAAGAACTATGTCATTACAAGTAAGTTTTAGAGTTGTAGGGCTCTACTGTTATTTCGAAAACCTACAGGTACCTAATGTTACTGCTCAATCATCTGTAAAGGATGTAATGAACGGAATCAAAAGCGTAAAAACGGATTTTGATTATTCTTCGGTAAACATGGGCGGTAAAGAAATTGTGAATTCATTATCTTATAAATTCGGAACCAGCTCAACAGTACCGTATAATGTATCTGCACCACCTGCAGATGGTTTTAGAGACCTAACGAATAGCATTGGTAGCACGTCTTTAGTTTGGCAATATTATCGCTCTGTTACAGGTTCAATTGATGGGAGTGTTTCGGAAATCAAACTAATCACCAAAGGACAACCATCATTTGCAACAACTGCATTAGACACAAATGATCCTTTTTTCGGTTCTATTCCTGCTAACTTTAAGATTAATACTTACAATCTTACGTGGAGATTAGTGCAGATTCAAATGGCTCCAGAGAAACAAGCTAAATTTCTACTTGCACAAGCTCAAGCCTATCAAGATGCATAATACGATATTGCAATAAAGTTACTTATTAAGAGAATCGACATTACTATGTTGATGTCGATTCTTCTGTCTGATCAGAAATATTCCTGATACTGTAAAACTCTAAAATCAATTGTATTGAATTTCGGATTTTGGTTTTTTAAATCTTTATAAGTTTGTAAACTTCCAATAGATCTATTTGCAGCTCCCGAAGGTGCAATCAACGAAACTGTTTTTATAGTCCTTTCTCCAAGTCTAAGACTATGAATTCTTGGAATATCATTAGAAACTACTTCTAACTTTAATTGATATTCTTTAAGATGTTTTCTAAAAAAATATTCAGGTCCATTTTTACTGTTACCACCAGTAAATAAAAGAGTTTCTATATCAGGGTATTGATGTAAATATGACACTACATCTCTTAGTTGGATATGCTGCATACCTAAATCAGATGCATCAATTTTTTCACGTTCGCAACTATGCACAATATCACATACTCCAATACCTCGAGAGGCTAAAAAATTCTTACGCTGATCTATTGCTTTTTGTGTTGTTTCAAAAATCAAATCTAAATCAAAAATACGATCTAAAACCGGCCATAATAATCCACTAATACTTCCATAACAAAAATCAACATCTCCTTCTTTCAATTTTCCAGAAGTAAAACGTGGTGGTGGCAATGTTCCCACAATTAATTTTGTGGCTCCCGCAGGAAAAAAAGGCTCGTATGGATGTGTATGTTGAAACAATACTAGTTTTTATTTACAAACACGAAGTTAAAAAGATTTTATCTAGTAGGGTCTAAAATCAGTATAGATCTTAAAACTGGAAATAAATAAATGGCTGAAAATCGGCCGCATATGTTTGATAACATATAACAGCAACAATAATCGCTATTATTCCTTTGACAATAACATTACTTTTAATGAATTGATCTAATATCCAATCCTTAGTTTTGTATGGTAACCAATGTGTTATGTACCCCAATAACATTACTATAAACACGATTCTATACTCCCAAAGAACCATTAATGCATTTGTCCAATCCATGTTAGTCATAATCGCTTGATAAAAACGATTAATATGATCCATACTATTACCTCTAAAATAGATTCTAGTAAAAGTAATAAAGATAAAAGTGAATGCAATCTTCCAGGTAACTGCTAACCAAGTATTAGAATTTTCATAAGGGCTTATTTTACGCCAATACTTATACGCAACAACCCCTAATCCATTTAATCCTCCCCAGATTACAAATTTCCAAGAAGCTCCGTGCCATAGTCCCCCAATTAACATCGTAATCATAATATTGACATTCCTATTAAAATGCCAAGCTAATTTAGCGGAGAATAGTGTAACAATAAGTAATAGGCCTATTCCCGCCGTTGCTATAATTGCTATTCCAAAATCTGCATATGCAAATACTCCTAAAAAAGTAAAAACAGTAATAAAAACATAAGAGAATATACTTCCATTTCGGTTTCCTCCTATTGGAATATATAAATAATCTTTTAACCAACTAGACAGAGATATATGCCATCGTTTCCAAAAATCCCCGCAATGAATAGCCTTATAAGGTGAATTAAAATTAACCGGTAATTTATAGCCCATTAGCAATGCCAGTCCAATCGCAATATCCGTGTATCCTGAAAAATCACCATAGATCTGTAATGAATATCCAATCATTGCCATAATATTGGTAAATCCAGAAAACATTTCTGGAACATCAAATACACGATCCATAAAATTCATCGCGATAAAATCTGCAAAAAGCATCTTCTTTATTAATCCTTTTAGAATCATAAATGTTGCGCTCCCAAATTCTTCTTTAGTAATTGTAATTTCTTTTCTGATTTGAGGAACAAAATCCGAAGCACGAACAATAGGACCTGCTACCAATTGCGGAAAGAAACTTACAAAAAAACCAAAGTCTATAATGGACTTTAAAGGCTCTATCTGCTTTCGATAAATATCAACACTATAGCTAATAGTCTGAAACGTATAAAAAGAAATTCCTACGGGTAATATGATCGCATCTACAGTAAAATAATCAATACTTGCCCAAGAATTAGCAAATTGAGCTAAGTAATTAATCACTTCATAATCAGTATTAAAAAGACTATTATAAGATTCTGTAAAAAAATAGGCGTATTTAAAATAACAAAGCGTTCCTAGATTAATTATCACACTTATGGTTACTAATAGTTTTTTTATCAATATTGATTTACTATTGTAAATAGCTTTACCCAAAAAGAAATCGTTTACAGTACTAAAAAGTAGGATTCCAATAAATAGACCACTCGTCTTGTAGTAAAACAACAAGCTTATTGCAAACAGATACGCGCTACGTAGATTCTTTTTGCTATATAATATCGAATACAGAAAATAGATAACCGCAAAGAAAACCCAGAAATCTGCCTGTGTAAATATCAGAGGATACTCCTCTGAAAAAGAAAAAATATCTCTTAATCTATTCATTAATTATTTGATTCAAAACAGAGTTAGGCGCTAACTGTAATTCTTTTTCCCAGGAATTTGTCAATGCTTGTAATAATAAATCTGCTTTAATTCTATATCCCAATTGTGTAAAATGTATTCTATCTCGTGGCATTAACTTATTCTGATACCAATCTCTGGATGAGTTAAAGCCTCCCATTATTTCATAAAAATCCCAAACTGCCATTTTATGCTTTTCTGCCAATTCATAGATAATCTTTTGCATCACTCTAGTTCTAGGATTCGGATACTGCTTCTTATAATAAGAATCATTAGGAACTGTAAGCAAAACTGCACAATCTGGATTAGCTTTCTGTATATTTAAAATAAGGTTTTCATAATATACCTTATAATCTTCTGGATTAAAATCTGGATGATACGCATCATTAGTTCCAACTGAGACAATAAACAGGTCCGGTTTATACAACATCAACTGATCATTAAAGTATTTACACCTATCATAATAACTAAAACTTGCCCCATTAACACCTATTGTAGTGTACTCAACCCCGCTATTATCATTCATTAACTCCATACCCATCATTAAAAACTCCGGGTTTTCGGGATTACCAATTCTTTGAACACAAAATTCTAATTCTTCTAACGTCTGTGTCAGTACAAATTCAATGAAATGGGCCTCTTTATTTACTTTAGTATCTGCAATTAGCCCAGATTCTTTAAAGTAGATTTCATAATCTTCACTCCAATTATCATAAAAAATTCTAATTCTATTAAAATCATATTGTTGTGCATCATATCCCCTATGATTTGCTTTTATCTTAATATTAGAAATTGAATCCTTAAAAACTGCTGTTACACCCGCCATACCCCAAGCAATACTATCTTTTTTTATAGAACAACGATATCCCTTCCAATTCCCATCATATTCTACATTAAAATTACTAGGATTATTTGTGCTTGCTATCTTATATGGATAAATAAATCCTCTTTGACCTTTTGCAGTAGGACTCATATGCTGTAAATAGGTTCTTAGCCTATTAGAATAAATATCGGCTTGTATGTGAGAGCCTCCAATATGAAAAATATGAACGTTTTCTTCGTTTCCTCTGGCTATAGTATCTAGTTTATGAAACAACTTTACAAAAGAAGGGGCATTTTCTACAAATTTAATCTGATTTGCTTTCCAATTAATAAAAGGGTATTTATCTCTTATAGTATCTAAAACATAATCCTGACCTATAACAGAAGTGCACACTAAACAAAAATATAAATATAATATACTATGTTTCATCGGCTATTTCTTTTTTTAGATCTAAGTATAATGCAGTAAAAAACAATTCCGAAATAATCTTAGTTCCCTTCCAAGTAAAGTGCATATAATCGTTAGCAGTTAACTTTTCTTCAACCCAAAAGGGCATAGAACCTTTTCCTCCCATCGCATCATACATACTCCAATACGCAACATTATTTTCCGAACAAGTTTCTATTAATTTAGCGTTTAAATATGGTAATAAAGGGTAAGTTTCCATTTTTCCATTTACAGGAAGACACATATCCGTAGGGCCGATAAATATAAAACTTGCATTTTTAGTTCTTCGTCTCAACCAATTAATCTGATTTACAATGGATTTTGCATAATTATCAACCTTTGTAGAATCCTTCAAATAAGGCATCGTGTTACCACCATACTGCATAATGATAATCTTAGGTTTTAAATTTCTAGTCATCTGACCATAAATAGAAGCATTGGTACTAGAAAAAATGGTCCCAGAAGAACCTCGCATAGCAACATTATCAATCTGTACTCTTGATCCTCCATCTAATGTCAACCCATAAAAATCCGCACTTACTTTTCCTTCTAATTCAATTTTTAAACTACTTGGAGTTGTATTGGTCTTTATCTTATATTTATGATATCGACCATCTGCAATTAAACTATCTTGTTGAATTAGCTTTCCTTCATTATAAACTGAAACTTTAATTGGAAAATTACAATTTCCATAATGCAACCCTATATTAGTAAATCTTCTAAATTTAGCATATGCTTTTTTAGATTTTCCAATAACGACGGAAGCCTTCACTAAAGGTAAAGAATCCAAAGTAGTACTATCAGGAAGTATTTTTTTATGTTCGGTAAATCGAGAAACAGACATATATGCCCCGTATTTCCTATGTTTAAATCTCTCTTGCGTAGGATCAAATCTAGCATATCTAAACCAATTTTCACTAGGTTTTACTACAGCTGCTACTTGATTATAAACTGGTTTTACCGGTATAAAACCAGGACCACTACCTCCATACATGGTTTGTAACCTATTTCTAATATACCCTGTAATTCTATCTCCTTCTATTTGAGAATCACCATAATGTATTATTCTACAGGATCTGGAAGATAATTTAGATTGTAATTCTTTGACAAAATCTGGATTATCTGCAGGGTATCGTATTCTTTCAATTCTCGTACTATCAATCTTAGAAAAATCTGGTCTTTGTATACTATCTTTATTTTCTTTAATAGCTGATAAAGATTCATACTCCAAGTCGGACTCATCTGCCACAGGGATAACGGTTTCCGTAACTTTTAAAATATCTTGTTTTTTAGTAAGCGACGAATCTTTTTCTAACGCTAAAAAAGTTTTATATGTGGGGTATTTTAGAGAAACTCCTTCATAAGAGAAGCCATCTTCTTGTATCTGAGCTTTTTGGATTCCTCCCTTTTTACTCAAAAACATTAAACCAAATAACCCTCCCAACACGAGTATTAGAAACAAGGATATTTGAATAGGTTTGATTTTCAAGGCGATCGGGGAACTTTTGATTTTTGTAAAAATAGAAAGTTTTTGCGAAATGCAAAGAGATTATCTATTCTTTACCTATAAATACTACTCTTAATTAGCTCATATTGTCTAATATTAGAATTTAGCGTACTAAATAGATGTAATTAACTTCTTTACATCGTTAACAACTCCTCTATATTTGTTGTGGTTATGTTTAGACATATGTTGTGATTCTAACATTATTTCTGATAAAATTTCTTTGGCGTCTATATTTTTTCCTCTGCTAATAAGAAATTGAGCTAAAATATAACGCTCTTCATAATTAGAGTACCGCTGATCAATTGATCTTAGGTTTTCTTCAGCTTCATTAGACCTTCCTTCTTCTTTTAAAGCCAAACCATATAAAAACTGACTTCTAGACCCTTTGAAATCAGATTTTTGATCAATTTTCTCAGCACAAAAAATGACTTTATCAAATTGATTTGTTTGATAATAGCCCTCTAAAAGTTTTTTTACAACTCCCGTATCAGATTCATAATTATCATTTAATGCAATCTCATATTCGCAAATTCCAGAATTATAATCTTTAATTTCATATAAGGCGTCGCCAAGTAAAACTCTATTCTGAAAAGTATCTGCAAACTCCACTTGTTTTCTAAGATCATTTACTTTCTTCGTAGGGTTAATAACACTAACGATTTCGTTTTGAACAACATCTAAATCTCGTTTATTAAAGACTTGTGTTATCAAATAAATAATGCTACCTATTACTGGCAAAAACAAAATCAAAAAATACCAGTAGTATTCACTACTATTTTTAATAGCGTGATATATACAAAAACCTTGCAAGGCGATAATTAAAAAATATGGCATTTAACGAAAATAATAAAACTCTATGATTTTTTGTGAGTAAAAACTATTAACCTATACACTACCAATAGTAGACACCTAAAAATCTGCATTTTACATCATTTTCAGTCATTCAAGTAGAACTATTAGATAAGCCTTTTTAATGTTAAAGTTATTAACAAAAAATAATTATCTATCTTTACGCCGTAAACATTTAACATCCTTTAAGTCATAACAGTAGAGACTCTTATACAAATAAGCCCCCAATCTACATTGTTAATAACTTTTAAGCCCAGTGTTAACAACTCTGAGAAAGGTGTATTTAAAATACTTGTAAAGTGAGAAAAATTATATTCTTTTTTTTATCAATAACCTTCGTATATCAGGTTAACAGCCAGTGTACCATACAAAATACTGATGAAACTCAAATAGGTGCTACTGTAGGTGTTTCGGGGCAAAGTTTTATCCCAACCTGTAATGGAGTTTTAAATTCGATAGGTGTGGTAGCTACCTTTAGCACACTGGTTACTGTGAATATTAGAAACGGAGAAGGATCTAGCGGAACTTTATTAGGCACGTTAACAAATCAATCTACCAGCCCATCAGGAAATCCAATAACATATTCCGTATTCGATTTTTCATCATTAAACATTATACTAATTGCTGGACAATCTTACACCTTTGATGTATCTAATGAGATAAATTTAATTTTTGATAATGAGAATACTTCAGACTATGTAGATGGATTACGATATCAAAATGGAATTGCTCAACCAGGAACTGATTTACTTTTTACATTAGACCTTACTGCGATTCCTTGTACTGATCCGGATATCCCTGCGGTTACATATGCTCCAACTATTCTTTGTGAAGGTGATACAACAACACTTTCTATTTCTGGAAACTTAAACGACGCAACAGAATGGCATATATACACAGGAACTTGTGGAGGCACAGAAATCGGAACTACTAGCACATCGTCATTTGTGGTTACTCCTTCATCACCAAGCACTACATATTTTGTAAGAGGTGAAGGAGGTTTATGTGTTGTCCCTGGTGCGTGTGCAAATGTTACGGTCAATGTCAATGCAAATGATGTTGCAAGTTATTCAGCACCCGCAGATTTATGCATTAATGCTGGTATACAAAGTAGTTTAGGAGGCGGAACTCCAACTGGAGGGATTTATTCCGGTCCTGGTGTTACAGATAACGGTAATGGACTTACCTACAACTTTAATCCAACTATTGCGGGTATCGGAACGCATTCAATCACTTACACAAGTGCAGGCACTTGTAACGATAGCTCAAGTGATTCTATAGAAGTATTTGATTTGCCTACTGTAACTTTTAGTGCGCCAGCAGATATATGTATTGATCAAGGAATACAAACCGGATTAACTAGCGGAAGTCCTACTGGAGGAACATATTCTGGAAATGGAGTAACTGATGATGGAAATGGAACAACATACTCCTTTAATCCTACAACAGCAGGTGCAGGTATTCATACGATAACATATAGCTTTACAAATGCTAATGGATGTACTGACACAGCTTCGGATACTATAGAAGTATTTGACTTACCTATTGTAACTTTTAGTACGCCAGCAGATATATGTATTGATCAAGGAATACAAACTGGATTAACTGGCGGAAGTCCTACTGGAGGAACATATTCTGGAACTGGAGTAACTGATGATGGAAATGGAACAACATACTCCTTTAATCCTGCAACAGCAGGTGCAGGTGTTCATACAATAACATATAGCTTTACAAATGCTAATGGATGTACTGACACAGCTTCGGATACTATAGAAGTATTTGATTTGCCTACTGTAACTTTTAGTGCGCCAGCAGATATATGTATTGATCAAGGAATACAAACCGGATTAACTGGCGGAAGTCCTACTGGAGGAACTTATTCTGGAACTGGAGTAACTGATGATGGAAATGGAACAACATACTCCTTTAATCCTGCAACAGCAGGTGCAGGTGTTCATACAATAACATATAGCTTTACAAATGCTAATGGATGTGCTGACACAGCTTCGGATACTATAGAAGTATTTGATTTGCCTACTGTAACTTTTAGTGCGCCAGCGGATATATGTATTGATCAAGGAATACAAACCGGATTAACTGGCGGAAGTCCTACTGGAGGAACTTATTCTGGAACTGGAGTAACTGATGATGGAAATGGAACAACATACTCCTTTAATCCTGCAACAGCAGGTGCAGGTGTTCATACAATAACATATAGCTTTACAAATGCTAATGGATGTACTGACACAGCTTCGGATACTATAGAAGTATTTGATTTGCCTACTGTAACTTTTAGTGCGCCAGCGGATATATGTATTGATCAAGGAATACAAACCGGATTAACTGGCGGAAGTCCTACTGGAGGAACTTATTCTGGAACTGGAGTAACTGATGATGGAAATGGAACAACATACTCCTTTAATCCTGCAACAGCAGGTGCAGGTGTTCATACAATAACATATAGCTTTACAAATGCTAATGGATGTACTGACACAGCTTCGGATACTATAGAAGTATTTGATTTGCCTACTGTAACTTTTAGTGCGCCAGCGGATATATGTATTGATCAAGGAATACAAACCGGATTAACTGGTGGAAGTCCTACTGGAGGAACATATTCTGGAAATGGAGTAACTGATGATGGAAATGGAACAACATACTCCTTTAATCCTACAACAGCAGGTGCAGGTATTCATACAATAACATATAGCTTTACAAATGCTAATGGATGTACTGACACTGCTTCGGATACTATAGAAGTATTTGATTTGCCTACTGTAACTTTTAGTCCGCCAGCGAATATATGTATTGATCAAGGAATACAAACCGGATTAACTGGTGGAAGTCCTACTGGAGGAACTTATTCTGGAACAGGAGTAACTGATGATGGAAATGGAACAACATACTCCTTTAATCCTGCAACAGCAGGTGCAGGTGTTCATACAATAACATATAGCTTTACAAATGCTAATGGATGTACTGACACAGCTTCGGATACTATAGAAGTATTTGAACTTCCAGACACTTCTGTAGACGACTCCTCATCACCTACATTTATGGCCAATATTTCTGGAGCTTCTTACCAATGGATTGACTGCGATACTAATACTCTAATACCTGGCGAAACAAACCAATCTTTTACTGCAATAGAAAATGGTAATTACGCTGTAGAAATCACCTTAAATGGATGTTCTGAAAGATCTTCTTGTTTTCTTGTTGCTACCCTTAGCGTTGAAGAAGAAGAATTAAAGGATCAAGATTTACGTATTTACCCTATTCCAACAAAAGGCATATTAAATATATCTACTCCTATAAAAAAAGTAACCATATTTAATGTGATAGGTAAAATAGTTTTTGAAAGCAATACTAATACTTTTGATATTTCAGAATTAAACTCCGGTATTTACTTTGTAAATATTGAAGGAGAAAAAGGAAACACTGTAAAAAGAATTATAAAAGAATAAATTCTTACATGTGATCAAAAAAAGTCTCTAAGTTTTTAAGCTTAGAGACTTTTTTGTTTTCTAAATAAATATTGAATATTTATTATTTCAGTACAATTACTAAATCATCCGCTTCAACCATTGTTCCAGATTTTAAAACTATTTTTTTAACAGTAGCATCTTCATTTGCAGTAATTGTAGTCTCCATTTTCATAGCTTCAATGATAAAAAGAGGGTCGTTTTTCTTTATCTCTTGCCCACTTTTCAACAATATTGAGGATAGTGATCCCTGCAAAGGTGCTCCAATTTGTTTAGCATCTGCTTTATCTACTTTTGCATGTACTATTTTATCAACTTTAATTGAGTTATCCTTAATCTCCACATTTCTAGTTTGACCATTTACTTTAAAGAAAATAGTAACCATTCCGTCATCATGTGGTTCACCAATAGATATTAATTCAATTAATAAGATTTTACCTTTGTCCAACTCTATAATAATTTCCTCTCCTGGAATCATTCCATAAAAGAAATTTTTAGTTGGAATATTCATCACATTACCATACTTAAGATGGTGATTATATGCTCCTGTAAATACTTTTGGATATAATTTATAAGAAAGGAAATCTGTTATATCTAGATCTCTCCCCATCCCTTTCTTAAAGACTTTTACAAAATCTTTAAACTCCGTTTCAAAATCTACTGGCTCTAAATGTGCATTCGGTCTATTGGTAAATGGTTTTTGATCTTTTAGAATTGATTTCTGAAGATCTTTCGGAAAACCACCTTCTGGCTGACCTAATTCTCCTTTGAATAAACTAACAACCGACTGCGGAAAAGAAATAGTTTCTCCTCGTTCTTTAACATCTTCAATCGTTAAATTATTACTTACTAAATATTGGGCCATATCACCTACCACCTTAGAACTTGGAGTAACTTTTACAATATCACCAAATAGTGTATTAACTTCTCCATACATTTTGGTAATCTCATGGAAACGATCTGCTAATCCTAGACCTTGCGCTTGTGGTTTTAAATTAGAATACTGTCCACCTGGAATTTCATGCTGATATACTTCACCTGTTCCTGCTTTTAGACCGGATTCAAAAACGTAATAATACTCACGAACAGCTTCCCAGTAATTAGAATATTCGTTTAACTTTACAGTATCCATTGGATTCTCCCGGTCATGGAATTTCAACATCTCCATGATTGCATTAAAATTAGGTTGTGCAGTTAATCCAGAAAGTCCACCTAATGCAACATCTACAACATCAACTCCTGCTTCTATTGCTTTTAAATACGTTGCCGATTGCACAGATGAAGTATCGTGCGTATGTAAATGTATTGGAATATTAATTTCTGATTTCAAAGCGGATACTAATTCATATGCCGCATATGGTTTTAGCAAGCCAGCCATATCTTTTATCCCTAATATATGAGCTCCAGCATTTTCTATATCTTTTGCCAATTGCACATAATATTCTAAAGTATATTTAGTGCGCTTCGGATCTAAAATATCACCTGTATAACATAATGAACCCTCTGCAAGTCCTTCTGTTCTCGTTCTGACATGTTCGATACAAGGTGCTATCGATTTCATCCAGTTCAATGAATCAAAGATCCTAAATACATCTACTCCATTTTCCCAAGATTGTTCGACAAATTTGCCAATCAAATTATCCGGATAAGCTGTATATCCAACACCATTAGAACCTCTAATCAACATCTGTAATAACAGATTAGGCATAGCTTTTCTCAAAGAACGAAGACGTTCCCAAGGATTTTCCTTTAAAAATCGAAGACAAACATCAAAGGTTGCTCCTCCCCAAACTTCCATACTAAAAACCTCTGGATGATTTTTCGCAAAGCCTTCTGCAACTTTAAGCATATCATACGTTCGCATTCTTGTTGCAAGTAAACTTTGATGCGCATCACGCATTGTGGTATCTGTAAAATGAACCTTCTTCTCATTTTTTAACCAAGAAGCGAATTTCTCAGGCCCCAGTTCTGTAAGTAAATCCTTTGTTCCTTTTTGATAATCAGCCTTCTCTTCAAATTTAGGAATTTGAGGGACTACAAAAGTCTTAGTTGGATCTATATTTTTAACATCAGAGTTACCGTTTACAATAATATCTCCTAAAAAATTAGCTAATTTAGTAGCTCGATTACGAGATTCTTTAATTTTAAAAAGTTCCTTTGTATCTCTAATAAAATTAACGGTTACCTCACCTTTTCTAAAAGTGGTATGACTTAAAATATTATCTAAAAAAGGCATATTCGTTTTTACACCTCGAATTCTAAATTCAGATAATGCTCTACGCATTTTTCTACATGCTCCGTCTAAAGTCCTACTATTAGCAGAAACCTTTACTAGCATTGAATCAAAGAAAGGAGAAATAGTTACTCCTTGATATACACTACCTGCATCTAATCGAATTCCAAAACCTGATGCACTTCTATAGGTAGTTATGGTTCCATAATCAGGTTTAAAATCGTTTTCCGGATCTTCTGTGGTGATCCTACATTGTACTGCATATCCATTTACTTTCAAACTTTCTTGACTTTCGATCTTAATCTGTTTGTCAGACAGTTGATATCCTCCCGCAATAAAAATTTGTGTTTTAATTAAATCAACACCTGTAACAATCTCAGTAACTGTGTGCTCAACTTGTACACGAGGATTTACTTCAATAAAATAAATACTTTCATCATCATCAACTAAAAATTCTACGGTTCCAATATTATTATAATCTACTGCACCACAAATTTTTAACGCATACTTATATAGATTATCTAAAATCTCCTGCGAAACTCCATATGAAGGAGCATATTCTATTACTTTTTGATAACGTCTTTGTACCGAACAATCACGTTCAAAAAGATGTACCATATTTCCATGATGATCCGCTACAATTTGTATCTCAATATGTTTTGGATTTTCTACAAACTTTTCTAGAAAAACAGTATCATCACCAAATGCATTTAAAGCTTCTCTTTGGGATTCTGGATATGCTTTTTCTAATTCTTCGACACTTCTAATCACACGCATTCCTCTTCCTCCTCCTCCAGAAGCTGCCTTTAACATCACAGGAAACCCTATACGTTTTGCTTCTTTTATAGCAATTTTTACGTCAGTAAGATCTTCTTTATTACTTTGAATAATTGGAATATTATTAGCGATAGCAACTTCTTTTGCCATAATTTTATCTCCCAATGAACGAAGTACTGATACTTTAGGACCTATAAAAATAATCCCGTTTTCTTGACAGCTTTGGGCAAAATCAGCATTCTCTGATAAGAATCCATATCCAGGATGTATTGCATCTACATTATTCTTTTTTGCTACCTGAATAATCGCCTCAATATTTAAATATGGCTTTAAAGGTTCATTATCAGCACCAATTTGATAAGCTTCATCTGCTTTATATCGGTGTAATGAATACCTATCCTCATAAGTATATACTCCAACCGTCTGTAGACCAATTTCTGTACACGCTCTAAAAATTCGGATGGCAATTTCACCACGATTAGCAACTAAAACCTTTTTGATTTGCATGATTGTAATTTTGTGTTTAAATAATATTTAGCGAACATTCGCTGCGAAGATATCGATTAGTATGAATACTTGCAATACATTTTAAACAGAATAAATCAAATAATTAAGTTTTATATTAATAATTAACTAATTCGCTCTTCCTGTTATGTTCCATACTTTTATATAAATGCGCGCACTACTTCTGGATCTTATTATAATAAGCTTTCTCAGTAACCTCAGACCATTTAGAAATTCTTTTCTGAAAACCAGAATAACTTTCATAAACTTCTCTTGATAATGGATCATCTCCTATCATCTCTTCTATAGCCTCATCAGTAAAACCTCTTAAAGCATCCAGAGTTTCTTTTGAAAATTCTCTAATCTCTACCCCTTCTTCATTAACTAATTTATCTAAATAAATACCATTTTGTTTATCAAACTCTGACAACACCCAAACCTGAGCTCGTTTTGCAGCTGCTTGTAATACGGCTTGCAAATGAGGTGGTAAGCCATCGTGTAAATTTTTATTAACAAAAAATTCCAATTGAGAACCAGTTTCATGCCAACCTGGTGTATAATAATATTTTGAAATTTTATGAAAACCCATTTTATAGTCATGATAAGGTCCAATCCATTCTGTAGCATCAATAACTCCCCTTTCTAAACTGGTATAAATTTCACTACCAGCTACTAAAACGGCAGCTCCTCCTGCTTTTTCGAGAACTTTACCTCCGATCCCTGGTAGACGCATTTTAAGTCCTTTAAAATCTTCTATAGAGTTAATCTCACGATTAAACCATCCACCCATTTGGACTCCAGTATTCCCTCCCATATAAGGCACTAGGTTAAATTTCGCATAGGTTTTCTTCCAAAGTTCGTAACCTCCTCCTACCTCTAACCAAGATGTTATTTGCTGACTATTCATCCCAAAAGGAACTGCTGCAAAAAATTGTGCAGCAGGAGTTTTACCTGCCCAATAATATGCTGCTCCACAGCCCATCTCAATGGTTCCCTGAGAAACTGCATCAAAAGCTTCTAAAGGAGGTACTAATTCTCCACCTCCATATACTTTAATTTTAATCTGACCATTAGAAAGCTCATCTACCCACTTAGCATACTTCTCTGCTACTTCTCCCACAACAGGAAAATTAGGAGGCCAAGTTGTAGTCATTTTCCAATGAAACACTTTATTCGGTTTCGCTATATCATATGATGCAGGGTTACTCATACTAGCAGGTGGTTCACCCAAACAAGACAGAACTAAAGTTGTCATTACAGTTAGTATAAAACCTCTAATAACTCGTGTTCTTTTTACTGAATTTAAATTCATAGTTCTATATTTATAAAGTAACTTAAAAAATTAGTCTCCGTTAAAAATAATCTCGGGAAAAAACATTACTAAACTTACAATGATAAGTTGAATTATTATAAAAGGTATAATACCTCGATATATTTGACTGGTTCTGACGGTTTCTGGTGCAACACCTTTTAGATAAAATAAAGCAAAACCGAATGGCGGAGTAAGAAACGAAGTTTGTAAATTCAATGCCATTAAAATTCCGACCCAAAGCATATTCATATCAAAAGCATTAAAAATTGGGGTTACAACAGGCACTATTATAAATACAATCTCTATAAAATCTATAAAAAATCCTGCTACAAAAATCACAACCATTACTAACAACAAAAACATCATTGGAGTCAGTTGAGATGACATAATCAATTCTTGAAGATATCTATCTCCACCTAATGTTCTAAAGACCAATGTAAATGTAGTTGCGCCTAACAATATAAAAAACACCATAGATGTTAAACGAGTTGTCTCCTGCGCAACTTCTTTAAGTATTTTAAGCGAAAACTTTTTCTGAATAATGGTTAAAAAAGTTGCTCCTAATGCTCCTATTGCTGAAGCTTCGGTAGGAGAAGCAACACCTGTAAAAATGGAACCCAATACGATTACAATTAACAGCACTGGTAGTAATAAAACTTTAATGATTTTAGAAGTAAAATTACTTCCGCGAAATGCTGCGATTTCTTCAGCTGGTATACTCGGGGCATCTTTTTTATGAAAAAATGACTTTAGTAATATATATAATATATATAAACCAACTAAAATTAAACCGGGCAGTAGAGCTGCAGAAAATAATGCGCCCACATCTACTGAAGCTGCTCCTCTTGATGAACTATTGATAGTATCAGCCAATAATACCAAAACTATAGAAGGAGGAATAATTTGCCCTAAAGTTCCAGAGGATGCAATTACTCCAACCGCAAGTTCAGTTTTATAACCTCTTTTTAGCATTGTAGGCAAACTAATTAATCCCATTGTCACTACGGTAGCTCCTACAATACCTGTAGAAGCAGCTAATAAAGCACCTACAATAACTACAGAGATTGCTAAACCTCCTCTTACACGACCAAACATCATTGCCATAGTTTCTAATAAACTTTGAGCAAGTCCGGATTTCTCTAGCATAATCCCCATAAAAATAAACAATGGAACTGCCATTAAAACATAATTATTTACAACTCCCATAATCCGAGAAGGCAATAAATAAAATGTAGACATTGTAAAATACTCTGGAGCAAAAATCGATATACCAAAAGCAAAAGCCACAGAAATCCCACCCAAAGTAAAGGCAACAGGATATCCTTTCAAAATTAAAATAAAGATAATTACGAATAGAACAATTGCTAAAAACTCCATTAATTATCTTTATTAAAAATTATTATATGAATTGATTTTAGCATCTGAGAAATGCCTTGTATAAGCAAAAACACAAATCCCAGTGTAATACAAAATTTAAGTACATAAAGTGCTGGCAACCCTCCCGCTTGTGGAGAAGATTCTTGTATCATAAATGATGACAAGCCATAGTACCAAGAAGAAACGATTACTACATAACACCATGGAATTAATAAAAAAGCTCCTCCCAGCAAATCGATCCAAGCTTTTCTTTTTTCAGAAAAATTAGTGTAAAAAACATCTACTCGTACATGTTTTCCGTGTTTAAAAGTGTATCCAGAACCTACCAAAAATAGAATACCAAATAAATAGATCTCCGTTTCGATCATCCAGATAAATGTAAATTGGAACACATACCTTATGATAACATCCAAACCAATTACAACTGCTAAAAAAACAGCAACCCAGCTTACTAAAGCGCCTGTTTTTTCGCCAATTCGATCAAGAAAACTTATGATTTTTTGCATCTACACTTGTATATAAATATATAAGTGTTGAAGATACTAAAATTAGATACAATTGTTGCTTTTGAAAATAATTTCCGGATAACTTAACGCTGCTTATCTCACAAAAACTAGCTCATTTTCTTTTGTTGTATACTCTTCACTAAAGCTATACCCATCATAATTAAATCCTTTTAATTCTTCTATGGTTTCTGCTCCTGTATCAATTATATAACGTACCATCATACCACGGGCTTTTTTCGCGAAGAAACTAATCATCTTTAATTTATCTCCTTTCCAATCTTTAAACTGTGGGGTAATAATAGGCACCTTTAATGCCTTCTTGTCAATCACACTGAAATATTCATTACTTGCTAAGTTCACAAACAACTCATCGTCCTGTAGCTCCGAATTAATTTGTTCGGTTACTTGTTTTTTCCAAAACTCGTATAAATTATTTTTACGCCCTACCTTAAGTTTAGTACCCATTTCTAATCGATATGGTTGCATTAAATCTAATGGCTTTAGAATTCCATATAAGCCAGAAAGTATTCTTAATTTATCTTGTAGAACATCTAATTTATCTTCTGGAATACTATAACCATCTAACCCTACATAAACATCGCCTTTAAATGCATACACAGCTGGCCTGGCATTATCCGAAGTAAAAGGAATATTCCAATCTTGATTACGCTGCCAATTTAATTGAGCTAAATTATCACTAATACTCATCAGATCAGACAATTTCTTAGGTGTTTTCTTCTGAAGAACAGAATTTAACTTTTCAGCTTCAGCTAAAAATAATGGCTCTGTATATTTTTTAGTTGGTAAAGGCGTTTCAAAATCTAAAGATTTTGCTGGAGATACTACAATTTTCATTCAGATGACTTTTATTTATCCAAAAGTACGATAGTACGGCGACATATAAAATCAGCATAAGTAATTCTTGTCTATCGGAGTATTAGAATCTTCTATTTACTCCCAAACTAAACATAGAATCATAAAAAAAGCCCGTCTAAAAAGACGAGCTTATGTTTTAAAAAAGTCAAAATGTATATATTATAATACTTTCACGTTTACCGCGTTCATTCCTTTTTTACCTTCTTTAAGTTCAAACTCTACTTCGTCACCTTCACGAACTTCGTCGATTAAGCCTGAAATGTGTACGAAATGGTCTTTGTTTGATCCTTCTTCTGTGATGAATCCAAATCCTTTGGAGTCATTAAAAAATTTTACTGTTCCTTTGTTCATTATAAATAATTAAAGCGCGAAGATAATATTATTTACCGAGCAATCCCTATTTATTTCAAAATAAAGTTTTTAGTAACGTTTTATTAATATTAGGAAACTTAATTTTAAAAGAAAAAAATCATTCGGCATCCAATTGATTCTTAGCATAATTCCTCCAACGCTCTACACATTTTGTCATATCCTCTGGTATAGAAGTTTCAAAATGCATTTTCTCACCGGTTACAGGATGTATAAAGCCTAAAGTCCTAGCATGCAGTGCTTGCCTTGGCAACACCTTAAAACAGTTTTCTACAAACTGTTTATATTTAGTAAAAGTGGTTCCTTTCAGAATTTTTTCTCCTCCATAACGTTCATCATTAAATAAGGTATGGCCTATATGTTTCATATGCACACGAATCTGGTGTGTTCTTCCTGTTTCTAATTTGCAAGAAACTAAGGTTACATACCCTAAACGCTCTATAACTTTATAATGCGTAACTGCCGGTTTTCCTTTATCAGCTTCATCTCCCACAAAAACTGTGTTTTGCAACCTATTCTTAGGGTGACGTCCAATATTACCTTCAATAGTTCCTTCATCTTCATTCATATTACCCCAAGCGATGGCAACGTATTCTCGCTCTGAAGTTTTATCAAAAAACTGTTTTGCTAGGTGTGTCATAGCATCTTCGGTTTTTGCTATTACTAACAACCCACTAGTATCTTTATCTATACGATGCACCAATCCAGGACGATCACTACTATTATTTGGGAGATTGTCGAAATGATAGATTAATGCATTAATTAAGGTTCCTGAATAATTTCCATGACCTGGATGCACTACCATTCCGGCAGGTTTATTAACCACTAACAAAACATCATCTTCGTATACAATGTCTAATGGAATATTTTCTGGAGTTAACAAATTCTCATAAGGGGGATGAGCAAACAAAACTCTAACCACATCATTTGGTTTCACCTTATGATTTGACTTTACAGGGATATCATTTACAAAAACACTACCATCCTTAGCCGCTTGTTGTATTTTATTACGAGTAGCATTTTCAACAAAATTCATCAAAAATTTATCCACTCGAAGTGGAACCTGACCTGCGCCAGCGACAAAACGATGATGTTCATATAAGTCATCTTCATTAGGTCCTAATTCTTCAATATTCGGATTCTCTTGCAAAAGTATTTTATTTAAGAATTTAATTTTATTGAGGAAGTCTTAAATTCCCACTCTCATCTCCTACTACTAAGTCAATAGTTGATGTTTTCATTATTTTATCTCCGGGCTTCAATCGCTTTCCTTTATATCTAAGTTCTAACACTTGATCTGATGGATCAGGTTTAAATGTTATAGATCCAATCTTAAAGCCTAAAGCTACCAATCGTGGCTCTACTTGCCTTCTAGTTTTACGTATAACATCTGGAACTTCAATTTTTCGATAACCCGATGGATTTAAAGTAACATAGATTTTTCTATTTTCCTTTACCATATTTCCTGCAGGAGGATTTTGTTCTATCACTGAATATCTTGGAAAATCTGGATTGAAATTTGCTGAATCTTGAACTTCAAATCGCAAATCTTTGGATTCCACAAGCATTTTAACCTCATCCAATGACTTCTTACTTAAGCTTGGGACCACTATTCGCTGATCGTGGTTTGTAGAGCTATCCAACCATTTTAGTGCTATAAAGCATAAGATTGCCGTCATAGCAACAGCTATTACTAGTTGAATAAGAAATGTCTTACTCCAAATAAATCTCAAAAGTCCTTTAAAAAATTCCATGTATCAATTGATAGTTTCGGCAAAGATATAAAAACGGAAACTTTTTAGCTTTTGTTGTTAGATAAATGATATTTTTGTTTGTAAACCTTATTCAATGAAGAAAAATATTGCCATCCTTATGGGAGGTTATTCCAGTGAATTTGACATTTCTATTAAAAGTGGAAATGTAGTATACAAACATTTGGACAAAAATATCTATGAACCTTATCGTATTCATATAACCAAAGATTCCTGGTATTACGTCAATGATAATAATGAAAAAGCATCAATAGATCGAAATGATTTTTCGTTAAACTTAAATGGGTCTAAAATTACTTTTGATGCTGCTTTTAATATTGTTCATGGGACTCCAGGAGAAGATGGATTATTACAGGCCTATTTTGAGCTGATTGGAATTCCACAAACTGCTTGTGATTTTTATCAGGCAGCACTTACCTTCAATAAAAGAGACTGTATCAGCACTTTAAAACCTTATGGTATCCCTACTGCTACAAATTATTTTCTAAATAAAGGAGATACTATAAACCCTAAAGCTATTATTGATATAGTGGGGTTACCCTGTTTTGTAAAAGCTAATAAAGCAGGCAGTAGTTATGGGGTTTCTAAAGTAAATAAAGAAGATGAATTACTTTCTGCAATAGATATAGCCTACAAAGAAGATGATGAAATTATCATTGAATCTTTCTTGAGCGGCACAGAGGTTTCTGTAGGAGTGATTACCTACAAAGGAAAAGATACTGTATTACCTATTACTGAGATTGTCTCTGAAAATGATTTTTTTGATTATGAAGCTAAATATTTAGGTAAATCACAAGAAATTACACCAGCTAGATTGAATGAAAACGATGAGAAAAAAGTAAAAGATCTAGCATTAAAAGTATATCAAATACTTAAAATGAAAGGCTTTTCGAGAAGTGAATACATTTTTCACAATGGCGAACCCCATTTTATCGAAATGAATACCAATCCAGGATTTAGTGAAGCAAGTATTTTACCACAACAAGCAATTGCGGCAGGGATTAGCTTACAAGATTTACTAACCAACACCATAGAAGAAGCAATAAAAGGATTATAAGTAAGTACATTCAAAATTAAGATTATACTAATTTTAAACTTTGTAACTTTACCTAATCTTTATATTAACATTGAGAAATCACTTATGAGAAGAGCTGTTTTCCCTGGTTCATTTGATCCTATAACTTTGGGACATTACGATATAATAGAAAGAGGATTAACTCTTTTTGATGAAATCATTCTAGCTATTGGTGTAAATGCTGAAAAAAAATATATGTTTTCACTTGAAGAAAGAAAGCATTTTATTGAAGAAGCATTTAAAGATGAACCTAAAATCAAAGTAATGACTTACAAAGGTCTTACAGTAGATTTTTGCAAACAGCAAGATGCTAATTTTATTCTACGAGGATTAAGAAATCCAGCTGATTTTGAATTTGAAAAAGCCATTGCTCATACAAACAGAAAACTAACTGAAATTGAAACTGTCTTTTTATTAACATCATCTGGTAAAAGCTATATATCTTCTTCAATCGTAAGAGACGTTATAAGAAACAATGGAGATTATACAGGTTTGGTACCAGATACCGTAATTGTCAAAAAAGAATAGAATTCGTAAAACCCCAAAAATATACCTACATGAAAACTACACCTATCACTAATAGGCTACTTATTCTTAGTGTTATCATTCTTTTTTATGCTTGTAGCAGTGATAATGATAATGAATCTGATGATAATACTATTGACCCTATAACTTGTCAAAACCCTGATAGTAGCATTTATGAAGAAAAAGACGGATTAGTAGCGGTCGAATTTGAAAGTATTAAAGACCATAACGATTGGATAAAAGAAAACACTACTACGGGATTCTTAGGAACACATTACTTGGTATGGAAAGATAATCAGTTCTTAAACGCTCCCGGCAACGGTCTGCTTACATACAAAATAAAAATCTCGAATCCAGGTGTTTATCGATTTATCTGGAGATCTAGAATAACCAATGGAACATCAGGATCTGAGCATAACGATTCGTGGTTGCGATTTGCAGATGCTTCCAAATTTTATGGAAAAAAAGGAGAAAGTATCGTTTATCCGGCAGATACTGGTCAATCACCAAATCCAAATGGTTCCAGCAAAGATGGCTGGTTTAAAATATACAAAAGCGGCCCGGCAGATCAATGGAAATGGCAATCTTCAACAAGTGATAATGATGCGCATGATATTTTTGTCGAATTTGATGCACCTGGCACCTACACTATGGAAGTTTCTGCTAGATCTACTTTTCATGCACTTGATAGATTTGCTCTATTCTCTGAAAACATTACACAAAATGATGCTACAAACGAAACTACTCCATTGAGTGAAATCATCTGTGACTAATGAAAAAAAGAAAAATTGGAACCGTTAGTATTGTAGTCAGAGAGTATGATGAAGCAATCCGATTTTATACCGAAAAACTAGGTTTTCAATTAATTGAAGATATCCAACTTGATAATAAACGTTGGGTAACCATAGCTCCAGAAAACAACTCGGAACCTTCTATTTTACTGGCAAAAGGAACCACTGCAGAACAGAAAAAAGCAATTGGAAATCAAACCGGTGGGAGGGTTTTTCTTTTCCTTCATACTGATAACTTTTGGAGAGATTACAATACAATGAAATCGAAAGAAGTTATTTTCCTAGAAAAACCCAGAGAAGAAATATACGGAACTGTGGTAGTTTTTGAAGATTTATATGGAAACAAGTGGGACCTTATAGAACCCAAAAAGTAAATTTCTCATTTAAACCTTTTTCCTAAATCACAGTCTTACTAAAAAGACTGCGATCATGAATACTTCTTTAACAGATAAACAAATACAACATCTCTATTGGCGTATTGGTTTTGGAATCGATTCTTCAGAATTAAAAAATGTTAGAAAATTTTCTAAAAACAAAATAGTAAATCATCTGTTTTCAGAAAGCAGACAAAGCACTAATCTATCCCTTGATTTTGGAGCTTTATTAAAAAATTCGCGAGATTTATCTAGAGAAGAACGAAAAGAGTTACGAAAACTTCGCAATAAAAAATTGTTAGAACTTAATGTTCTTTGGTTAAAACAATTAGTAGAAACCAAACAAGTCTTAAGAGAAAAGATGACATTGTTTTTCCATAATCATTTTGCTGTTAGATTAAAAACACCAAGAGCAGCATTGCATTTAAACAATATAATAAGAAAGCATGCATTAGAAAATTTTGGAGAGATGTTGATGGAAGTCTCTAAGTCTCCTGCCATGTTATTATTTCTAAACAATAGGCAAAATCGAAAAAATAATCCCAATGAGAATTTTGCCAGAGAAGTTATGGAGCTTTTCACACTCGGACAAGATAATGGATACACAGAAATAGATATAAAAGAAGCCGCAAGGGCTTTTACTGGATGGAATTTTAATAAAAGTGGAGCGTTTGTGTTTAGACAAAAACATCATGATTTTGGACCTAAAACTTTTCTAGGAAAAACTGGTGATTTTAAAGGGGAAGATGTTATCAAAATTCTTTTAGAACAAAAACAGACAGCGAAATACCTAGTCGAAAAGCTATATCGATACTTTGTTAATGAAAAAATAGAACCAACTCATATAAAAGAACTAACAAATATCTTTTACAACTCCAATTATGATCTAGAAAATCTAATGAGAGCCATATTCTTAAGTGATTGGTTTTATGAAACTCAAAACATAGGAGTAAAAATAAAATCACCTGTAGAGCTACTTGTCGGACTAAGTAAACCGTTTAGGATAGCTTATAAGGATCCAAAAGTACTATTATACCTTCAACGTAAACTAAATCAAACTTTATTTTTACCACCTAATGTCGCTGGATGGCCTGGTGGAAAATCTTGGATAGACAGCTCTACCCTAATGTTACGTTTAAAACTGGCATCCGTAACCCTAAACGATGGAGTTATTGAGTGGAATAACAATGATGATGGAACTACAGCAATGATGCGAGAAAAATTCTATAATAAAGTTAAATCAAAAATGCAAAGAAAAGTTAAAGCTACCCCTAATTGGCAGCTCTTTCTTGCTTCATTAGAAAAAGAAAATAAAGAAGAATTAATTGATTTTATAATACAGCCAGAATTATCAAATGGTGCAAAAATGGTTGTAAACAAACTAGATTCTAAAGACACTAAAAATTTTATAGTTGAATTAATGAGTTTACCAGAATATCAACTTTGCTAAAACCCTAATTATGGACAGAAGAGATTTTTTAAGACAATCAGTTTTTGCATCAGGAATAGCATTAGTTCCTTCATTCCTGAAAGGGATGGAATTTTTAACACCAGAACAATTATCTGGATATAAAAACTTAATCATTATTCAACTATCGGGCGGTAATGATGGTCTAAATAGTGTTATTCCTATTAATAATGATATTTATTATCGTTTAAGACCTACCATTTCTAAAAAAGCTACAGAGACTTTAAAAATGACTGATGATTTGGCGTTTAACAATAACCTGAAAGAGTTAAAAGAATTATATGATCTGGGAGAAGTGTCTATAATTAATAATGTAGGATACCCTAACCCTAATAGATCTCATTTCAGAAGTACGGACATCTGGCAAACAGCTAGTGATACTAACCAGTATTTATCTTCTGGTTGGGTAGGCAGATATCTCGATGCTAATTGCCAGCATCCGTATCAAGCAATAGAAGTAGATAGTTCACTATCACTTGCTATGAAAGGAAAAGATTTAAATGGTATTGCTGTTTCTGACCCTAACCAATTACATCGAACAACAAGAGAGCCTTTTTTTTATAATCTAGCGAAGAATACTAATGAAGAAATGCTAGATGAGGATAATCAAGGGTATCTATACAAAACAATGCTAGAGACTCATTCATCCGCCGCATACATTTACAATACTTCCAAAATCTATAAAACCAATATAGAATATCCTCAATCAACATTTGGGAGAAACCTAAAAACGATTGCTGATTTTATAGTATCTGGATTAAAAACACGGGTTTATTATAGTTCTCTAGGTGGTTTTGATAGCCATGTAAACCAAGTAAATAGTCAAGACCGTTTACTTAATGTATATTCTAAAGCAATTGGAGCTTTAGTAAAAGATCTTAAAAAGAATGATCGATTTAAAGATACGCTAATATTAACATTTTCAGAATTTGGTAGAAGAGTAAAACAAAATGGAAGTCATGGAACCGATCATGGAGCTGCCAATAATGTAATAGCTATAGGAGGTTCATTAAAAAAAGTAGGTATCTATAATGAATTATCTAATTTATCAAATCTTGATACTAATGGAGATATCAAGTATACGATAGATTTTAGAAGTATTTATGCCACAATTTTAAATAATTGGTTAGAAGTAGATGATCAACAAATTCTGAGTAATCATTTTAATAAACTTACTTTTATATAATAAAGTCTGCCCCTATATTCAATATCAATTTTTAGTTTTACAAACCATGTAGGTAGTTGATTACAAAATAAAAAACTTCGACTAAATACCTATTTAAACACTTTTAATAAAAACAAGGCAAAACTCACTAAAAATCAATGTTATTTATACTTTAATAAAACTCGAAACAATGAAAAACAACAAAAAACGTAACACATATTTTACGGTAAAACCGTAAAATATGTGTTGTTTGTCGATACAAAATAACCCTTCATCTAAAACATGTCAAAACATTTTATTCCATAACTATTTGATTGTAAATTTGATACAAATCAAGTAGTAAATTCATTAAGCCCCAAAAAATATGAAAACTATAATTCTTTCCATTTTTGTTTTGTTTTCTCTTACTACAATTAGTGCTCAAGAGACTACTTCTATAGAACCAACAAAAACTGAATCTAATAATGTAAAGAATACTAAAGTTGATTTTTATCAGACTTTAATTGCTGTAAATAATTTTGATATTAAAATTAAGAAAGTAGAAACTACAAGGGTAGAAACCAAAACTGATTTCTACAAGGCTTTAATGATTAAAAACGGTTTTATTAATGATAGCGAAAAAACTACTCGTTTAGCTAATAACAACTTGAAAGATAAGGACACTACAATTACCGACAGCACACAGATTACTGGATTATTGCCATAATTTTTTTGAATATATATACACTACGACACCACTATTTTCTTGCTTGATATTAGTGGTGTTTTTATTTTTTTACGTTTAAAAACGTTAAATTTATATATGCAAATCCACGAAACCGCCTTTATAGTATCTACATATCGCTCTTATCACGAGAATATTAGCAAAGATATTTATGCAAAATTATGGAACAACCCAAAAACAGAAGCTCTTATACCATCAATTACTAATGCGATATCTAAAGAAGAATCTATCTTACACAGTATCAGGAATAGATATTTTTATGAGAGATTGAAATCGTTTTTTAACCAAAACAATGGAGGAACATTGATCAATTTCGGAGCAGGTTTTAGTATGTATCAATTCTTACTGAATGATCATGTATCAACCATTGAAATCGACAAAGCGGATATTATTGAATACAAAAAGAGCAAAATAGATTTATGGACTCAAGAAGGTAAATTACCAAAACGTGATGTTCAATATCTAAGTCTTGATTTTAATCTGGATTCTGAAGAAAAGATGATTAATTCATTAAAAAAAATGATTGCAAAAGCACCTACTTTTATAGTACTCGAAGGTGTATTATTTTTTCTGAATAAAACTATTACACAAAAACTCTTTACCGTATTTAAAGGATTACAAAAACAAGGTGACCATATAGGGAGTGTATCATATATTCCTGAAATTGAAAAACTAGAGGTCTATAAAAGGTTATTGAATTATTTTGATTCTCATAATGATACAAATGATGCATTTGCTCATCAGACTATTCCAAATTCATATTATGAAAATGTCGATGGATATGTCTTAAAGGAGCATATTGATGAGTTTCAATTATCCAAACAGTATGATCCAGAATCTCAATTAGCTAGCGCAAATGATATACTCAATGAACATATGTATCTTTTAGAAAGAACGGATTAAGTATATAAACTTTATTTCATCACCTTTGCCATCACATGATATCTTGGATCATCAATATCATGTTCTATAACATTTGCTAATCTTGGAGAAGCTTTAATCATCAAAGCCTGACACTCTTCACTCAAATGTTTTACACGCACTGTTTTACCTGCTTCTTCATACTTACCTACTAAGTTAAAAATAGCCTCTAATGCTGAATGATCACTAACTCTAGATTCGATAAAATCAATTTCTACATTTTCTGGATCATTTGCCACATCAAACTTAGAATTAAAAGCCTGAATACTTCCAAAGAATAATGGCCCCCATATTTCATAAACTTTAGTCCCATCTTCTTTAATGTGCTTTCTTGCTCTAATTTTTTTCGCATTTTCCCAAGCAAATGCCAATGCAGACATAATTACTCCTGCAATAACGGCAACTGCTAAATCAAAAAACACAGTCAATGAAGAAACTGAGATCAATACAATTGCATCTGTTAAAGGAATTTTATTTAGTATTCTAAAACTAGACCAAGCAAATGTACCAATCACGACCATAAACATTACACCTACAAGCGCCGCAATAGGAACTTGCTCAATTAATCCAGATGCAAACAGTATAAACATTAAGAGCGTTACGGCCGCAACAATACCTGATAAACGTGTACGTCCACCACCTTTTATATTGATAATTGATTGCCCAATCATAGCACAACCACCCATTCCTCCAAAAAGACCTGTAACTATATTTGCACCACCTTGCGCAAGACATTCTCTGTTAGAATTTCCTCTAGTTTCTGTAAGTTCATCAATAAGATTAAGTGTCATTAGTGATTCTATCAACCCAATCGCAGCCAAAATCAATGCATATGGTCCTATAAACTTAAATGTTTCCCAGGTCATCGGAACCTTATTAAAAATATCAAACTGAAATTGTGGCAATCCTCCTTTTAGACCTTCTCCTCCTCCATCTTTAATAAAACTACCCACTGTAGCAACATCCAATTTACCCAAGATTACAATAGCCGAAACTATCAAAATAGCTATTAAAGCTTCAGGAAATTTAGCAGCAGCTTTTATTTTAGGAAGTCCCCACATAATTAACATTGTTAAAGCAACTAATCCTAGCATTAAAAACAATCCTGATCCTTGCATCCAAGCTTTTTCTCCTTGCACATACTCCTTAAACATCCCTAACTGAGAAAGAAAAATTACAATTGCTAATCCATTAACAAATCCCATCATCACCGGATGCGGTATTAAACGTACAAACTTACCAAGTTTAAAAACACCAGCTAGCATTTGGATAATACCCATTAAGATAACTGTAGCAAAAAGATAATACAATCCTAATTGTTCGCCCTCTGCTCCCATTGCATTTCCTTCTGCCACAAGGCTAACCATAACTACAGCAAGTGCTCCAGTAGCACCAGAAATCATTCCGGGACGCCCTCCAAAAATAGAAGTAATTAACCCAATCATAAATGCCGCATACAACCCTACTAAAGGATCTACCCCAGCCACAAACGCAAAGGCAACAGCTTCAGGAACTAAGGCTAATGCCACTGTTAAACCAGATAGAATATCATTTTTGGCATTTGCTACTCTTTTTCTTACAAACTCAGTCATAATCAGTCTATTTTGAGGCTGCAAAAATACAGTTATTTTATGTCCTGACAAGTAAAATCATAACCTATCTATTACCAGAACAAAACTAAAACGTTATAGAAGATCTTAAAAATATAAAACTTAGTATATTTATGCCTAACTCATATTGCTCATGCGAACCATTACTCTCATTATCAGCCTACTGTCAATTATATCTTGTAACTCTACTAAAAAAGATACTGCCGAAAACTTTGATTTTACCACTATTTTTGAAAAAAGTAATGGTACAGAAACCCCAACATATCCAGAAGTTATTACCTATTATCAAAATTTATCCAAAGTATACCCAGAAATCGATATCCAGGAAATGGGAAGTACAGATAGCGGTCACCCACTTCTTATAGTAACTCTTAATCCAGATCAAGTATTTGATTTCGAAAAAATAAGACAAAACAAACGTATTTTATTGATCAACAATGGAATTCATCCTGGAGAAAGCGATGGTATCGATGCAACGATGCTTCTTTTTAGGGATATTGCTAAAGGAACTATCAAAACACCAGAACATACTGTTTTAGTTACAATTCCGGTCTACAATATTGGAGGTGCGTTAAATCGAAATTCTGGAACTCGAACTAATCAAAATGGTCCTAAAGCATATGGTTTTAGAGGAAACTCTAGGAATTATGACCTAAATCGAGATTTTATAAAAAATGACACAAAAAATGCACAGACGTTTGCAGAGGTTTTTCATTTAACTCAACCAGATGTTTTTATTGATAATCACGTTAGTAATGGTGCCGACTACCAGTACACGCTAACACACCTATTTACTCAACATAATAAATTAAATGGAAATCTTGGTGATTATTTACACAACCAAATGCATCCACAGTTAGAAAAATCGTTATCAAACAAAAACTGGGACATAACACCTTATGTAAACGTTTGGGGGACTACACCAGATAAAGGATGGACTCAATTCATGGATTCTCCTAGATACTCAACAGGATACACAACACTATGGAATACCTTAGGAATGATGGTAGAAACTCATATGCTAAAACCATATAAACCAAGGGTACTAGGAACATATGAATTAATGAAATCTATGATTGATATCACCGAGAAAGATGGTGAAAAAATAAAAGATCTTAGGCAAAAAGCTTTTACCGATTTACCAAAACAAAAAACATACCCTTTAAATTGGAAAGTAGACACTACTAAAGCTACCTATTTTGATTTTAAAGGGTACGAAGGATCTTATATAAATAGCGAAGTTACAGGTTCGAAACGATTAAAATATGATCAAAATAAACCTTTTACCGAAAAGGTTAGATACCAAAACTATTTCTCTCCGACTTCCGAAATTACTATTCCTACATCTTATATAATACCCAAAGGTTGGTGGAATGTAATTGATAAATTAAATCTTAACAAAATATCATACAAAACTGCACAAAAAGACACAACAATCTCTGTAGAAGTATACCACATAAAAGATTATAAAAGTCGAAAAAACGCCATATGAAGGACATTATCTTCATTATGACACTGAAGTTAAAAAAAGTACAGAAACAATCACTTTTCGAAAAGGAGATTATATAATCCCAACAGATCAAAAAGGTTTTAGGTATTTACTAGAAACATTAGAACCAGAAGCCCCAGACTCTTTTTTCAACTGGAACTTCTTTGATACCATTTTACAGCAAAAAGAAGGGTTTTCTCCCTATGTTTGGGAAGATAAAGCACTAGAATTATTGAAAAATGACAGTAATCTTAAACAAAGGTTTGAAGACAAGAAAAATGACACTGTCTTTGCTAAAAACTGGTATGCACAATTAGATTGGATTCATAAACAGTCTGATAATTACGAGAAAGCACATATGCGCTATCCTATTTATAGAACCCTAAAATAACTTTATGTCAGATTTAGTTTGTCTATTTTAACCTTAATTCCTGATGCTTGCATCTCTTTTTCAATACTTTCGAATTGAGTTTTATCTACGCTTTTTACAATACTGCCATTTTTTAAATAATGTAAATAATCGCAGGTTTCATAAAGTGTTGAGAAAATATGAGATGATAATATTACTATTTTATTAAGTTGTTTTAACTTAATAAGAATCTCATTAATAACGGTATTGCTATATATATCTACCCCATTAAAAGGTTCATCTAAAATAAAGACGTCGTTATTCTGCAACAATATACCCGTTAACGCTAACTTTTTCTTCATTCCTGTAGAATACCTTTCTGCGTATTGTTGCAAGGGTAAATCAAAAATATTTTTCTCGTTAAAATCATTAATTTTAATATCCCTAGCATTACATAATAATTGCAAATACTCTTTTCCTGTAATTTTAGAAAGAAAAAAAGGATCTGTAGGCAAAAAACCCATTACATTCTTAATATTGCCGGCATCATAGTCGATAGCTCCACTAAAACTTTCCATCCCAGAAATAGACCTAAACAAAGTAGTTTTTCCAGCTCCATTTTCTCCTACTATACCATGAACTTCGCCAGGATTAAATGTTAGATTAACATCATTCAACACATGGTTATTACCGTAATACTTATCTAAAGATTTTATTGATATCATTTCAGCAAAAGATTTAAGTTACTCAAAGCTTTATTATAAAAATAAGGTAGTGTTATTATCATTAATGGAGGAAATAAAATACACAATACACCAATCACTCCTTGCATAATCTCTAATCCTTGACTCCGAAAAGCATATTTCATAAACACAAACATTATCAAATACATCCAACCCAACATTAAGAAAAGTACTGCTATGTATATCTGGTTCAAATAAAAAACAGATAAAAACACAAACATCGGAATAGTTAGCAGAGAACTATATTTGATTGCGATTAGCACTTTACGCATTAAAAACTCTTTAGAATTCATTGCATATATCCATATATAAAACTCTGGATCCTGCTTCATATAGTAACCGGAACAGGTCAAAAACACAGCTACGATAGCAAATAAACCTAAGTTAAAATTAGCTTTAACAATGGCTATAAATACCAAACCATATATCAATAAAAACAACCAAAAAGTTTTTCGAAATCCTATTATAAACTCAAAAGGTTTTTTATTAAATGGAGTTGGTATTACTAAGGACACTTTATTTCTTTTCTTAAATAACGAAACTAACAAAGTCAACAAAACGATAAAAACTACTTCCACATAGCATGCTTTATACAACAAAAATATTGCAAACGGTAATGCTCCTAGCAAACTATTGAGTAATTTGATTTTTCTAAGATTAAAACTTGAAAAATGTTGTTTTAAAAAACCACTATGTCCTGAACTACTAAAAGTATAAACAAAAGCAACACTCAATGCTATATAAAAATAAGATGCATAAGGTACTTTGTTAAAAAAAAATATTGACAACCAATAAAACAGTACAATAATAATAGGATACCCTATAATAGGTTCAGTCCCAAAATCTTTAAAAGAACGGTAAAGACGTTTACACTGTAATAGATAATAAAACTTCAAAGATTACTTATTAAAAAATGAATATATACCATTGGACATATCTTACTTACAAAAGTTACAATGTTTCTAATCATCTTACTTCAAAAAAAAGCATTTCTGAAAGATTATAAATTGTTTTAAGTTATTAAAAAAAACCTAGCAACTTAAAAAACACAATCATAAGTAACAGGAAACTCATTTAACACAATATAGCCTCGTATAATTAATCAATAAACTTTTATCATAATATTTAGCACTATTTTCATATACATATTGAATTATCACAAGTATTTATAATATTTTATTATTAAACCTTAACTATAATGAAACTGTTCTATAGAAGGTTTACTGAATAGTTTGATTGCAAATTTAAAAAGTGGGGTAGTTTGAAAAAGATGATTACTTTTGCAAATGATATTAACTTATCAAAACACTAGGAAACAACAATTAAGAATTAAATAGTTTTAATGCTTAAACAATCTATTGAACTGATTGCTATCAAGCAAAAAAATAGATTAAAGTAAAGAGGAATAATCATACTCTACTAATGCAAAATTGCATTAAAAAAATTTAAAAAACGGTAAATGAAGGGATTATTTGATGATGTATCATTTAAGTGCAGTAAGATAGTTACACAAAATTATAGTACTTCATTCTCTATGGGTATCAAACTGTTTGATAAATCAATAAGAGATAGCATATTTAGTATTTATGGATTTGTGCGTTTTGCCGATGAAATTGTCGATACATTTCACGATTACGATAAGACCACTTTATTTTCAAATTTTGAAAAAGACTATTACCGTGCTTATGATCAAGGTATAAGTCTTAATCCAATACTAAACTCATTTCAAATAACTGTTCGCAAATACAACATTGATGATGAGTTAATTCAGGCCTTTTTAAAAAGCATGCGCAGTGATTTATCAAAGAAAGAGTTTGATGATAATGAGATTAAAGAATACATATATGGATCCGCAGATGTAGTAGGGTTAATGTGTCTTAAAGTCTTTGTCAATGGTGATGAAGAACGTTATCAAGCCTTAAAACCAGCCGCAATGCGTTTAGGTTCTGCTTTTCAGAAAGTAAATTTCTTGCGTGACATAAACGATGATATCAATCAGTTACATCGTATCTACTTCCCTATCTTAAGGGATAATGAACTAACTGAAAATATCAAGAAAAAAATTATTGAGTATATCAATGAAGATTTCAAAGTTGCTCTAGAAGGGATCAAAGAACTTCCGGACAACTCAAAAAACGGTGTTTATGCTGCGTACCTTTATTATACTAAGCTTACCACCAAAATAGAGTATACACCTGTTGAGAAATTATTGAACGAACGAGTTCGTATACCAAATAGATCTAAAATATGGACATTAGCGTCTATTTACATCAGCAACAAACTTAAACTGGCATAGAACACAATACTAAACTTTACGAACTATGTCTCTTTACCTAATTATACTTATTATATCACTTGCTGGACCTCTGGCTTTGAGTTTCGAGAAAAATCTGAAACTATATAAGCGTTGGAAATATCTAATTCCTGCAATCCTAATAACTATGGTTGTTTTTGTTGCTTGGGATATCATTTTTACTCATATTGGATGTTGGTTTTTTAATCCAATCTATAATTCTGGGATTTACATAAAAAAACTTCCTTTAGAAGAGTACCTATTTTTTATTGCAATTCCGTATGCTTGCGCATTCTCTTTTTATGCGGTTAAGTTTCATTTCCCTAAATTCAAAGTAAATGAGAAATGGACTAAAATTTTAACCATTCTTATTGCAATAGCGTCCCTTACAACCTCATTATTAAACTACGATCTCACGTACACTTTTGTTAATTTTCTTGTTTTACCAGTAATACTCCTATTGGGTTATTATTTCACAAGAGAAGTAGTACAATATTATTTAGCTATATACCCGATTTTACTTATTCCATTTTTCATTATTAATGGAATACTAACTGGAACAGGAATTGAGCAAGCCGTTTTTGACTATAATCCAGAAGTAATACTAGGAATTCATGTTCTTTCAATTCCGCTCGAAGATATGTTTTATAATTTTTCATTGCTTTTATCACCCTTAATGCTTACTCATATTTTTGAAATGAGAGCTAAAAAAAACAAAAAGGTATGAAAATTGCATTGAAGGATTTCAGAATTCATGGCTTGTATTTATTTGATGAGCATATTTGTTCATTTAATGAAATATCAATCTGTTTAGCAAGCACTAAAATTATTGCTAATAAAACACTCTCATGATAGATGAATCGGATAATTAAATACATTATTAATGAGGGACTTCCAATAACTTTTATAGTTTTTTACTGCGTAGGGTTAGTTTTGTATTTCTCACCTAGTACTCATGATTTATTTATACTAATAACACCATACACATTAGTACTTGTTTCTGCAGCAGTCTTTTCTCATCATAAAGAATGGAATTTAAAAACGACCATAGTTTTAGCTAGTATATTTATATCAAGTATACTAATCGAAATTATTGGTGTAGCAACTGGTAAGCTTTTTGGAGTTTACACTTATGGTCAAGGACTTGGTGTTAAAATAGTAGACGTACCTGTTATTATTGGTCTTAATTGGGTTTTCTTAACGTATGCATCCAATGGAATAATATCTAAATATACATCAAACAATAGTTTTATCATTGTGGGTGCTGGAGTGTTAATGGTATTATATGATATCCTATTAGAAAAAGCAGCTCCGTTGATAGATATGTGGATGTTTTCTAACAACGAACCTCCTATAAATAATTATATAGCTTGGTTTATATTGGCTTTATTATTTAATTGGGTAATCCAGAAGTTTAAAATAAAAACAAACAATCGCCCTGCACGTTGGTTATTTTTTATCCAGTTTAGCTTTTTTATAATTTTAGTTATTCACCATATTTATATACAGAAATGATACGAGCTAATCATAATAAATACTGGGTGAAATTTTCTTATTTGTATACCAAAATACTAATAGGATTTTTCTTTAGCAGTATTAAATATAAAGGCGAATATGAAGAAAAAGGCCTTCCTATTCTAATGATCAGTAATCATTTCTCTTTTTATGATGGTTTTATTCAAATTTTACTAAATCTAAAAATCTTCAAACGAAGATTTAACTTTATGATGCTTGAAAAAGAACTGAAAAAAAACATGATGCTGACTAAAATTGGTGCTAGTTCAATCAATAAGGGAAAAAGGTCTAGTATCGCTAGTCTTGATTATGCAATCGAAATGTTAGAAGACAAAGAAAATTTATTTTTATTTTTTCCGCAAGGGAGAATTCAAAGTATCTACACAAAAGAATTTACTTTTGAAAAAGGGTTACTTTCTCATATTTTAGCAAATGCTAAAAATAATTTCCAATTAGTATATAATGTAAACCTAATTAATTATGGCACTAAGCTCAGACCCGATTTAAATGTCTATTATGAAACACAAACTATAACTACAACTACAAATGCCGAAGATGTAGAACGAGAGTTTAATCGTTTTGCAAAAGTGTGTTTTACAAAACAAGGTATGAAATGATCTATTTCTGTTATTTTTTAATAATCTTACTTATTATCAGATTACTGGTATCATTTGTTAATTACCTTTCGTTTGCGTATTTACCAAAAACAACTTCATTAACTTCTGTACCATCTGTTTCTATTTTAGTACCAGCTCGTAATGAAGAAGAAAACATAGGGACCCTATTAGAACAACTATCAACATTTCAATATAATGATTTAGAAATCATTGTCTATAATGATCACTCGACGGATAAAACGGAGAGTATTATTAAACACTGGGCAGCCCTCAAACCTAACATTAAATTATTAAATGGAGATGCGCTTCCAAAAGGTTGGTTAGGTAAAAATCATGCTTGCCATCAACTAGCAAATGCTGCTACTGGTAACATATTACTTTTTTTAGACGCAGATGTAAGCGTAAAAAAGGGTGTAATTAAACGAAGTATTAGCTATCTTCAACAACACGATCTACACTTATTATCTGTATTTCCAAAACAAATAGTTAAGTCTATTGGAGAAAAAGTTTCGGTACCTTTAATGAATTGGGTTTTATTAAGCATCCTACCAATATACCTAATAAGAAAATCAAAAAATAAAATTTTTTCAGCAGCTAATGGTCAATTTATGATGTTTAAAGCTGCTACATACAAAGAAATATGGCCTCACGAAAGATATAAGTCTAACAAAGTAGAAGATATAGCTATTATTAGACTATTTAAACAAAAAAAGCTAGCTAGCGACACACGCTTAGGAGATAATGATATTTCTTGCAGAATGTATGTTGGATTAGATGAAGCTATTGAAGGATTTATCAAAAACATATTCCAATTCTTTGGTAACAGTATTTTAGTAACTATCACTTTTGGAATACTAACAACCATTGCACCATTCGTAGTATATCTATACATGGGTTTATGGTGGTTAATTGCCTATCTTGTTGGTATTGTATCCATTCGATTTTTTGTTATGCTAGCAAGCCAACAAGCAATTGTTCAAAACCTACTATTAGTCCTACCGCAACATATTATATTTCTTTTAATAATAATTAAGGGCCTCATCAATAACAAACAGAAAAAACTAATATGGAAAGACAGAAATATATTACAAGATCTATAATTTCGATCATAACTATACTGTTTTCAATGCAATTAGGCTTTTCTCAAAGTCCTTATCGTGATCCAATTTACAAAGCTTATTCAAGAGGTAAAATGGATAAATGGTATGAATTAATGCATTCTTGCGAAAAAAATGCTAATCCCAATAATTTCCAAGAACAATTAGAACTTATCAGTTATTACTATGGCTATACAGCTTGGTTAATTGGGGCCGAAAAAGATGATACAGCAGAAGAATATATTGATAAATCAGAAAAAATTATAGACAGGTTACTAGAGGAATCACCAGAAAACGCAACCTTGTTAGCCTACAAAGGAGCTTATATTGCATTTACCATTGGCATCTCTAATCTAAAGGCTATTTACTTAGGTAGAAAAAGTATGAGATACATAGATAAATCTATTGAAATAGACTCAGAAAATATTCAGGGAAATATCGAAAAAGGAAACTCTATGTATTATCGCCCATCTGCTTTTGGTGGAGATAAAGGAGAAGCAATTAAATACTACATTAAGGCAGTTAAAAGCTTTGAAAAACAAGGATTAGTTGTGAATAATTGGATGTACATAAACACAATGACGGCTCTAGGACAGGCTTATGAAGCTACGGACCAAATACAGTTAGCCAAATTATGCTATGAGAAAATAATGCGAATATTCCCAAACTTCATGTGGGTTGAAGATGAACTCTATCCTGATATGATAAAACGTAATAATTTATAATATTTATCATCCAACTTCATGAAATTTATTATTAGTAGAACGATATTACAATATATAAAACTCTTTACACTTTTAAGTGTTTTTATTACCTCTATAAATATCAATGCTCAAAGCATACCAGTTGATGACACTATTGATCTAAGCAAAACTCCTCCTAGAATTATAAGGGCTTGTTGTGCTTTTGGATATGATTTAAAAATATGGGGAATCCCATTTGTTTCGATCGATCAGGTTATTAGTATTGATGATCTAAACGAACATCATTATATGGGTAATAAAGATGAAGGCACCGGAACTATCTATACTAATAAAGGTGGTTTTATAGACATCGGCCACTTACGAGATCAAATAGATTGGACTCGTTATTTATACACTACTATCGCACACAATAAAGGAAAAGGAAAAGTAACCATACCTTTACGAAACGAAGCTGGTCGTAAAACTTTATATTTAAATATACCCGAAGATCTAAGCACCGATGATTCTATTTTATTGGCAGGAAAGATAACATATGATCTTTCTCTTTGGCATGAGATTTCTACTTGGTTTGGAGCATCAACTATCCCTTTCATACCAGAAAAATTTTCAAGCTTTTCAGTTGAAGATGTATATTCAAACTTGCTTGGAATACATATAGGAATGAAAACTTTACATTCAAAACTACCTTTTAATAAGGCAGCAACATTGAATATTGGAACCACATTGGACAGTTTAGGAGTTGTTAAAACAGCAAAAGAAACTTATGACGCATATGATGCTATCCACAATAAATGGTATACTAGTAAAAAGCGAATACCTAGTTCCAAAATTACATTAAAACGTGACCCTGATATCCTGCATTCCAGTCGTCCTTGGATCATTCCCAATCAAAATAGTGACAGTAATGATGCAATTATCTTAAACGTACCTCTATTAAACACTAAAGGTGAACCTCTTACTAATTTTTACCAATTTACTATTGATCTTAATTACAGATTTCCTGTAGAAGAGATTTTTCCCAATAGAGAAAACAACCTAATAAATCAAAATGATTTTAGCGTACTATTAGATAGAATCAGTAACGAGATACAAGTCATGGAACAAAATATATTGACAGAAAAAGAAGGAAGTCTTCAGAAATAATAATCTCCTCAAATTAGCTATGACTTTCTATAAGAAAACATATAACACACAGAACCTCATAATAAATATTTTATAGCTTTAATCATTGAAAAGTAATCTTAATTATTAAAGATAATCGTGTGAAAACAATTGTTTAATATTTTCATATGAATCTTTAAGAGCCTTGCGAGCTTTTTTAGCATCTTTCCATTTTACTTTCATGATCCCTTCATCCTTTTGAGGTATTAAGATTCCTGTATATTCTGTTTTCATCTCAAACCAATACGTAACCTTTAGCCTAAACTCACCATTTCTTTTAAAAACATGATACGTCCTATATAAGAATTTAGTAATTTCTAAACCAGTAACTCCTGTTTCTTCCTCTACTTCTCTAACCGCCGTTGTTTCTATGTTCTCTTTTTTTTCGGCTTTTCCTTTTGGAAGATCCCATTTACCATTACGGTGAATAAAAAGAATCTCTTTTTTTGAGTTATATACCTTACCGCCACCTGCTATTACTACGGGTAACTTGGTATACAAATGATCTAATAGCTTTTCTTCATTTTTATGATAAAAGTGATATTTCACTTCCTTGCCTTTACTTTCTTTAAGTAAAATATCCCTTATTATTTTAGGAAAATCTACTTCTTTGATATGAATTGTCTCGCAATCCTCAATAGACTCTTTTGTTGAAAGAATAATAGGCGTATTATTCACAAAAACTTTATACATTTGCAACTATGATTTTTGATAAAAATACAGCTAAAAAAACCGCTGAACTACTGTTGCAAATTAATGCAATTAAATTACAACCACAAGAACCTTTTACATGGGCTTCTGGTTGGAAGTCTCCGATTTACTGCGATAATCGAGTTACCTTGTCATATCCTGTTATTCGTAATTTTTTACGAGAGCATCTTGCTAAATTTATTGAAGAAAAATACGGAAAACCAGACGTTATTGCTGGTGTAGCAACTGGCGCTATAGGTATTGGTATGTTGGTCGCAGAACAACTAAACCTTCCTTTTATCTATGTTCGACCAGAAGCAAAAAAACATGGAAGAAAAAATCAAATAGAAGGAATCGTTCCTTCTGGTAAAAATGTTGTTGTTGTAGAAGATCTAATTAGCACTGGTAAAAGCAGTCTTAATGCAGTAAAAGCGTTAAAAGAAGTGAATGCAAATGTAAAAGGAATGGTAGCTATTTTTAACTATGGCTTTGATATCGCTTCAGAAAATTTCGAAGAAGCGGCATTATCTTTGCACACTTTAAGTAATTATGAAAATCTTCTTGAGCAAGCATTAGATACTAATTACATTACACAAGAAGAACAAAAAACACTACAAAGTTGGAGAACAAACCCAGCAGAGTGGAATCAATAAATTTTTATTTCAATGAATTTAGAAAGCCCTACAGTAACTGTAGAAAAAACTCAACAAGAAGTATTTGAATTTTTAACAAAAGTTGAAAACTTCGAACAATTGATGCCTGAAAGCAAACAAAAGTTTGAAAAATTAAGCGACTCTAGATTTCTTTTCCAACTAAAAGGAATGCCAGAAATTGTTTTAGAACAAAAAGGAAGCACAGAACACTCAACTGTTATTCTTGGAGCTGCTAGCGAAAAATTACCATTTACACTTACAGCCAATATTGTGGATACAGAAAATGGAAAAAGCACAACGCAACTTATATTTGAAGGGCAATTCAATGCTATGATGGGGATGATGATCAAAAATCCTATTCAAAACTTTATCAATACATTAAGTGAGAATATTAGTAAAATTTAATTATTACTAATACAGCAATTTTACTTCTTTCAGATCAAAGCTTTGTATAATTTCATCTTCTAGAAGTATCTGAAGTTTTCCGGCTGAAGTAATATTTTGAATAATACCAACAAAAGAATCACCCTTTACATCCAAAAATGTAGAGGGTTTATTTTTTCTAAATAAAAAAGATTCATATTCTCTTTTTATATTTTGGAAATTAGAACGGTGAAGAATAGAAAATCTATATTCTAATTTTGCTAACAAAATAGACAACACCTCATCTATATCAAAACTCCTATCTAAAATCTTTTTTAGAGATCCAGCAAGCGGAAGATTATCAAAATCTAGTTGATTTATATTTATACCAACACCAATAATTGCACCTCGCAATCTGCCATTATTAACAACATTCTCAATTAAAATACCACACATCTTATATTTATCTGACAGAATGTCGTTAGGCCATTTTATAGACAACTTAGGTAACTTTAACAAATCTAAAGCATCGTAAACACCTAATGAAACAGTCATAGAGATATAAAACTGTTCCATAACATCAAGGTCATTAATCGGCACAAACACACTACACGTAAGGTTTTCTCCTGGATTACTTTGCCAAGTTGTACCCATTTGCCCCTTACCCTGCAATTGTTCTCGTGCTACAACACAAGTAGGTTTTGTTAAATATTTCTCCCGATTCATATCCCTCAGAAAAGTATTTGTAGAGCCAATGGCATCAACTTTGATTATATCCATAAATAACGATGTGAAAGTTTTTACAAATGTCCGGAAATACAGACATTAAAACCATAAAAAGTAATAACTTTACACAAATTAAAAAAATGCATGATTAAAAAAGAAATCGGTACTGATCAATTAATAACCCAAATTATTAAAGGTATTGAAGAAGTAAAGGGTAATAACATTACTATTTTAGATCTTAGAGAAATCGAAAATACAGTTTGTAATTATTTTGTTATTTGCAATGGAACCTCTAATACTCAAGTAAATGCCATTGTTAATTCCATCCAAAAAACAGTTAGCAAATCAATAAAAGATAAACCTTGGCACGTAGAGGGAGGTGAAAATGCTGAATGGGTACTGATTGATTATGTAAATGTAGTTGTACACGTTTTCCAAAAGCATATCAGAGAATTTTATGACATCGAAGGATTATGGGGAGATGCTAAAACAACAACTATCGAAACAAACTATTAAAAAAAGCGTAAATGGCTAAAGAGAATAAAAAAATGGAACCAAATAAAAAACCAAAGTTTAGCGCATATTGGATTTATGGTGTTATAATTGTCGGTTTTTTAGCATTGAATTTTTTAGGCGGAGGAAATATGGGGTCTGCTCCCGAAACAACTCCTTCCGATTTCAATAACTTTTTAAGTAACGGAGAAGTAGAGCGTGTATCAATAATCAATAGACGTAAAGCTAAAGTTTTCCTGACTCAAGAAGCAAAAAGTCAAGAAAAACACACTAAAAATAAAAAGAATTCAATTTTACCAACTAGCCCAAATGACCCGGACTATGAATTTGAGTTCGGAGATCTACAAAATTTCGAGAACGAAATCGCTAGAATTAAAAGTGAAAATGGTTTAGCCACTGAAGTAGGTTATGACACCGAAAGCAATATGTGGGGTGATATCTTTATCACTTTGCTTCCTTTTGCACTTATCATCGGAGTATGGATATTTATTATGCGTAGAATGAGTGGTGGCGCTGGTGGAGGTGCTGGTGGTCAAATTTTCAATATTGGAAAATCAAAAGCAAAACTTTTTGATCAGAATACAGATGTAAAAGTTTCTTTTGAAAATGTAGCTGGTCTCGAAGGAGCTAAAGAAGAAGTGCAAGAAATTGTAGACTTTCTTAAAAATCCTGAAAAATACACTTCATTAGGAGGTAAAATACCAAAAGGAGCCTTATTAGTAGGACCTCCTGGAACAGGTAAAACTTTATTAGCAAAAGCAGTTGCTGGAGAAGCTAAAGTTCCTTTTTTCTCATTATCAGGATCTGATTTTGTAGAAATGTTTGTTGGTGTAGGAGCTTCTAGGGTTCGTGACTTATTTAAACAAGCCAAAGAAAAATCTCCTGCTATTATTTTTATTGATGAGATAGATGCTATTGGTCGAGCAAGAGGTAAAAGTAATTTTTCTGGATCAAACGATGAAAGAGAAAATACACTAAACCAGTTATTAACAGAAATGGATGGTTTTGGAACAAACACTAACGTTATTGTTATTGCTGCAACAAACCGTGCTGATGTATTAGATAAAGCATTAATGAGAGCTGGACGTTTTGACAGACAAATCTATGTTGATCTTCCTGATGTTAGAGAGCGTAAAGAAATTTTCGAAGTACATTTAAAACCTCTTAAAAAAGAAGAAGGATTAGACACTGATTTTCTATCAAAACAAACACCTGGTTTTTCTGGTGCAGATATTGCTAATGTTTGTAATGAAGCTGCTCTTATTGCGGCACGTAAAGGAAATAAAGCTGTTGGAAAACAAGACTTCCTTGATGCAGTAGATAGAATTGTTGGTGGGTTAGAAAAGAAAAACAAAATTGTTACACCTGGAGAAAAACGCGCAATTGCTTTTCACGAAGCCGGTCACGCTACTGTAAGCTGGATGTTAGAACACGCTGCACCGTTAGTAAAGGTTACTATTGTACCTAGAGGTCAATCACTTGGTGCCGCTTGGTATCTTCCTGAGGAAAGACTTATTGTACGACCTAATCAAATGCTAGATGAAATGTGTGCTACTCTTGGGGGTCGTGCTGCAGAGAAAGTAATTTTTAATGAAATTTCCACCGGAGCATTAAGTGACCTAGAGAAAGTTACGAAGCAAGCTCGTGCTATGGTTACTATATACGGTCTTAATGATAAAATTGGAAATTTAACCTATTATGATTCTTCTGGACAAAACGAATATGGATTTACAAAACCATATAGTGAACAAACCAGTGAACTTATTGATAAAGAAATTTCTAATATTATAGAACAGCAGTACCAACGTGCTATAAAACTATTAGAAAACAATAAAGACAAACTTACTGAACTTGCAGAGGTTCTATTAGAAAAAGAAGTTATTTTCAAAGATAATCTTGAGAAGATATTTGGAGAACGTCCGTTTGGTAAGAAAGAAGAAACAATAATCGAACCATCGTAAACGAATATTTCGATTTTTACTAGTAAATTAAAAAAATCTTAATCTAACACTCTTTTTAGATTAAGATTTTTTTATCTTTGAAAGTATTGTTAACCCGTAAATCCCCGATCAAATCTAAAAATGAGTCTATTTAGAAGAATATTTTCCTCAAAATCTAAATCAGACCAAAAGAGTAAGGAACGACACACTGATGATCGCAGTAAATATATGCCAGAAATCAATCTTCCGGTTGATGAAAGTTTTATGATTAATTTCAAAAGAAACGGAGGCAAATTTTTATATTGTGATAGTGACAAAGAAGTTCTAGATTCTTTTGATAAGATCCTTTTAGAAAATGATTGGTATGAAAAAGATGTTTGCTGTTTCGATATGGGACTAGAACATAAATTTTCTGGTTTCAATCTTAATTACATAAAAAAGTCTCCAGCTTCTTTCTTTTTTGCGACTTGCGAATACCTAATTGCGGACAGCGGAGCCATTCTTATATCTTCTAATCAACTTAGAGAAAAAAAATTAACTGAGCTACCAGATGATTTTATCATACTAGCATCTACTAGCCAACTAGTTAATAGTATTGGTGAGGGTTTAAAAGGAATCAAAGAAAAAAACAAAAACTCAATTCCTTCGAATATTACTACTATAAAAAACTTCGAACCACAAAAAGAAAAAGACTTCTTAAGTTACGGAAGTAGCTCAAAAAATCTATATTTGCTGCTGCTGGAAGATTTATAATATGAAGGAACTGCTCACAAGGTCTTTATCGGGATTTTTATACATCTCGATACTATTAATTTCTATATTTATTTCTAAATATACCTTTATTGGAGTATTCTTAATCTTTGGAATTATCTGTATTTATGAGTTTCAAAAATTAATTCACCTAAAAAATACTTGGCTTTATATTATATTTATTGGATTTTTACTTTTATTCCATACTCCAAATCTAAAAATACCTTTATCGGTTATTTTAGTAACTCTTGGACTTACCATTATTACTCAATTATTCTTAGTACGTGATCTTATAACTATCAGGATCATTCCAATGTTCGAAAAAAGAAAATATTTTACTAGTATATTTTTCCTTATCACATCCATTGTTTTTCTAACACTTATTCCATGTTATAACGATGCATATGATCCTATTATGATAGCAGGACCTCTTCTTATGATATGGACAAATGACACCTTTGCTTATTTAGTTGGTAAAAATTTTGGAAAGCACAAATTATTAGAACGTATATCACCAAAAAAAACCATCGAAGGTTTTATAGGAGGTTTTCTTTTTACTTTATTAGCTGGATATTTACTAGCAATATTTTCAGACACTTTATCAATACCTCTTTGGTTGATTATAAGTATAATTATGAGTATTTTTGGTACTCTTGGAGATCTTATACAATCCAAGTTCAAAAGACAAGCTGGAGTAAAGGATAGTGGATCAATAATGCCTGGGCATGGTGGCATTTTTGATCGTTTAGACAGTATTATTTTTGCGAGTCCATTTTTATACGCATTTTTACAAATATTAAGATATGTTTCATAAAGAAGGTTATAAAATTATATCAGTAGCAATAGTGCTTTTTCTTGGTATAAATGCAGCGTCGTATGTATCAATTCAGATAGATGAATGGATTATTGCAATTTTTTCTGTTACGCTAGTTTTTCTGATATTGATATTACAATTTTTCAGAAACCCAAAAAGACGTACTGATATCAATGACCATACTGTGGTAGCACCAGTAGATGGGAAGGTAGTCGTAATAGAAGAAGTATTCGAAAAAGAGTATTTTAAAGAAAATAGATTACAGGTTTCTATCTTCATGTCTCCTATTAATGTACACGTAACCCGACACCCAATAAATGGAGAGGTTAAGTTCAGCAAATACCATCCTGGTAAATACTTAGTTGCCTGGCACCCTAAAGCGTCAGAAGAAAACGAAAGAACTACCGTAGTTGTAAAAAACAATTTTATTGAAGTACTTTATCGACAAATCGCTGGAGCTTTAGCAAAAAGAATTGTAAATTATGCAGAAGAAGGTGAAAAAGTAGCACAAGGTTCTGATAGTGGATTCATAAAATTTGGCTCTAGAGTTGATGTTTATCTACCCGTTGGGACAGAAGTTAATGTAACTTTAAACCAAAAAGTTAGAGGTGGAGAAAGTATTATCGCTAATGTATAAATATGACCGATGAGGAATTAAATATCGCTTTCCAAAAGGCTTTTGATAAAGCCAGTAGTACTACTATAGAATTACCTCCTGATGTTATGTTACATTTCTATGCGTACTATAAACAAGCAATGCATACAGAAGGTTTTTATACTCCGTCTGGGAATAGCGAATTGAGAAATGCATTTAAACTAAATGCTCTTTTTCAAGTTAAAAATCTTACCCCAAAAGAAGCTAAACTAAAATACATTGAGATTGTAAATAAATACATTACGGATATATAAAAAAAAGCACTTTATAAAAAAGTGCTTTTTTTATTCTATATGCTATTTACCTACTACTGCAACCCAGAAAGACTTGATTTTAGAGTAGCTATTTTAGCTTCCGCATCTGCTTCTTTCTTTCTTTCATTAGCAATTACTTGCTCAGGAGCATTGTTTACAAATCGTTCATTCTGAAGTTTCTTCTGAACAGATTTTAAAAACCCCTCCGTATATGTTAATTCTTCAGTAAGTTTTTTAATCTCATCTTCTACATTAACAGCTCCAGATACAGGAACAAAATACTCATTAGATTTAACTCTAAAAGAAAGTGCACCATCTACCTTTTCTTCTACATAAATTAAAGAAGAAATGTTCCCCAACTTAGACACCACTGAATCAAAAGTTGTAGGAGTATTTTCGCTATTTACTATTGACAACTCAATTGTTTCTTTAAACGAAATATTCTTTTCTTTACGAATCGTTCTAATTCCAGAAATTACATCACTAGCAACTTCAAATTCTTTAATTAAATTTTCATCTACAGCAGTAATCTGTGGCCAACTAGATACTATCAAAGCTTCTTCTGGAGTTCTCTTGGTAATATCTTGCCAGATCTCTTCTGAAATAAAAGGAACAAAAGGATGAGATATTTTTAAATTATCCTCTAAGATCTCAATCACTTCTTTATACGTTTTAGCATCAATTGGAGCTTGATAAGCCGGTTTAATCATTTCTAGCAACCAACTACTAAAATCATCTCTAACAAGCTTGTATGTAATCATTAAAGCGTCACTAATCCTATATTTAGCATAAGCATCCTCTAACTCAACTAATGCTTTCTGAAACTTAGATCGATACCACTCTATAGCCACCTTAGAAGCTTCTGGTTGCTCAATCGTCGAATCTACTTCCCAACCACTAATAAGATTATAAGAGTTATAAATTTTATTTACAAAAGACTTTCTTCCCTGATCACATAAATCTTCATCAAACATTAGATCATTTCCGGCTGGTGAACTTAATAGCATCCCTACTCTGATAGCATCTGCTCCATATTTATCAATTAAATCTAATGGATCAGGAGAATTTCCTAAAGATTTTGACATTTTACGTCTTTGCTTATCTCGTACAATACCTGTAAGATATACATTCGTAAAAGGTTTTTCTTTTCTATATTCATAACCAGCAATAATCATCCTTGCCACCCAAAAGAATAAAATTTCTGGTGCAGTTACTAAATCATTTGTTGGGTAATAATAATTAATCTCTTCATTGTCCGGCTCTAAAACCCCATTAAACACACTCATTGGCCATAACCAAGATGAAAACCAGGTATCAAGTGCATCAGGATCCTGAGTTAAATCAGCATCGGTTAAAGCAACGTTTCCTGTTTTTTCTTTTGCTAAAGCAAGTGCCTCTTCTCTAGTTTCAGCAACAACAAAATCTTCTTTACCATCAGCATAAAAATAAGCTGGAATTTGATGTCCCCACCACAATTGACGAGATATATTCCAGTCTCGTACGTTCTCCATCCAATGACGATAGGTATTTATAAACTTTTCCGGAACTAAATTAACATCCTTATCCAAAACAGCATCTAGCGCAGGTTTTGCCAAACCTTCCATTTTTAAAAACCATTGATCACTCAATTTTGGCTCTATTACCGCTTTAGTGCGCTCACTGGTTCCTACCTTATTAAGATGCGTTTCTGTTTTTTCTAGCACACCTATAGATTCAAGCTCTTTAAGAATCTCTTTTCTTACCACGAATCTATCTTTACCTTCATAATGCAACCCAAAAGAATTTAAAGTAGCATCATCATTAAAGATATCTATAACTTCTAATTTATGCTTATCACCTAAAACCTTATCATTTTGATCATGTGCAGGTGTTACTTTTAAACATCCAGTACCAAATTCCATATCCACATATTCATCTTCAATAATAGGAATAGCTCTATCAGCAATTGGCACTATTGCTTTTTTACCTTTTAGATGAGAAAAACGTTCATCATTTGGGTTAATACAAATAGCCGTATCACCCATTATTGTTTCTGGACGTGTAGTAGCGATCGTTAATGTATCATCACTTCCTTCGATTTTATATTTTAAATAATAAAGATTTCCTTGTTTTTCTTCATAAATTACTTCTTCATCAGACAAAGTAGTCTTAGCTTCAGGATCCCAATTAACCATTCGGTACCCTCTATAAATAAGACCTTTATTATATAAATCAACAAAAACTTTGATCACGGATGCAGACAAATTGTCATCCATTGTGAAAGACGTTCGTTCCCAATCACAAGATGCTCCCAGTTTTTTAAGTTGTTCTAGAATTATTCCACCATGCTTATGAGTCCATTCCCAAGCATGTTCCAAAAACTCTGATCTTGTTAAATCATTTTTATCAATCCCATCTGCTTTTAATTTTGCAACTACTTTAGCCTCTGTAGCAATAGAAGCGTGATCGGTACCTGGAACCCAGCACGCATTATATCCTTTCAGACGAGCTCTCCTGATCAATACATCTTGTATTGTATTGTTAAGCATATGTCCCATGTGCAATACTCCTGTAACATTTGGCGGAGGAATGACTATAGTATATGCCTCTCTTTCATCAACTTCAGAATGGAAATAATTATTTTCCATCCAATAGTTATACCACTTGTCTTCTACTGATTTTGCATCATATTTTCCTGCTAAAGCCATAGTTTGGTCCGATTTTTGGATTTTAGAGTGCAAAAGTAATTATTATATACGACAACTTGAAAGTCTTTTGCAATTTTGAAGTTGAATAAAAAGTAACTACTTTTACACATTATAAAAACCTACGTTATGAAAAATGTAATGATGATTTTATTTATTGGTTTTCTGGGAATTACCCTAAACGCTCAGGATGCCAAAGCGAAAATCGATTTTAAAACAGAAGTGATTGATTATGGGGAAATTTCCAAGGGTAGTGATGGAATTCGTCAATTTGAGTTCACAAACACAGGAAATGCTCCGTTAATTATTTCCAGAGTATACTCTAGTTGTGGTTGCACCATACCTAAAAAACCTGAAGACCCTATTGCTCCTGGAGCAACTGGAGTAATTGAAGTAAAATATGACACAAAACGTGTTGGTCCAATTCGTAAAACAATAACAGTTTATTCTAACGCAGAAGAATCTACTAAAGCAATAAAAATAAAAGGTACGGTATTAGACGACACAAAGAGTGTTCTTGAAAAAAAGAATTAAAAAGAATTAACATATTAAAAAAAGGTTTTACGACTTATTCGTAAAACCTTTTTTTATATCACTTTTTTAAGATAAAAGGTAAATTTAATGACCACTCCCAATCTCTCTACCTTAATTGTAATTTTTTTTCCCTCTTCTGAATAAAACAAATCATTCATATCAGAGAGCTTGTACAAATGTGATGCTCTACCATTAACTTCTAAGACCTTATCGCCTTTTAACAATCCAGCTATCGCAGCAGGAGAATCAGGTCTAACTTCGGTAATCTTATATTCAGGCTGTAATGAGTATACAAAAGAACTTGCATCCGCTTTAAATACATTTATTGAAATCTTACCATCATCTTTTGTCACAAAATCTAAAGAAGGACGAGAAGGACTTCTACGGATATTATAATCCTTTAAAACCCTTACACCACTATGTTGAATTGTAAGCCCACTCATATTATAATGAAATGGCTTATCGAAAAAACTATTTTTCTTGTAAGTTATCTTCTTATTAGGATAATCAATAATCATATTGAATCTTTTTAAAACACTACCACCAATAGAACCTTGACGTGATTTTAACGAAATTCCCTGTATATAAAGAGAATCCGGAAAGGAAGCTGTTATTTCTTTTATCTCGAAATCTCCAATAGCCAAACCTTTTACTTTTGTTTTCTTTCCATATATCTCTCCATTAAATCCTGTACCCAGAAAATCATCAAAAGAATCACTTGGAGCATTAAGGTTAATTTCTGAGTTTTCGAAAAGCCATAATGCAGAACTAGATCCTGAATCCAGCAAAAGATTAACATCTAAATACCCAGTACTTGTTTTATACTTAGCCTTAATCAATGGTCTTTTCCTACCATTACTTAGATCTAAATCAGTTTGATAACATTTTCTACATTTCTTATAGGTATATGATTCTGGATCATAGATTTTTATATACTCTTTTGTGTAATTAATATTAAGAATAAATTTTTTAAAAAAATCATATCCGATTATACCATGAATCGGAAAACCCATTAGAGGAGAAAAGTTCATAGACTCGTCAAAAATCATATAAACTGTATGATCATCACTATACGTTTCTCCTATTTTTAATAAATTATTGGTAGATTTAATGGCTTCTGCAGGGGCTTCATTTCCTAAACCTCTAAGATAAATTTTAGAAGCATTTTTTAATTCTAAAGATTCCCTTTTATCAATACTAAATAAAATAGTTGACCCTACTCCTGTATCTAAAATAAAAGACAGCTTAACTCCGTTGAGCTCAACAGGGATGATAATAAGGTTATTAGCTAGTTCAAATTTAATCTTATCACTAGTTTGACCCTGCGGTAATTTAAAACCTTCTTGAGCATTTAGTGTGAAAGAAACAAGCAAAAATAGAATTAGGGCTTTCTCTTTAAGAAAATGATAAAAATCCCAGTACAAAATCTCCATTCCAATAAATATAGAAAAATACTTGAAAATTCCTGATAATAATTAACTTAAATCCTAAATAATTTAAGAAATTTACCGCTATTTTACTTTTTAAATTAAATGGAATGCCTGTAATATCAAGTAAAGGAAAAGCGATGCCCGAATCTCCAATTCGTAAATTAGCTCCTTTTGCAGAAAAAGCGGTAAAAGAAGGAAAGCATATTTTTCATCTTAATATCGGACAACCGGACATAAAGACTCCTATAGAGGCTTTAAATGCGGTAAGAAATCATAAACTAGATGTATTAGCATATAGTCATTCCGCCGGTTTTGAAAGCTTTAGAAATAAATTAGCTGGTTATTACGCTAAACATGATATTACCATTTCATCAGATGATATTTTGGTTACTACTGGAGGAAGCGAAGCGTTAATCTTTACAATGGGTAGCATTACAGATCCGGGAGACGAAATTATCGTCCCTGAACCATTCTATGCTAATTACTATAGTTTTTCTACACAATCAACGGTAACTGTTGTTCCTGTAATTTCTCAGATTGATACTGGTTTTGCACTACCTCCAATAAAAGATTTTGAAAAACTTATTACACCAAAAACAAAAGCTATACTTATATGTAACCCAGGGAATCCAACAGGATACCTTTATAGTAAGGAGGAAATAAAACAACTTGCAGATCTAGCAATAAAATATGATTTATTTTTAATTTCTGACGAGGTGTATAGAGAGTTTGTATATGATGACTCAGAACATTACTCGATTTTACAAGAAAAAATTCTTGATGATCACGCTATAGTAGTTGATTCCGTTTCTAAGCGTTACAGTATGTGTGGAGCGCGAATAGGTTGTATGGTCAGCAAAAACAAAAGTGTTATGGAAACCGCGATGAAATTTGCACAAGCAAGATTAAGCCCTCCCACTTTTGCTCAAATCGCCAGTGAAGCTGCGCTAGAAGCTCCAGAATCATATTACACTGAAACTGTAGCTAAATATAAAATCAGAAGAGACACTCTTGTTGACGGACTTAGACAGATCCCAGGTGTTAAAGTAGCAACACCAAACGGTGCATTTTATTGTATTGCAGAATTACCAATAGAAGATGCAGATCATTTTACTAAATGGCTTTTAGATGAATTTCATGTAAATAACGAAACCGTTATGCTTGCTCCAGCTGCTGGTTTTTACTCTAGTCCAAATGAAGGATTAAACCAAGTTAGAATTGCATATGTTCTAAATAGAAGAGATTTAAAAAAGGCGATTAATATATTGAAACTGGCTTTAGCAAAATATACTGATCAAAAATCTTTTAGCATCATCAAAGAGAAAGTTAGCCTATAAAATGATAAAAAATCATATATTCCACTTTCAAAATAAGTAGAAAATCCTGTGCAACCAAAACCATATCCTTTTTGAAAATAGAACAAAACAAATCTCTTAAAAAATATAATACATTCGGTATTGATGTAAAAGCTACAGAATTTATAAAAATCAATTCTGAAAAAGAACTTGTAGAGACGCTTTCTATTCATAAGAATAAGGACATTTTTATTCTCAGCGGAGGAAGCAATATGCTCCTAACTAAAGACTTGAAATCCTTAGTATTACATATTGCGATAAAAGGCATAAGTACTGCTGCACAATCAGATAATCATGTATTAGTTTCTGCTTCTGCAGGAGAGAATTGGCATGATTTTGTTCAATATTGTATTAATAACGATTATGGAGGTTTAGAAAACCTTTCATTAATCCCGGGATATGCAGGTAGTGCTCCCATACAGAATATTGGGGCATATGGAGTAGAACTAAAAGATAGTTTTGTTAGTTGCGAAACGATAAATTTAACTACTGGAAAAAAAAGAATTTTTAATAAAGAGCAATGTAGTTTCGGATATCGAAATTCTATTTTCAAAAGCGAATTAAAAGGAAAGTATGTAATTACCAAAGTTACCTTTAAATTATCTACAAAAGAACACAGCCTAAACACCAGTTATGGTGCAATAGAAAATGCTCTAAAAGAAAAAAACATTAATACCCCTACTATTAAAGATGTTTCCGAAGCAGTAATCACTATTCGAAAAAGCAAATTGCCTGACCCCGCTATTATAGGAAATAGTGGAAGTTTTTTTAAAAACCCAGTAATTTCGATAAGTGCTTTTAGGAGTTTACAAAAATCATACGCAGACATCCCACACTACCAAATAGACGAACAAAATATAAAAGTCCCAGCAGGATGGCTAATAGAACAATCAGGATTTAAAGGGAAACGATGGGGAGATGCTGGAGTACACGACAAACAAGCCTTAGTATTGGTAAACCACAATAATGCGAATGGACAAGAAATCTTAGAACTTTCTATAAAAATAAAGAACACTATTAGAGAAAAATTTGGTATTTCATTAGAAACAGAAGTAAACATAATTTAAGTAATGGTTATTTTTAACCTTATGACGTATGTAATTTTTTTGAAATCATATTTTCAGGTAGTTTTTCTTCGTATCTTTGCATAAGAATTTTGAGAGAATAATATTATGAAATTGGTACTACTTACAGTAGCTCTTCTTTTAGCTGCTTTTGCAGGAATTGCAATAAAACTATGGGCTAAAAAAGACGGAAAATTTGCCGGAACTTGTGCAAGTCAAAGTCCTTTTTTAAACAAAGAAGGTGAGTCTTGTTCTATGTGTGGAAAAACTCCTGATCAATACGCTAACTGTAATGAAACAGGACATTCTAAGTAATTTTTAAAAATACTTTCGTTCAAAAGCACTTCATTGGAAAAAGAATCTTTAACTCTTTCAGATCACATTACAAAAGCTAAAGAAGGCAAACAGGCATCTTTTAATTATTTATTAGATACTTTTTGGAACGATGTTTTTAATTTTCAATTAAAACGGACTCAAAACGAATATGAATCAGAAGATATTACTATCCAAAGTTTCTCTAAAGCATTTGATAAAATAGACACTTTTAAAGAGGAATACAATTTTAAAACTTGGATAATTCAAATTTCCAAAAATATCCATATAGATCTTTTACGAAAAAAAAATGCCTCCATACGTTCTAAAACCACTAGAGAAGTAGATGATGTGGTGTATAAGATCATTGATGACACTCCTACTCCAGAAGACAAATTAATCACAGAACAAAACCTTGCACAATTACTTAGATATATTAAACAACTAAAACCACACTATCAAGAAGTGATCAATTTAAGGTACTTTCAAGAATTAAGTTATAAAGAAATTTCAGAAGTTCTGGATGAGCCAATGAATAATGTTAAGGTAAAACTGCTAAGGGCAAGAAAACTTCTCTCTGAAATAATAACAAATAAAAAAGAGAAATAATTAAGTTTATAAAACCAATCATTCCTCTTTCATTTGCTACAAATAAATCACTTGTATTATCTGAGACTAAAAGTCGCTATTCTTTTTAACACTTCGTGTAAAGGATTAATCCACTTATCATTTATTTTCTTATCATACTTGATAAACTTTTGGACCAGTCCTTTCGGCGCAGATATTTCTTTTTCAATTCCGGTTATATTAATAAAATTTTGATTATTAATTAACCACTTTTCAACTCTCTTTCTGTTTTTCTGTAATTGTTTCTGTTGTTCTAATTCTTCTTTTGACATTTTTAATTGGTTTTTTAACTTTTTTTTAATGAATAAAAAATGGGGTTAAGCTAATTTTAACCATGATTTAAAGTATAATACTATAAATTATGTGTTTCAAAAATAGGAAAAGAAATTTTATTAATCCATAAAAACCTTATTAAAATTACGGTTTTACCATAATTTTAATAAGAAAAAATCCCTAAAGACATATCAAATAGAACGTTTTAGTCAAATCAACAATCTGATTATCAGTATTTAAAAATAATTTTCGTAAGTATTTTTTTCAACATCTATTTAATAAAAAATTTCTCTGTTTTTTTACCCAAAATTTCCCTTTTGAGTAATTTTCCATAATGATACTATCATTATCATATTATTAACACAAAACAAATACATAGATTTTATATTGTGTATGAGTAAATTTTATGTTAAGGATAAAATTTATTTATACACAAATTCTATACTAATTATTTACAGTAATATCTACTTCAGAACATTTCCAAATAGAATACTTAATCAGAAACTCTTAAGAATATTGAAAACTATATTTTAATATAAGCTTTCTTCGTATTTTTGCATAAAACATTGCTAAGTATGAATAATGATGTTGCTTCAGTAGCTCCTCCTAAGGGAAAACCAAAATGGCTACGAGTAAAATTACCTACTGGAAAAAAATACACAGAACTTAGAGGTTTAGTTGACAAATACAACTTACATACCATATGTACTTCTGGTAGCTGCCCAAACATGGGTGAATGTTGGAGTGAAGGGACTGCTACATTTATGATACTTGGTAACACTTGTACTCGTTCTTGTGGTTTTTGTGGTGTAAAAACAGGAAGACCAGAAACAGTAGATTGGGAAGAACCCGAGAAAGTGGCTCGTTCTATTAAGATCATGAATATAAAGCATGCTGTAATAACTTCTGTAGATAGAGATGATTTAGCAGACGGAGGATCAATTATATGGGCAGAAACAATCCAAGCCATTCGTAGAATGAATCCCGAAACTACCTTAGAAACTTTAATCCCAGATTTTCAAGGAAAAACAAAAAACATAGATCGTATTGTTGCTGTTAAACCAGAAGTAGTTTCTCATAATATGGAAACTGTAAAAAGACTTACTAGAGAGGTTCGCATACAAGCTAAATATGAACAAAGTCTTCAGGTTCTAAAATATCTTAAAGACAATGGTATTAAACGCACTAAAAGTGGTATCATGCTTGGACTTGGAGAAACAGAAGAAGAAGTCATACAAGTTTTAAAAGATCTGAGATCAGTGGACTTAGACATTGTTACTATTGGACAATATTTGCAACCTAGCAAAAAACATTTACCTGTAAAGCAATTCATTACTCCAGATCAATTTAAAAAATATGAAGAGATTGGACTAAAAATGGGATTTAGACATGTAGAAAGCGGAGCATTAGTTAGATCTTCTTACAAGGCGCAAAAGCATCTGACCTAATATTTTTTGAAGAAATTATTTAATGAATACACCTATTAGAGTAGCCATCAATGGTTTTGGAAGAATTGGACGAAATCTTTTTAGATTATTGATTGACAATTCGGATATCGAAGTTGTTGCTATTAATGATCTTGCAGATACTAGAACATTAAGTCACTTACTTAAATATGATAGCATCCACGGAGTATTAGCACAGAATATTTCATATACTGAAGATCATATAATAATTGGAGATAAATCGATCCCGTTATTAAACAGAAAAAATCTTATAGAATGTAATTGGAAAAATTATGATGTGGACATCGTAGTTGAAGCCACAGGAAAATTTAAAACAAGAAAAGCTACTCTAGATCATATAAAAGCTGGAGCTAAAAAAGTAATACTCTCCGCCCCTCCACTTGAAGATTCTATAAAAACTATTGTTCTAGGAGTAAATGATCATATCCTTGATGGAAATGAAACAATAATTTCCAATGCCTCTTGTACAACTAACAATGCCGCTCCTATGATCAAAGTCATCGACGAGCTTTGCGGAATAGAACAAGCGTACATCACAACAATTCATAGTTACACCACCGATCAAAGCTTACACGATCAACCCCACAGAGATTTAAGGCGTGCTAGAGCTGCCAGTCAATCCATAGTTCCGACCACCACAGGAGCTGCTAAAGCATTAACAAAAATTTTTCCTGAATTAAGTAGTGTTATCGGTGGATGTGGAATTAGAGTTCCCGTTCCAGACGGATCACTTACTGACATTACATTTAATGTAAAAAAAGAAACTTCAATCAAAGAAATCAATCAAGCTTTTAAAAAAGCTTCAGAATCGCATTTAAGAGGAATTTTATCATACACCGAAGATCCTATTGTATCTGTGGACATAATAGGAAACCCACATTCTTGCGTTTTTGATTCTCTTATGACTTCTGTTATTGGAAAAATGGTAAAAATCATAGGCTGGTATGATAATGAAATAGGATATAGCAACAGAATAATCGATTTAATTGTCAACATTTGTAAGAAATAACTATATTAGTTGAGTTATTTCGAGGAAAATGCCAACCCAAATCAAAAATTTTATAATCATATTCATAATCGGATGTAACTTCATGGCGTATTCGCAAATTGAAGATACAAAGGATAGTACTAAGGTAAAAGATGCCATCGAAAACTACCTTATTAAGGCTTCCGAAGCTATCAACACAGCTAGACTATCTAACGCCTTACACAATATTACACAAGCAAAAGAACTAGCAGTAGCAAATCAGGACAAGACTTATAGAGCAAAAGTTAGTAGAATTTTAGCAGAACTATATTTAGAACTTGGTGATCTTAATAGCGCCAAAGAACAAATAACAAAAGCCATAAAAATCCAAAACGAGGAACAAAATGAAATTGCCCTCGCTAACTCATATAATGTTTGCGGATCAATTCACACAAAGCTTAAAGATTTTAAAAACGCAGAAAAACACTTACAAATTGCGTCTTCACTCGTTGAAAAAAATAATTTAGAAACTTTAGAAGGTCCTGTCAAAATTAATATTGGACTTCTGGCCCTTGAGATGAATGATCCAGAAGAAGCAATTATACATTTTAATAAAGGGTTACCTAAAATAGAATCTCTAGGACAATCTTACTATAAAGCTAAATTATACACAAACAAAGCCAAAGCTCAAATGGTCTTAGGTTCCCTTGATGAAGCAATTGCTACGAATGATTTAGCTATGCAAATTGGAACTGAAATGGGATATTCCGAAATACAGTCGGAAAGTTTTGAGTTATATAGCAAAATCTATGAAAAGAAAGAAGATTTCAAAACTTCTCTAATAAATCTAAGATTTCATCAACAATTTAAAGACTCTTTATTTAACATCAATAAAGAAATAATTGCGCAAGAAGCAAGAGCTAAACTAAATATAGGTGATGACAAAGTAAAGATTGAAGAACTTACGGAAGAGAATAAGCAACAGCAGAAATCATTAAAGCTAGGAAGACTTACCACTATATTAAGTATCGCACTAATAACAATACTATCGTTACTTACACTTTCTCTATACAAAAACAACAACCTCCGAGCAAGAGCAAATGAGCTTCTACAAAACAAAAACACTGAACTTATTTTAGCAAAAGAAAATGCGGAAAGAGCAAGTGAAGCCAAAGTACAATTCTTATCCACAATAACACACGAACTTAGAACACCACTATATGCTGTAACTGGATTAACACATTTATTACTAGAAGAAAGCCCAACTCCCAATCAAAAAGAACATCTTAATTCGCTTAAGTTTTCTGGTGAATACCTACTATCCTTAATAAATAACATTTTAGATCTAAATAAACTAGAAGCAAATAAAGTAGAGATCGAAAACACTTCTTTTAATTTGCAGAAAAGAATTAATGATGTTTTAATAGCATTAGGAAAATCTGCTAAAGATAGAAATAACAAACTTCACTATGAGTTTGATAAATCGATCCCATCTAAACTTAAGGGAGATCCTCTAAAAATATCTCAAATACTAATTAATCTTATTGGTAACTCTATTAAATTTACACAAAACGGAGATATTTGGATCAAGGTTAAAATGATCAACCACATAGAAAACAAAGTTTTTCTAAATTTCGAAATTAGAGATAACGGCGTTGGTATCTCTGACAAAAAACAACAAAGTATTTTCGAAAACTTTACACAAGGATCTGTGCAAATCAACAGAAAGTTTGGAGGTACAGGTTTAGGACTATCTATCGTAAAGAACTTGCTGTCATTAATGGATAGCGAAATTAAATTAGAAAGTGAACTTGGACAAGGATCTAGATTCCATTTTGATCTGAAATTTGATGTGTTTGAAGATGTTGTTTCTAATTACCAAGAAGAAGCTAAGAAAATTGATTATAGCGTAATGATCGATAAAAAGGTCTTAGTGGTAGAAGACAATAAAATCAACCAACTTATAACAAGAAAAATACTAGAGAAAAACAAAATGATATGTGATGTTGCTGATAATGGAGATATCGCAATCAATAAAACAAAAAATAATGAATTTGACTTAATTCTTATGGACATACACATGCCAGGAATAAGTGGAATTGAAGCAACAAAGCAAATTAGAGAGTTTAATACAGAAATACCTATTGTAGCATTAACAGCAGTAACACTAGATGATAATCTAGATGAGTTTTATAATAATGGCTTCAATGATATTATCCCCAAACCTTATAAGACAGAAGAGTTTTTTACGAAATTACACAAAGCATTATCAAAAAAAACAATAAGTTCATAGTTTGGCACACCTATTGATAATTATCTAACTCAAAACAATGAGGAGCATTTTTTATTTGTTTGAGTTAGCCAAAATACACAAAATGAGGTCTTATTTTAAGACCTCATTTTTTTATATACTTTAATAGTTGGTTATCAAAGACATTCTGATTATCAATAAATTTCATTTCTATTGGCTGATACCATAGCTTTTCTTCTGAAAAACTAGGAGCCAATCGCATATAATCTTTCTCGGTAGTAACTATACAACTATGATTTTTTAATTGATCAAGCTCAATTTCCGTAAAATTGTGATGATCTGGATAATTAATATGCGTAAAATTTAAACCTAAAGAAGAATAATACTCTAATAAAGGTTTTGGGTTTGCAATTCCTGTAACTAACGTAAAAGGAGTGTCTTTTAACGAAGACACCGATCGTTCTCTAGAGCTATTAATAATATCAGAACCATAGTCGATCGTAGCGAATAATAAAATCTGAGTAGATTTGATGTTCATCTTTTTTGTAATACTTTCCTTTAACTCACTACTTATTGTAGTCGGACATTTAGTTACTATAATTATATCCGCTCGATCAGCTCCACTCCTAGGCTCTCTTAAATTCCCTGTTGGCAAAACAATGTCATCACTATACAAATCATAATAAGGAGTAAGCAAAATATAAAAACCCGCTTTTACTTTGCGATGCTGATAAGCATCATCCAACAAAATTACTTCTGGACTTATTTCTTGATTTCTTAAGTTTGATATTCCATTACGTCGATCTGCATCGACAGCAACAATAACATTCTCAAATTTAGTTTTAAATTGTAATGGCTCATCTCCTACCTCTTTAGCTGTAGAATTTATTTGAACTAACTGAAATCCTTTTGTCTCTCTTTTATACCCTCTACTCAATGTCGCCAGAATCACCTCATCCTTTAATAACTCAATGAGATATTCAACCATTGGAGATTTACCGGTACCTCCCACACTTAAGTTCCCTACTGCTATCACAGGAAAATCATAAGAAACAGATTTCTTAATTCCTAAATCATACAACTTATTGCGCAACCAGGTTACGAAATAATACACGGGAACAATCGGTAAAAGTATTTTTCTTAATAAATTCAAATGTATAAACTTACTTTTTACAATATGATAATAGCAAATGTATAAAACGAAACTTTGATTATTGACAAAAGTTTTTTTACATTCAATTTATATTTCAAAAACAGACACCAATGCAAATTAAAGAGGTTATACAACACCTTGAAGTTTTAGCTCCTATGAGTTATGCCGAAGATTTTGATAACGTAGGATTATTAGTTGGAAATAAAAACACTACAGTTACGGGCATTCTTGTAACATTAGATACTTTAGAAACGATCGTAGATGAAGCAATAGAAAAAAACTGCAACCTTATAGTAAGCTTTCATCCTATTGTTTTTAAAGGGATCAAAAAATTTAATGGCAATAATTATGTAGAACGAGTAGTCATGAAAGCTATTAAACATGATATAGCCATTTTTGCCATCCATACTGCGCTAGATAACACATACCATGGAGTAAATGATATGATATGCGAACAACTCGGATTACTAAACCGAAAAATCTTAATTCCCCAAAGTGGTAGTATTAAGAAGCTAGTAACTTTTGTACCCGAAAAAGAAGCAGACTCATTACTAACAAAATTATTCGAGGCAGGAGCAGGAACCATTGGAAACTACGAGAATTGCAGTTTTTCCTCCAATGGAATAGGAACATTTAAAGCTACTACAAATACCAACCCATCTATCGGCGAAATTGGACAAACACATCATGAAAAAGAAACCAAAATACAAATCACATTTCCAAAACACTTAGAAAGTGATATCATAAAGTCATTACACAATAATCACTCGTATGAAGAGATTGCATATGAGATTACAACTTTAGAAAACAAGAATCAACATATTGGAATGGGAATGATTGGTGAATTACCCAATGAAATAGAAGAAACAACATTCTTAAGACACATTAAAAAGATATTTAAAACAGGTTGTGTAAGACATTCCTCTTTATTAGGTAAGCCAATAAAAAAAGTTGCTGTACTAGGAGGAAGCGGTAGTTTTGCCATAAAAAATGCGCAAGCAGCTGGAGCTGATATATTTATAACTGCGGATTTAAAATACCATCAGTTTTATGAAGCAGAGAACAAACTAATTCTTGCAGATATTGGTCATTATGAAAGCGAACAGTACACAAAAAACTTAATTGTTAGCTATCTTAGAAAAAAAATCAGTAATTTTGCAATCATTTTATCGGATAAAAACACCAATCCCATTCAATACATATAAAATATGGCAAAGAAAGAAGTTACTGTTGAGCAAAAATTAAGAGCATTGTATGATTTGCAATTAATTGACTCTAGAGTTGATGAGATCAGAAATGTACGTGGAGAGCTTCCATTAGAGGTAGAAGATCTTGAAGATGAAGTAGCCGGATTAAACAAAAGATTAGACAAACTCAATGCTGATCTTGAAACTATCGACGAAGGTATTAAGACCAAAAAGAACCTAATCGAAGAAGCTAAATCTTTAATCAAAAAGTACGGAGAGCAGCAAAAAAATGTACGAAACAATCGTGAGTACAACTCTCTAAGCAAAGAAATGGAGTTTCAGGAATTAGAAATTCAGTTATCTGAAAAGCATATTAAAGAGTTTAAAGCTCAAATCATTCAAAAAAACGAGATCATAGATCAAACCAAAGATCGTTTAACAGAGAGAAACAAGCACCTTACTCACAAAAAAGGAGAGCTTGATGCGATACTTGCTGAAACAGAAAAAGAAGAATTAGCTTTAATTGCTAAATCTGAAGATTTCCAAAACAATATTGAAGAAAGACTAGTTGCAGCTTACAAAAGAATAAGAAATAACGTAAAGAATGGTCTAGCTGTGGTACCTATTGAGCGTGGAGCTTCTGGAGGTTCTTTCTTTACTATTCCACCACAGGTTCAAATGGAAATTGCTTCACGAAAAAAAATCATCACAGATGAACATAGTGGACGTATCTTAGTAGACCAAGAATTAGCACAAGAAGAAAAAGAAAAAATGGAGACAATGTTTTCTAAATTGTCATAAACCAATTTTTTATATAATATTATAGCCTCAGAGATATCTGAGGCTTTTTTTATTTCTAAAAAATACAATATCAAAAATGAATAGCATCTTAATTATAGGCAATGTATGGCCAGAACCTAATTCCTCCGCTGCCGGAAGCAGAATGCTTCAGCTAATTCAACTATTCACATCGAAAGGTTTTAAAATAACTTTTGCAAGTACCGCTGCCGAAAGTGAACACATGTACGACATTAATACACTTGGTGTCACCAAAACCACCATAGCAATTAACGATAATAGTTTTGATGATTTTATAAACAACCTAAAACCTCAATTCGTTATGTTTGACAGATTCATGTCCGAAGAACAATTTGGATGGAGAGTCGCTAAACATTGCCCTAAAGCTTTAAGGATTTTAAATACAGAAGATCTTCACTGCCTAAGAAAGACAAGAGAAGAAGCTTTTAAAAAAAAGATTGACTTTACATATTCTTATTTAAAATCAAGCGATATGGCAAAAAGGGAAATTGCTAGCATTTATCGTTCTGATATCTCTTTAATTATATCAAGTAAAGAAATAGACATCTTACGAAATCAATTCAACATAAGAAAAGAACTATTACAATACCTTCCTTTTCTACTAGACCCAATTAACACTCAAACAAAAAATAACTGGAAGCCCTACAACCAAAGAAGCCACTTCATAACTATCGGAAACTTTAGACACGAACCTAACTGGAATAGTGTTTTATATTTAAAAGAAACTATCTGGCCGCTGATAAAAAAAGAACTTCCGGAAACTGAACTTCACATCTATGGAGCGTACCCACCACCAAAAGCCACTCAACTACACAATCCAAAAGAAGGATTTCATATAAAAGGGTGGACAAAAAACGCCGCAGAAGTTATGCAGCAAGCACGTATATGTATCGCCCCCATACGTTTTGGCGCAGGAATCAAAGGAAAACTATCAGAAGCAATGCTAAACGGAACACCTAGCATAACAACAACTATAGGCGCTGAAGGAATGCTCGGAGAAGACTCAGACTGGAATGGCTTTATCAAAGATAAACCAGAAGAATTTGCAAAAGCAGCCATCAAATTATACAAGAATGAAAACATATGGAATCAAGCACAACAAAATGGAATAGAAATCATCAACACTCGTTTCAAAAAAGAAGAACTTAGCAATAGACTAATTGAGCGAATCTTTAAATTAAAAGATAATTTAGAAGAGCATCGTCATCAAAATTTCATTGGCTCAATGCTGCAACATCACACCATGAAAAGCACTGAATTTATGTCTCGGTGGATTGAAGAAAAAAACAAGAACAACTAATGACCTAATAGGTTTACAAAAAACTGATCGATCCCAAAAAGTAAAAGCATTAATAAAAACACAAAACCAACTGTTTTCAGAGCACTAAACTTTAACTCATCCTCAAACTTTGTCCCATAACCTAACAGAACTCTAATCATTTCTAAAACCCTAATCCTATTAAGAAAGAGTACTAAAAACAATAAGAAAAGATAAAGCATTGCACTCGCCAATGCTCCATATGTATCAAAAAATATAGCATCAAAAACAATTATATTAATAAGAATTGGCATGAGAACAAAAACCCCAAGTAGCTTTGTTTTCTGAAACAACAACAAACAAGCCCCAATCAATTGTGAAATACCAATAAACAATATATAAGAATAGGAATACCCCATAAAAGTCCAGGCTAGATCAAACCCTCCTACTTCAGATAAAGGAATTGTAGCTATTTCCTCTGGCAAAACACCTCTTCTGTAAAACTGCCCTCCTAACAACTTACCAGATCCATATACAGTAATTAGCGTAAAAACATATCCTCTAGCAGCAAGCTCTATATAATAAGAAAATTTCGAATTCATCTGATAACTTTCTCATAAGACGATATCAAACAAATTCAGGTTACAAACAATTAATAATAAAAAAATAGATTATTGAAAACAAAAAAAGCCTCTCCACTGATGTGAAGAAGCTTAATATCTTTTAAGAATTCTCTTTTTATTAAAGAGCAGCTACGTGCTTAGCTAGTTTTGACTTTAAATTAGCTGCCTTATTATCATGTATGATATTACGCTTTGCTAATCTATCAATCATAGAAACTACAGAAGGAAACAAAGTCTCAGCTTCTTTCTTATCAGCTTCACGTAATTTTTTGATAGCATTACGTGTTGTTTTGTGCTGATATTTATTTCTAAGACGCTTAGTCTCACTATTTCTAATTCTCTTTAATGCTGACTTATGATTTGCCATCTTTTCTTTGTTAAATTTCTTTACTATAAAATTCGTAGCCCGTAGGGGAATCGAACCCCTCTTACCAGGATGAAAACCTGGCGTCCTAGCCGATAGACGAACGGGCCATTTCCTTTTTCAAGGATTGCAAATTTATAGCTTTCACTGTAAACTTGCAATTAATTTTTTAATTCGTAGCCCGTAGGGGAATCGAACCCCTCTTACCAGGATGAAAACCTGGCGTCCTAGCCGATAGACGAACGGGCCATAGTTGTTTGTCTAATTGCGGATGCAAAAATACAACTATTTTTTAATGGCGCAAGTGTTATTTTATTTTTTTCTAAAATTAATATGCTTTTGCAAATAACACCCTTACTTTAGAGGGGTTCCCGCTATATACACAACTACCATTTTCTTCTTTTGCATCAAACGGAATACATCGTATAGTGGCTTTGGTCAGTTCTTTAATCTTTTGCTCCGTTTCTGCCGTTCCATCCCAATGAGCTGATATAAAACCACCTTTATTTTCTAAAACTTCTTTAAACTCATCAAATGAAGCAACCTCGGTAATATGTTCATCCCTAAATTGAGTAGCTTTTTGATGTAAACTTTCCTGAATTTCTTTTAATAAAGACTCAATCGTGTCTACAACCTGATCCTTATCTACAAATTGTTTAGAAAGAGTATCTCGTCTTGCTAGCTCTACCGTACCTTTTTCTAGGTCTTTAGGTCCAATAGCTATTCTTAACGGAACTCCTTGAAGTTCGTATTGTGCAAATTTAGCTCCTGGCCTATGCGTATCTCTATTATCAAATTTCACAGAAATACCTTTAGATCTTAAATCATTAACTAATTCATTTGCTACCTCAGAAATTCGATTCAATTGTTCCTCTCCTTTATATATTGGAACGATAACCACCTGTATTGGAGCAAGATTAGGCGGTAAAACCAATCCATTATCATCACTATGCGTCATAATTAAAGCCCCCATCAATCTAGTAGATACACCCCAAGAAGTAGCCCATACATAATCAAGTTTTCCTTCTTTTGAAGTAAACTTAACGTCAAAAGCCTTGGCAAAATTTTGGCCTAAGAAATGTGAAGTTCCTGCCTGTAAGGCCTTCCCATCCTGCATTAATGCCTCAATACAATAAGTATCTTCAGCTCCTGCAAAACGTTCACTTTCAGTTTTTCTTCCCTTAATTACCGGAATCGCCATAAAGTCCTCAACGAAATCGGCATATACATTATTCATTTGATCAGTTTCAGCAATTGCTTCTTGTCTTGTCTCGTGAGCCGTATGCCCTTCTTGCCACAAAAACTCCGCTGTTCTTAAAAACAAACGAGTCCTCATCTCCCATCGAACAACATTTGCCCATTGATTTATTAAAATTGGTAAATCTCTATACGATTGGACCCATCCTTTATAGGTATTCCATATAATTGCCTCAGAAGTAGGTCGAACAATCAACTCTTCTTCTAATTTAGCTTTTGGATCAACTATTAATTTCGAGGTATCTTCTGGATCAGTTTTTAATCTATAATGAGTTACCACTGCACATTCTTTTGCAAACCCTTCAGCGTTTTTTTCTTCTGCTTCAAACAGACTTTTAGGAACAAAAAGAGGAAAATATGCATTTTGATGTCCAGTTTCCTTAAATTTTCTATCTAATTCCGCTTGCATTTTCTCCCAAATTGCATACCCATAGGGTTTAATTACCATACACCCTCTTACCGCCGAATTCTCCGCTAAATCAGCCTTTACGACTAATTCGTTATACCATTTAGAATAATCTTCACTACGTTTTGTTAGATTTTTGCTCATAACCTGCTATTTGGCACAAATGTTGTGACTTTGTTAAATAAAAAATAGTTAGGGCAAAACTAACTAAATTTGTATTGTTCAACAATAAAATAAGGAGATATGCGACTTAAAAATTATTTTCAAAAAAATGGAGCTGTTGGGACCTTCCTTGCAGCCTCTCTACTTATGTTGACATCTTGCGGTTCTTATGAGTATGTATCTTATGATGATGGTATTTATGGCGAAGCAAGAAGCCAAAGAAGTTATGAACCACGACCAACCGCTACCAAAACCGAAACTAGTTCAAATTATTATTCTAATTACTTTTCAGAAAAATCTGCTCAGATTGACAATGTTATGGAGCAAGATGCCATTTTCACTGATATAGATTCTTATTCTAGTGAAAACTACAACGCTTCTGATACGACAAATGTAGCTTTAGCTTATGAAGGTGGACAACCTGCATGGGGAAGTGATTATGATGAAGTTTCTGTAAACATAATAAATACTGGATGGAATAACTGGGGATGGAATGCCTGGGGCCCTGGAATAGGCTGGGGATGGAATAACTGGGGATATAACTCCTGGGGATGGAATGCTGGATGGGGACCTGGTTTTGGATGGAACGCCGGCTGGGGATGGAATGCTGGATTTGGATGGGGAAATCCATATTGGTATGGCGGTGGATTTTGGTGTCCTCCATATTATAACTATGGATATGGTGCATTTGGAAGAAATCGAATCGCATACAATAGAGGTTTTAGAAATCGAGGATTTAGAAATGCATATGCAGGTAACTTCAGAAGTAGAAGTGCCTACAATAGTAGATCTAGAAACTATAACAATAATAGATCAAGAAGTCGCTCGTACAATAACCGTAGTAGCTACAACAATAGAAGAAGAATCTCCGCTAACAATAATAGAAGAACAAGAACCTCTACATATTCTGGAGGAACTAGATCATCAAATAATGGCGCGTACTCGCGATCAAGATCAAACAACGCTAATAGAAGCAGCACTAGATCATACAGAGGAAGTTCCAGAAGCTCAGGCACAAGGAGTTATTCTGGATCTAGAAGCAGCAGCAGCAGAAGTTCTGGATCATACAGAAGCAGCGGATCTAGCCGAAGTAGCGGATCTAGATCTAGTGGTAGCCGCGGAGGAGGAAGAAGTCGTGGAGGAAGAGGTTAAAATCTCATTTTAAAAATTCTTTAAAAATTTTCAAAAAACAAGATTTATTGAATTTAGATAGACATACAATTGACTAAACATTGTATGTCTATCTAAATCCCTATCTGTTACCCAACAACAGCTAGTAAATCAAATATTGCAACGTATATGAAAAAGATATTTTTATTCATTAGTCTATTCTCTTTGTCCTTCATAAACGCTCAAGATATTACAGATGCAGTAAGATATTCTCAACAAGAGATTTTGGGAACTGCTCGTTTCAGAGGGATGAGTGGAGCATTTGGTGCTTTGGGTGGAGATTTATCTGCCCTACAAATAAATCCTGCAGGATCCGCAGTCTTTTTAAGCTCTTCTGGGTCTATAACATTATCATCATCGAATATCCAGAATGATACTAATTATTTTGATGGTTTTAGCGAAACATCATCTTCTAACTTTAATTTTAATCAAATTGGTGCTGTTTTCGTATACAACAACCAAAGTGAATCAACAATCCTTAACAAAGTTTCTTTAGGTATTGCATATGATCAAACTACGGATTTTGCTGAAGAATTGTTTGCATTTGGAAGAAGCAATAATTCAATCGATAATTTTTTTCTAGCAGAAGCACAAGGCATTCCTCTAGATTTATTAACTCCTAGAGCAGGAGAAAGTCCAGACGACCTTTATGGCTTTTTGGGTGAAACAGAAGGCTATGGAGCGCAACAGGCATTTCTAGGTCACGAATCATTTATTATTGAAGCAAATGACCTTACAGACCCTAATAATACAACATATTTCTCAAATGTTTCTCCAGGAGTTTTTGACCAGGATTACTATTACGAAAGTACAGGTCTAAATGGAAAATTCACCATTAATGGAGGTGCTCAAATAAACGATAGATTTTATATTGGTGTTAATCTTAACTCTCATTTTATCAATTATGATAAAGTTACAAGGTTTGATGAACTTAATAATAATGCAGGAAGTGTGGTTAACGAAATTGTTTTTACAAATAGACTATCAACTATTGGAGCAGGTTTCTCTGCGCAAGTAGGAGGAATACTAAAGGTTTCACACATGCTTCGACTAGGCGCTTCATTAGAATCTCCGACTTGGTATTATATCGAAGAAGAAACAACACAAAGAGTAATTACTGATGGAGTAAATGGAAGAATTAATTTAGATCCTAACGTAATAAACATATTTCCAGAATATCAATTACGTACTCCAGCAAAAGCAACTGGAAGTATTGCGGTTCTTTTTGGAAAACGTGGATTAATTAGCTTAGATTATTCATATAAAGATTATTCATCTACCGAATTTGACTCTGATGAAGGTGTGAATTTTTCTGATATAAATAGACAGATTGAAAATAGTTTACAAGGAGCTTCTACTCTTAGAATAGGAGGAGAATTAAGAAATGGTAACTGGAGCTTTAGAGGTGGTTATAGCTATGAAGAAAGTCCATATGAAAATGAATTCATTTTGGGAGATAGAACTGGACTCTCTATGGGTATTGGTTATAACTTCGGGAAAGTAAAATTTGATGTAGCATATGACTATTCAGAACAGGAGCGTATTGAACAATTTTATCCAAATACATCTTTCACAAATTTTGCAACAGTAGAAAGCTACAGAGACAACCTAACTTTCACCTTAAGTTTAAATTTATAAAAAAAATTATAAGTCGCTTTAAAAACAAAAAAGGAGTTGATGTTCATCAACTCCTTTTTTGTTTTTCCTGTATATTATACTCTATCTTATTAAAGAAAAACTAGCGTTAAATTCTTTCATAATGCCATTTTCTGTATATCTCACTTTAAACCAATACTCACTTGATGGTAACAGATTTCCGTTATAAGTTCCATCCCATGTGCCTAAAGAACCCAGATCCTTTAAAAGTTTTCCTGATCTATTAAAAATTAGAATTCCATTAATCTGAACATTATCATTCCCTACAATCCCCCAACTCTCGTGAAAACCATCTCCGTTAGGCGTAAAGTACCTTGGGTAATCAACCACAAATTCTACTGGAAGTTCAATTTCGCCACACATAAAAACATCTCTTACATACACAAAATGTTCTCCTCTAGTCACTCTAGTAAACACCGGAGAAGATTGCCAATCTCCAGTATCTAATCTATATTCATAATCCCCTATTGCATCAGAATCCACCATTACCTCAATAGTAGCATTATCAGAAAAAGCACCGGAAAGCAACTCTACAGTAAAATCTTCTATTTGAGGCGGATATGACTCTACAACCGTTGTTACTACTACCGAAACACACATTGTACTATTATTTGTGACTAACACAGCATACTGACCCGCAGTCGTGGGACTATAAATAGCTCCAATCTCTCCTGGAATCTCATTTCCTGTTGTTGCTGTAGCTCCAACATACCACTGAAAATCATAAACAGTATCATCTAAGCTTGTATCGATCACATCTGTTGGAATCAAGTTGATAATCACACCATCATTTTCTAAACAAAGTACATACTCCTCTTCTAACGTAAAGTCTGGAAGTGCATTTACAATCAACTGAACTGGAATCACCCTAAAACAATTATTATCCATCGCTAATGGATCAACACGCACATAAACCACTTGATTAAATATTTGCACGTTCTGATATGCTGAAGGAGACGAAATTATATTAGTATTACCTAATTCAGCATCCTGCATCGACTCATAATAATCAATATTATAATCAGAAATACTCAAATCATTAGATATGTCTGCATCATTTAAATTAAGAATGTCTTGTACCGCCAAAGTAAGATCAAAAATCCCCACACCTTCTTGATCTGATTCACAAGTTTCCAATGCAGTTGGAGACAAATTAAAATCATCATACAATATAGTCCGTAATTGCAATGTTATACTAGAAAAACAACTATTATCTGTATCTCTACCCACAACTATTAAATCTCTAGTTAATGTAGTGTTCAGATAAGAAGCTGGATTAGGAATAACATTGTCGTTATCTACATCGTTTTGAGACTCATAATATGATAAAACAATATTTGTAGCACCTCCTGTAATCTGGTCTTCTCTAAGCGTTAGGTTATAAAAAGTATCAACCTGATCACTACATAAATTAATAGGGTCAGGATTAATTAATTCTGGATTATGCAGTACTTCTAAATCGAATGAAATTGTAGATCTAAAACACTCATCAATATCCGCAGTTCCATTATTATTATCATCTGATTGCACTCTCACCCATATTGTTTGCGGGTTAGACTCATTGATAAACGCACCTGTAATTTGTCCTGTATTATTTATAGCTTCATTCTGCGTCCTATGATAACTAATTAACAATGCTCCAGCTTGAAAACCTATCACTTCGACATCTTTTTCTGTCAAATCAAAAGTTGCTTGATTAGGATCATCACTACATAAAACAAAATCAGTTACTGAATTATTTTCTGGCAACCCTGCTACCTCTAACTGAATATGTTGCCCTAAACCTAGACACCCGTTATTGGTCCCATCATCAACTCGTACATATAAATTTTGAATAAAAGGCGATGCATCATTTCTATGATTCGCCGGATCTACTATTGCATTCTCCTCTGCTAAAGCATCCGCTAAATTCTCATAATACGTAATGATTAAATTTTGTCCTGGAGGATATAGGGCAGTAACTTGACTTGTAGCATCACTAAAATCAAAAGTAGCAATCCCATTAGCGTCATCATTATCTATATCAGTATTATCACAAGTTCTATAAGACAATCCAAAACCTACAGGAATCTGTGTTGCAGATACTACTAAATCTACCTGAGCTGTTCTAAAACACCCATTATCAGTTTCTATCCTTGAAAATACTGTACTACTTATCGGAATAGGATTAGGATATGCAGTAAAGTTAGTAATTTGATCTGCAGGATCAGCATTTATTGCTGCAGTCTCGGTAAGGTAGTATGAAAAGAACTCATTAGCAGCATTTGAAGAAATTAGCGTATTAGCTTCTGAAAGATTAAATAACGAAATCCCATCTGTGTCATCATCGCATTGTAGCAAAGACACTACTGGCACTACAACTGGAAGAGGATTAACTATCAACTGAAAGCTTGTAGTCTCATAACAACTTTGTTCAGAAACATTTTCAATTCGCACATATATAGTTTGAGGATTAGCTATATTAGTATAATTATTAGGTAATTCTGTCCCGGAAACACCAGCATCCGCATCTACTTGAGATTCATATAAAGAAACTATGAAATCCGCAGAATTCTGAGTTCCCAAAACTTCCGATGCAATATTAGAAAGATCAAATTCTACAATACCGTTGGTATCATTACCATCCAGCGCATTATCACATAATTCTATATCTATAGGAACATTCGCTACAGGATTCTCATACACCCTCAATATAAAAGAAGTTATTTCGAAACATATTTGATTCGTTCCACCTATCCTAGCCCATATCACTTGGTCTGCTACAGTATTCACAAAATTATCCGGATCGGTAATGATGTTATCACCAGCTGCTCCCGTATAATTTTCTGCATCTTCCTGGGTAAAGTGATACGTCACCGTAAATTCAGTTGGATCTTGAGCACCTAAAATAATAGATGTATTCTGAGTAAGATCAAAAGTTTCAATTCCATTTCCATCATCATCACAAGCCGATAAATCCTGCGCGGTATTTGCAATAATAGGAGGAGTATAAAATGTAATCACAACCTCATCAACCTCTGTATTACCATCAACATCTTCAATAAGCAACTGATATCTTCCTGATGTCGTAACTGTATATGTCGGACTAATTTCATCCGAAATAATATCAAATACCATGGTAGTCTCATTATAAACAGACCATTCGTATCTGATAGCTCCATCCGATGTACCATCCAACACAACAGGATCTGAACCACAAATATCTTGATTAGGCCCTAGTGCAGCTTCTAGTATAGAACAGTCTGTAGAACCTGTACCACCAGTTTGCTGAAAATTTATAAAACCTGGTTGCTCTGAAAAATTAGTAATCAATACAAGATAAAACTCTCCAGCAGTTGCAGCTGGAATATTCATCGCTTCTACTGCATCTGGCGAATAACTACAATCAACCGTATTACCCGCTGTTAACTCAGCAGTACAAGGAGAAACAGGGTCGGCAAAAGGTCCATAACATATAAAATCCACATCCAATTGGGTACCAGTCCCATCTTCATTAGTAGATTGCGAAATGCGAAAAGTCAATGCTCCTGTATCATCTATCTGTAAATAATACCAAGCAGGGAAAGGTTGCGTAGTTAAACACCCATAATTAGGGCCAATTTCTGAGCTATTTACACAGCTACTATTAGAGCTATTACAATTCGGAAAAACAATACCAGTAGTACTACAAAAGGGATCGGCACCATCATCTCCTAAGGAATCAGCACAAACAGAACCTTGTGCTATACTAAAATTCGTATAAATGAAAAATGATAAAAATAATATCGATACAGGTATTCTTTTACTCATTACCAGTCTTTAAAATAAATGATAAAATAGCTTTATTTCTTAAATCCAAAGCTTTCTTATATAAAAACAATCATACCGCAAGAAACCCTAACAAATAATATAACAAAACCGGAATAGTGTAGTAATCAAAATTATTACCTCAATAAACTACATTTAAAAAACCTTTTTTTAATCCAAAAGTTTACAAAAATAAGTCTATTCATAAATTATCTAATTAAAGAAAAACTACCTGCAAACACCCTTCTTCCTCTATTCGGATCACGATCGGACTGTTCATTAAACTCTACCCTAAACCAATACTGTGAAGAAGGCATTAAATTTCCATTATAAGTACCATCCCATCCAGCTCCAGTTGGATTTAATTGTTTCAACAATTTTCCATGTCTATCAAATATATAAACCAATGCGGGAGTAGGTTGATCTTCTGGATTGATTAAATTCCAAGTTTCATGAAAACCGTCTCCATTAGGCGTAAAATATTTAGGGTACCCTAAGATCATGATATCTACCGATGTTCTTTCATTATCCGGACAATTAACATATCTAGCGACGATACGATAATCCCCAGGAGGAACTCCTTCAAATATTGGCGAAGATTGGTAAGGCCTGGATTCTACAAAATTACCATCCATATTTACATCTCTATCTAATCGATATTCAAAATCAGTAAATCCTTCAGCCTCAACGATTGGGTCCGTAGATATTTCTGCAGTAATAATATAACTACCAGCAAACGATTCTTCTGTAATAGTATACCCAACCTGAAATGTAATTTGAGAAACATCTAATACAGAAACTTGATCTGGAGAATCTGGCACTTCTATACCGCTAGCATCAAAACCTCTTAATCTATAAATTCCGTTAGAAGTAACATTATCATAAAAAGGAAAAGTAGCACCAGGAATATCTACAAAATTTGTATCTCCCAAATCTGCTCTAGACCATTGAAAAGTTTCGGCTGCTGGAACAGCTGGAGGACCTGTACTGGCAGGAAACCTACCTTCTATTGTTAAAGGAAATTCTCCACATGTAGCAATCCTATCCTGAGGTATACCTGGTTCTAAAACACTACAATCTGTAGTTCCTGCTCCATCTTCTCCAAGATTTGTCTGCTCTAACTGTATAACTCCAGCTTCATCAGAAAAATTAGTAATTAGTACTATATAAAACTCTCCTGTCTGAGCATTTGGTATTGTAAATGTTTCTATAAAATTATCATCTGATGTTCTCGCATAACTACAATCTACAATGTTTGTATTATCTTCATCATCGATATAAAAATCAGGTTCATCAGCATTATTTACACATTCCGCTGGCCGAATATTATCTCCATCTCCATTAAGATCACACCCTCTTGACAACTCATCATCGCAATTAATAATGAAAGAAGTTTGAAAAGGCCCCCATGCTATAAAATCAACATCAAGCTGTCTTTCATCACGATCCAAACGATTATCTCCATCAGTATCCATCCATTGTCTTATATCAAAAACCAGTTCTCCGGATTCATCAATAAGCAAAAAGTACCATGAAGGATTTGGGGTGGTGTTTAAACATCCAACTTCTCCTAAACCATCAATATCACCAATTGTATTGGGGAATGTTAGTTCTAAAGAAGCATCTGAACAGAATGGTTGAGCATTTCTACAGGCAACATCAAAGTCCTGTGCGTTTACTAGTGCACTATTAAAAAAAAACAGTACAGACAATAATAAGATTTGAGGTAGTAATTTTGTCATGTTTTATATAACGTAGGTTCGTCTATTTTCTTGTGTAGGAATTAAATTTACTAATTTTAATATATAGTGCACATAAAAGTATCATATTATTTATAATTGTTAACATAGCTTTCACTAAGTAAAAAGACAAAATCGTATCTTTGCAGCCTGTTTATAGTTGATTTTATTTGATTTCGAAAAATCACTTAAATATATTGATGAAAATCAATATGAAAACTGTAAGAAATTTAGAAAAAGAATACGTTGGGATTGTAAATAATTTTACTTTCAATTTTGAATAGATAATACTGATTAAAAAGTAGTAATTTAATTTATTGATGTTTCTACTCATAATTCTTTTTATTTGATAATAATAAAATTTTGAACTTGTGAAGATAGACAAGGCCCTTGAAGCTATTGAAGCGCTAGGTGATAATCATGTAGCTACTAGCGCAACAACTCCTCTTAGAGAAGATGCATTTAAATTAAGTGATAAAGAAAAAATCGCTTTAATCAGAGAAGATGTAAAGCATATTATGGAAACTTTGGGATTAGACCTTGATGACGATAGTCTTAAAGGAACCCCCCAACGAGTTGCAAAAATGTTTGTGAATGAAATTTTTTCTGGTTTGCATCCACAAAGAAAACCAGAGGCTTCTACCTTTGACAACAACTACAAATATGGAGAGATGTTAGTAGAAAAGAATATTACAGTATATTCTACTTGCGAACATCATTTACTTCCAATTATAGGAAGAGCTCATGTAGCATATATTTCTAACGGTACAGTTGTAGGATTATCTAAAATGAATCGAATAGTCGATTATTATGCAAAACGCCCTCAAGTACAAGAGCGTTTAACTATGCAAATTGTTCAGGATCTTCAGATAGTTCTAAACACCAAAGATGTTGCATGTGTAATAGACGCAAAACATCTATGCGTAAATTCCAGAGGAATAAGAGATATCGAAAGCAGCACAGTAACTAGCGAATTTGGAGGGAAATTTAAAGATCAAGCTGTACGCAGAGAATTTCTAGACTACATTAAATTAGACACCACCTTTTAATTTTATATTTATTCAATCAATAATCACAAGAACTCATTAAAATCATGGCAATAGCTCCATTGTACAAAACCCAAAAACTAAAAATTTACAACTCAATTTCGGGTCAAAAAGAAGAATTCATTCCAATTACAGAAGGTAATATTGGTATGTATGTTTGTGGTCCAACCGTTTATAGTAATGTACATTTAGGAAATTGTCGAACTTTTATTTCTTTTGATTTAGTTTATAGATACCTTAAACACTTAGGCTTTAAGGTGCGTTATGTTCGAAACATAACAGACGCAGGGCATTTAGAGAATGATGCAGACGAAGGAGAAGACAAAGTTTCTAAAAAAGCAAGATTAGAACAATTAGAGCCTATGGAAATAGTGCAGCGATATACTTTAGATTTCCATAATATTTTAGCAAAATTCAATAATATCCCTCCTAGCATAGAACCAACTGCTACAGGTCATATTGTTGAACAAATTGAAATGATTAAATCCATAATCGATAATGGTTTTGCATATGTAACGAATGGTTCTGTATACTTTGACGTTAAGAAATTCAATGAAACTAATGATTACGGTAAGTTAAGTGGTCGTAATCTTGAAGATATGATTGCTAATACCAGAGAATTAGCTGCACAAAGTGATAAAAAAAACCCTCAGGATTTTGCTTTATGGAAAAAAGCAGAACCAGAGCATATTATGCGATGGCCATCTCCTTGGAGTGATGGTTTTCCTGGGTGGCATTTAGAATGTACAGTAATGAGCACGAAATATCTAGGTGAAAAATTTGATATTCATGGAGGTGGAATGGATCTAAAGTTTCCACATCATGAATGTGAAATCGCCCAAGGAGAAGCAGCTTGTGGTGTTAGCCCTGTAAATTATTGGATGCACGCCAATATGCTTACCCTAGACGGAAAAAAAATGTCTAAATCCACAGGTAATATATTATCACCCGCAGAAATTTTTAATGGAGAAAGTGACAAATTAAATAAAGCCTTTGCCCCAACGGTTGCTAGATTTTTTATGCTACAAGCTCACTATCGAAGTATCTTAGATTTTTCTAACGACGCTTTGGAAGCTTCAGAAAAAGGTTTTTATCGACTCATGGAGGCTATTGAAACTTTAGGAAATGTAAAAATCGGTGACACTACAGAAGGATTTCATGTTCAGAATTGGGTAACAGAATGTTATGCTGCTATGAACGATGACTTTAATAGTCCTATTCTAATTGCTAAACTTTTTGAAGCGGTAAAATTCATTAATTCTATAAAAGAAGAAAAAGCTTCCATATCAAAAGAAGATCATGAAACTCTAAAAACTAAAATAAGCGAATTAGTCTTTGACGTTTTAGGATTGGTTAATGTTAACGAAGCTTCTTCTGATATTAGCGATAAACTTTCTAGCACTGTTGAATTATTAATTCATTTAAGAGCTGAGGCAAGAGCTAATAAAGATTTTGCTACTAGTGATAAAATCAGAGACGAATTATTAGCTATGGGAATTCAGCTAAAGGATGGTCGTGAAGGGACTACTTTTACTCTAAATTAATTTAATATTTTATTTTGGGTTCAAATTTAACCTTAAAAAAGGTTTTAATACTACCATTTGTTGGACTTGTGAAATTATACCAACATGTAATTTCACCTTTAACTCCTGCTACCTGTCGTTATCAACCAACGTGCTCTCATTACACTGTAGAGGCATTAGAAAAGCATGGATTGTTCAAAGGCGGAAAACTTGCTGTAAAACGTATTTTTAGCTGTCATCCTTGGGGAGGTAGTGGATATGATCCAGTTCCAGATGTCAATACCAACAAAAAAAAAGAAAAGTTAAACTAAACCCCATACTTGTTTACCTCATTAATGTTTTATTTATAATTTTGAGTTCAATTAAATACCTATATTTACCCTAGAAAAATAGTTTCCCACATGATATTCTCTAAAATAGTATGGAATCCTATAGAAGGATTTGATCTTGGTTTTTTTGTTATTCGTTTTTACAGCCTGATGTTCGTAGTTGCTTTTTCATTAGGATGGTATCTAATGAAGAAAATATATATCCGTGAAAAAATCTCAATGGAAAAATTAGACTCTGTATTTATCTACGCAGTAATAGGTACTTTACTAGGAGCGCGATTAGGCCATGTGTTCTTTTATGATTGGGATTATTACAGAAATAATTTACTAGAAATTATTTTACCTTTTAAATTCAATCCAACATTTGAATTTATAGGATTTAGAGGACTTGCAAGTCACGGAGCTGCTATAGCATTTATTACAGCTATGTATTATTACTCTAAAAATGTTTTAAAAAAACATCCTTTATGGATAATGGACAGAGTAACTATCCCAGCTGCTTTCGGAGGGATTTTTGTTCGATTAGGAAACTTTTTTAATTCAGAAATTATCGGAGAACCTTCCGGAGATTCTGCCTTTGGAGTAAAATTTATAAGAGATGGATTAAGCAAAGGAGAAGTTGTAAGAGAAACAGGAATTAAAAATATTAATGAAGCGTACTCCGCTATTGTAAACAACCCTAAATTTGCTAATCTATTAGAAGCAATTCCATATCGCCACCCTGCTCAACTATACGAAGCATTTGGATATATATTTGTATCCTTAATACTTTGGTTATTTTATTGGAAAACGAACAAACGAAATAATAGAGGATTTTTATTTGGAATGTATATGATGCTTATATTCATTGTTCGTTTCATTGTAGAATATGTAAAAACAAGTCAGGATGGATTTGGAGATGGACCTAACGGAATACTTTCTACTGGTCAGTGGCTAAGCATTCCTTTTATATTAGTTGGACTCTATTTTGTAGTAACAGCAAAGAAAATAAAAGAAGACCCAAAATCATATACCTTAAAATAAAAAAAACACACCATTTATAAAAAGAGGATAATTTTTAGAAATTATCCTCTTTTTATTTTTCGCTTAGGTTACTATTATCAAAAAAAAAAAAACTCAATAACTCCTATTTAATCACCCAACAAAACAAAACACAGAAGAACCCTAAATCACTATTTACCAAATAACTAATTACTCTCTACAAAAAAAGAATTTCCATTTTAGAACTTAAACCTTTTTACTTTTCAAAAGTCAAAGTACTACAACTTAAAAAACACAAATCATGAGAGTAACAGTAATTTTACTTTTAGGAATATCTTTTTTCCTAAATAATCCCAAACTATTCTGTCAAAACACCAACTCGTATGCACCTGAAAATTTTACACGCATTTCCGAAGGAGAAGGAGGTTTTGATGGCAATCTTGAAGGAGGAGATCGTTTTAGTAGAGATCACGATGTAGCCGGTGATATCAATAATGATGGAGTACTTGACCTAGTCATTGGTGCAAGATCTGATGATGATGGTGCCACAGATGCAGGTGCAGTTTACATTTTATTTATGAATCCTGACGGAACCGTATCTACCCATCAAAAAATATCTATGTTAGAAGGAAATTTTAGCGAGACATTAACCGAAGGAAATTTCTTTGGATATGGGGTCGCAGGGATTGGAGATTACAACAACGATTCTATTCCCGACATCGCTGTTTCTGCTCCGACTCAATCCAACAGAGCTTTATACATCATTCACTTAAATCGTGATGGTACTGTCAAGAGTTTTGTAAAAAACGCTAACATTATCGCTCAGGGACTTTCTGCAATTGGAGATCTAAATGATGACGGAAGGATTGATCTCGTAGCCTGCAATCCAGGTTCTGATGATGGAGGAACAGATAGAGGAGCTATTGATATTTTATTTTTAAACGAACAATCAGAAGTTGAGATTTCAGAAACAGTAACGATAAGTTCTACAAACGGGGGATTTGGATCTGGATTAGAAAACGGGGATTCTTTCGGAGGTCGTGAGGTCTCTATGTTAGGAGATATCGACAACGATGGTAACAAAGAACTTGCCGTTGGAGCATTTCAATCCGAAGGTGGTAAAGGAGCTATCTGGATTCTATCTTTAAGCAATGATAACTACAATGTTATCTCCAAACAAAAAATCACGGAAGGAATAGGAGGTTTTACAGACAACTTGGATACAGAAACGAATCCTAATGGAACAATTGGAGCACAATTTGGACATGCTATGACAAGCCCCGGAGATCTTAACGCAGATGGTATTCCTGAGTTAATAACAGGTGCTAATCAGCAAGATGAAGGTCATGCCTATATCTTATATCTTAATGAGGATAAAACTGTAAAAACGTATACGAAAATAAATAACACTGAAGGAGGTTTTGATCTTTCTTTAGAACCTGAAGAACGTTTTTCTAGATCAATTTCCTTTATTGGAGATCTTAAAGGAGATGGAAGTCTTGCTGTAAATATTGGAGGTGGTGCCGGAGGAACTGGAGCCTTATACATTATGTTTTTAAAACCCTGCAAACTATCTGAAGAACCAGGATTTAATTTCTGGAATGGAGGAACAACATTATTCTCTAACTGGAATCATAATACCCAAACAGTTACGGGACCTTTAAGTTTTGAACAATGCTCCATAAAAGCTTATGAGACTGATGCTTCCTATATAACATTCAAAGAAAGTGATGGGAGATGCATCTGTAAAGCTAACGACGCTTTTTTAGATAGTAGCGACGAATTAAGCTCAGCATTTATAAACACTTGTTCTACAGACAACACATTGTCTATTCCATCATCATCTAAAAACGATTTTATTGCATATCCAATTCCTACAGAAAATTATCTTAGAATTGAGGGTTTAACATCAATATTAGAGTTCGAGAAAATCAAAATTACTGATATCAATGGAAAATTACTTCCTTTAGATGACTATGTAATAATTGATAACATCGTTGAAATTAACACTCAACAGTTATCAAAAGGAATATATTTTTTAAATATTTATAAAAACGAAAAAACTTTCCATTCTATAAAATTTATTAAATAATAATAAAAAGTGATCGGTAGTTAGTGTGCTACTGATCACTTTTTTCTATATATAGATTGTATTCAAAAAATCTCGTTTAATTCTTTTAACTTCTTCGCATTTTCTATCAATTGTAATTCATTCGTCAATATTTTTTTTGAATATCACCATTAATAATGTTACCAAGATCATATAAAGTTAATCCTACATAATGATCAATCATCCTGCCTTACGGATAATTATATGTTCTAATTTTTGTAGATCGACCTTCTGAAGAAACCTTGTATAAAATTATATACACACAAAAACATATTCAAAAGAGTTACTTTTTTCACAAACGAACACTCAAATATTTTATATTCTCAAAAAAAACCTACACAAACCATGTGTTTTGTTATTTTATTAGTTAATTATTGTTAATAAATGCATTGAAAACGTGAAATTAACATTTTTTATATGGTTTTTGGTTGACCAATATTTATTTTGGTCAACCAAATTCATTTAACGCAAATTTTAACTATTAACTTTACGATTATGACAATTTTAATTTACAAAATAATAAATATTATCAATTTATTATTTAAACCAACAGTACTCATTGTTCTTATATTGACTGTTATCTCATGTGAAGAAGAAGCTATCTCGGATACAGATATAACCAATATTGTAGAAGACAACGATCTTAATGACCTCTCTAAAGCATCTTCTGATACTCCTTGGGATTTTGATAGTTCCTACTCCAGTAATGATGATTTTCAAGTTGACAATGATGGTGGAGGAGCTCATAATTGGAATGAACGCGAATATCAGGATGATCCTAACGACAATGGTTTTGATATCACTGATTACATTTATGTTGACGGTAGTCGATTAATCTTACAGTGTCCTAATGGTAATGAAAGAAGAAGAGCCGAATATAGAGATCAAACCAATATTGATATGGATCGTAGGAATCGATTAGATCTCACCTTTGATGTTAGAGGTTATGACAACAGACACGAACTTATTTTAGCACAACTACATAATGATCATAGAGACGCTCGTAGACCATATGCAACTGTAGTGGCAGAAAATGGAATAGTTCGCTTAAAAAGAACTAATGCTCCTACGGGGTCTAGTACTACAACCGCTGCAGAAACTATCCCATTCAGACAAAATGATCGGTACAGGATTAGAATGGAAACTCCTAATGGTTCACGAAATCTAGATGTAAGAATTGACAACCTAGACACTGGAGAAAGAGCCAGAAACACTTTTAGTTTTGATTCTGACTGGAGTAGATTAGATGGTAATTTTTATTGGAAACATGGAGCTTATATGCCTGATGGAGGTTCGAATAATACGCGGCAAAGAGTGGAAACAATTTCATTTGCAACCAACAGAACATAATAATTAAATTCGTATCGGTTAATTGATCTAATTTTTTAACTAAAATTACTCAGAAAAAAGGTTGTGCAAACATTTTTACACAACCTTTTTTTTAATCCCATAAATATCACCTAACTCTATTCGATTAGAATACCTCGTTAGACTCTTTTAGTTTCTCTGTATTTTCTACCAGTTGTAACTCATCTATTATTTTCTGGATATCTCCATTAATAATATTACCAAGATCATATAAGGTTAATCCTATACGATGATCAGTCACCCTACCCTGTGGATAATTATATGTTCTAATTTTTGCAGATCTATCACCAGAAGAAACCATACTCTTACGCTTTTCTGAATCAGCAGCTTGTTTCTTTTCTAATTCAATATCATATAAACGAGAACGCAGTACTTTTAATGCCTTCTCTAAGTTTTTATGCGATGATTTCTGATCCTGACAACTAACAATCATACCCGTCGGCTCATGATGTAACTTAATCGCAGAATAAGTAGTATTTACAGATTGCCCACCAGGACCTGTAGAAGTAGTTCGCTCTATCCTCACCTCTGTCATATCAAGCTCTACATCAAACTCTTCTGCCTCTGGCAAAACCATCACAGTTGCAGCACTAGTATGCACACGTCCTTGAGTCTCTGTCTGAGGAACACGTTGTACACGATGTACTCCTGCCTCGAACTTCATTGTTCCGTATGCATCCTCTCCATTTACTTCAAAAATAATCTCTTTATATCCTCCACTAGTTCCTTCACTTAGATCTACCACACTAGTACTCCATCCCTTACCTTCACAATATTTAGTATACATTCTGAATAAGTCTCCAGCAAAAATACTTGCTTCATCACCACCTGTTCCAGCACGAATCTCCACTACGCAGTTTTTAGCATCTTCTGGATCCTTAGGCACTAACATATATCTTATTTTCTCCTCTAAAGCTGGCAACTCTTCTTTAGCTTCTTCTAATTGCATTTTTGCCATCTCAACCATTTCTGCATCGCTACCATCTGCAATGATCTCTTCCGCTTCCTTTCTATTATTAGTCAACTCTATATAATGATCTCTCTGATCCATCAATGCTTTTAGATCCTTATATTCTTTATTAAGTTGAACATATCTCTTACGATCAGAAATAATATCTGGTTGGATAATAAGATCAGTTACCTCATCAAATCGTTGCTTTACAATATTTAATTTATCAATCATAGTTCTATCTATCCTTGTCAGTGGAATTCACAAAAGTACGTTTTTTTGTCCAAAGGTCATATTGACTTTTAATATTCTGAAGTAGAATTATTAATATAAAAAAGTTGTATTTTTATCCTCCAAATGCTAAATCGCTCGTACACATATAATCACAAACTGCTTTTTAGTTGGTTTATTACTCTTTTACTTTTCTTAGGTATTGGTGGCTATACGAATTACACCCAACCTATTTCTTACGAAAATACTATCGAATTAGTAATTTCTCCTAAGGAAAATGATCTTAAAACTACTTCTTACAACAACGTCAAAAAGAGTGATCAAAAATTCAGATATTATGATTCTGATTTACTATTTCTAGTAAGATTACATAATACCATCCACATTGTTAAGGGAAAAGAATTTGACAATACTATTTCTTTGACTTTAAAACATAAAATATTCTTTCCTAAGAACACTAATTACATTTCTGAAGAAAATTCTTTTCATATAGGGTAACCCCTTTCTTTAAAGGCTTTTAGCCAAAAAAACAACAACTATTAACGTACCATTACCAACAACTGGTGGTGTAGTACATTACATTATTCTTAAAATGAAAAGATTTAAAAAAATACTAAGGCGTATCGTCTTACTACTATTCATTATAATGGTAGCTATGATTCCTGTACCTATCTTTTTTCAAAAAAAAGAGGGAAAGTTTAACGATGAAAATACAATTGAACTTGTAGAGACAAAAGAAGAGGAAACAGAAACTAAAACAGTTCGATTCAATGACGAACTGGGATCATAATAAGCTTGGAAAAACAGCTAAATTCTATATTCAAGAGTCTAGACACAAACTTCTAGACTCTTGAAAACCTATGATATTTTTCTTGTCTTTATAGCGAAGTAAATAATTGCACTAAAAATAATAATTAGAAAAACTGGTAAAAACCATATCCCTAAATTTTCAGAATCACCTAACGCCACTTGAACAGATTTATATAAAACAAAAACGAAAGCCCACGTAATAATAAGGTTTAGTACTCTAATAAGTCTAGTACTATTCTTATAATATTTAGATGCATTATCGATAGTAAGTGCTTTAGGATAATTAAAAACATGAGGTGATTTATTTAAAACAAAAAGACCTGCGGCTAGAAACAAACCAATAATAGGAAGGAACCAAATCATGGATTTAGAATTATAATCATCTGGGGCTCCTTTTGCATTAAAATGAGTTGGAATCATTTCTGGAAGGTCCTTATAATAAAACACAGGAATTAAAATTAAAGCAATCAAACCAATAAACATTATCATTTCTAACAAAATATCAATCAACTCCTTTTCAACTTTAATAACTGGATTACTCATAATATAACTTTATAAAATTCAATATAATAATTAGAAATTAAATTACGAATTTTGAATCCAATGAGTAATTTAAAAATAGGACTAGGTGGAGGATGTCACTGGTGTACAGAAGCCGTTTTTCAATCCTTAAAAGGTGTAACCTCTGTTGAACAAGGCTATATAAAAAGTACTGGAAAAAACAACTCTTTTTCGGAAGCTGTGATCGTAGTATTCTCAACCGAAGTAATAAGTCTAAAGGACTTAATTGAGATTCATTTACTTACACATAAAAGCACCTCTAATCATAGCTTTATGGAAAAATACCGAAGTGCAATTTATTATTTCGAAATTGAACAAAAGTCAATTATTGAAACAATCATTACTCAACTAAATGAAAATTTTCAAAATCGATTAATAACAAAGGTTTTAAAATTCAATTCCTTTAAACCTTCGAGAATAGAATTAATCAACTACTACAAAAACAACCCAAAAAAACCGTTTTGCACACGATATATAGAACCCAAACTAGAGTTTCTTAGAAATAAGTATTTGGATAAAATGAATCTTTAAGTAGATAATCAATAAAGGTTTTGAAAAATTAGTATTCACAAGTTACATGTACACTTGTTTAATGCATGTTTGACAATCCTATAGCACAATTTAGTTATAGGTATATGTACCGAATTCGCTGTTTATCGTTAGCTTCTTTTCTTCAGACCCCTCAACACGTCCAACAATTTTAGCATCTACATTAAAGCTTTTTGAAATTGAAATAATTTCATCTGCAATTTCTGGAGAAACATATAACTCCATTCGATGCCCCATATTAAAAACTTGATACATTTCTTTCCAATCCGTACCAGAATTTTCCTGGATTAATTGAAATAAAGGAGGTACATCGAATAAATTATCTTTAACAATATGTAAATTATCTATAAAATGTAAAATTTTAGTTTGAGCTCCTCCACTGCAGTGAACCATTCCATGAACGTCTGAACTATCAAACTTAGATAAAATACTTTTTATTATAGGTGCATAAGTTCTTGTGGGAGACAATACTAATTTACCAGCATCAATTGGTGCATTTTTTACCTCATCCGTAAGGTTTGTTTTTCCTGAATACACCAATTCAGAAGGTACCGCAGCATCAAAACTTTCAGGATATTTCTCTGCCAAAACCTTATGAAAAACATCATGACGAGCAGATGTCAGGCCATTACTCCCCATTCCGCCATTATATTCTTTTTCGTAAGTAGCTTGACCAAAAGAAGCCAAACCAACTATTACATCTCCTTCTTTTATATTAGCATTATCAATAACATCTTTACGCTTTACACGAGCTGTTACCGTAGAGTCTACTATAATTGTTCGTACTAAGTCCCCTACATCAGCCGTTTCTCCACCAGTAGAATGAATGGTAACTCCAAAACTTTTTAATTCCTCTAATAACTCCTCAGTCCCATTAATAATTGCAGAAATTACTTCTCCAGGAATCAGATTTTTATTTCTTCCTATAGTGGATGAAAGCATAATATTATCAGTTGCTCCAACACATAATAAATCATCTATATTCATTATTAATGCATCTTGAGCTATACCTTTCCATACAGAAACATCTCCTGTTTCCTTCCAATACATATAAGCCAAAGAAGATTTGGTACCTGCTCCATCCGCATGCATTATCAAACAATAATCCTCGTCACCAGTAAGGTAATCCGGAACTATTTTACAAAATGCTTTTGGAAAAAGACCCTTATCTATGTTCTTAATAGCACTATGAACATCTTCTTTAGATGCCGAAACTCCACGCTGAGCGTAGCGTTTACTTACTTCTTGACTCATTATTACAGTATTATACGGATAGTAAACCGCAAAGATAATTGAATTTACCTCAATCACTAAATTGAATATAAAAAATCCCAAATTCAAGTATTAATATTCTTGAATTTGGGACACAAACTACGTATCTCTAGAAAGATATTATTCCCAATCCGCCATAGAAGCATTCGTAATTAAATCAGCTCTATTAGCTATTTCTAAAATTGACATTGTTTGTATATTTTTTTGTGATATCCCGTCATTAGAAGTGTTCACAAAAATAACTGAAGCTTCATTTGGAGAAAACCTTCCATCTAAATCATTAGTACCGGCTGGTTTTTCAATAGAGATATCTAAATTAGAACTATCACCAAAGTCATATATGAATATGTGAGAATCTAATTGTCTATATTCACTGCTTTCAAAACCAGAAATATCACGACTATATAAAAGTTTAGTCCCATCAACAGAAAGATTTATACTTCCTGCTGCTCCGGAAACTCCTGACAATATAGTATCAAGAACAGTTCCTGATGTATTGATTGTAAAAATCTCTACCTCGTAACCATCTAAATTATTAGTCTTAAGTACAATTACATTATTATTATCATTCGTATCTACTTCTGAAATAAGATCTCCGTTAGTCGTTTGATAAACTAAAACTAGACCACTTCCATCGGCATTAATACTATATAATTTATCTTGATTAGGAAATAATAATTTAGCCCCATTTTCAGTCCAAGAAAAATCAATTTCTCCTAAATTAAATCCAGCAACAGAAACCTGAGAAGTAACTTGCATAACCTGAGAACCATCCTCATTCATTGTAAACAAGTGCGTCTGCGAACCAACAGACTGCAGAAAAGCAATCTTACCTGTACCCACATGACGTCTAGGTCTAAAACTATTTTTAGTCTCTGAAGTCAGTTGGATTTCTGTACTTCCTTGTTCATCTGCAGAATAAATCACTCCGTTATCACCGATTGATCTTGTATACACAATTCGATTATTTGGAGGACTCATAGTTTCAAAAGCAAAACTACTACTATTTACAGCATCATTTATCCCATCGTTACTGCTTACTTGCCAAAAATATTTAACCTTATAAGAAAGATTTGTAAGCGTATAGGTTGTATCAGTAATATTTTCAAATACTTCTACTTCGGAGTTTTCATCATTACGCAAAGTAATGGTATAAGTAAGAGTATCATCATCAGGATCAGAACCTGTCCAAACTAATGTAACTTCCAATGGTTGATCTACTGAATTATCTTCTGGCGAATCTAAGATTGCAGCATCAGGTGCTCTATTTCCCGCAGTCTCTACATCCATCTCAAAAACGATCTCTAACTCTCGATCAGCAAGAATCGATATTGCTTCAAACTGAGCTAATAACCCATCTCTTTGAGCAGAAAGAGAGTAATCTCCAGAAGGAATATTCTCAATAACATATTCTCCATCAGCATCTGTAAAAACTGTACTTGAAGAAGGGTTTGTAGATATTTTCACATTCTCTAGAGGCTCATTGGTTCCCACAGCCACCACTCTTCCTCTAACAGCACCCAAACCTTCTAAATCTATTGTATCTTCGCTACATGAAGTGATAGCAAAAACCATAAATACGGTTATTATTCTTATTATATGTTTTTTCATTTTCATCAGGGTTTTATCCTTTAGGAACTTCACCATTTTCAATTACTTGTCGATTTCTTTTTTTTAGTTTTCTAAGCTCTTTATCTTCTGTTCGTTTTTGTTTACGAAGTTCTTTATCCATTTTCAAAGGAGTTTTGAAATACCAATTTAAACCTAAAGAAAAATTAAAATATTGATCATCTCTTTTACCTTGTGTAACATTATCTAGTTTATCGCCTAATACCAGATTATGGGTCGCACCTAATGACACTCCTATATGGTCAGAAACTAAATATTCGATACCTCCTCCATATTGAAACTTAAAAAAGGTTCTATCAAAATCATCACTATTTACAGTTCCCATTCCTCCGAAGAAATAAGGAGTGAGTTTTTCAAAAGGCAATAAGGTCAGCTCTGCATTTATATCAATTGCATTAAACCCTTCAGAGAATGCTCCTTCATTTCGCAATTCAAATTTATTAATACTTGCATTAGCATTTAAGTACGGATTAAAATACCACTTACCTCCTACTCCTATAGAATATGATAAATCGGCGTTATTATAATCTCCGCTAATAAGAGCCATTCCTCCATTAGCGAATAATGATTTTTCTCCTCTTCTTTCTTTAAAATATCGTTCGTAGAGCCCTTTATTATGTGCTTCATTCTTCTCTTCATTATAGTCAGCCACTAATGCATTTACTTTTTCTGGTTCTGCTTTAGAACTCCAAAGCTTATCTTCTATCCCTTCTATTATTAGCGCTTCGACAGCCTTTTCTATTGCCTCAGAAACTGCTATTTGTCCAGGCTCATTTTTGGTAAAACCAGTTTCAGCTTCTAACAATCGACTGAACTTAACATATCTAAAAAAACTAGCATCCAATGCTTGTGATAATATTGTTTTAGAAACATAAACAGTTTTTAAAATTTTACCACTAGATGTAGAAACAGCTCTTAGATATACTGTAATTCTATCTTGTCTATATTGAGTAGAACCACCTATTCCAAAATATCTTGCTCCCAATCCTCCCGTAATGATATTAGAGTCATAGGACACGATACCACCTTCTAAAATAATTCCTGCATATAATAATGGTGGTAATTGAGGTTCTTTAGAATTTTTATTTTTTCTATATTCTTTTCTAGTGGAACGAATAATATTTCGTTCATTCAATAAATTACTAAGATTTTCTCTTTCGATAGGCACGAACCACTTAGAATCTTCTAAGGCTTTTACCAAAATGGTAGTTGCCCCTTGAGTAACAGCAGTACTAAATGTACTTCCTGCTTCAGTAGGTTTATATTGACCCGTTTGATCTCTAAACTTATACACTCCTACCACTACAGGTTCCGTAGGCCTGGGGAAATCTCTTAAAGTCTGAGTAAACTGTGTATCCTCTCCAATTCTTGCTTGTTCTATTGTAATAGGTTGATTAAAATAGGTTCCACATCCAGACAGCAATATTGTACAAGAAATTACTAGAATTACTTGATAAAACTTATGACGCATTAAAAATTAATTAGGAATTATTACTTGAGATTGATCTCCGGTGCCAGTATCTAAAATGTTTATCACCAATCCTTCTCCAGAGGGAAAAATCTCGATAAACAATGTTCCAAAACTAAAAGTACCTTCAGTTAGTCCTTCGTCTCCAAATTGCTCGGTAAATAAAGTTCTAGATATCTGACCTAATAATTGGCTATTTAGACTTTCTGTAAATCTTTCCAAATCTGATCTATTATCAGCGTTTGGATCATTTTCATCTGTAAATGTATTCTGAGCTTCCGCCGAACTTAATAGCCATTGATAATTAAAAGTATCACCTCCAAAAGCAGGATTTTTTGGCCGATATACCAAGTCTTGTCCATAGCTAAGTTGAAAAGCTGAGAAAACAAGCAAAGTAGTTACTATGATTGACTTCATGTGTTTTAATAAGTAATTAATACTGAAAAATATCTCTTTTTTGTTTTTTAAGATCTTTAAAATATTTGTAAACCCGACGTATTGAAATTTTAGACATTTGCTCTAAATATTCTATATCAGGTTTTCCAAGGAATTCATGAATGACTCTATCTTCTATTTTTACCTGGATAATTGTACTTCTACCAAAACTAAGTTTTTCATAAACTCCAACTATTTTAGAACCATTTATTCTATTTAATGTGTAAGAAGTGTAGAAAAAATCATAAAAATCCTTACCAGGTTTTGTTTTTGTTTCTTCAATAACGATACCTTTCAATTCGATACCGTCATCTTCTGCATACTCTTCTTCTTTTTCTTTTTTTTTCGTTTCTTCATTAAAGGCGATTCGGTCTTTACCAACTATTGCTTCTTCTTCATAAATTAACAAAAGTATCACAATTTTATCCTGCTCATCAACACCTATTGATGTATTAGCAAGACTCTTTTGTTCATTAGCCTCTAATGTAAATCTTTCTTCTTGATTGTTTTTAGTAACATTATTTTTGCTATCTGTTCTAAAAATCGAAAATGTATATTTTAAACTTTTATAAACCTCTGTAGCATTTGTCGCTTCTGCACTAACAGAAATAATATCATCTATTCTTTCTGTTTTAATCTTAGCAACTACTTCTATATTGGTATGCTGACCATTCGAAAATTGAAATACCAAAAAAAACAATATGACCAGTTTAAAGTTCATAAGAAGCAATAAAATATCGCTTAAAAACTTCTAACAATAATTGTACGGGCGTTTCCAGTCATCCTAAACTTTAAGTTATTAGATAACTCATTACTTCCAAATCGTTCAAAAGAAAGATTATCTCCTTCTTGAATAAGTTCTAGACTAGTTGATATATTGGAATTAAAAGAAAAATCAATCACCCTATTATTATTACCATTTTGAGTAATAAGTTTTTCAATCTCCCTAGAGGCTTCATCTATTTCGATCAGGTTTTGTTCTCCGTTCTGACTTAAACGAACATCTAATGCTTGCGCTGTAACATTTGTAAACACCTGATTACCATTACCTATTTGTTGGATAAACACGGCGCTATTATTCGCCATATTTTCTCGAGCAACTAGCAAAGTAGTATTGTTTTGCAATTGATCTAGTCTAATGAATCGCTCTTGACTTTCTACCAACGATTCATCCTGACTTTCGCTATTCTGAGCGTAGGAATTTCCACAAAGAAATAAGCCTAACGCTATGATATAAAATGTGAAGTATTTTTTCATTAGTAAAAGGGTTTTAAAAGTAGTAAAAGAGTTACACTAACTAAAGGTCAGCGTAACTCTTTCAAATATATTAAAAATATTTCTTAAAGCTCTCCTCCAGAACCACTCTGTGTAACCACTGCAGCATTTCCTGTCCCACTTTGCGAAATAATGCTACTATGAGATTCTCCTATTTGAGTTACAAAAGTAGTGTTACCAGTTCCAAACTGAGTATCTTGTGCAAAGTTTGAGTCACCAAATTGGAAGATATCACTAATATTTTCAACTCCTTCCTGAGAAGAAACAGCAATATTTTCCTCTCCAAATTGGAATTGCAAAGTTAAGTTACTCCCTCCAAAAGCTAGTAAATTCTGTGTTACAGAAGCATCATTCCCATTCCCGATTTGAGTTTGTGATACCACATTATTATCTTCTTCATGCTGTGCAAAAGCAACATTTCCATCTCCAGATTGAGTTTGCTCAACAATTCCTCCTCTAGATGCAAAAATGAAACTTCCTTGGATAGACTCAGCAGAGTTACCATTACCATTCTGAGATTGGATAGTTTCATTATCAGTTCCATCCTGAGAAATAGTTGCTAGGTTTTCATCACCAACCTGATCCTGATCACCAACATTATTACTCCCATTCTGAGAAGCCGCAGCAATATTACCATTTCCAAACTGAGTTTGAATAACGAAGTTTTCTCCTCCAAATGATCCTAAATTTTGATCAGCAGAAACGATGTTACCATCTCCTACTTGTCCTTGAAGGATAACATTATTATCTTCTTCGTGGTTAGCAAACGCCGTATTCTCATCACCTATCTGGATTTGTTGCACATCACCTCCTCTTGAATTAAAAAGGCTACTACCTTGTAAAGAAGTTGCTGAATTACCTCCACCTTGCTGATTTTGAATCACAGAGTTTCCTTCACCCCATTGTTCACCTGCAGCTGTATTTGCTTCTCCTATCTGAAACTGTTCTGCCGTATTAAAATCACCAACCTGAGCCATCGCAGCACTATTAAAAGCTCCTTCTTGTAGAATACCACTAAAATTAAAACCTCCTTCTTGAGAAGTAGTCGCCGAATTGGCATCTCCTGTTTGAATTTGGAAAGCTGTATTCGCATCTCCTTCTTGAGAAACTGTCCCTTCATTCCCATTACCTTCTTGAGATTGGCTTGTGAAATTAAAACCTCCAAAAAATAACAGGTTCTGAGTTGCGCTAGCAGAATTCCCGTCACCTATCTGATCTTGATAGACTTCATTATTATCTTCTTCATGCTGTGCGAAAGCAGTATTCTTACCACCAATCTGAGTTTGCTCAACAATTCCATTTCTAGAGTTAAAAAAATCACTTCCTTGAATGGCAGTCGCAGTATTAGCAGAACCTTCTTGAATTGTAACCGAAGCATTAGAATTTCCGATCTGAGTAACATCTGTACTGTTATCCTCTCCAGTTTGGGTAACATTACTTGTGTTTGATTGTGCAACCATCACTGACACACTTAATAAAGTTGCTAGACTAAAAATTACTTTTTTCATACGTAAAATATTAAATTTGATTAATAATTCAATTCTTAATAAACATTTTGGGGTGTACGATTAAGTGATAGATATTTATCAATACCTAACGCTCTTTCCTTATAAAAAATCTGGGGGAGTCGTTCTGCAAATAATATTTATGCGCTATTGCCGAACAAAGCAAATTTATGAAAACCTTAAGGGTATTTTTACATATTCTGTAAGAATTCGACAAAATGCATTACGGAAAAGCCATAAAAACCAGAGTTTTATATGATTTTGTCAAGGGTTTAACAGATATTAATTTTTTGTTAAGAATAAAACAAAAAAAATAAATGGTCAGTAAATTCTTACCTATCTAGTAAAAAGAAGCTCTCTGTACTTAGTTAAAGGCCACAACTCATCATCTACCAACAACTCTAATTCATCACAACTATATCGAATCTGATCAAAGAGAGGTTTTACTTTCTTACAATAATCTAAGGCCTTCTTTTCTATATTAGATAATTTGTTAGCTTTTCTTCGTTCTTCGGTCATTTCATTAACTTTAGTATTTATCTCACCAATATGTTTAGAAATTTCTTCTATAATCTCCATCTGTTCTTTTGCATATTTCTTAAAATCTTTATCATAGAGATTTTTTAATCCAGAAACATTACTAATTAACATGTTTTGATATTTAATCGCCGTAGGAATAATATGATTCCTTGCTACATCACCCAATACCCGACCTTCAATCTGAATACGCATTACATATTCTTCAATTTCGATTTCATAACGTGCCTCTGCTTCTATTTTATTCATTACACCCATTTCTTCGAAAAGGTCTATTGTTTTTTTAGAAACCTTAGCTTTTAATGCTTCTGGAGTTGTTTTATTATTACTAAGACCTCGCTTTTTAGCTTCTTTTTCCCAAGCCTCACCATATCCATTTCCTTCAAAAAGAATACTTTTAGATTGCTTAATATACTCTCTTAATACATTAAAGATCGCCTCATCCTTTTTTAGACTTTTCTTATCGATTAGTACATCAACCTCCTTCTTGAATTCCACAAGTTGTTTTGCCACAATAGTATTTAATATAGTCATCGGATTAGCACAATTCGCTTTTGACCCAACCGCCCTGAATTCAAACTTGTTTCCAGTAAACGCAAAAGGAGATGTTCTATTGCGATCCGTATTATCTAGCAAGATTTCAGGAATTTTACCAACTACATTAAGCTTTAAATCCGTTTTTTCTTTTGGAGATAACTTACCGTCAGTAACACCTTCTAATTCTTTTAGTACAGAAGTAAGCTGCTCCCCTATAAAAACAGACATAATAGCAGGTGGGGCTTCATTAGCTCCTAATCGATGATCATTACTAGCCGAAGCTATTCCTGCTCTCATCAACTCTTCGTGCTCATTAATAGCCTTAATTGTATTTATAAAAAATGTTAAAAACTGAAGATTACTCATTGGTGTTTTACCAGGCCCTAATAAATTTACACCTGTATTTGTACTTAATGACCAATTATTATGTTTACCAGACCCATTTACTCCTGCAAAAGGTTTTTCGTGTAGCAGAACCTTTAGATTATGTCTAGAAGCAACTTTTTCCATAATATCCATTAATAAAGAATTATGATCAACTGCTAGATTCGTTTCCTCATAAATAGGAGCAAGTTCAAATTGATTAGGAGCCACTTCATTATGTCTAGTTTTTACTGGAATCCCCAATAACATACATTCCACTTCTAAATCTCTCATAAAAGCCAAAGCTCTATTAGGAATACTTCCAAAATAATGATCGTCCAACTGCTGCCCTTTGGCAGAGGAATGTCCTAAAAGAGTTCTACCAGTCATTAAAAGATCTGGACGGGATTCTACTAAAGCTCGATCTATTAAAAAATATTCCTGCTCCCATCCTAAGGAAGCATTTACTTTTTTTACATTTTTATCAAAATACTTTGCAATTGCTGTAGCTGCTGTATCAACTGCTTGTAAAGCTCTTAACAATGGTGTTTTATAATCTAGAGCTTCTCCTGTATAAGCGACAAATACAGTTGGTATACACAAAGTAGTTCCATAAATAAATGCTGGAGATGTAGGATCCCAAGCAGTATAACCCCTAGCCTCGAATGTATTACGAATACCTCCATGAGGAAAAGAAGAAGCATCGGGCTCCTGTTGTACCAACTGACCTCCACCAAATTTTTCTATACCTAAGCCATTACCTATAGTTTCGAAAAACGCATCATGTTTTTCTGCAGTCGCTCCTGTAAGAGGTTGAAACCAATGTGTATAATGAGTTACTCCTTTTGACAACGACCAATCCTTCATTGCAGATGCAATCTGATCGGCAATTCTTCTATCAATCTTAGTTCCATGATCAATCGCATCCATAACGCTGCTATAAGCGTCCTTGGTCAAATATTGGAGCATCGTTGATTGATTAAATACATTCTCACCAAACAAGACAGATCTACGTTCTGTTTCTGTAATTACCACAGAACTACGATTTAATGCTTCTTTTAATGCTTGGAATCTAAGTGTTGACATAATTGAATAAGTTTTTTTACAAATATAAAAGAAGTTTTTATTGTTAATATTAAAAAAATGTTCTTTAAAAATTAAAATAAAACCAAAATACCCTACAAAAAAGTAGGGTGTTGATAAAAATTAATAAAAAAACTACAATTGACCCCCTATTTTTTTTCCGTTATCACAAAATAAAACTAATTTTGAAACCTTTAAGAGTTCAATTTATAAAGTGTTAATTATGAGTAAAGCTAAATTAGAATACATTTGGTTAGATGGTTATAAGCCAACTGCTAATCTAAGAAGTAAAACAAAAGTTGAAGATGATTTTAGTGGAAAGCTTGAAGATTGTCCTGTATGGTCTTTTGATGGTAGTTCTACAAAACAAGCAGAAGGAGGATCTTCTGACTGTTTATTAAAACCAGTTGCTATTTATCCAGATCCAACAAGAAGAAATGGATACCTAGTAATGACTGAGGTTCTTAATGCTGATGGAACTCCACACGAATCTAACGCAAGAGCTACAATTGATGATGATGGTGATTTCTGGTTTGGTTTCGAACAGGAATACTTTATTATGGACAAAAACACTCAATTACCTTTAGGTTTCCCTGTTGGAGGATATCCTGGACCACAAGGTATGTATTATTGTTCTGTTGGAGGTAGAAATACTCATGGTAGAGATTTTGTAGAAGAACACGCTGATTTATGTATTGATGCTGGTCTTAACTTCGAAGGTATCAACCAAGAAGTTGCAAGTGGACAATGGGAATTTCAATTATTTTCTAAAGGAGCAAAGAAAGCTGGAGATGAAATATGGGTAGCTAGATACTTACTAGATAGACTTACAGAAAAATATGGATACTATATTGAATATCACCCAAAACCAGTAAAAGGTGACTGGAATGGTTCTGGTATGCACGCTAACTTCTCTAACGAAGTATTAAGAACTTGTGGTTCTAAAGAAGTTTATGAAACTATATGTGAAGCATTTAGACCAGTAACTAAAGAGCACATTGCTGTTTATGGTGAATTTAATGACCAAAGATTAACAGGAGAACACGAAACTCAATCTATTAATGAATTCTCTTACGGAGTATCAGATAGAGGAGCTTCAATAAGAATTCCTATTATCACTGTAGAGAATGGATGGAAAGGATGGTTAGAAGATCGTCGTCCTGCATCTAATGGTGATCCTTATAAAATCGCTGCTAGAATTGTTAAGACTGTAAAAACCGCTGATGTTTCAGCAATCACTGCCTAATGATTTTAAGCAAGTAACTAACTAAATTTGTTAAACGCAAAAAAGCCTTCAAAGTACTTTGAAGGCTTTTTTATTCTCTTATTTCTGAACAAAATACAGATTTACAATACTGTTATCCTAATTAATCATTAAAACAAAAGATTATATAAGAAACAATAAAACACATCCCTCATCTATATATGTATGTAAATTTCTATTACAAGCAAAAATCAATCGACAGCAAATAAATTATCCTAAAACAAACTGACAGACACCATTAAGCTAACATAAAAGAATTACCTACTTCAAAAAAACTAAGGCAATAAAAACGCAATAACAAGAAAAGATCAAAAAACCTTTTGGTCTACCTAAAACCATTTTTTTAGGAATAAATGCCAAAGGCAATAGAATCATTGCAAATCCTAACATCCAAAATATATCTATATTCATTAAACGAGTATCTGTTACAGCGATAGGTTGAATTAAAGAAGTAACACCTAAAACTGAAGCTATATTAAAAATATTAGAGCCTATAAGATTGCCTAGAGAAATTGCTTTTTCTTGTTTCAACGCTGCAATTACTGAAGCCGCCAATTCAGGAACACTAGTCCCAATTGCAACCATCGTAAGACCAATCACAGCTTCACTAACTCCCATTCTAGTTGCTATATCCTTGGCTCCTTCTACTAACAACTCCGAACCAAAATACAAAGCTACACCACCAATGAGCAACCAGAGAATCATTTTAAAATTAGATATCTTTTCTAACGAATCATCAACATCTTCTGCCGTTTTATCGGCGTGCTTTCTTGCTCTTCTTATCAACAAAAACATATACACAAAAAGTGATCCTAGTAACACTCCTCCTTCAACTCTGGTAAGAACACCATCATTATCTAAGAAAAAATAAAGCACTAAAGACAAAAGCATCATCACTGGCCAATTAAACTTATAAAAATCTTTATCTATAGCCAATGGACCAATCAATGCAGTTATACCTAAAACCAACCCTATATTAGCAACATTTGATCCAATCACATTACTCAAAGAAAGATCAGCAGAGCCTCCTAAAGCAGCCTGTAAACTAACTAACAACTCTGGCGCAGAAGTAGCAAAAGATACTACTGTAAGGCCTATCACCATTTTTGAAAGCTTTAATCTAAACGACAATGCTACCGAAGAACGCACTAAATACTCTCCTCCAACTACAAGAAGTACAAATCCTATAATTACAAAAAGTATACTCTGAATCATATGCTGTTAATTTGTTTGCGAATATAAAATAAGTATACCATATCTAATGAATATAACAATCATTTTTTAGTAGCAATTCTGCTTAAAAAGCAAACGAAAACTATTAAAATAGTTAAATAACTATAAAAATAGTTGTGAAACTAATTATGTAGTTATATATTTGAACTCATCTAAAAAAATAAAATGGAAAAACTTACTAATAAGGAAGAGGAGATTATGCAAGCGCTATGGAAATTAGAAAAAGCTTTTGCTAAAGAGGTTCAAGCTGAATTAAACAACACTGTTCATTATAATACGGTATCAACTATCATAAGAAATCTAGAGGAAAAAGGATACATTGATCATAAAGCATATGGGAAAACACACCAATACTTCCCTATTATCACAAAAGAAATGTACAGAAACAACTTTGTTAGTAAAGCGATGAGCCAATACTTTAATGACTCTTACAAGAACATGGTTTCTTTTTTCGCTAAAGAAGAAAAAATCACCGCAGAAGAGTTAAGAGAGATTTTAGATGTAATCGAACAAAAAAAATAAACTTATGGAAGCTTTTTTAATCTATTTAGTTAAGTCCAGTATTGTATTATCCTTATTTTACCTTGTTTATTTTTTTCTTTTAAGAAAGGACACTTTCTTTACAGTTAATAGACACTTCTTACTTACAGGAATTGTAAGCGCTCTATTACTGCCACTCTTAGAATTCACAGCAATAGAATTTATAGAACAACCTAATTTTCAAATAATAGAAGTTAACTCTTCAACTACTTCTACTCCCGAAAATCAGACAACGCCGATAGACTGGTGGGTTATAGTCTTTAGCATATATATCACTATTACCTCCATTTTATTGATACGATTTATTTTTCAACTTGTATCCTTACAAAGGATATTTAAAAAAAGTCCTAATAAACGAAATAATGGGTTTTCTTTCTTAAAAACCGAAGAAGATATTGCTCCATTTTCTTTCTTTAAATACATCATATTTAATCCCACTTTACACGAGTCTAAAGAATTAGAAATGATCATAAAACATGAAAAAATTCATGCTAAACAATATCACACACTGGATATACTGATCGCTAATATTTTTGTGATATTTCAGTGGATCAATCCTTTTTCCTGGATATACAAAAAAAGTTTACAACAAAATTTAGAATTTATCGCAGATCAAGAGGCTGTTCGAGATATCCCTTCAAAAAAAGAATATCAGTTAACACTGGTCAAAGTATCATCAAATAATTATTCATCAATCACTAATAATTTTTATCAATCATTAATCAAAAAACGAATCGTTATGTTAAACAAAAAAGAATCAAAAAATCAAAATCTATGGAAAGCAACAATCATCTTACCACTTCTAAGTTTATTTTTATGGAGCTTTAATACTAAAACAGAAATACAATATATCCAAAACAACACTTCTGATCAAGCTACAACTACTATAGAAGATATAGTACCTAATGAGACTGATAATATTATTAAAAAGGAGAAATTCCCTATAGAAAAGAAAGAGGATTCTAAAAAAGAATACCCGAACAACAATACACCTAATAAAGAAAAAGCAATCCTATCAACTAAGTTTCCTAAACAAGAAAAAACTGAAGAAAACGAAACAGATGTAAAAAAAGAAGTCCTTGTAAAAAGTAAGAAAAATACGATTGAGTTTGTAATCAATAAGAAATCCACAAAAAAAGACCTAGAAAAAATAAAGCGGATTTTAAAAAATGAATATGATGTAACAGTAATTTTTAGTGAAGTCAAACGTGACAACAACAATGACATCAATAGCATCAGCGTTGATGTATCCTCTAAAAAAAGTAATACCAATTTTTCATTATCAAATGATTCTCCAATTACACCATTCGTTTTATCCTATGATAGTAAAGAAGACAAAATAAACATCGGACAATCTAACAATAACATTTGGATTAGCAAGAGTAAAGGAAGTAAACATAGTGATACACAAATTATAGAAATTAATTCTGATGATGATAAAGAAAGTATTTTTATTGTAGAAGGTGATAAAAAGAAAAAAAGAAAAGTATCACGAAAAAAAGATGGAAAAAATACAATTTTTATAGAAACTGATGATAATCAAAGTCATTTATCTTTTCACTCCGACGGCAGCAAAACGCTTTTTGATTTTGATAGTGATTCTGATAAAGACCCTTTATACATTATCGATGGAAAAGAAGCCAGTAAAAAAGAAGTAAAAAAGCTAAAATCTGATGAGATACAGAGTATAAATGTATCCAAAGGAAAAGAAAATGTAATGAAATATGGAAAAAAAGGAGAAGATGGTGTCATTCATATTACAACAAAAAAGAAAACAAAAAAAGAAACTGGTTTTGACATTAGAATAGACAAAAAGGATATCCAAATTGGATCATCTAATGACAACGAACCGAAGCCCTTAATTTTTATCAACGGAAAAGAATCTAAATACGGTGAACTCACTAAAATAAATCCGGATAATATAGCATCTGTAAATGTCTATAAATCCTTAAAAGCAATTACTAAATTTGGTTCTAAAGGTGAAAATGGTGTTGTAGAAGTTATATTAAAAAAATAAAATCAATATCACAATTACTCAAAAACTCACTTGAATTCGAGTGAGTTTTTTTATTTTAGAGATATGAAAAAACAGCTTTTTATATTTTTAGCAAAATTAAACAAACTATTACTTCCTAGTTTTACAAAACGACAACTGGATCTTAGTAAAGCTTCTAAACTACAAATGCTAATTTTTGGTTGGAGATTATATGTAACCAAAAGAGCTCTTTAGTATTCACTTAAATACAAACAACAAGCTCAGATAAGAAAGAATTATATTCTGCAACATCCATTTTCCTTTTTCGTATTTATATTGAATTCATTTCAATTAAAAATCGAAAATCAAAATAATATTTAGTATGAAAAAATGGATCATTTTTGGAATGGGTATACTAGGTATACTTTCCCTATCAGCATTCACCTCAGGATCGACTACAAACACACCTCAACAGTTAGTATCTGAGTTTAATGAAATTATAGCAACAATAAACAAGAACACCACTGAAAAGGAGTTAGAGGACCTTAAAATGTTTTTTTTAGAAAATGGCATTGAACTAATTATTGAAAATATAGAGTTTAATAGTCAAAATGAAATCACTAGTTTAAACATTATTCTAAAAAAAGGAAATGCTAAGAGCAAATACTCATCATCATCATCCGAACCCATATCTGATGTTGAGCTTGGGTATAAAAATGGAAATCTTTACATTACTAACTCTGGCATGTTTGACATTTCTTCTTGGAGAAACCAGATTGGTTTTAACAAACAAAACTTTGATTTAGATAGTATTTTAAAAAACCAAAACTTTAGATTTAACTTTGATTTTGACAAAGAAGGTGACTCCATATTTTTTAATGGAAAACATTTTGATATAGGTAGTTTAAAAAATCAAATCATGAACTCTTTCGAATTTGAAGAAGATGAAAACGGAAACCTAATTTTTAATGGACAACAATTCCCTTCGCATTTTAGCAAATCTAAAAAGTTTAGTTTTATAGATGATCCAGACATAGAAAAGCTAATAATCATTGACGGAAAAGAATCTGATTTTAAAACATTGGACGAATTAGCTAAAGCAGATAAACTAGAAGCGGTAGACTTCCTAAAAGCTACTACTGCAATAAGTTTATATGGTGACAAAGCAAAAGACGGTGCTATTATCGCAACTTCTAAAAAATAAGACTTTAAATTATTAATGGAACAGCTTTCAGATTATAATACTGAAAGCTGTTTCTTTTTTATTAATAACTTAGCAACGAAGCTACATTACAGTTAAGTTTTTCCTTCCCATTTAGAAAACCTAATTCCATTATAAAATTACATTGTACTATATTTCCACCCAATTCTGTTACAAGTTGACAAACAGCATTTGCTGTTCCTCCTGTTGCTAAAACATCATCATGTATCAAAATGTTATCCCCCGGTTTGATTGCATCCTTATGGATTTCTAAAATATCTTCTCCATATTCTAACCCATAACTTTTTGAAATTACTTCAAAAGGTAACTTCCCTTTCTTACGCACCGGAATAAAACCCGCGGCTAATCTTTCTGCAATCATACTACCTAATATAAAACCTCTTGCTTCAATACCAATCACTTTATCAATTTTAATCCTATCTGGAGATAATGCTGCTAATTGGTCCGCACAATACACTAAAGCTTCAGAGTTTGCTAAAAGTGGAGTAATATCTTTAAAAATAATTCCAGGTTTTGGAAAATCAGGAATATCTCTTATTAACTTTTCTAAATTCATGATTGCAAAATAATGAAATTAGAAAAAAGAGTACCAAAAATTATGAAAATGGTCTACAATTAAAAAATCATCTCAAAAACACCTCTTGAAAAATTACATTTACACCTAAAAAGCAAATATTATATTACAATTTAAAACAATAAATAGATATTTTAAGTTTCAATCCAGAACTAAAATCATCTTTAAGCTTACAATATTAATTCACCTTTATAGATTTTAATATAAATATTTTTCTAATTACAACAACCTATATATCTTACATGCACGAGAATTAATTAAACCAACTTTTTCACTATTAAAAGCATAGAAATCATGTAATCAACGATGTACACTTATTAACTAAATAATTAATTAATAAAATTTAATACATCATAACTATGCTAACATATCTAGGAATTATCATGGTGTTTATAGGAATCACCATCTTTATCATCAAACCTTTTTTTAAAGAATCAAAAACACTACATAAATTCACTCGAAAAAGAAATATCTCAATGATTATAATTGGATTAGTCATGAGTGTAATTTCGGGAATGTTCTTTTATGCCGAACCAGGTACTGCTTATGCAGTTCAGTATCCTTGGGGGAGTCAAAAAGCAGTAGTGCATCAAGGAATTCATACTAAAATGTGGGGACGATTAATCCCTATTCAATTCGAATTACCAATTAAATATGTAATCCCAAACAAGAAGAATGAATTGGGAGAGCAAAGTAAATATGCGAATGTTGACAAAGCTAAGTATTGGGCGTTTAGTGATGCAGTAAAAGCCAGAATTGCAACTTCGGTAGTTATTAGCATCAATACAGCAGATCAAGATCAATTTTTATCTGTTGCTGATCGTAACAAAACCGAAAGAAACTTGATTAGATCTAGAATCATACCTAATATTGATCAATCTATTAAAAACACCTGTAAGCTTATGGATGCCCAAGATTATATATCTGGACAAGCTTCGGATTTTGACAGATATTTTAAAGATCAATTAGAAAATGGAATGTATGTTCTTGAGGAATTTATTGCTAATGAAAATAGAGAAATCATTGGTGATAGTGCTACGGTACGAACGATTGTTAACAAAGAATCAAAGCAAAAACGTTTTAGAATAAAGTATCACGATGGAGAACCAGTTAGAGAAAAAGGAAATTCGTTAAAAGGATATGGTCTAACGGTTGTACAAGCTGTTGTTACCGAAATAGATTGGGAACCAGAATTCGACAAACGTCTTCAGTTACAAAAAGAAGAAGTCGCACAGACTCAGTTAGAAAAACAGCAAGCGGAGCGTGAATTTTATCGTGCTCAAAAAGAAACTGCGCGAGGTGAAGCTGAAAAAGCTGCAGAAAGAGCTAGATTAGAAAAAGAGCAAATTCAGAAAACTATTGAAGCTGAAACAAAAGCCAAAGTAGCAGAATTTAATCTTATTGAAGAGCGGAAAAATTATGAGGTTGCACAGTTTAAGGCCAAAACCCAGAAAACAATGGCTGATGCACAATCTTATGAAAACGCAAAACTAGTAACTGCAGGTCTTACGCCTCAAGAACGAGCAGAGTGGGAATTTAAAACCTCTGTCAATGTTGCAAAACAGCTTAAAGACCTAAAACTTCCTGAAATTTATATCCAGGATGGAAGTAAATCAGGAACGGATGGCAACCTACTACAATCTTTGATTGGTGCTGATCTTGCCAAAAAGATGATGTCACAAAAAGCGTCCAAAGAGTAACATTTAAAAAAAGCGGAATGAAAGTGTTTCATTCCGCTAATAATCTAATAAACTTAACATATGGAAAAGCATATAAATATATATACAGGAACATCTATCATGGTTAACAGACTAGCTTATCTATTAGATGAAATAAACATCCCTTTTATAATAAAAGATCACAAAGAATCAGGAAGATTAGCAGGTTTTGGAGCTATTGAAGGTTCAACTGAACTATTCGTTTATAATGATGATGCTAAAAAAGCTAGTGAAATCATCAAAAAATTTCAAAAAGAAATTTCAAAATAGTTTTATATTTTATGAAATACTCATATATTTGCACCCGCAAAAAAGGCCTCGTAGCATAACTGAATAGTGCACTTGATTACGGCTCAAGAGGTTGCAGGTTTGAATCCTGCCGAGGTCACTTTAAGCGGACAAATAAGTTAAAATTAACTTTTTGTCCGCTTTTTTTATTTGCATAAAATTTACATTAAAACAGTCTTAGTTTAAAAATATTCAAACATCAAAAAATCAATGATCAATTCACAATGAATATTTTTTCTCCCCATGTTTATTTAGAAAATTATTTATTTTGTAGTGTTAAAAAATGTGTTTAAAATGAAATAAAACATCAAGTTATGTTTTCACGACGAAGGTTAAAACTTACTCAAACAATACAAAAACCTCTTTTTTAACATAAAAAAAGCCTTTTTAACGTTTTTATTAACAAAAAAATTGTTCTTAACATATTTTAACTATACCTTTAAAATAATAAAACAAAGGGAATTCTCTCTCAATTTACTTACCCCATGATTGAGAAATTTCATAACAGCGTACTATATACATGCTCCATATTGGGACTATAAAACTTATTTCCTAATACTAAAAGAACACATGTGTTACTCTTGTTTAACTATTGGTATATTAATATGATTGAGAATGCTTGATTTTTTTATTTATCCTGTCAAATCTATCATCACCCTTGCAAGGAATTATTATATTTTACTGTTTTTATCTTTTGGAATTGTATATAATTTAAATGCTCAGGATGCCGAATTAATTTTTGATGGTCCCTCTTCAATCTGTATAGGTGAAACAACTTCTATACAGGTAATTATTGGAGCAAGTTTAGGACCTTATACGGTTGTTTACTCTGATGGTACTAGTAATTTCACAATTACGAATTACAACAGTGATTCTGATCCTGAAAGCCCAACTTTTGGTGGTGATCCTATTGTTATATCTCCCACAGTTACTACTACCTACTTTTTGGTAGATGTATTAGATAGTTTTGGTATACAACTTCCAATTAATGCCTCTGCAGTTACAGTAAATGTAAATCCTTTACCATCTAATATCAATACTACTATAAATTCGGGTAATCCTATTTGTTTTAATACTCCTTTTTTAATTGAAGCTTCAGCTACTGATGCTGCTACGTATGAGTTATGGAATGAGACTAATCTCATGAAAATTGGAGATATCCCTATTTCAATTTCAATTACTGCAAATACCAATTATACAGTACGAGCTATCAGTACCGAAGGATGTATTACATCGGCACCGATTACTACGACTTTAGAAAATACGATTCCTTCTATTATAGGAGAGGGTGATCAAACAATTAACACCGGCCTAGATAGTTGTAATCAAGTATTACCAGACTATACTTCCACCTTAACTGTTTCTGATAATTGTTCTACAATTGGTAACATCACATTGGTTCAAAACCCAGTTTCAGGCACTATTATAAGTGATCATAGTACGATACAAAATGTAATTATTACAGCTACTGATGAATCCGGAAATGAAAACACTTATAATTTTAATGTTACATTAATAGATAATCAAAACCCAATGATCACCTGTGTATCAGATCAGACTGAAGCAGGAGATGCCTTATGTGAGTATACACACTCTGATACGTTATGGGATGCTGTAGCGTCAGATAACTGTTCAATCAATTCGATATCATATGCCTTAAGTGGTGCATCTACAGGAACAGGAATCAGTTTAGATGGAGTAGCTTTTTCTCAAGGAATTACCACTGTAACGTGGACAGTAATAGATATTGCCGGTTTAGTTTCGACCTGTAGTTTTACTGTAGAAGTAACTGATGATACCAACCCTAGTATAAACTGTATTGCCGATCAAACCGAAATTACGGATAGCGGTCAATGTACCTATACAAAGAATAATAATTCTTGGGATGCTAATACAACTGATAATTGTGGAACTCCATCCATTACTTATGTACTCACTGGAGCTACCACAAATACTATTATTAATACTCTTAATGGTGCTTCTTTTAATGAAGGTGTTACAACTGTAACTGCTACTGCTTCAGACAGCTCTGGAAATGAGGACAGTTGTAGTTTTATCGTTACTATTAATGATATTGAAGTTCCGGAAATTATTAATCTTCCATCAGATATTACTATTAACAATACCTCAAATTCTTGTGATAGTGCAGTAACTTGGATAGTTCCTACTGCAAATGATAATTGTGGTATCCAAAGTTTTGAACAAACTTCTAATCCAACAACAGGTTTGATTAATGGAAGTAATTTTCCGGTTGGTACAACTACTATTACTTATACTGCTATAGATGATAATAGTAATACTACTGTTGAAAGTTTTAATGTCATAGTAGTTGATAATGAAATACCTGAAATTAATTGTCCTTCTACTATTACGCAAAACTCTGATCCTGGAGTTTGTGGAGCAGTTATCGTTTATACTCCACCTATTGGCACTGATAATTGCCCTAGTTCTAATACTTCTCAAATAGCTGGATTAGCTTCTGGAGCTACATTTCCTGTAGGTACTACAACAAATACTTTTGAAATTACAGATGCGTCGGGAAATTCGATTAGCTGTAGTTTTGATATTATCATTTTAGATATAGAAAATCCAACCATTGTTAATTTACCATCTGATATAAATACTAACAATGATATCGATGATTGTGGTGCAATTGTAAATTGGACAGAACCATCTTCTACAGATAATTGCCCTGGAAGCACAATTATTCAAACAGGAGGAAATACCAATGGTACTTTTTTTCCGATAGGAGATACTACAATTACCTACACTATTACTGATGCTTCCGGAAACAGTGTTGACAATAGTTTTACTGTTACAATAAACGACAATCAAATCCCTCTTATCCAAGATTGTCCTTCTAATATATCAAAACCAAGTAACTTAGGAACATGTTCCACTACTGTAAGCTGGACGGAACCCAGTGTTATAGATAACTGTAGTAATCCAGAGGATATTATTTGGGTAAGATCACATCTCCCTGGAGATACCTTCTCGGTTGGGACAACTACTGTAACCTATACAGCTACAGATGAATCTGGAAACCAAGGTCTTGTTTGTTCCTTTGATATTACTGTAGAAGATTTAGAAGCTCCGGTTTTAAGTAACTGTCCCACTGACATTACAATAAATTCAGATTCGGGAGCGTGTTTTGCAACGGCAAGCTGGGTGGAACCTACTGTTACGGATAATTGTACTATAGATACAGCTATTGTTTGGTCCAGTTCTCATAATTCTGGGGATAGCTTTCCAACAGGAACGACCACTGTGACCTATGTAGCAACCGATGAATCAGGCAATAACAGTAGTAATTGTAGTTTTACAATTACCGTAACTGATAATGAAGCACCTAATGTAATTTGCTTATCACCAACACTTGATTTGGATGCATCAGGGAATGTAACAATAACTAGTACCGATGTTGATGGTGGCACTACAGATAATTGCACAACCTCAGCTAATTTAACTTATACTTTTAATCAAACAGTTTTTAATTGTTCTAATTTAGGACCTAATGCGGTCCTTGTTACTGTTACTGATGAAGCTGGAAATTCGAGTATTTGTAATACAACGGTAACCATCACAGACACTAATGTTCCTGTATTAAATGCAAGTACAGAAACCACAAATGGAAATATAAGCGCAGATCTAGGATTCTGTTCCTATACTGTACAAGGATCACAATTCGACCCTACAGTATCTGACAATTGTCCTGGCACTATATTATCTTATACTGTTACTGGAGCTACTACGTTATCTGGAACGGGTTCCTTGGTGGGAGCAACTCTAGAGTTAGGAGCAAACACGATAAGCTGGACAGCTTCTGATGGCACTAATACTTCTACTCCATTAACATTTACCAAAACTGTAATAGACACTCAACAACCAACAGTCACCGCGGTGAGTAATCAGTTTAAAAATACGACAACTACTATCTGCGGATATATTGTATCCGGTAACGAGTTTGATGCGATTTTTGATGATAATTGTGGAATTACGTCTGTTTCCTATACTGTAAACTCTGATCCTTCTGTACTAGCATCTACGTTAGATGGGGTAACTATCCCCATTGGATTAAATACCATTGTATGGACTGCCAGTGATGGAGTAAACACAAGATCAACAAGCTTTAGAGTTACCGTTGTAGATAATGAGAATCCTGAAATTTCTATAATTAATGATATTACTGAGAATATTACTACAGGGTGTGATGCCATAGTAAATTGGACAGAACCTACAGTAACTGATAACTGTCCTGGCTTTACTTTAGAACAAATAAATGGATTATCTAGTGGTTCTGCTTTTTCAGTAGGAACTACAACCATAATCTACAGAGCTACAGATTCATCAGGTAATTTAGTAACTATGAGTTTTGATGTTACCGTAAATGACTTAACACCACCAGTATTAACTTGTGTTCCTGGAAGTACTATAAGTAGCCCATTTATAAGAGAAGCAGATATTGGTAATTGCTCTTATACTGTTCAGGGAACAGAATTCGATCCTACTACAGAAGATGGTTGTGATGTAGATTCTGCTACAAATTCCTTTGACGGAACCACAACATTAGCAAATAAAATTTTACCAGTTGGTATCAATACAATTATATGGACTGCCACAGATGAGAACGGAAATAGCTCTAGTTGTACTATTTATGTTTCTGTAGAAGATAATCAAATGCCTACTTTTACTGCACCTACAGGAAATTTTGTACGAAATACTGATCCTTCTCAATGTTTTTTCACAGTAAATGATGCTAGTTTTGATTTACAAAATATTGCGGATAATTGTGATTTAGAAGATCCAACATATACTATTACAAAAGAGGGGATTACTGTTTTTACAGGAAATACTTCTTTGTCTGGTTTACAACTTCCAAAAGACGAAACAAACCCTTATATAGTTCAATGGACATTAAGTGATGTTAATGGAAATTCAGTAGATGCTGGTACATTTACAATAACGATATCGGATAATCAAGCACCAACATTTGTTTGTAATGGTAATGTGATTAGAAATATTTCAGGTGGATTGTGCGACTATACTGTACAAGGTGCAGAGTTTAATCTTACTTCATTAGCCGATAATTGTGATGTATCAGGTGATTTAACTGTTTCCTATATTTTAGATGGAGTTTCTGGTGGCGCTTCAAGCTCTTTAGAAAATGAAATATTGTCTGCTGGAGTTCATACAGTAATTTGGAATGTAACTGATGTAATTGGAAACACAGCAAGTTGTGAATTTAATATTACTATAATTGACAATGATGGCCCTTCTATTTCTACAGTAGCGGATCAAACAGAAAATGCAACTGCTACAAGTTGCGTTTATACTGTTGTAGGAAACGAATTTGATCCAACTACTGTAACAGATAATTGCCCTGGAGTGGTTTTAGTAAATAATCAAAACGGAACTAATACCTTGGCTGGGTTTGATTTTCCATTAGGTATTACAGTTGTAGTATGGACTGCTACTGATGCTGGGGGTAATGTGGCTGTAATAGAATATCAAGTAGAAGTCTTGGATGTAGATCCTCCTGATTTTGAATTAATTGCTAGCTCTGATACCGTAGTTACTACTACACAATCAACCAGTAATGAAGATTGTTTTTATGAAACTGTGGGGTCAGAATTTGATCCTCAAGCAATAACAGATAATTGTACACTTGAAAATTTTACTGTTGTAAACGATTATAACAATTTTAGCTCTCTAGCTTTCGCTACCTTTCCAGTTGGGACGACCACAGTAAATTGGAGCATTACAGATAATGCAGGAAATACAATAACTAAAACATTAGAATTAACGGTTGTAGATGATATAAGTCCCACAATTGATTGTCCTTCTAGTACGATTACTAGGGTAAGGGATATTGGAGAATCTTTTTACACGGTAAGAAACAGAGAATTGCAACCCAATGTTGATGATAATTGCGCGCTAGCTTCTTATACATATGTTATCTCAGGTGCCACTGCGGGTTCAGGTACCAATATTGCAGGCACCACATTAAACCAAGGATTAAATATTATTACCTGGACAGCAACAGATACGGCAGTACCAGCAAACACACAAATTTGTTTAATTACTGTTGATGTTGTTGATAGTGTGTTTCCTTCTTTAAGCTGTGTTGACAATCAGGTAAAAGATACAGATACAAACCAATGTACATATACTGCACAGGGAACAGAGTTTGATCCTTTTGCATCAACAGCAGGTGCAACATTAGTGAACGATTATAACAATTTAGCTACATTGGATGAAGCGATTTTCCCAGAAGGAATAACATTGGTTACTTGGACCGCTTCTCAAGTGGTCGAAGGTGTAACCTATACAGATATTTGTAACTTCTTTGTAACCGTAAATGATAATGAACTCCCTTCTATAACTGCTCCCGCAGATATTACTACAGGAACTACAGGGAATTGTATGGCAGAAGTTACTGCATTAGGAACGCCAATTACATCTGATAATTGTGGAGTATCAAGAGTTTGGAATAATATTATTAATAATAGTTTTAGTTTGGGGACACAATCAGTTACCTGGTTTGTAGAAGATATTCATGGAAATATTTCTTTTACCACCCAAGACATTACAATAGTAGATGATGATGCTCCTTCTTTTAATTGTAGATCTAATATTACAAGAAGAGTAGATCAAGGACAAAATTTTTATACTGTTTTTGGAGATGAATTTAAACCGTTTAGAATTTTTGACTGCTCTTCATTTACAACAATTAATGATTTTAATAATACTGATAGTCTATCGGGAGTTCAATTTCCAGAGGGAACTACAATAGTTACCTGGACCTTTACAGATATACTAGGTAATATCTCAACCTGCGTAATGAATATTACAATTACTGATGATACAGATACATCACCACCAGTAACTTGTAGACAAAATCAATCTAGAAATACAGATACAAATATCTGTACATATACGGTTCAAGGAACTGAAATGGATGTTTCTTCTACAGCTCCAGGAGTTACTTTCACATATACGTTAGCAGGTGCAACTACAGGAACAGGAGGTTCTAGTCTGAGTGGGATTGTATTAAACAGAGGAGAAACTATTGTTACCTGGAATGCCGATAACGGCTCCAATTCTAACTCCTACTGTATCTATAGTATTTTTGTAATTGACAATGAAGATCCAGTCATTACTTGGCCTGCAGATATAAATGTTAATGCGGACTTGGGTGATTGCGTAGCTACTGGTGTAAACTTAGGTGCTCCAACATCTACAGATAACTGTGATGGACCAATTGATATTGTTTATACCCAATCTACAAGTGAAACTACTTTTGAATTAGGAGAAACACTTGTTTTTTGGTCAGCCAGAGATATCAGAGGTAATTTTCAGTTTTTTACACAACGTGTTACAGTGACGGATAATCAAGCCCCTGTAATCGACTGTCCTGTGGTTACCTATTATAGAGAATACTCAAATGGTTCGAATTTCTATTACGTAAATGGAAATGAATTTACTCCTCCGGTATCAGATAATTGCGAAGTAATTTCATATACAAATAACAGAACAGGAACTGGATTTTTAAATGGAGAAGAACTAACAGCTGGCTCATATATTTTTACTTGGACTGCTAGTGATGGAACAAATACTACCACTTGTGATGTTAATCTAATTGTTGTAGATGCACTTGAACCAGAAACTGCTTGTTCTAACAATGCTACAGAACCTGCAGATAATGGTTCTTGTAACTACACAATACCTATTGGAAATACTGGGTTTGACGCTACCTTTGTATCCGTTACTGGAGATTCTAGAACGCTAACGCATGATCTTCCTGGAGCTCCTTCAAATACCACTTTAGCAGGTGCAGAAATACCATTAGGAACAACCACTATTACTTGGACTGCTTCTCAAACAATAGGTGGTACGGTATATACGAACACTTGTAGTTTTAATTTTACCGTGGAAGATGAAGAAGGTCCGGTATTAGACACTCCTTTTGATGATGTAATTTTAAATGTAACTCCAGGGACCTGTAACAATACAATTACATTAACTCCTCCTACAGCAACGGATAATTGTTCCGAACCTGGCGACATCACCATTACTAGTAATGCTCCTACTACTTTCCTTTTAGGAGTTACTTCAGTTAGATGGGTATTAACAGACGAAGCAGGAAATCAGGCAAATTATGATCAGTTAGTAACAGTAGTTGATAATGAAGCTCCAACCATAACAAATTGTCCAAGTTCTGAAATAATAGTTGCAGCTGAAGGAAACTCTTGTCAGGCTGCTGTATCTTGGCCTGCGTTAACAGCTACTGATCTTTGTTCGGGTACAGATTCTTTTATATCAAACTTTGCTCCTGGCAGTTTATTTGATATAGGAACTACAACGGTTATTTACACGGCTACTGACAACGATGGTAATGTTTCTACCTGTTCTTTTGATGTCACTGTTACTGACGCACCTCCGACTATTACTTGTGTAGCTGATCAAACAAGAAATACAGATGCTGATAGTTGCTCATATACCGTAATAGGAAACGAATTAGATCCAATAGAAGCAACTGATAATTGCACAGCACCTGTATTAACTTGGAATTTTATAAATCCAGATACCAACATACTAATTACAGGAACAAATACACTTTCTGGAGTGACCATTCCCAGAGGCCCTGAAAATGGGGTTAATACAGGACGAATAACGATCAACTGGTCATCAGAAGATTCTAATGGACAAATAAGTAGTTGTTCTTATACATTAACGATTAACGATAATGAACCCCCCAGCATTATAGTTTTAGGAAATCAGGTAAGGCCTACAGATTTAAATCAAAATTTTTATACAGTTCAAGGAACTGAATTTGATGAAGTAACCGCTTCAGACAATTGTGGAATTGTTACTACTCTAGTAAATGAATTTAATTTAGGAACTTTAGATGGACAACAATTACCTATAGGTGAAAATACGATTACCTGGGAAGCAACGGATGACAATGGAAATGTAGGTACCGCAATTTTTACGGTCACTATTATAGATACAGAAGAGCCTCGCCTACTCTCAGCTCCAACCGATATTTCTGTAAACATATCGAGTGGTTGTTCCGCAGAAGTTAATTATACTCCCCCAACATTTATTGATAACGTTACTGATGAAGTAGATTTAGCTATTATAATTACACCAGATGTAGCTGTTCCAGGATACGAATTTCCTTTAGGAGATACCAATGTAACATATGCTGTAACTGATGAAGCTGGAAACACCTTTAACTATAGCTTTACCATTAGTGTAATAGATAATATCTTGCCCACAATCAACTGCCCAACAGGGGACTTAGGAAATCAATTTAACCGAGACACGGATGCTGGAGAAGCATTTTATACGGCATCAGGAATAGAATTTGACCCTACTAATTTTAGCGATAACTGCGACGTCACCTTAAGTAATGATTATAATAATAACACCTCTTTAGCCGGTGAAACATTCCCTATAGGAACTACAATGGTTAATTGGACCGCTACAGATGATAGCAACAATGCTTTTTCATGTAGTATTGATGTAGTGATTACAGATACGGAGTTACCTGTGATAAATAATTGTCCGGATGCTACAGTAGCGCAAAATGCTGAAGCTGGGGAATGTTATTATCAAGTTGTCGGTTCAGAATTTGATCCTTTTTCTTTCGAAGATAACGCTGGTTTATCAAGACTCACATATTCTATAAATGGAGCGGCAGAAATTGGATCAGATTTAAGCACCACCCTATCGGGAGAACAAATTCCTGTGGGAACCATAGCTAATCCTAATATCACAGTACTTTGGCGTTTATATGACACAAGCGATAACGTAAGTGCTACCTGTACTACAGAATTTACTATCACAGATACACAAAGTCCAACCTTCGTTACTATAGCTACACAAACAAGAAGTTTAAACACTGGATTTAACACCTATACAGCAACAAATACAACCGATTCATCGTGGGACATTCCTGCTACTGATAACTGCGATTTACTAACCATAACCTATCAGATTGATGGAGGAAGTATTATTGGAACCGATCTGTCAACCTCTATTATTGGAGAAAGTTTTGGAATTGGAGTTCATGATGTCGTCTGGGAAGCTACCGATGTAAACGGTAATACAAATACAGGCACATATCAAGTCATCATTACCGATGATGAAGATCCAACAGTAGTGTGTAATGACATCACCATACAATTAGATAACACTGGAAATTATGCGTTAACAACGGACAATATTAACGCAATTTCTTTAGGAACCTCGGATCCTAGTGGAATTGCTAGTTTGGTAATCACACCAAATACATTTACATGTACTGAAATAGGATTAAATACTGTAACACTAACCGTAACCGATAACAACGGAAATATCAGTAGTTGTAATGCAACATTAACAGTAGAGGATGTAACACCTCCTACTGCCTTATGTACTCCTATATCTATTGTTTTAGATGCCTTTGGAAATGCTAGTATAACCCCAGAAGATATCAATAATGGATCATCTGATGCATGTGGAGCTGTTAGTCTGGCAATTAGTGAGACAACTTTTGATTGTACAAATCTAGGAACAAATACCGTAACTCTAACAGTAACAGATCTTGCTGGAAATAGTAATACTTGTGATGCCATAGTAACAATCCTGGATGATATCGATCCTGTGGCGGTTTGCCAAAATATTACTGTTGATCTTGATGCTACAGGTAATGTTAGTATTACAGGTTTAGATATTGATAATGGCTCTTTTGATAATTGTCAGGATTCTCTAGTAAGGACACTAAGTAAAAATGATTTTGATTGTAACGATGTTGGTGCGAACACAGTTACTTTAACGATCACAGACACTACAGGTAATTCAGATACTTGTACCGCTATTGTAACTGTAGAAGACAATGTTCCTCCTATTGCTCTTGCACAAGACATTACTATAAACTTGGATAATATAGGTAACGCTGCTATAACTCCGGCTGATATTGATAATGGTTCTTCTGATAGTTGTGGCATAGCTTCTATAACACTAGACATAACTGATTTTGATTGCTCTAATCTTGGAGCTAATCCAGCTACAAATACTGTTACTCTTACAGTAACAGATGTTAATAATAATGTATCTACAGCTACTGCATTGGTAACCGTAGAAGATGATATCGCTCCTATAATAACGTGTATTGCATCGCAGATCGTCGGAACTGATAGTGATAAATGTGGATATGAACATAGTGGTACAGCCTGGGATGCCACTGCTTCTGACGGATGTATTACTATAAATGATCTTACTTATGCCCTATCTGGAGATACAATATTAGCCGATAATCCAACAAATACTTCTTTAAATGGACAACTATTTAATACTGGTATTACTACAGTAACCTGGACAGCAATTGATGGTAGTGGTGTTTCTTCTCAATGTTCTTATACTGTTACTGTTAATGACACAACACCCCCAATTGCTATTGGTCAGGATATATCTATACAATTAGATGCTAGCGGCACGGTAAGCATTACTGCAAATGATATTAACAATGGTTCTTCGGATAATTGTGGAATCCAAAGTTTAGTAATTGATAAAACTGATTTTACATGTGCTGATTTTGGCACAAATACTGTTACACTAACGGTTACTGATACTAGTGGAAATATAACAACTGATAATGTAATTGTCACTGTTCAAGACACTATAAACCCCGTTGTTTCCTGCACTCCAATTACGATTCAATTAGATGCTAACGGAACCTATAACCTATCTAATATAGATGTAGATTCAATTGCTTTTGGATCCTCGGATAACTGCCCTAATTTTACAGCAAGTGTATCGCCCAATACATTTTCATGCGCTGAAATAGGTGACAATACAGTTACACTTACAATAACTGATATTGCCGGGAACACCAATAGTTGTACAACAACGATAACCGTTCAAGATATTACACCCCCAATTGCAGTTTGTCAAGATATCACCATCCAATTAGATGAATTCGGAGATGCTAATATTTTAGCACAAGATTTAGATAATGGTTCTTCAGACTCTTGTGGAATAAACCTATTTACCGTTGATCAAAATTCTTTTGATTGTTCAGACATAGGTCAAAACACAGTAACATTAACCGTTACAGATGTTAATGGAAATCAATCGACTTGTACTGCAATTGTAACGGTAGAAGATAACATATCTCCTGTATTCACTACCTGTCCATCAAACCAATCCGTAGTAACAGACAATGCTCTTTGTAACTATACAAATCCTGATAATAGCTTAAACCCTATTGCTACTGATAATTGCGACACCTCACCTGTATTAACCTACACTCTTACTGGTGCTACAACCACTATCACAGGAACTAACACCGATCTTAATGGACAAATATTTGAACAGGGGACTACTACTGTAATCTGGACGGTTTTAGATGCAGAAAATAATAGCAACAGTTGTTCTTATACAGTAACAGTAACAGATACCGAAGATCCGGTGGCAATATGTCAAACAGCCACCATTCAGTTACTAAGAGATGGTACAGCATCCTTAACAACAACAGATATAGACAATAATTCTACTGATAATTGTTCCATTTCTATCTATGAAATATCAAAAGATGATATTACATATAGTTCATCATTAACATATATTTGTTCTGAAATTGGAACTAACACTGTTTATTTAAGGGTTACTGATTCTTCTGGACGTACCAATGTGTGCAGCACTACAGTTATCGTAGAAGATACACAATCCCCTACTTTGGATGATTTAACAGATAGAAATGTAGTTACAGATACTAATGTATGTACCTATACACATACAGACAATACTTGGAATCCAATTGACAATTGTGATCCTAATCCAACAATTACTTATACACTAACGGGAGCTACTACAGTAGTTACAGGGGTCAATACTACCCTAAACGGTCAAATTTTTGAACCTGGAACCACTACCGTAACTTGGACGGTATCAGATAATGCTTCTCCGTCTAATACAGGAACAGTTAATTTTAACGTCATTGTTACTGATAATGAAACACCAACGATTTCTTGTCCATCAAATATTATTCAGGATGTTGATAATGGAGGGGATTCGTCTGTTGTAGTTTCCGGTATTCCTGCTCCAACATATGCAGATAATTGTGCCGTAACCAAATTGACTTATGAACTTTCAGGTGCAACAACTTCAGCTGCTCAGGCATCGGGAATCAATGAATTGAGTAGTATTAGTTTTAATTTAGGAACAACTACAGTAACCTATACTGCCGAGGATACAGCTGGGAATACAGAAACGTGTACCTTCTTAGTAACCATAAATGCATTACCCGATAATACGGTTATCGTTTCAGAAACTTCTATACAAACTTCAGAAGATTTAACAACAGATACCTTTACAGTTGTATTACCTTTTGCGCCTTCTGGAAATGTAGTTTTTAATGTATCGAGTGATGATCTTACAGAAGGAACTGTATCTGCTAATACACTAACATTTAATGCATCTAATTGGAATATACCTCAGACAGTAACTATAACAGGTGTTAATGATGATCTTGATGACGGTGATATTAATTATAACATCATCTTAACTACGGATCAAGCTGCAACTGATGATTTATCAGGATATGAAAATGTTGACCCAGCAGATGTTGCTGCCATAAATTTAGATAATGATACTGCAGGCGTAACTGTATCTGCAATTTCTGGTAATACTACTGAAAATAATGGCACTGCTACCTTTACCGTTGTCCTTAATACTGAACCTACAGAAAATGTTACTATCACCCTTTCTAGTAATGACCTAACTGAAAGCGATACGTTTAGTCCTGTTTCCTTAACATTTATACCTGCAGATTGGGATAATCCTCAAATTGTAACTGTTACGGGTAAAGATGATGATATTGTGGATGGAGATATTACATATACTATAGTTACTAGTAATACGACTTCTTCAGATCCTAAATATGATTCGTTGGTTGTGGATGATGTTAGTGTTATTAATGAAGATAACGATAATGCAGGGTTTATTGTCACTCCTACTTCAATAACCACTTCTGAAACTGGAGCAACAGCTACATATACGATTGTATTAACCAGTCGACCAGCTTCTGATATAGAAGATCGTGTCGTAATTATAGATGTGGCAAGTAATAATACAAATGAAGGGACAGTAGATACATCTTCTTTAACGTTTACTGTTGCAAACTGGAATATTCCACAAACTGTGACTGTAACAGGTATAGATGACATTCTTGTAGACGGTAGTATCCCATATACCATTGTAAATACAATAAATACAACATTAACTACGGATGATAATTATGATCTACTAGATCCTGATGATGTAGCTGTTAATAATACAGATGATGATGCAGCTCTTCTTTCTATTGATAGTGTCACAGAGACTGAAGGTGACTCAGGAACGATTGATTATGAGTTTACCGTTACTCATTCTGGTGCTGAAGTTGTTGGTGGATATGGGGTGACATTCTTTACTTCTAATGTTGAAGCCAGAGCACCATCCGATTTTACAGCCAATGGAGGTGTTATTAATTTCGCAACTGGTGCTATCGGAGAAACACAGATCATCACAATATCTGTTAATGGAGATACTGCAGTAGAGATTAATGAAACATTTAATGTGGTGCTTAATAGTGTAATTGCTCCAGGCAAAGATATTACTATTGATCCTGCAGGAAAAACCGGTGTCGGTACCATTATCAATGATGATAGTTCTTCTTTATCTATTTCTGATGTATCTATAACAGAAGGAAACTCAGGTACATCTTTACTCACATTTACCGCAGAACTAAGTGGAGAAGTTGAAGATGGCTTAACCGTTGATTATACTACTGCTGATGGAACAGCAACAACTGCTAACTCTGATTATGTGGCTAATATAGGAACACTAACATTCGAGGGTTTAGCAAACGAACAAGAAACTATTGAGATTACTATTAACGGAGACGAAATTATAGAACTAGATGAATCCTTCTTAGTAAACTTAAGTAATATCACTACAGTATCAGCTCCAAATTCATCCATTACCTTTAGTGATGATTCCGCTGTTGGAACTATTACCAATGATGATGATGCCATAATTTCTATAACGGGTTTTAATGTAAGTGAAAATATTGGCTCTGCTGATTTTACAATTTCAACAGATAAAGCAATACAAAATGAAATAACATTAGAATTCCTTACTTCTGATATCTCTGCAATTGCTGGATCTGATTATACAGAAATTACAACTACTCTTCTGACATTTGGAGGATCAAACTCAGAAAGTCAAACAGTAAGCGTTCCAATTACTGATGATACTATTATTGAGCCAAGCGAAACTCTAAATGGAACTATTAACAACCTAGTAACAAATGGTCAAAGTATTACCCTAAACGGTAATGTTAATAATCTTTCTGCTATTGGCGAAATACTTGATAATGATACTGCTACTTTAAGTATCAATGATGTAAGTGTCAATGAAGATGATGGAACAGCTACTTTTACGGTTACGCTAACAGGGAATGTACAGAACGACTTTACCATAGATTACAGTACTGCTGATAATACAGCAATCACAGGTGATGATTATACAACAATAGCCGCAACAACACTGACCTTTGGAGGAACTAATAACAATATACAAACCTTTAGTGTAACTATACTTGATAATAACATTGCGGAACCTACGGAAACCTATTTTGTGAATCTAAGCAATCTACAAACCAATGGACAAACAGGAATAACTATTACAGAGAACCAAGGAACAGGGGAAATACTTGATAATGATAGTCTGGAACTGAGCATTGCAGGATTTACAGTCACTGAAAATGAAGCTACACAAACAGCAAACTTTACGGTAACTAGTAATATACCAGCGGAAGAAAATATCATATTTACTCTTACTACATCTGATGCAACAGCAATTGATGGGGATGACTATACAGCACAAACTACACAGTCCTATACACTAATCGCTGGTCAAACAGCTATTAATTTACCTGTATCTATACTGGGAGATCTTATTGCTGAACCTACAGAAACATTTACTGGAACTATAGCTCTTACCAATGCTAATGCTCAACAAGTAGCTATTACAACAGATACCGCAACAGCAGAAATACTTGATAATGATAGTATGGAACTGAGCATTGCAGGATTTACAATCACTGAAAATGAAGCTACACAAACAGCAAACTTTACGGTAACTAGTAATATACCAGCGGAAGAAAATATCATATTTACTCTTACTACATCTGATGCAACAGCAATTGATGGGGATGACTATACAGCACAAACTACACAGTCCTATACACTAATCGCTGGTCAAACAGCTATTAATTTACCTGTATCTATACTGGGAGATCTTATTGCTGAACCTACAGAAACATTTACTGGAACTATAGCTCTTACCAATACTAATGCTCAACAAGTAACTATTACAACAGATACCGCAACAGCAGAAATACTTGATAATGATAGTATGGAACTGAGCATTGCAGGATTTACAATCACTGAAAATGAAGCTACACAAACAGCAAACTTTACGGTAACTAGTAATATACCAGCGGAAGAAAATATCATATTTACTCTTACTACATCTGATGCAACAGCAATTGATGGGGATGACTATACAGCACAAACTACACAGTCCTATACACTAATCGCTGGTCAAACAGCTATTAATTTACCTGTATCTATACTGGGAGATCTTATTGCTGAACCTACAGAAACATTTACTGGAACTATAGCTCTTACCAATGCTAATGCTCAACAAGTAGCTATTACAACAGATACCGCAACAGCAGAAATACTTGATAATGATAGTATGGAACTGAGCATTGCAGGATTTACAATCACTGAAAATGAAGCTACACAAACAACAAACTTTACGGTAACTAGTAATATACCAGCGGAAGAAAATATCATATTTACTCTTACTACATCTGATGCAACAGCAATTGATGGGGATGACTATACAGCACAAACTACACAGTCCTATACACTAATCGCTGGTCAAACAGCTATTAATTTACCTGTATCTATACTGGGAGATCTTATTGCTGAACCTACAGAAACATTTACTGGAACTATAGCTCTTACCAATGCTAATGCTCAACAAGTAGCCATTACAACAGATACCGCAACAGCAGAAATACTTGATAATGATAGTCTGGAACTGAGCATTGCAGGATTTACAATCACTGAAAATGAAGCTACACAAACAGCAAACTTTACGGTAACTAGTAATATACCAGCGGAAGAAAATATCATATTTACTCTTACTACATCTGATGCAACAGCAATTGATGGGGATGACTATACAGCACAAACTACACAATCCTATACACTAATCGCTGGTCAGACAGCTATTAATTTACCTGTATCTATACTGGGGGATCTTATAGCTGAACCTACAGAAACATTTACTGGAACTATAGCTCTTACCAATACTAATGCTCAACAAGTAACTATTACAACAGATACCGCAACAGCAGAAATACTTGATAATGATAGTCTGGAACTGAGCATTGCAGGATTTACAATCACTGAAAATGAAGCTACACAAACAGCAAACTTTACGGTAACTAGTAATATACCAGCGGAAGAAAATATCATATTTACTCTTACTACATCTGATGCAACAGCAATTGATGGGGATGACTATACAGCACAAACTACACAGTCCTATACACTAATCGCTGGTCAGACAGCTATTAATTTACCTGTATCTATACTGGGGGATCTTATAGCTGAACCTACAGAAACATTTACTGGAACTATAGCTCTTACCAATGCTAATGCTCAACAAGTAACCATTACAACAGATACCGCAACAGCAGAAATACTTGATAATGATACTGCTACTTTAAGTATCAATGATGTAAGTGTCAATGAAGATGATGGAACAGCTACTTTTACGGTTACACTAACAGGGAATGTACAGAACGACTTTACCATAGATTACAGTACTGCTGATAATACAGCAATCACAGGTGATGATTATACAACAATAGCCGCAACAACACTGACCTTTGGAGGAACTAATAACAATATACAAACCTTTAGTGTAACTATACTTGATAATAACATTGCGGAACCTACGGAAACCTATTTTGTGAATCTAAGCAATCTACAAACCAATGGACAAACAGGAATAACTATTACAGAGAACCAAGGAACAGGGGAAATACTTGATAATGATAGTCTGGAACTGAGCATTGCAGGATTTACAATCACTGAAAATGAAGCTACACAAACAGCAAACTTTACGGTAACTAGTAATATACCAGCGGAAGAAAATATCATATTTACTCTTACTACATCTGATGCAACAGCAATTGATGGGGATGACTATACAGCACAAACTACACAGTCCTATACACTAATCGCTGGTCAGACAGCTATTAATTTACCTGTATCCATACTGGGAGATCTTATTGCTGAACCTACAGAAACATTTACTGGAACTATAGCTCTTACCAATGCTAATGCTCAACAAGTAACTATTACAACAGATACCGCAACAGCAGAAATACTTGATAATGATAGTCTGGAACTGAGCGTTGCAGGATTTACAATCACTGAAAATGAAGCTACACAAACAGCAAACTTTACGGTAACTAGTAATATACCAGCGGAAGAAAATATCATATTTACTCTTACTACATCTGATGCAACAGCAATTGATGGGGATGACTATACAGCACAAACTACACAGTCCTATACACTAATCGCTGGTCAGACAGCTATTAATTTACCTGTATCTATACTGGGAGATCTTATTGCTGAACCTACAGAAACATTTACTGGAACTATAGCTCTTACCAATACTAATGCTCAACAAGTAGCTATTACAACAGATACCGCAACAGCAGAAATACTTGATAATGATACTGCTACTTTAAGTATCAATGATGTAAGTGTCAATGAAGATGATGGAACAGCTACTTTTACGGTTACGCTAACAGGGAATGTACAGAACGACTTTACCATAGATTACAGTACTGCTGATAATACAGCAATCACAGGTGATGATTATACAACAATAGCCGCAACAACACTGACCTTTGGAGGAACTAATAACAATATACAAACCTTTAGTGTAACTATACTTGATAATAACATTGCGGAACCTACGGAAACCTATTTTGTGAATCTAAGCAATCTACAAACCAATGGACAAACAGGAATAACTATTACAGAGAACCAAGGAACAGGGGAAATACTTGATAATGATAGTCTGGAACTGAGCATTGCAGGATTTACAGTCACTGAAAATGAAGCTACACAAACAGCAAACTTTACGGTAACTAGTAATATACCAGCGGAAGAAAATATCATATTTACTCTTACTACATCTGATGCAACAGCAATTGATGGGGATGACTATACAGCACAAACTACACAGTCCTATACACTAATCGCTGGTCAAACAGCTATTAATTTACCTGTATCTATACTGGGAGATCTTATTGCTGAACCTACAGAAACATTTACTGGAACTATAGCTCTTACCAATACTAATGCTCAACAAGTAACTATTACAACAGATACCGCAACAGCAGAAATACTTGATAATGATAGTCTGGAACTGAGCATTGCAGGATTTACAATCACTGAAAATGAAGCTACACAAACAGCAAACTTTACGGTAACTAGTAATATACCAGCGGAAGAAAATATCATATTTACTCTTACTACATCTGATGCAACAGCAATTGATGGGGATGACTATACAGCACAAACTACACAGTCCTATACACTAATCGCTGGTCAAACAGCTATTAATTTACCTGTATCTATACTGGGAGATCTTATTGCTGAACCTACAGAAACATTTACTGGAACTATAGCTCTTACCAATGCTAATGCTCAACAAGTAGCTATTACAACAGATACCGCAACAGCAGAAATACTTGATAATGATAGTATGGAACTGAGCATTGCAGGATTTACAATCACTGAAAATGAAGCTACACAAACAACAAACTTTACGGTAACTAGTAATATACCAGCGGAAGAAAATATCATATTTACTCTTACTACATCTGATGCAACAGCAATTGATGGGGATGACTATACAGCACAAACTACACAGTCCTATACACTAATCGCTGGTCAAACAGCTATTAATTTACCTGTATCTATACTGGGAGATCTTATTGCTGAACCTACAGAAACATTTACTGGAACTATAGCTCTTACCAATGCTAATGCTCAACAAGTAGCCATTACAACAGATACCGCAACAGCAGAAATACTTGATAATGATAGTCTGGAACTGAGCATTGCAGGATTTACAATCACTGAAAATGAAGCTACACAAACAGCAAACTTTACGGTAACTAGTAATATACCAGCGGAAGAAAATATCATATTTACTCTTACTACATCTGATGCAACAGCAATTGATGGGGATGACTATACAGCACAAACTACACAATCCTATACACTAATCGCTGGTCAGACAGCTATTAATTTACCTGTATCTATACTGGGAGATCTTATAGCTGAACCTACAGAAACATTTACTGGAACTATAGCTCTTACCAATACTAATGCTCAACAAGTAGCTATTATAACAGATACCGCAACAGCAGAAATACTTGATAATGATAGTCTGGAACTGAGCATTGCAGGATTTACAATCACTGAAAATGAAGCTACACAAACAGCAAACTTTACGGTAACTAGTAATATACCAGCGGAAGAAAATATCATATTTACTCTTACTACATCTGATGCAACAGCAATTGATGGGGATGACTATACAGCACAAACTACACAGTCCTATACACTAATCGCTGGTCAGACAGCTATTAATTTACCTGTATCTATACTGGGAGATCTTATTGCTGAACCTACAGAAACATTTACTGGAACTATAGCTCTTACCAATACTAATGCTCAACAAGTAACTATTACAACAGATACCGTAACAGCAGAAATACTTGATAATGATAGTCTGGAACTGAGCATTGCAGGATTTACAATCACTGAAAATGAAGCTACACAAACAGAAAACTTTACGGTAACTAGTAATATACCAGCGGAAGAAAATATCATATTTACTCTTACTACATCTGATGCAACAGCGATTGATGGGGATGACTATACAGCACAAACTACACAGTCCTATACACTAATCGCTGGTCAAACAGCTATTAATTTACCTGTATCTATACTGGGAGATCTTATAGCTGAACCTACAGAAACATTTACTGGAACTATAGCTCTTACCAATACTAATGCTCAACAAGTAGCTATTACAACAGATACCGCAACAGCAGAAATACTTGATAATGATAGTCTGGAACTGAGCATTGCAGGATTTACAATCACTGAAAATGAAGCTACACAAACAGCAAACTTTACGGTAACTAGTAATATACCAGCGGAAGAAAATATCATATTTACTCTTACTACATCTGATGCAACAGCGAATTGATGGGGATGACTATACAGCACAAACTACACAGTCCTATACACTAATCGCTGGTCAAACAGCTATTAATTTACCTGTATCTATACTGGGAGATCTTATTAGCTGAACCTACAGAAACATTTACTGGAACTATAGCTCTTACCAATGCTAATGCTCAACAAGTAGCCTATTACAACAGATACCGCAACAGCAGAAATACTTGATAATGATAGTATGGAACTGAGCATTGCAGGATTTACAATCACTGAAAATGAAGCTACACAAACAGCAAACTTTACGGTAACTAGTAATATACCAGCGGAAGAAAATATCATATTTACTCTTACTACATCTGATGCAACAGCAATTGATGGGGATGACTATACAGCACAAACTACACAGTCCTATACACTAATCGCTGGTCAAACAGCTATTAATTTACCTGTATCTATACTGGGAGATCTTATTGCTGAACCTACAGAAACATTTACTGGAACTATAGCTCTTACCAATGCTAATGCTCAACAAGTAGCTATTACAACAGATACCGCAACAGCAGAAATACTTGATAATGATAGTATGGAACTGAGCATTGCAGGATTTACAATCACTGAAAATGAAGCTACACAAACAACAAACTTTACGGTAACTAGTAATATACCAGCGGAAGAAAATATCATATTTACTCTTACTACATCTGATGCAACAGCAATTGATGGGGATGACTATACAGCACAAACTACACAGTCCTATACACTAATCGCTGGTCAAACAGCTATTAATTTACCTGTATCTATACTGGGAGATCTTATTGCTGAACCTACAGAAACATTTACTGGAACTATAGCTCTTACCAATGCTAATGCTCAACAAGTAGCCATTACAACAGATACCGCAACAGCAGAAATACTTGATAATGATAGTCTGGAACTGAGCATTGCAGGATTTACAATCACTGAAAATGAAGCTACACAAACAGCAAACTTTACGGTAACTAGTAATATACCAGCGGAAGAAAATATCATATTTACTCTTACTACATCTGATGCAACAGCAATTGATGGGGATGACTATACAGCACAAACTACACAATCCTATACACTAATCGCTGGTCAGACAGCTATTAATTTACCTGTATCTATACTGGGGGATCTTATAGCTGAACCTACAGAAACATTTACTGGAACTATAGCTCTTACCAATACTAATGCTCAACAAGTAACTATTACAACAGATACCGCAACAGCAGAAATACTTGATAATGATAGTCTGGAACTGAGCATTGCAGGATTTACAATCACTGAAAATGAAGCTACACAAACAGCAAACTTTACGGTAACTAGTAATATACCAGCGGAAGAAAATATCATATTTACTCTTACTACATCTGATGCAACAGCAATTGATGGGGATGACTATACAGCACAAACTACACAGTCCTATACACTAATCGCTGGTCAGACAGCTATTAATTTACCTGTATCTATACTGGGGGATCTTATAGCTGAACCTACAGAAACATTTACTGGAACTATAGCTCTTACCAATGCTAATGCTCAACAAGTAACCATTACAACAGATACCGCAACAGCAGAAATACTTGATAATGATACTGCTACTTTAAGTATCAATGATGTAAGTGTCAATGAAGATGATGGAACAGCTACTTTTACGGTTACACTAACAGGGAATGTACAGAACGACTTTACCATAGATTACAGTACTGCTGATAATACAGCAATCACAGGTGATGATTATACAACAATAGCCGCAACAACACTGACCTTTGGAGGAACTAATAACAATATACAAACCTTTAGTGTAACTATACTTGATAATAACATTGCGGAACCTACGGAAACCTATTTTGTGAATCTAAGCAATCTACAAACCAATGGACAAACAGGAATAACTATTACAGAGAACCAAGGAACAGGGGAAATACTTGATAATGATAGTCTGGAACTGAGCATTGCAGGATTTACAATCACTGAAAATGAAGCTACACAAACAGCAAACTTTACGGTAACTAGTAATATACCAGCGGAAGAAAATATCATATTTACTCTTACTACATCTGATGCAACAGCAATTGATGGGGATGACTATACAGCACAAACTACACAGTCCTATACACTAATCGCTGGTCAGACAGCTATTAATTTACCTGTATCCATACTGGGAGATCTTATTGCTGAACCTACAGAAACATTTACTGGAACTATAGCTCTTACCAATGCTAATGCTCAACAAGTAACTATTACAACAGATACCGCAACAGCAGAAATACTTGATAATGATAGTCTGGAACTGAGCGTTGCAGGATTTACAATCACTGAAAATGAAGCTACACAAACAGCAAACTTTACGGTAACTAGTAATATACCAGCGGAAGAAAATATCATATTTACTCTTACTACATCTGATGCAACAGCAATTGATGGGGATGACTATACAGCACAAACTACACAGTCCTATACACTAATCGCTGGTCAGACAGCTATTAATTTACCTGTATCTATACTGGGAGATCTTATTGCTGAACCTACAGAAACATTTACTGGAACTATAGCTCTTACCAATACTAATGCTCAACAAGTAGCTATTACAACAGATACCGCAACAGCAGAAATACTTGATAATGATACTGCTACTTTAAGTATCAATGATGTAAGTGTCAATGAAGATGATGGAACAGCTACTTTTACGGTTACGCTAACAGGGAATGTACAGAACGACTTTACCATAGATTACAGTACTGCTGATAATACAGCAATCACAGGTGATGATTATACAACAATAGCCGCAACAACACTGACCTTTGGAGGAACTAATAACAATATACAAACCTTTAGTGTAACTATACTTGATAATAACATTGCGGAACCTACGGAAACCTATTTTGTGAATCTAAGCAATCTACAAACCAATGGACAAACAGGAATAACTATTACAGAGAACCAAGGAACAGGGGAAATACTTGATAATGATAGTCTGGAACTGAGCATTGCAGGATTTACAGTCACTGAAAATGAAGCTACACAAACAGCAAACTTTACGGTAACTAGTAATATACCAGCGGAAGAAAATATCATATTTACTCTTACTACATCTGATGCAACAGCAATTGATGGGGATGACTATACAGCACAAACTACACAGTCCTATACACTAATCGCTGGTCAAACAGCTATTAATTTACCTGTATCTATACTGGGAGATCTTATTGCTGAACCTACAGAAACATTTACTGGAACTATAGCTCTTACCAATACTAATGCTCAACAAGTAACTATTACAACAGATACCGCAACAGCAGAAATACTTGATAATGATAGTCTGGAACTGAGCATTGCAGGATTTACAATCACTGAAAATGAAGCTACACAAACAGCAAACTTTACGGTAACTAGTAATATACCAGCGGAAGAAAATATCATATTTACTCTTACTACATCTGATGCAACAGCAATTGATGGGGATGACTATACAGCACAAACTACACAGTCCTATACACTAATCGCTGGTCAAACAGCTATTAATTTACCTGTATCTATACTGGGAGATCTTATTGCTGAACCTACAGAAACATTTACTGGAACTATAGCTCTTACCAATGCTAATGCTCAACAAGTAGCTATTACAACAGATACCGCAACAGCAGAAATACTTGATAATGATAGTATGGAACTGAGCATTGCAGGATTTACAATCACTGAAAATGAAGCTACACAAACAACAAACTTTACGGTAACTAGTAATATACCAGCGGAAGAAAATATCATATTTACTCTTACTACATCTGATGCAACAGCAATTGATGGGGATGACTATACAGCACAAACTACACAGTCCTATACACTAATCGCTGGTCAAACAGCTATTAATTTACCTGTATCTATACTGGGAGATCTTATTGCTGAACCTACAGAAACATTTACTGGAACTATAGCTCTTACCAATGCTAATGCTCAACAAGTAGCCATTACAACAGATACCGCAACAGCAGAAATACTTGATAATGATAGTCTGGAACTGAGCATTGCAGGATTTACAATCACTGAAAATGAAGCTACACAAACAGCAAACTTTACGGTAACTAGTAATATACCAGCGGAAGAAAATATCATATTTACTCTTACTACATCTGATGCAACAGCAATTGATGGGGATGACTATACAGCACAAACTACACAATCCTATACACTAATCGCTGGTCAGACAGCTATTAATTTACCTGTATCTATACTGGGAGATCTTATAGCTGAACCTACAGAAACATTTACTGGAACTATAGCTCTTACCAATACTAATGCTCAACAAGTAGCTATTATAACAGATACCGCAACAGCAGAAATACTTGATAATGATAGTCTGGAACTGAGCATTGCAGGATTTACAATCACTGAAAATGAAGCTACACAAACAGCAAACTTTACGGTAACTAGTAATATACCAGCGGAAGAAAATATCATATTTACTCTTACTACATCTGATGCAACAGCAATTGATGGGGATGACTATACAGCACAAACTACACAGTCCTATACACTAATCGCTGGTCAGACAGCTATTAATTTACCTGTATCTATACTGGGAGATCTTATTGCTGAACCTACAGAAACATTTACTGGAACTATAGCTCTTACCAATACTAATGCTCAACAAGTAACTATTACAACAGATACCGTAACAGCAGAAATACTTGATAATGATAGTCTGGAACTGAGCATTGCAGGATTTACAATCACTGAAAATGAAGCTACACAAACAGAAAACTTTACGGTAACTAGTAATATACCAGCGGAAGAAAATATCATATTTACTCTTACTACATCTGATGCAACAGCGATTGATGGGGATGACTATACAGCACAAACTACACAGTCCTATACACTAATCGCTGGTCAAACAGCTATTAATTTACCTGTATCTATACTGGGAGATCTTATAGCTGAACCTACAGAAACATTTACTGGAACTATAGCTCTTACCAATACTAATGCTCAACAAGTAGCTATTACAACAGATACCGCAACAGCAGAAATACTTGATAATGATAGTCTGGAACTGAGCATTGCAGGATTTACAATCACTGAAAATGAAGCTACACAAACAGCAAACTTTACGGTAACTAGTAATATACCAGCGGAAGAAAATATCATATTTACTCTTACTACATCTGATGCAACAGCGATTGATGGGGATGACTATACAGCACAAACTACACAGTCCTATACACTAATCGCTGGTCAAACAGCTATTAATTTACCTGTATCTATACTGGGAGATCTTATAGCTGAACCTACAGAAACATTTACTGGAACTATAGCTCTTACCAATGCTAATGCTCAACAAGTAGCCATTACAACAGATACCGCAACAGCAGAAATACTTGATAATGATAGTATGGAACTGAGCATTGCAGGATTTACAATCACTGAAAATGAAGCTACACAAACAGCAAACTTTACGGTAACTAGTAATATACCAGCGGAAGAAAATATCATATTTACTCTTACTACATCTGATGCAACAGCAATTGATGGGGATGACTATACAGCACAAACTACACAATCCTATACACTAATCGCTGGTCAGACAGCTATTAATTTACCTGTATCTATACTGGGGGATCTTATAGCTGAACCTACAGAAACATTTACTGGAACTATAGCTCTTACCAATACTAATGCTCAACAAGTAGCTATTATAACAGATACCGCAACAGCAGAAATACTTGATAATGATAGTCTGGAACTGAGCATTGCAGGATTTACAATCACTGAAAATGAAGCTACACAAACAGCAAACTTTACGGTAACTAGTAATATACCAGCGGAAGAAAATATCATATTTACTCTTACTACATCTGATGCAACAGCAATTGATGGGGATGACTATACAGCACAAACTACACAGTCCTATACACTAATCGCTGGTCAGACAGCTATTAATTTACCTGTATCTATACTGGGAGATCTTATAGCTGAACCTACAGAAACATTTACTGGAACTATAGCTCTTACCAATGCTAATGCTCAACAAGTAGCTATTACAACAGATACCGCAACAGCAGAAATACTTGATAATGATAGTATGGAACTGAGCATTGCAGGATTTACAATCACTGAAAATGAAGCTACACAAACAGCAAACTTTACGGTAACTAGTAATATACCAGCGGAAGAAAATATCATATTTACTCTTACTACATCTGATGCAACAGCAATTGATGGGGATGACTATACAGCACAAACTACACAGTCCTATACACTAATCGCTGGTCAAACAGCTATTAATTTACCTGTATCTATACTGGGAGATCTTATTGCTGAACCTACAGAAACATTTACTGGAACTATAGCTCTTACCAATACTAATGCTCAACAAGTAACTATTACAACAGATACCGCAACAGCAGAAATACTTGATAATGATAGTATGGAACTGAGCATTGCAGGATTTACAATCACTGAAAATGAAGCTACACAAACAGCAAACTTTACGGTAACTAGTAATATACCAGCGGAAGAAAATATCATATTTACTCTTACTACATCTGATGCAACAGCAATTGATGGGGATGACTATACAGCACAAACTACACAGTCCTATACACTAATCGCTGGTCAAACAGCTATTAATTTACCTGTATCTATACTGGGAGATCTTATTGCTGAACCTACAGAAACATTTACTGGAACTATAGCTCTTACCAATGCTAATGCTCAACAAGTAGCTATTACAACAGATACCGCAACAGCAGAAATACTTGATAATGATAGTATGGAACTGAGCATTGCAGGATTTACAATCACTGAAAATGAAGCTACACAAACAACAAACTTTACGGTAACTAGTAATATACCAGCGGAAGAAAATATCATATTTACTCTTACTACATCTGATGCAACAGCAATTGATGGGGATGACTATACAGCACAAACTACACAGTCCTATACACTAATCGCTGGTCAAACAGCTATTAATTTACCTGTATCTATACTGGGAGATCTTATTGCTGAACCTACAGAAACATTTACTGGAACTATAGCTCTTACCAATGCTAATGCTCAACAAGTAGCCATTACAACAGATACCGCAACAGCAGAAATACTTGATAATGATAGTCTGGAACTGAGCATTGCAGGATTTACAATCACTGAAAATGAAGCTACACAAACAGCAAACTTTACGGTAACTAGTAATATACCAGCGGAAGAAAATATCATATTTACTCTTACTACATCTGATGCAACAGCAATTGATGGGGATGACTATACAGCACAAACTACACAATCCTATACACTAATCGCTGGTCAGACAGCTATTAATTTACCTGTATCTATACTGGGGGATCTTATAGCTGAACCTACAGAAACATTTACTGGAACTATAGCTCTTACCAATACTAATGCTCAACAAGTAACTATTACAACAGATACCGCAACAGCAGAAATACTTGATAATGATAGTCTGGAACTGAGCATTGCAGGATTTACAATCACTGAAAATGAAGCTACACAAACAGCAAACTTTACGGTAACTAGTAATATACCAGCGGAAGAAAATATCATATTTACTCTTACTACATCTGATGCAACAGCAATTGATGGGGATGACTATACAGCACAAACTACACAGTCCTATACACTAATCGCTGGTCAGACAGCTATTAATTTACCTGTATCTATACTGGGGGATCTTATAGCTGAACCTACAGAAACATTTACTGGAACTATAGCTCTTACCAATACTAATGCTCAACAAGTAGCTATTACAACAGATACCGCAACAGCAGAAATACTTGATAATGATAGTCTGGAACTGAGCATTGCAGGATTTACAATCACTGAAAATGAAGCTACACAAACAGCAAACTTTACGGTAACTAGTAATATACCAGCGGAAGAAAATATCATATTTACTCTTACTACATCTGATGCAACAGCGATTGATGGGGATGACTATACAGCACAAACTACACAGTCCTATACACTAATCGCTGGTCAAACAGCTATTAATTTACCTGTATCTATACTGGGAGATCTTATTGCTGAACCTACAGAAACATTTACTGGAACTATAGCTCTTACCAATGCTAATGCTCAACAAGTAGCCATTACAACAGATACCGCAACAGCAGAAATACTTGATAATGATAGTCTGGAACTGAGCATTGCAGGATTTACAATCACTGAAAATGAAGCTACACAAACAGCAAACTTTACGGTAACTAGTAATATACCAGCGGAAGAAAATATCATATTTACTCTTACTACATCTGATGCAACAGCAATTGATGGGGATGACTATACAGCACAAACTACACAATCCTATACACTAATCGCTGGTCAGACAGCTATTAATTTACCTGTATCTATACTGGGAGATCTTATAGCTGAACCTACAGAAACATTTACTGGAACTATAGCTCTTACCAATACTAATGCTCAACAAGTAGCTATTATAACAGATACCGCAACAGCAGAAATACTTGATAATGATAGTCTGGAACTGAGCATTGCAGGATTTACAATCACTGAAAATGAAGCTACACAAACAGCAAACTTTACGGTAACTAGTAATATACCAGCGGAAGAAAATATCATATTTACTCTTACTACATCTGATGCAACAGCAATTGATGGGGATGACTATACAGCACAAACTACACAGTCCTATACACTAATCGCTGGTCAGACAGCTATTAATTTACCTGTATCTATACTGGGAGATCTTATTGCTGAACCTACAGAAACATTTACTGGAACTATAGCTCTTACCAATACTAATGCTCAACAAGTAACTATTACAACAGATACCGTAACAGCAGAAATACTTGATAATGATAGTCTGGAACTGAGCATTGCAGGATTTACAGTCACTGAAAATGAAGCTACACAAACAGCAAACTTTACGGTAACTAGTAATATACCAGCGGAAGAAAATATCATATTTACTCTTACTACATCTGATGCAACAGCAATTGATGGGGATGACTATACAGCACAAACTACACAGTCCTATACACTAATCGCTGGTCAAACAGCTATTAATTTACCTGTATCTATACTGGGAGATCTTATTGCTGAACCTACAGAAACATTTACTGGAACTATAGCTCTTACCAATACTAATGCTCAACAAGTAACTATTACAACAGATACCGCAACAGCAGAAATACTTGATAATGATAGTCTGGAACTGAGCATTGCAGGATTTACAATCACTGAAAATGAAGCTACACAAACAGCAAACTTTACGGTAACTAGTAATATACCAGCGGAAGAAAATATCATATTTACTCTTACTACATCTGATGCAACAGCAATTGATGGGGATGACTATACAGCACAAACTACACAGTCCTATACACTAATCGCTGGTCAAACAGCTATTAATTTACCTGTATCTATACTGGGAGATCTTATTGCTGAACCTACAGAAACATTTACTGGAACTATAGCTCTTACCAATGCTAATGCTCAACAAGTAGCTATTACAACAGATACCGCAACAGCAGAAATACTTGATAATGATAGTATGGAACTGAGCATTGCAGGATTTACAATCACTGAAAATGAAGCTACACAAACAACAAACTTTACGGTAACTAGTAATATACCAGCGGAAGAAAATATCATATTTACTCTTACTACATCTGATGCAACAGCAATTGATGGGGATGACTATACAGCACAAACTACACAGTCCTATACACTAATCGCTGGTCAAACAGCTATTAATTTACCTGTATCTATACTGGGAGATCTTATTGCTGAACCTACAGAAACATTTACTGGAACTATAGCTCTTACCAATACTAATGCTCAACAAGTAACTATTACAACAGATACCGTAACAGCAGAAATACTTGATAATGATAGTCTGGAACTGAGCATTGCAGGATTTACAATCACTGAAAATGAAGCTACACAAACAGAAAACTTTACGGTAACTAGTAATATACCAGCGGAAGAAAATATCATATTTACTCTTACTACATCTGATGCAACAGCGATTGATGGGGATGACTATACAGCACAAACTACACAGTCCTATACACTAATCGCTGGTCAAACAGCTATTAATTTACCTGTATCTATACTGGGAGATCTTATAGCTGAACCTACAGAAACATTTACTGGAACTATAGCTCTTACCAATACTAATGCTCAACAAGTAGCTATTACAACAGATACCGCAACAGCAGAAATACTTGATAATGATACTGTTACTTTAAGTATCAATGATGTAAGTGTCAATGAAGATGATGGAACAGCTACTTTTACGGTTACACTAACAGGGAATGTACAGAACGACTTTACCATAGATTACAGTACTGCTGATAATACAGCAATCACAGGTGATGATTATACAACAATAGCCGCAACAACACTGACCTTTGGAGGAACTAATAACAATATACAAACCTTTAGTGTAACTATACTTGATAATAACATTGCGGAACCTACGGAAACCTATTTTGTGAATCTAAGCAATCTACAAACCAATGGACAAACAGGAATAACTATTACAGAGAACCAAGGAACAGCAGAAATACTTGATAATGATAGTCTGGAACTGAGCATTGCAGGATTTACAATCACTGAAAATGAAGCTACACAAACAGAAAACTTTACGGTAACTAGTAATATACCAGCGGAAGAAAATATCATATTTATTCTTACTACATCTGATGCAACAGCAATTGATGGGGATGACTATACAGCACAAACTACACAGTCCTATACACTAATCGCTGGTCAGACAGCTATTAATTTACCTGTATCTATACTGGGAGATCTTATCGTAGAACCTACAGAAACATTTACTGGAACTATAGCTCTTACCAATGCTAATGCACAACAAGTAGCTATTACAACAGATACCGCAACCGCAGAAATACTTGATAATGACGGGTCAATTGTCAGTATTGTAGGGACAGCACAAGCCTCTGAACCAAATACTAACGGATTATTTACAGTAAATTTGAGTAACCCTGTCTCAATTCCAACAATTATTAACTACAATATCACTGGAACAGCAATAGAAAACTTGGATTATACAGCTTTAAGTGGAAGTTTAACCATTCCTACCGGAAATACTTCTGGAACAATTGAAGTACCTATACTAGATGATTTGATTTTAGAAGAAGAAGAAACAATAATTATTACCATTACACAAACTAATAATTCTGTAATTATAGGAACAGAAAGTGAAGCATTTATAACAATATCTGATAATGACAATTCTGAAGTAAATATCGTATCAACAACGCAAGCATCAGAACCTAATACAGATGGAATATTTACATTAAATTTAAGTAATCCTGTATCTATAGCGACAACTATAAGTTATGCTGTATCTGGAACAGCTAATCCAGATGAAGATTACACGGCTTTAAACGGAAGCATAATTATTCCTGCAGGAGATATTTCAGGAATTATTGATATATCTGTAATAGATGATCTAGATGTAGAAGGAATAGAAACTGTAATTATATCATTAACAGAAACAGATAATGACGTAACAATAGCAGAAAACAAAAACTCTACTACTGTTAGTATAAATGATAATGATTTAGCCGAAGTAAACATCTTAGCTCTTACCAATGCCAGTGAACCTTCCACAACGGGTGAGTTTGAAATAATACTAGATAAACCTGTTGGCATCGATACTTCTATTAGCTATAGTGTCCAGGGAATTGCAACTGCTGATTTAGATTATGTTCAATTAAATGGAGTTATAATTATTCCAGCAAATACTACGTCTGTTATCATTCCTATAGAAGTTATTGACGATGATATTGTGGAGTTTAATGGAGAAACCTTAAGTATCGCATTAGAAACTGTAGAAAATGTATTAGTTATTGGACCTCAAAGTCAAGCAATAATAATCATTGAAGATGATGAAATACCAAATCCTGTAATAGAGCTTATAAAAACAGCTAATTTACAGGGGAATGGAGAACTGGGTGATATCATCACATATACCTTTGTTATTAATAATATTGGTAATGTTCCATTAGACTTTATTGAGATCAATGATCCTTTATTAGATATATCGCCAATTCCAATCGAAGGAATACTTTTAGAAGAGGAGGAAATATCAATTTCGATAGATTATCAAATTACACAAGCCGATATTGATGTAGGTAATGTTACAAATACTGCATATATATTTGCAGTAGATAGTGTTTTAAATACAACTATAGATGACATATCTGATAATGGTATTGAGGAAGATGGTGATGACAATCCAACAATAGTGGAATTATCGCAAATAGAAAGTATCGCTCTTATTAAAACCTCAAGATTTAATGATGAAAACAATGATGGAATCTCACAAATAGGAGAAACTATTACTTACGAGTTTACAGTAACAAATACAGGAAATGTAACCTTATTTGACATAACTATAGAAGATGATTTACCTGGTTTAATTCTTACCGGAGAATCAATTACGTTAGAACCCGGAGAATCTGATAACGAAAACTTTTTTGGAACATACACAATTACGGTAGAAGATATATCAAATCAAAAAGTAACGAATCAAGCTACAGTATTCGGCACTACTAATCTTGGCCTTATTGTACAAGACTTATCTGATAACTTAGATAATTTTGGAGATAACCCTACAGAAACTCTACTTAGTGGTTGCGAAATTAAAATATACAACGCTGTAACACCCGATGAAAACGGATCTAATGATTCTTTTATTATAGAAGGTATAGAATGTTATCCAAATAATAAAGTTGAAATTTTTAATAGGTGGGGACGAATTGTATATGAGACTAAACAATATGACAATATAAATAATGTATTTAGAGGCTTCTCTGAGGTTAATGGAACTATTGGAGGCTCTGATGGACTTCCAACAGGAACTTATTTTTATATCATAAATTATACTGATTTTCAGGGTCAAACCAGAATGTTATCTGGATATTTATATATAACTGGCAAATGGTAATATTATATTTTGAATTATCGTACGCAAAAAGATGATATTTTTAAATATGGGTCTAAAACAAATTAATATTTACAGTATATGGTAGTAGATTATATTATGAATGCATACGTAAATGAAATCTAGCCTAGTACTAGAATAATAAAAATCTATGACTTAGTTCAAACTGAATCTATAATATATCTAAAGTTGAGTTTGCATATTAATTGCCCCAGAGTCTTATCTCACCTCCTAAAATACTGACACTTATCTATAAGGACTGATTAATATTTATTAGTCGAAATTTTAAACCCCTTTTTTATCATAAAAACATCGTTGTTAAATACATAGTCTAATTCGTATTTTAAGTTATATGTTAACTTAAGCCAACACATTTCCTAGTAATATTTATTTTCAAGAACTATTGTATTTATTACATCAATAATTGTATATTAAATTTTATTAATTTCTTCTTTAATCTAGATGAGTCATTCTAAAAGAAACATTTCCGTAACTGGATCAACAGCGTTTTCTAAGTTAACATTAAAGGAACCTTCGACATATGCTGCAGGTACCAAAGCGGTTACAGTAGCCCTCAAGCACGCTTTTAAAGAAATGGGGGTAGTGAAATCTTTAACAGGACTCGCTCAAATGAATCAAAAAGAAGGTTTTGATTGTCCAGGTTGTGCTTGGCCGGATCCAGAAAAACCTTCTAAAGTGGGCGAATATTGTGAAAATGGCGCAAAAGCATTAGCCGAAGAAGCTACCAATAAAAAGGTTGATGCCGATTTTTTTTCAAAGTATTCTGTAGAAGAAGTTTCGCAATGGACAGATTATGAAATCGGAAAGAGTGGACGCATTACAGAACCAATGGTTTTATACCCCGATAGCATCTATTATCAACCTATCAGTTGGGACAAAGCATTTAACTTAATTGCAGAGCAATTACACAAGTTAAACAATCCAAATGAAGCAATATTTTATACTTCTGGCAGATCCAGTAACGAAGCTGCCTTTTTGTACGGGCTTTTTATAAGAGCTTTTGGTACTAATAATATGCCTGACTGTTCTAATATGTGTCACGAATCAAGTGGAGTAGCACTAAAAGAAACTTTAGGAATTGGTAAGGGTTCCGTTACTTTAGATGATTTTGAAAAAGCTGAAATAATTATGGTACTTGGGCAAAATCCAGGTACTAATCATCCTCGCATGCTATCAGCATTACAAAAATGCAAAGAGCAAGGTGGTAAAATCATAAGTATAAACCCACTTGAAGAGGCAGGACTTATCCGGTTTAAAAATCCTCAGGAAATAAAAGGTATTATAGCTGGTGGTGAAGCACTAACCGATATCCACTTACAGGTAAAAATAAATCAAGATGTAGCACTGCTAAAAGCTATTATAATAAAACTTGCCGCGTTAGATCAGGAAACTAATGATATATTCGATCATGATTTTATTCAAACTTACACACAAGGTTATCAATCATTTTTAGAACATCTACAGAGTTTCGATGAAAACGAGCTCATTAAACAATCTGGAGTTTCAGTTTCATTAATAGATAAGGTGGTAAACTTATTAGCAAATAAACAAAAAATCATTATTTGTTGGGCAATGGGGCTTACTCAACATAAGAATGGAGTTGAAAACATCAAGGAATGCGTAAACTTATTATTATTAAAAGGAAGTCTTGGAAAACCAGGAGCAGGAACATGCCCTGTTAGAGGTCATAGCAATGTGCAAGGAGATCGATCTGTTGGAATCGTGCATCATGCATCAAAAGCATTTAATGATGCGGTCGAAAAAGTTTTTGGGTTTACACCACCTACTAAAGAAGGATTAGATACTGTACACTCAATAAAAGCTATGCATGAAGGGAAAGCTAAAGTCTTTTTTGCTTTAGGAGGAAATTTTGTCTCCGCAGTATCTGATACGCAATATACAGCAGATGCGTTACAAAATTGTGAATTAACTGTACAGGTAAGTACCAAACTAAACCGTACACATACAACCGCAGGTAAAACATCATTGATTCTACCAACCTTAGGAAGATCTGAATTTGATCAAAAAGACGGAAAACCTAGGTTTTTTACTGTAGAGAACAGTATGGGTAAAGTACATAGATCAAAAGGGATGCTACAACCACCTTCTGAAAACCTGAAAAGTGAACCTGAAATTGTTGGAAGCATTGCACATGCATATTTTAAAGAAAATCATCCAGTAGATTGGCTAAATTTAAGTACTGATTACACTTCTATTAGAACAAAGTTAGAAGAAGTTATTAGTGATTTTAAAGGATTAGAAGAAAAATCCAAAGGGTCAGGTTTTTACTTACCAAACAATGTGCGCAAATTAGATTTTAGTAAATTACCTAATGGAAAAGCACAATTTAGTAACTGCTCCTTACCTACTCATCAGCTACAGCAAGATGAATTTCTGATGATGACCATACGTTCTCACGATCAATTTAACACTACCATTTACGGAATGAATGACCGATATCGTGGTATTTTTAATGAAAGAAGAGTGGTATTAATGAACTCGGATGATATAAAAGAATTTGGTTTTATTCCATTAGAAATTGTCGATCTAACAAGTACATATGATACTATAACTCGAAAAGCCGAAAATTTCAAAATAATACCTTATAACATCCCAAAAGGAAATATCGCTACTTACTTTCCGGAAACAAACATCTTGGTACCGCATAACCATTATGCAGATAAAAGCAATACTCCAATTAGTAAATCTGTTGTAGTAAAAATAGTAAAGAAATAACCGTCATATGTTTTATAAAAACAACACTCCTAACAAACACTTTTTCTTTTTAAATAGAAATCAGAAATAGTCAAAATTATATTCTTTACGTAAATTACATCAAGTATCTAACGTTACCTATTACTGAAGTGTGCAGAAGGCAAAGACCTTAGCGTTTCTGCTGCTTGTTCTGCCGTTATATCACGTTGCGGATCTGCAAACATCTCATATCCCACCATAAATTTCTTTACAGTTGCTGACCGCAATAAAGGTGGATAAAATGACATATGAAAATGCCATTCTGGATGGCTATTTTGATCAGTAGGAGATTGATGAATGCCCGCAGAATACGGAAAACTAACGTTAAATAAATTATCGTACCTAATCGTTAAATCTTTAATAATACTCGCAAAAGAGACAATCTCTTCTTCTGTTAATTGATTTAAATTCTGTATATGTCTTTTTGGCAATACTAAAGTTTCATATGGCCACACTGCCCAATAAGGAACTAAAGAAACGAAATCCTCATTTTCGGAGATTATTCTTTCTTTCATCTCTAGTTCTTGTTCTAGATAAGATAGCAACAAACTTTTTTGATGTTTATCCCAATATTCATTCTGCTGTTTTGTCTTTTTAGAAGATTCCAGCGGGATGGATTCTTGAGCCCATATTTGACCATGTGGATGGGGATTACTACATCCCATAACATCTCCTTTATTTTCGAATATCTGTATATGATTAATATAGGGCAGTTCTCCTAGTTCTTTATATTCCTTTTTCCATAGTTTAATTACTTTTTGTATGTTTTCTTCTTTCATCAAAGGCAATGTCAATGAATGATCAGGTGAAAAACAAACCACTTTACAGATTCCTCGCTCAGAACTACCTTGCAAAAGACCGTTATCATAATTTTGTTCTGGAGTATCCGATAATAATGCAGAAAAATCATTTACAAAAGAAAAAGGATCTTTGTAATCTGGATTCTTATCACCACTCATTCTTGTATTTGTTGGGCATAAATAGCAAGTCTTATCATAAGAAGCCGTTTTACTTACAATTACAGCTTCTTGCTTTCCTTGCCATGGTCTTTTGGTCCTATGTGGAGACACTAATACCCAATCTCCTGTCAATATATTATACCTTCTGTGTGGATTATTATTTATAACCTCTTTCATTTCATCTATTTTCTTGAATAGTAAGCAGCTGATGATTTGTTCCTTTACTAGGTGCTACCTGAAAAGCATCTAATTTTATATTAAACTCATCTTCGTAAGCCTGACTTATCTCTTTTATATAAGTTTCTACAAAATCTTTCTGTATAATATTAATGGTACATCCACCAAAACCTCCACCCATCATCCTAGAACCTAAAACAAAGTCTTTCTCTTTAGAAAAATCAACCAAAAAATCCAACTCATTACAGCTAATCTCATACTGATATCTTAACCCTTTATGACATTGATATAGTAACTCTCCAAAACTTTTAAGATTGTTATTTTTTAAATATTCTGCTGCCTTTTGTACGCGCTCATTTTCTTGAATGATATACAAACATCTTTGATATACAATAGGTAACATAAATTCCTTTACTTCTTCCAACATACTTAGTGTCACTCCTCTTAAAGAAGAAACTGAGTTGTATTTTTCTCTAATGACCTCAACTCCTTCTTCACATTCTTCACTTCGCTTATTATAGTGACTGGTAGAAAGGTTATGCTCTACATTAGTATTGATAATTAAAACTCTATAATCGGTTAACTGCATAGGAATCAACTGATATTCTAATGAGAGACAATCTAAAAACAACACCATATTCTCTTCGCCAAAAACAGAGGCATATTGATCCATAATTCCACATTTAGTTCCTACATATTCCTGTTCTGCATCTCTGCTTAATTGAGCTATTTCTAATTTAGATAATCTAAGATCAAACAATTGATTAATTCCATAGGCTAATCCACATTCTAAAGCCGCAGAAGAACTTAATCCAGATCCTATAGGTAATTCACTACTTATAATACAATCAAATCCTCTAACACGATCTGATCGATCTAATAATTGTTGTAATACTCCTAGAATATAATTCTCCCAACCTTCTGTACTAGGTTTGATTTTAGCAAGATCAACAACAAGAAATTTATTATAATTTTTACTTTGAACATTGCAAATATTGGTTGTTCCGTTCTTTTTAAATTCAAATTTTATTTTTTTATCAATTGCTGCAGGAAGTACAAATCCATTATTATAATCAGTATGTCCGCCAATGAAGTTTATACGTCCCGGAGAATCAACTATGATCTCAGGATTAAAATTGTTTTCTTTGTTCATGATAGCGATATCAAATTTAAGTAACAAATATAATAAATGTAAAAAATACATTTATTATGTTTATCAATAATATTTTTATGGATTTTGCTAAAAATCAACAGAATCGATGGTATGAGAACAAAGAGAAAATATTTGTTGCTATCGATTGTATTATTTTTGGTTTTGACAATGGAATCTTAAAACTTCTAGTTTTTAAGAGAGAAATTGAGCCTTTGAGAGGTTCTTGGTCATTAATTGGTAGTTTTGTTAGATCTGATGAAAACTCGGATCAAGCAACTAATAGAATTTTAAAAGACATTACAGGCCTAGAACAAATTTTTACTGAAGAACTGAAAACATACTCAGACATACATCGAGATCCTGGAGCTAGATGTATTTGTATAGCACAATATGCTTTGATCCGAATAGATCAAGACAATAAGGATCTAGTTGAGAAACACGGAGCATTTTGGTTCCCATTAAATGAATTACCTAATCTTATATTGGATCACAATACTATGGTTGCCGATGCACTAGAAAGATTAAGGAATAAAGCTAAATTTTTCCCGTTAGGATTCGAACTACTGCCTAATAACTTTACTTTGCCTCAAATACAATTATTATACGAAGAAATTTTTCAAAAAAAATTTGATGCACGTAACTTCAGAAAAAAGATATTATCATTAGATTTATTAAAAAACACAGAGAAAAAAGATAAATCTTCATCTAAAAAAGGTGCATTTTTATATCAGTTCGATCCTGAAAAATATGAACAGCTTAAATCAAATGGTTTTGATGCGCCAATACTAAAAAACAGTACTCAATAAGCCTTATAAAACTCAATTCGCCTCTAAAATAATTATAATTGATTACCTCCAGAAGTAAACAATCTACTTATAGTACTCTTATAAGTTTGACCAATTGGAACGTTATGATCGTTTATTATGATTTTATTCCCTTCTATAGCGTTTACCTTATTTTTAGATACAATAAAGGAATTATGAACTCTCAGAAATCTAACTGGTAACTCTTTCTCGAAAGTTGAAATTTTACGTAATGTAAGAACCATTTCATCTATTAAATAAACTTTACTATAATTCCCAGAAGCTTCAATGAAAAGAATATCATCTAAAGATATTTGATATTGTTTCTTACCTGATTTAATAAATATATATTGATTCTTTTCAGGACCTTTTATGTATATCTCATTCTTTTTAAAAAGAATTACTTTATTAACAGCCTTTAGAAATCGCTCAAAAGAAAATGGTTTTAATAAATAATCAGTAATATCAAATTCGTATCCTTCTAAAGCAAATTCTTTATGCGCAGAAGTAACAATTATTTTAGGTGCATTAGAAAGAGTTTTCAAAAATTCGAATCCGCTTAACTCAGGCATATTTATATCTAAAAACAAAAGATCTACACTATTTTCTTGCAGCATAGTAATAGCTTCAAAAGCATCATAAGCGTTCCCTACTTTTTTTAGTTGATTTAATTTTTGCGAAAAACCTTCTATTATGCGATGCGCAATTGGCTCATCATCTAAAATGATATATCTAATCATATTTTAATTTTAAGTATTGCCTCGTATACAGTATCGCTAGATCTCATTACTAATTCATGTCTTTTAGGATACAGTAACTGTAATCTTCTTCTTAAATTCTTCAAACCAATACCCGTTACTTTTTCAGTTCTGGACTTAAAATTATTTTCTATTCCAAAACACACATCACTTCCCATAACAGTAAGATTTATACTAATGTATGCACTATCGACCATACTTTCGGCTCCATGCTTTATGGCATTCTCTAATAAAATGATAAACATTAAAGGGGCTATTTTTACTTGATCATCATCAATTTTCTGTTCAAAAAAAATATCAACTTGCTTCTTGTATCGTAATTTATGAATTTCTAAATACTGCTCTAGATATTCAATTTCCTTTTTTAACGTTACGTATTTATGTTCTCCTTCATAAATAGTATATCGCATGATTTCAGAAAGTTTTAATATTACTTCTGGAGCTTGATCAGATTTTTCTATAGCTAAACCGTATAAATTGTTTAATGTATTAAAGAAAAAATGAGGGTCTATCTTACTCTTCAAGAGCATAAGTTCTGCTTCATTTTTATCATTCTTTAACGCCTGGTATTCTTTCCAAAGATTAAAGACCCAGCGCACTACAAAAAACGCAATAGAAAGAAAAAACACAAGCTGAAATACACGAAAATAATAGTCATGAATCTCCAGTCGAGACATTTCTCCTAATCTCTTAAATCGAACCATTCCAATCAAAGAGATAATTATCACTAAAAGAGGAATTATAATTTGGTAATATCTAAGAAAAGGTCGAAACATCTATCAAAAGTATTGTTTTTGATATTCTAAATCAACCAATTGGACAGACAAGCTAAAATCATCGTCGAATCCTTTAAAATACTGTATGAATTGATCTTTATATATATACTTTAAGAATTGACCCTCTTATTATTGGTATCTGTCATAATATTTAGAATATTAAAAATACCCCTTATACATTTGGATAAAACCAAACGCCATATGAAGCAACTACTTCTAAAAATTATACGATATAACCTTGTTCTTATACCAATTTTAAGTTTCACTCAAACCGATTCGGTGAACAACTTAGATACGATATTAATACAAAAAGAAATTATGATGAAACTTACAGGAGAAAAACCTATAAATGAAAACATATATATAACACAAAGAGCATCACCAGAAGAACGTAAATTAACTGCTAACTACTTATCTAATTATCTATCCAAAATAGGATGGAAAATCGAAAACCATCATTACAAAACCACAAACGGAAACCTGTTTCTTGATCTGTTTTTACAACCGATGAATGGGGTCAATGTATCGGCCATATTACCTGCAACAACAAAAAGTAAAGAATACATCTTATTTGGAAGTCATTATGATTCTGAACGAAATTGTCCTGGAGCTATTGATAATGCAACAGGAGTTACTCTGAGTTTAACAATTGCATATAAACTTATGCAACTTAAAACACGTAATAAAAACTTTATTGTGGTACTATTTGATCAAGAAGAAGATGGAACAGTAGGAAGCAAGGCATATGCCAAAATGTTAAAAAATAGTGGTAAAGAAATACACTCTATTCATACGATAGATATGATGGGTTGGGATGACGATAATAATCTTGGTATTGAAATAGAACTCCCATCACCTATCCTAAAAAATTTATATCAGAGGAACGCACAAAAATATAACATTCCTATTCAGGTGACTAAAATAGGATCCTCGGATCATCAATCTTTCATTGATTTAGGATTTAACACCCTTGGAATCACAGAAGAATATGCTAAACGAGACACAACACCTTATATCCATACTAATATGGATACTTATGACACCGTAAATTTTGAGTATTTAGCATCATCTACAGAATTCATTTTTCAAATTTTTAGATCCCTTGTGCAATGAAATCATCAAAAAAGTTTGTAAAATATAATATATACGAAATACTATTACTAATTAGTTTTATACTCATCCTTAACAAAGGATTAGAGTACACGATTATAGGTTTATATTACCCATTATTGCTCAGTATTATTTTCCTATTACCTTTTGGTTATATTTTTTTAAATCAGAAAAAAACTTTAAAAAAAATCATAAAGTACTGGAGCATCCTGATTATTTGCTATAGTGTCATTCGAATATTTTTGAATGCTTTAATTCTCATAGAACCAGGTGGAGGTATTCCATCAGGCGCATATTATCAATTTACCATAGGGTACGGATTAAAAAGCATATCATACCTAATTTTAGGTATTTTATTATTCATTAAGAGGAAACTAATATTTCCGATATTAAATAAAAAACCTCACAACATTTAATCTAATAATATATTTTAACTTTTATATTAAATAATGATATCGATAAAAATTTGATAACGAATCATCTTAAACAAAAAGGCTACCAGATAATAAAATCTGGTAGCCTTTGTAAAATTATAACAGCTTTAGAAATTTTATTTCTAAATCATTAATATACTTAGTTCTTAATAAGCTTCATTGTTTCTTCTACGCCATCTAAATTTACATTTAAGAAATACATTCCTTTCGCAAAACCAGATAAATTAATTTGTGTAGTATTTTCAGAAGAACTAACCGCGTTTCTAGAAGCAATTAATTTTCCAGCTAAATCTGTAACTGTATATGATACATTATTAGCATTTCTCCACTGGATATTAAACACATCGCTAGAAGGATTTGGGAAAAGACTCAACACAGGAGTATTTTCAAATTCACCAACACTTAATGTATTACCTTCAATTATTACATCATCAATAACTACTCCTTCATTATTAACTGCACCATCTGATACGAAGTTAAATCTAAAAACGAAATTATTTTCACTTGAAAAAGCAGATAAATCATAACTATATTCTTTCATAGTAGCATCTCTTCCAGTCCACTGAGCTCCAGGACAAGTAGAACAATTACTTAAATTAACCGCAGTATTACTATTGTACCAATTTGGGTCACTAGCAGTTCCTAAAATATTCCAAACAGCTCCCCCATCAGTTGAATACTCAACATTGATATAATCCCAATCTAATTCAATATCAAATGCCATATTAAATTTAAGAACAGGATTATCTCCTACAGTTGTCATATCATAACAATTAGAAACTAAATAACTGGTTGTACCATCAATATAATTACCATCCAAATTCGTTGCGTACGCATTCTGTCCAGAAGCAGCTGTATTTAAAATAGCTCCAGCAGGAACTCCTCGCTCCCATAAAACACCTCCACTAGTTAACAACTCATCTTCACTATCCTCAAAATCATTAACTCCTTGAGCGATATCAAAACTACTATTTGTATTAAAACTCACTTCAATTGAATCATTACCATCATTAGTATCGTTAGTAACCGAAGCGATAACACTTATACTATGAATTCCTAAATCTAAATTCATTTCAGGTAAGTCTATAATTGCTGTTTCGTTAGAATTAATATTACCCGTCCAAGAAGTTGTATTAGAATTACCATCTACAATATATTCTATAGCAATTGAAGAAATTGGATTTACTCCATTATTCTTAACAGTAAATGATGGAGATATTGCTCCACAATTAATTTCTGTTCCTGGAGAATTGATTGCTACTAAACGAATATCATCTTGTGCTAATTCAACTGGTATTGTTGATTGCCAAACACCTCTACCATAAGTAGCCGCCGTAATATTGGCATCGTTTACATTAATTTCTAAATCCCTAACAGGAACATTTGGTAAATTATTATCAAATGCTTCCCATACGCCAGGAGTAGTATCATCTGTTCTATATACACCAGTAGAGGTACCTACAAATAAGGGATTATCTGAATGTAAATCTTGATGTTTAATAACAAGCTTAGGAATACTTGGTAAATCTCCTGTTATATCAGTAAAATCTTCCCCTCCATTATTAGATACATACACTTTACCTGATCTCCCAGAAGTAGTAACATAAACAATATTACTATCACTACTATGTACCGTTACAGAAGTAACAGATAGAGCAAAAGTTTCAACTTCAGAAAAAGTTAGACCTCTATCTATACTTTTCCACATTGTTTCATTAATTGTAGCAAACATAATATCAGAATTTGAAGGGTCTATTTCAAATTGATCTATTCTGTTTCTAGTGTCAGAACTCCCTGTGAAATTAGGGGAAACCTGAGTAAAAGCATTACCATCTAATCTATAAATAGCATTATAAGCAGCATATAACTCACTTTCTTTATTCATTAAAAGAGGAGTTATCCAATTTCCTGTTGAACCTGATGGTTGCGCAACTCTTGCAGTTTGAGTTAATCCACCGTTAGTAGATATCCAAAGATTCTGACCATTTTGCATAAAACCATAATAATTATTATCGTTATTAGGATCGATAGCCGCATCCATTCCATCACCGCCTCCATAAACATTCCATTCTCCAGAGGTTGTTAAACCAAAACTTCCATTATCCTGCAAACCTCCAGCCATTTTCTTAGATTTTCCATTAGCTTTAGAAACTGCTATCTCATAAAACTGTCCTATTTGCATTTTTTGCGTTAGATCAGAAAAAGTCGTTCCACCATTAGTAGATTTAAAAATACCTCCGTCACTACCACAATACAATTCTCCATTAAAAAATCTTAAAAAGTGAATATCCGCATGCGTATAAGATGCTGTTCTTACCGACCAGTTATTAACCTGAGTGAAATTATCACCTCCGTCTGTTGATTTCCAAACATCCAACTCTCCTGTATAAACCTCATCAGCATCAGTATCAGAAACAGCCAACGCCATATCATACCAAGCCTGTCCTGCTCCGAAAACATTTTCAGTAGTAGCAGTTTTTGTAAATGTAGTACCACTATCAGTTGATTTATACAACCCTTGAAAAGCACTACCAGCTCCTGCACTTAATACATAAACATAATTAGGATCAGCTGGTGTTACATCAATAGCATATCTTGTATTCGTACTTGAAAGTGGCAATCCACTAGAGATAGTTAAAAAAGAATCTCCATTATCCACAGATTTAAAAACTTGTGAATCCGAAACAGCATAAATGATGTTAGAATCTCCAGGCTTTAATTTCATATCATTTAAGTCTGAATTAAAAACCCTAACAAAACTAGTCCCAGCATTAATCGACTTATAAAATCCTCTACTTGTAGAAACGAATACTTTATTTCTATCAGTTGGATCTAAATATATTTCACTAATGTTATTAGCACTAGATACTGTAAAATTTAATCCTGTTGTATTCCAAGTCTGACCTCCATCCGTTGATTTCAAGACTCCAACACTAACGGTATCGTTAGCATCATCATCACCAGTTCCGATATATATAATATCGGTATCTACAGGATCTATAGCAATCGCCGAAACCCCAATCTGTGGTAATTCATCAGACAAAGGAGTCCAAGATGCTCCTGCGTCTAAAGATCTCCATATTCCACCAGCAGGTGTTCCTGCATAATATTTATTAGAGTCAACTGGATCTACAATAACAACATTTACACGACCAATATTTGCACTTGAAAATGATCTATCAATTATATCGTCTGGCCCTAATGCCACCCAATTACTATCATCAACCATTTTACTTTGTAATGCTTTTTTTTGTAATCCAGAATCCCATATCTGTTTCGCAGTCATAAGAGTTCCATCATCATTTAAACAGTCTTTCCAAAAATCTTCCCATCTTTTAAAAGGCTTATATCCAGAACCTTTTTTGGTATAATCTTTATCCTTCCAATACTCATTAAACGCATCTACAATTTCCTGAAACTTTAGAGGTTCATCTGTCCCGGATGACTTTTTTTGCGCATTTAACTCCTTCATCCAAGGAGCCTTTGAATTAAACTGAGCACTACCCAAATAAGAGAAAGATAATGCTACAACTAAAAGAATAATTTTTTTCATTTTAACAAATTTTGTTGAGTTACTTCTATAATAAACAAGTAAAAAAGATAAAACCCTACTTTTTCTACTGTTTTTTTTACCTCGCTAACATACTCTATTTTTTTTTAAAATCACAAACTAAAAATATATTGATAATCAGTTAAATATACTGTTTCAATTGAAATATCATAATTTTCTCATTAATAGATAAAATTAAAAGTCATAAAATGTGTTTCTTAAAAGATAGAGTACTATTTTTTAGAGAGTAAACTATATTCTGTTTTGATATATCAATAAAATAAATATCTTCGAAAAATATATGGAAAAGAAATCTGTTTGTGATGAAAAAAATTTTGAATCAATCTTTGATGATTGTTCTGAGTCACTGCGGAATATTATTTATTATAAATGTGGAGATATTGATTTAGCAGAAGATATAATACAAGATGCATTTATAAAGTTATGGAAGAACTGTAAAAAAGTAGTTTTTTTCAAAGCTAAATCTTATTTATATACAGTAGCAAATAACAACTTATTAAATCATATTGCTCATAAAAAGGTGGTTCTGAGGTATGAACAAAGACCTCATTCTGATCTTAACAATCAAGATCCTCAGTTTATTATTGAAGAAAAAGAGTTTATGGTTAAGCTTAATAATGCAATAGATAGCCTGCCCGAAAAACAAAGAGAAACATTTTTATTATCACGAATCGATAAAAAATCATATAAAGAAATTGCCGAAATTACGGGAGTTTCCGTTAAAGCTATAGAAAAGCGAATACATTATGCTTTATTAAGCTTAAGACAAAAATTAGGAGATATTTTGTAATCATTTGTAGGGTAATATAGTATAAGCCTGTTAATAAATAAGGAAGCATAAACGAAGTAGAAGAAAATTAATGAAAAATCCATATTCAGACGAAACATTTTTGGCAAGATGGTTAAATAACGATCTAAATGACAAGGAGAAAGCGGAATTTGAAAAATCGGAAGATTATCAAAAATATATCACTATTCTTGATAAAATAGATAAATTACAATCTCCTAGTTATAACAAAAAGGAAATTTTTACCACTATTAAAAATGAAATACAAGAAAAACCGAAAGTAAGAACTTTTATTACTAGATGGACTTATGGTGCTGCTGCTGCCTTGTTAGCTCTTATTGGACTGTTTTTTTTCTTTGACAACACTACTACTCATGCTACGGATTACGGAGAACAAATCACCATTGAACTTTTAGATGGATCTGAAGTAGTTTTAAATTCGAAATCGGAATTAAAATTCAAAAAATCAGATTGGGAAAACCAAAGAAAAGTTACTCTGGTAGGAGAAGCTTTTTTTAAAGTTAAAAAAGGATCTAATTTTGTTGTAGAAACTGAATCCGGAGAGGTTAGAGTATTAGGGACACAATTTAATGTTAATGCACAAAAAGATTATTTTGAGGTAATATGTTCTGAAGGTAAGGTAAAAGCTATAGGGCATAATACTACTAAAGAAGTCATTCTTACCAAAGGAAAAGCCTTTAGAGTTTCGGATAACATAGTTGAAAATTGGGAAACCGAAATAACAGAGCCTAGCTGGATGTCTGGAGAAACTACGTTTACAAACACTCCCCTAAAACAAGTAATACAATCTTTAGAAAATCAGTTTAAAATTTCTTTTGACAAGAAAAGCATTAATCAAGATAAGCGTTTTACAGGTAGCTACAATCACAATGATATTGAACTAGCTTTAAAAACAATCTTTGTTCCTATGGAAATTTCATATACTTTTAACAACGAAAACCACATAGTTCTCGTTAAGGAATAAATGAAATCTTTTTTTTTATCTTTTTTTGTACTTATATATATTAACTGTTTTTCTCAAACTACGGTCAACAAAAGATATGAAAACATATCACTACAAGAGTTTTTAAAAATCTTAGAAAAATCTAATGAAATTAAATTCTCCTTTAATCCTGAAATAGTAAAAAACGAATCAATCAACATTACTGAAATAACATCTCTAGAAGAAGTTCTTAAAGAGATTGAATCTCAAACCTCTATTCTTTTTGAAAAAATCAATGACAGGTATTATGTAATAAGGAAAAAGAATCAAAAAGGAAAAATTTCAATTTGCGGGTATTTATTAGACAATTTAACAAAAGAATCGTTGTCCGAAGCTTTTATTAATAATAAAAGCCAAGCCAAATCTACAACATCAAATCATAAAGGTTATTTTCAATTATTCTTATCAAGCCCCAATGACACTATTAACATTCAGTTTTTAGGCTACAAAAACAGACAATTTACTGCCAAAGAATTAGAAAATAGTGATTGTATTAAAATACTACTATCCGAAGATGATTTCCAATTAGGCGAAGTAGTAATTACGGAGTATGTGACTTCTGGAATATCAAGACAAGGAGCTAGTAGTGCAGTAAATATAGACCCTAGTAAACTAGGTATTTTACCAAGACTAGTAGAACCCGATGTATTACAAACACTTCAGTTTCTTCCTGGAATTCAAAGCCCTACCGAAACCGCTTCTGGATTACATATTAGAGGTGGCACACCTGATCATAATTTGATTTTATGGGATGGAATAAAAATGTATAGTTCAGGTCATTTTTTTGATTTATTATCCATTTTCAATCCGTACATAACAGAAAATATTAAACTTTATAGAAGTAGTACTGAAGCTAAATATGGAAATAGAATTTCTGGAGTTGTAGATATCGAATCCAAAAATGAGGTTCCAAAAGACTTTGGCTTTGGTTTTGGTTTTAATATGACTAACGTTGATGCATATATCGAAGCTCCTATTGATGATGATTTTGGCGTGATTGTATCGGCAAGAAGAGCATTTACTGACTTTATCGAAACATCAACATTTCGCAGCTATTCTGATCGAGCTTTCCAAAGTATTCGATTTTTTGTAGACAATCAAAAATTGGATCAAGAAACTGTAGAAAATGAAAATGTATTTTATTTTACTGATCTAACCGTCAAAGCAATTCTAGACTTATCTAAAGATGACAAATTAATAATTAGTTCTATTTTTACAAACAATGACCTCAACTACACACTTAATATTAAAAACATCCAAGGATTTAGTGAACCATTTGATGAAATCCAAAAAGACAATTTAGAATTTGTAAATCAAGGAGCTAATATAAAATGGGATAAAAAATGGAACAATAGTTTTTCTCATTCGGCTAATATTTATTTTTCTAATTATGATTTTAACTATAACGGATTAAGAGAATCTAGAGCAAGTATTGATGGGTTTCTGTTCTTTGATAACAATATAGTAGAGGAGAATACAATTAGAGACTCTGGTGCCTCTATTCATACTAATTGGACAATAAATACTAAACACAGTTTTGCTTCTGGCTATGATTTTTCAACCAATGATGTAGCATATAATGCTGACTATTCTTTTGACAATTTTTCTTTTGATGAAAGTAATAGTAATATTACCCACGCCATATTTGGAGAATATAAATTTAATGCTAATGAGAAACTTAAAATAAGTGCCGGAGTTAGAGGTAATTATTTCTCTGTTCTTAATAAAACATACTGGGAACCTCGAATAAACTTAGAGGTGAACCTATCAAAAAATATCATAACAAAGTTAGCAGCTGAAAGAAAAAACCAAGTAATTAGTCAAATATCTAATTATTTACCGAATGATTTTAACCTAGATAATCAAATATGGTTATTGGCAGATTCAGAGTTTGTATCCATGCTTAGTAGTGATCAAATATCTACTGGATTTACTATTAACAAAAACGACTGGTATATTGATATCGAAGGATATCATAAATCCACAAGCGGACTTACTTCATTTGCTAATGGTTTTAATGGGGTTCTAGACTTAGAAACAGGATCAAGTAAGGTTTTTGGAATAGACGTATTAATCAAAAAAAGAATAAAAAATTATAGAACTTGGGTTGGGTATTCATATACAGATCAAGATTTCAGATTTGAAAATGTAAATGACAACCAATATTTTCGAGGTAATTTTGACATTAAACACTACTTATCTTGGATACACAGCTATCAATGGAATAATTTCGAATTTTCATTAGGATGGACTGCAAGAACAGGTCGACCTTATACTCCTGCTTTAGGTATTATAGAAACTAATGAATTCATTCTTATTGACTATGGAGAAGTTAATAGTGATCGATTAGATACTTACCATCGTCTAGATTTTTCTGCTTCTTATAAATTTAATTTATCAAAAGATGATGCTTGGCAAAGCAAAATTGGTTTGTCGTTATTTAATCTCTATGATAGAGAGAATACTTTAAATCGAACATATAGTGTTAGATTTGATAATAACACTTATTTACTGCAAGAAGTAAACACCTTTTCTGCCGGAATTACACCTAATGTATCTTTTCGAATAGATTTTTAAAACAAAAAAACCATCCCAAACAACAAGTTTGGAATGGTTTATAAAAAGTTCAAAGCTTTATTTTATACTATAATTTATTATTAGTATAGATATTCTAAAGCTACGATGTCAAAGCTACTAAATTCTCCATCTTCACTACCGTCAAAACAAGAGATCATTAATGAACCTGAATCTAAACCGCTCTGACCCCACTGATTTGCAGTAGGTGTACCAGGAATGTTAATTGCTCCGATACTACCAGCAGTTCCTTCGTTACTGTTATCACATCTTCTACGAGCATAATCAGTATGTCTAAAACCTAGAGCGTGACCTATTTCGTGTCCGATTACATGCTCATTAACATTATTTACGTTACTTCCACCGAAAGTTCCAGTTCCATTTAAGATTTGGATAAACTTTCCTGGTCTTCCTCCTTCTGGAAATTCTGCTTGACCACCAGCTCCGCTACCATTATTGTTATAAACAACCATATCAGCAGCTTGGAAATCAGTTCCAAAAGTTAATCTAAAGTTTAAAGTTGTACTAATTCTGTTATAGTTATTAACAGCCCATTGTAAACCTGTCTGCATATTACTCGTTAATGCATTACCAGATCCTGTATATCCTAAAATATCAATAGTTCTGTTAGCAGTAGAAACTAAGTTATTCGTTCTGTATTGCTTATTAACACCATCTTCTGAATCTTCTAAATCATAACTTCCTTTCTCAATCTCAGAAAGTTTCATCATAATATCTCCAGAAAGAACGTATTCCTCTTCTATTCCATTAAGAAGAGTAATCTTTTCAATAGTAGCATTACCAGGATTAACTCCTGTAGCCCATATTTTATCCTGTAAATCTTTACTTAATTCTAATGAAACTGGTTGTTCATCATTTGTGATTTCGTCTTTTTGGCAAGATGTAACCACACCCGCAGCCATAGCGCAAAGCGCTAAAAATTTTAATTTTTTCATTTAAATTGTTGAGTTTGTGTATTATTACAGAATAGATCCGTTTTAAAATCTATTCTGTAAGCAAATATTTTTGTGAAAGCTTTGAACTTTTTTGAAAATTTTTGCAGCCTGCAAGTTATACATTTATTTCAATGAAACAACAAAAACCTTGAATAATTTATTACAAATACAGGGAAACTATAAAATAAATTTATTAAAAAACCTTAAAAAGGCACGAAAATATCAATTCCATAATTTAAGAAAACAAATCTATAACAATCTTATTTTCAATATCATTCATAAAAAAAACCATCTTGAAATTTTATCAAGATGGTTTTATAAAAAGATTCAAAGCCTTTATATTATATAATTTTTACAGTATACTTAGTTTTAGTATAAAGCGTTTAAAGCAGTAATATCTGTACTTGTGAATTCTCCGTCTTCTCCAGAACCAAAACAAGCTAACATTATAGAATCTGCTCTATCAGAACTTGGAGTACCGTTAATTAAGATTGCTCCAACTCCAGCAGTTCCTTCATTAGTATTTTGTCCACAACTCTGACGAGTTGTCCAATCTTGGTGACGGAATCCAACAGAGTGACCAATTTCGTGAGTCATTACATGCTCTACTACATTTGTACTAAAAGAATCCGTACCAGCATTGATCTGAACTCTTTTAAATGCTTGTCCACCAGATGGGAATCCAGCAGATCCACCTCCACCACTACGGCCATTATTATAAACAACCATATCAGTGTTATTAAAATTACTTTGGAAAACAAGAGATAAGTTAAGAGATGTGTTTAATCTATTGTAATTATTAACCGCCCATTGTAAAGCAGTTCTCATTTTGCTGGTTAGCGCACAACAAGATCCTGTATATCCAACAACTCTAAAGCTACGATTCGAACCAGTAACCAAATTGTTAGTTCTGTATTGCTTATTAACTCCGTCTTCTGCTTTACCTAATGCGTGCATACCAGAAGTTAATTCTGCTAATGGAATAAAAACATCTGAAGCTTTAACACCTTGTACAGCTGGGTCTCCTGGAAGACCTTCCATTGTAAAATACTCGGCATCCGCAATATTAAGTCCAGCATCAGCAAGTGCATCCAAATGAGCTTTTGTCAATGCTGCAGTTTCAGGTTGTGTTTCGTTATTAATTTCGTCTTTTTGGCAAGATGTGATTACACCAGCCGCGATAGCGCAAAGCGCTAATACTTTGATTTTCTTCATTTTTAAAAAGTTGAGTTTGTGTAGTTACTATTAACAAAATAAATCTTCAACAGAATTTATTTTGCCTGCATTTAATTTAGCAAAGCTTTGAACCTTTTTAAATTTTAAGCGGGTTGAAGATATGATAATTTTTTTAAAATATCAGTTAAAAATTTAAATAATCCTCTAATAATAAGGCAAATACATATATTTAATTCAATAAAGCAGTGTAATTAATAACAAATACATATCCTTAAATTACACAATAAAACCGATTAAATGCATATTTAAAATTAACACTCAACTTAGCGATTAAGCAAAAAATTATGATAATATAAGAGATGTTAAAGAATTCATAAGTATTTTATTTTTTATGAAAAATGTAGTCTTTTTCTTTCATATTATAAATTTTCAACTAAAAAGTGTTAAAAAAAAATTAATATCGGCTTTAGCACTTGTTTTTTAAAAAAATAGAGAGTAATATTTTCAATAAGAACATTATGAATAATTTACAATAATAAAAACCTAACGGAAATTGCACTTTTATTATCTTAATATAGCAATTACAACTATTCTAAAATTTTAATGAAAATATTTTCAGGCAGCTATATCATTTCCATTAAACTCTCCAGTTGTTGCATCATTACCTGTTAGCGCACCTAGGATATATAGCCCTATCAGAGAACCAACACTCTTTTTCCAGTAAAAAATGACTAAAACTCTACATATATTTAGTGTAAAACGATTTTTTCTACGAATGATACAATCACAAAAATGATTCAAACTCGATCATTATTAGGTTAAAATCATAAAACAGTTTTTATTCAAAAAAAAATCGCTCAATAAACAATTTTATTGAGCGATTTTTCTTTTAAATATATTTTCCTATACAATTTCCGCACTTAAACCGGCTTGCAGTAACTTAGAACATCTAGGTACTAATTCCTCGTAAACTCCTGTTTTTACCGTACATTTTCCTTTATAATGAACTAACATTGCACATTGTTCTGCTTGAACTGGTGTATGCTCGCATGTATATATTAATGTTTCAATGACATGATCAAACGTATTGACATCATCATTATATAGAACAATTTCATTATTATTTTGTTCTACTGTTTTTTCTAAAACTTCTTCTAAAACCTTTTCTTGAGTGCTCATCTCATTAATTTTATACAAATATACTATTTCGAAAAGAAAAAATTATCGTCTCTCACATTATTTTAACCTGTAACCAGCTGCTATCCAATTATTTCTATCAAAACACTCAACAAACTCTAAATTATTGTCTTTGCATTGCTTGGTAATTAACTCTAAATCCTCTTGATAAAAACCACTTAACAAAAGAACACCATCAGTACGTAATGTGTTGGCATAAGTAGAAATATCTTTTAACAATATATTTCTGTTAATATTAGCAATCACCACATCATACTTTTTATCTAGTAGTAACGAAGCATCTCCTTCGTAAGCGGTAATGTGTTTACAATTATTTCGCTCTACGTTTTCAATTGTATTTAAATAACACCAATTATCAATATCAATTGCATCTATAGGTTGTGCTCCTTTCATTTCAGCTAAAATTGCCAAAACACCAGTTCCACACCCCATATCCAAAACCTTTTTATCTTGTAAATCTTGTTTAAGTAAGTGCTGAATCATCATATGAGTTGTCTCATGATGACCTGTTCCAAAAGACATTTTCGGTTCTATCACGATATCATATTGTAATTCTGGCTTTTCATGAAAAGGTGCTCTTACACCACAAGTATCATCGACTACGATTGGAGTAAAATTCTTCTCCCACTCCTTATTCCAATTCACCTGTTCTATTTCTTTAGTCGAAAAGGTAATTTCGAATTCATCGGAGCTTAGTATGTAGATATCATCTAAAATATTCGCTTTCCATTCTTCCTTTTGAATAAAAGCCTCTAACCCATTTTCTGTTTCAACAAAACTCTCAAAACCAACATTACCTAATTCTGCTATCAGAATTTCTGTAGCGGGCTGCAACGGTGTGATATTAAAATAATAGCCTATGTATATAGGTGTTGTCATCTTTATTTAAATTAGGGTGCAAAGTTAATACTTTGACTAATAAAAAAGGTATTCGCACTTACGAATACCTTTTATTTATTTTCAAAAATATAATTTAAAATGAATTAGCGATAGCTGCAAAACTATCAGGGTCTAATGAAGCTCCTCCTATTAGTCCTCCATCTACATCTGGTTTTGCAAAAATCTCTTTAGCATTTGCAGGTTTTACACTTCCTCCATACAATATAGAAACATCTTCTGCAATTTCTGCATTAAAGGCGTCTCCTATAGTTTTACGTATAAAAGCATGCATTTCTTGTGCTTGTTCAGGACTTGCGGTTTCTCCTGTTCCTATCGCCCAAACTGGCTCATATGCCAAAACAATATGCTTCCAAGCATCATTATCTAATTTAAATAAAGCATTTTTTAATTGCCCTTCTACTACATTAAAATGGTTTCCGCTTTTACGATCTTCTAGTTCTTCTCCAAAACAAAAGATAATAGTCATTTTATGCTTCAACGCTGTATTCACTTTCTCTTCTAACAATTCATCTGTTTCTCCAAAATAAGCTCTACGCTCACTATGACCAAGTATAACTGTTTCTACACCTACACTTTTTAACATGTCTGCAGAAATCTCTCCTGTAAATGCACCGCTTTCTGCTTGATACATATTTTGTGCCGCTACATCGATATCAACTTCTTTAAGTTCTTCGAAAGCGTAATAAAGATTTGTAAAGGTCGGAGCTACGATTATTTTAGCTTCTGGTAAATCTTGAAATTTTGCCTTTAATTCTGAAAGTAAAACTCCTGTCTCCGCAAGATTTTTATTCATTTTCCAGTTTCCTGCTACAATTTTTGTTCTCATTAATTTTAATTTATGTGTGTGGTTTTTATTTGGTTATAATTCTAAATAAGATACTTACACCCTTATTCTAGGATCTAGCCATCTATATATAAGATCTACAAATATATTGATTAAGATAAATACAGAAGAGATTACGATAACGGCTCCCATAATAATAGGAAGGTCTGATGTATTTAATGCATCTACTATTTCTTTGCCAAGGCCGTTCCAACCAAAAATATATTCTACGAAAACGGCTCCCGCTAACATTGATGCAAACCAACCAGAAATAGCTGTCACTACCGGATTTAATGCATTTTTTAACGCATGTCTTTTAATTACCTGAAACAACGATAAGCCTTTTGCCTTAGCTGTACGTATATAATCCTGACTCATGACTTCTAATAATGAATTCCTCATTAGCTGAGTAACTACTGCTAATGGTCTCACTCCAAGAACTATAGCAGGCAATATTAAATTCTTCCATTGAATATAAGTTCCTTCTCCAAAATCATCTACTTCATATAAACTTCCTGTCATATTAAGATTGGTATATTCGTGTAAAACATAGCCAAACAACCAAGCAAAAATAATAGCACTAAAGAAAGAAGGTACACTCATACCAATAGTACTTACCAATTGAATTAATCGATCTGCCCATTGATCCTTAGTTAATGCACTAACAATACCCATAGAAATCCCCAGAAATATAGCTATTAAAATAGCAGACACAGCAAGTACTGCAGTATTTGGCAAGGTTTCTTTAATCACCTGACTTACTTTTTTACCGTTCTTCTGAAAGGACTCTCTTAGATAAGGGTACTTAAAAACTGTTTTTGTTTTACCAATTGTAAATAATGAAAAGCCTGTATATTTTTCAGTATCAAAAAATGAAAAATCATTTTCGTCTATACTATGAAATGAAACAGGCGAAAGATCATTAAGATAATATCGATATTGTGTACTCAAAGGAAGATCAAAGCCATATTTTTTATTAATAATGTCTAATTGTTCTTTATTTTCATTCTGTCCCATCATCATTTGCGCCGGATCTCCGGGAAGAATAGTAAACAGAAGAAATATAACAGTAATTACTCCTAATAAAGTAAGTAATGCATACCCAAATTTATAGAAGTATTTAGTCATTACTAATTTGTCTTTTCTTTCAACTTTTCGACCTCTTCTAATGTATAGACTTTATATTCAAAAGTATCTCCATATAATCTTTTAGCATATTCCTCTATTGTAGTATTATATCCAGCATCTTTTCGGCGTTGATTAACATTTTCAGCATCTTTTATCGGCCAAATAATCTTGACCGGTGTATTTGTATTATGATTTAATGTCGTTCCCTGAGTACCATAAACTTGTTCTTCACCAATACTCATTAGATGCCGGTCTTCCATCATAGCTACTAACCTAAAAGGAATTTCATCTTCTTCTCCAGCTTTTTTAATCAATGGAAGGTATTCATTTATTTTATTAGAATGCTGAATCACAAACCAAGCGGTTTTATTGGTCGGTTCTCCCACTAAACTTTTACCAGGATATCCGTGTTTTTTAAAAACTTGTTCTATAAAAACTGTATTTGAAGAATCTATTGCGCTCTGTTGCTGCCATAGATCCGTAGTTACTTCCTTTTCTGTTGCTCCAACTAACTTAGCAATACTATCTCGCTCCTCTACTGTCTTAGCTTGCATTAGTCTTCTAAACTTTTGGTCTAGTTTAGCAATACTATCTAATTGAGATCTCAATTTTACATTAATTTTGGGTTTAGACGGTTCTACTTTATCCAAAACCAATTTATCAGCATCATTCCAATGCAGTTTTTCAGTAATGGTTCCCTTATTTAATTTTACTATTCCAGGATTTGATCTTAAAATTGTTTTAAGAGCAGTTTCATCAGTACTATAAAACTCAAAACTTAAATTATACTGTTGTTTTTTCTGAGAAACTTCTTGAGGAGAAGATGCTGTAAGACCTATTACATCATACCCTTGGGTCATAGCTTTATCAGTAAGTCCTTTTATCACGCTCATTCCTTCTCCTTCACTTTTTGACAAATTATACATTACAATAAGCACAACATTTTCTTTTTCTAAAAATTCTGTTGTATAATCCTCTCCATCTTTTTCAATAGCAAAATCATGGATAGGCGGTATATATCCTTCATTAATCATTTCTGTTTCTACACCAATATACTTACCATCAACTTGCGGATATTCTCCACTAGTTGTTACAATTTCTTCTTTACCATTTACATCAAACTTCCAAGAGTACTTAAACTCTGCCTCTGGAGCTCCATCAGGAACCGACATTCCTTCTTCTATATTTGTTCCTATTTTATATGCTCTAAAATCGAATGTAGGTAAATGCATTAATACTTGATAAGCAAATGCTAAACAGGCTGTAAAACTTACAAATACTATCCACTTATGAGAAGCCTCAGGTAGAATAGGCGTTATGTATTTTCTTCCAAAGAATAATATTAAAATAAACACCAATAGAATTACATCTTTAGTGAAAGATTCCCAAGGTGTTAATGGCAATGCATCTCCAAAACATCCACAATCAGTAACTTTATTAAAGTATGCGGAATAAAAGGTAAGAAATGTAAAAAAGACAATCATACCCAATAATGACCAAACTGTAAACTTGGGCAAATACCCTAAAAGCAACGTAATTCCAACTATTATCTCAAAAATACAAAGGAATACTGCCATAAGTAAAGCAATTGGAATCAAAAACTCCATATTTAATACACCTTCGCTAAAATATTCTTGTAGTTTATAGGAGAATCCTAAAGGATCATTAAGTTTAATAAAGCCTGAAAATAAGAAAAGAGCAGCTACAAATATTCTGGAAAAACCAACAAGTATTTTCATCATTAGAATAGTAATTATAATTTATTTTGAACAAGATAATAGGTTTACATCTTGTTACTTTTAGTTTAACAGTATTTTATAAAACCTGCATTATTTCGCTTCACCTAAATGGATCATAGCAAAAACTGCATAGTTAATCATATCTTGATAATTCGCATCGATTCCTTCACTAACCAATGTTTTACCTTTATTATCTTCAATTTGTTTTACTCTTAACAATTTTTGAATAATTAAGTCAGTAAGTGAACTAACCCTCATATCACGCCAAGCCTCTCCATAATCATGATTTTTATTCATCATTAATGTTTTTGTAATATCAATATGTTTATCATACAATTCTGTAGCTGTATCTGTAGACAAATCTGGCTGTTCAGCAATTCCTTTTTCTAACTGTATTAAAGCCATAAGGCTATAATTTATGATTCCAATAAATTCAGAAACCTCTCCCTCATCTACTTTTCTTACAGCATTCTCTTGCAAACCTCTAATTCGTTGCGCTTTAATAAAAATTTGATCTGTAAGGGATGGTAATCTTAGAATTCTCCAAGCGCTACCGTAATCTTTCATTTTGTTGATGAAGAGATCACGACATTTCTTAATTACCGCGTCATATTGTGTTGACGTATCTTGCATATTACTGTTGAATTTTGCGTAAATTTCGCTTTAATATGGCAATTATACCAAATAAACATTAAAAATATAGTATAAACTCTTCTATGACTATTAATTGCAAAGGTTCTTTAATCGATCTCTCTACACCAAAAGTGATGGGTATCTTAAATCTAACACCAGATTCTTTTTATGATGGTGGAAAATATAAAGACGAATCACAGATTTTACATCAAGCCGAAAAAATGCTGCGAGAAGGAGCTACTTTTATAGATCTTGGAGCATATTCATCTAGACCTGGTGCAGATCATATTTCGATCGAAGAAGAAGAAAATAGAATTTTACCAATAATTACATTACTTCTGTCTAAGTTTCCTAATATTATTTTATCGATTGATACCTTTAGAAGTAAAATTGCAAAACAATGTATAGAAGCTGGTGCATCAATTATCAATGATATCTCTGCTGGTAGTCTAGACAAAGAGATGATTAAAACCGTTGGAGAGCTCAAAGTGCCTTATATTATGATGCATATGAAAGGTACGCCGCAAACCATGAAATCTTTAAATCAATATGATAATCTGATTAAGGATGTGCAGCTTTATTTTTCTAAAAAAATAATCGAAGCCAGAAAAGAAGGAATTAACGATATTATTATCGACCCTGGTTTTGGTTTTGCAAAAAATATCGATCAAAACTTTGAGCTCCTAAAAAAACTTGATTTATTCAACCTCCAAGGGTTACCAATTCTAGTAGGCGTATCAAGAAAATCAATGATTTACAAATCATTAAAAATTGACCCATCTAAATCTTTAAATGGCACAACATCCTTAAACACTATTGCGTTACTAAAAGGTGCTTCGATTTTAAGGGTACATGATGTAAAAGAAGCTATGGAATGTATTACACTAATGAACAAATATAAAGTACAGACTTAAAGTTTTTTAAAACGATGCTTTTTCAAGCTTTTCAAATCAGAGTTTCACTAATTTTTCTATTTTTACAAAAAGACCGCATTTGGATTTAATCAACCTTAGAATATTAGATGTCCTAGATATCGTACTCGTGGCACTCTTGCTATACTATATCTATAAGTTGGTTAAGGGAACAGCAGCAATTAACATTTTTATAGGTATCGTAATGATTTACTTGGTTTGGAAGCTTACGCAGTTTCTAGCCATGGAAATGCTAAGTAGTGTCTTAGGAGAGTTTATTGGTGTGGGAATGTTTGCTTTAATTGTTGTTTTTCAGCAAGAAATAAGAAAATTCTTATTAATGATTGGATCTACAAATTTTGGAAGACGAAGAAAATTTCTAAGACAGCTAAAATTTATTAGAGACACTCCAGAAGACAGTCTTACGGACGTAGGCTCCATTGTGAAAGCCTGTCAAAAAATGGGAACTACATTTACTGGCGCATTAATCGTAATTAAAAGAAATACTTCATTGGATTTTGTAAAAACTTCTGGTGATGAACTAGATATTTTAGTAAAAACACCGATTATAGAAAGTATTTTTTATAAAAATAGTCCATTACACGATGGTGCTATGATTGTAGAGGATAATAGAATCGTAGCTACTCGTGTCATTCTACCTGTAACAAATGACAGAGACATCCCTTTACGTTTTGGATTAAGGCATCGTGCGGCTATAGGTATAACAGAAAAAACTGACGCACTAGCACTTATAGTAAGCGAAGAAACAGGTCAAATATCTTATGTTAAAAATAGAGAGTTTGTAATTTTTAAAACTCCTGAAGAATTGATTGAAAAAATAACCAGGGATTTACAATAATGAGCAACTATCCAACTAATATAAATCATTGTAAAAATTGTGGTTTTCAGATTGATCACTACTCCTTTTGTCCTGATTGCGGAGCTAAAAAAATAACCAAACGCATCACATTTAAAAATCTAACTCAAGAATTTAGTGATCGCTTTCTTAATCTCGATAATTCATTTATAAGAACATTCATACATCTATTCACTGAACCGAATACTGTAATTGACGGATTCATTCATGGTCTAAGAAAAAGATATGTAAATGTTTTTAGTTACTTTGCTATTTCTCTTACTATAGCAAGTTTATACAGTTTTATTCTTAGCAAGTATAAAGATGTAATTTTCTCAAATGTATTTACAGATGTCAACCAAATTAAAGCCTCAAAAGTAGCTTCGGATTTTTCGTTTGAATATCAATCCCTGATCTCATTTTTAACCATACCGATTCTAGCTTTGATATCACGACTGGTATTCATAAACTATAAAAAATATAATCTTACAGAACATTTTGTGATCTATTTATATGCGTACTCACATATAACTATGGTTATAAGTTTTATTACCTTACCTCTGCTCTTAACTGCAAAAAACTTATATCTAATTCTGTGGATTCAATTCCCAGTTTCCATTATTTATATAGCATATGTACTTAAAAGTCTTTATGAGATAAATCTGAAAAAAATATTAATTAAGACCTTGCTGTTTTTTATAATTATGTCCGTTTTGTTTGTAATTTTCTCTATTATTGTCGCAATAATAATGATGAAAACAGGTGTTATGGAAGGAGAAGCAAACTCTTCTATTTAATTGTTTTAATTAATATCTCCAAAAAAACCTCAGTATATAATGAACAAAACTGTTACAATTAATAATTGCAAAAACTGTGGTTACAATATAAAAGATGTTAATTTCTGCTCTAATTGTGGCGCTAAAAAAATCACAAAACGTATTACCTTTAAAAACTTACTTACCGAAATAAGTGAAGTTTATCTTAATGTTGATAATACTTTTATAAAAACTATTAGAGACCTTACTATAAAACCTCACTTAGTAATCGATGATTATATTAATGGTGTCAGAAAAAAACACCTTAATTTACCTTCATACTTTCTATTATCACTTACATTATCGACTATATTAACGTTCTTAAAAGAAAAAGCTTTTAATATTGCGTCAGAATCTGAAAAATTAGATGATCAATCAGAAACATTGAAGTTTTTCATAGAAGTAACAGAAAAATATCCTACACTTGGTTATTTTTTATTAATACCTTTTTACTCGTTTATATCTCGATTTATATTTAGAAAATATAAGAAGTATAATTTCACAGAACATATCGTAATAAACACATACCTAATAGCACACCTTACGATATTAACTTTTATTCCTTATCTAATTTCGTTTAGTTTTGGTGATTATATAGAAGAAAGTAGCTTTGTTTTTTTAGGGATTCAGGCTATTTACGCAACATTTTTATTCAAAAATTTATATAAAATTAAATACATAAAGGTTATCGTAAAAGGACTTATTGGATTCTTATTGATTCTTTTAATCTTTATCGGATTAGCAGTTGCGATGGCTCTATCTACAAAGTTTCTTGAAGAATACGGGTTTCTTAACTAAGCTTCTCGAACTTCGGCAAACTGTACATCATAAAGATTTTTGTAGTAACCGTTTTCAACCTCTAACAATTCATTATGGTTTCCTTGTTCTACAATCTTACCGCTATCCATAACGATAATTTTATCAGCATTTTTAATAGTTGCTAATCGGTGAGCAATAACAATAGAAGTTCTACCTTCTGTAATCTTGTCGGTAGCGTCCTGGATCAATTGTTCGCTATGAGAATCTATAGAAGATGTGGCTTCATCTAAAACTAAAACACCAGGATTAGAAACGTAAGCTCTAAGAAAAGATATTAATTGCCTTTGACCAGAAGAGAGCATTACCCCTCTTTCCTTCACATTATAATGATAACCGCCAGGAAGGCTACTTATAAAATCATGAATCCCTATTTCTTTAGCAGCTTTCACAACTTGATCCTCTGTTATATTCGTATTATTTAGCGTTATATTATTAAAAATAGTATCTGCAAACAAAAACACATCTTGCAAGACTACAGCGATATGGCTTCGCAAAGATTTTAAATCAATGGTATCAATAGGTTTATTATCAATAGAAATAACTCCTCCGTCAATTTCATAAAACCTATTTAGCAAATTGATAATTGTCGATTTACCTGCACCAGTGGCTCCTACAATTGCAACTGTTTCTCCAGAATTAACAGAAAACGAGATTCCTTTTAACACTTCTTCTCCTTCTATATAACTAAAACGCACATCATTAAAATCGATATTCCCTTCTATATTCTGAAGTTCTATCGTTCCTAAATCATTTATCTTAGAATGTGTATCCAATACTGCAAATACTCGATTTGCCGCAACCATACCCATCTGCAGCGTATTAAACTTATCCGCTATCTGTCGTAATGGCCTAAAAAGCATTTGAGATAACTCAATAAAAGCAATTACAACACCTAAGGTAATCACATCACCTTGTGCAGCTCTCAATCCTCCATACCAAACTATTAATCCTATAGTGATCGAACTAGACATTTCTGCAATAGGAAAAAATATCGAATTATACCAAACGGTTTTTATCCAGCCTTTTTTGTGCTTTTCATTTATTTCTTTAAAACTGTCATATTCAATATTCTCTCTAGTAAAAAGCTGAACTATTTTCATTCCAGTTATTCGTTCCTGTACAAAAGAATTTAAATTAGAAACTTGAGTTCTTACTTCTTCAAAAGCAGTTTTCATTTTTCTTTGAAAAACCCTGGTAGCAAAAATTATAAAAGGTAAAATTGCTAAAACAATTAAGGTAAGTTGCCAACTGTAGTACAACATAAAACAAAGAATAACCGCCATTTTTAACAAGTCACTTATGATCATAAAAAGTCCTTGACTAAATATACTGGCAATCGTTTCTATATCACTCACTGCACGAGTTACTAATCTACCAACCGCAGACTTATCATAATACTGCTTTTTAAAACCTAACATATGATCAAAAAGCTTAACTCTAACATCTCTAATCACCTCTTGACCTAGCCAATTAGCAAAATATATAAATAGAAATTGAAAAATAACCTCCAATAGTAAAACTCCAAATATTAAGCTGATATAAAAAACTATTAATTTTTCATCCTTAGGAATAAAACTTTCATCAATTGTTTTCTGTAGTAAGAGCGGTCTTAATACCGCAAAAGCTGATAATAAGATAGCAGATAAGGCCACAAAATAAAATGTAAACCGATAAGGATTAGTATAACTAATCAATCTTCTAAACAACTTAAAATCAAATGCTTTTCCGCTTTTTTCAGCCATTACTTTGTACGATAAATAGTTTTTGGGTACTGTACTTCTGTCAAATATAAACCATGAGCTGGCACAGAATACCCAGCTTCACTTCTATTCTCACTTTTTATTATATTTTTTAAATCTTCTAGGTTTAATTTATGCTCTCCTATCTCTATAAGTGTTCCGACAATCGCTCTTACCATATTTCTTAAAAAACGATTCGCAGAAATCTTAAAAATTAATTTATTATCATTTATCTCCCAAACAGCATGGGTAATAGTACAATTATACGTTTTTACATCGGTTTTGGACTTACTAAAACATTTAAAACTCGTATAGTTTAACAGTAATTTAGCAGCTTCATTCATCAAATCAACATCCAACTCTTTCTTTAGATAATAAGCACTATTTATACTAAAAGGGTCTTTATACAATGTTACAAAATACTCATAAGATCTACTTATCGCGTCAAATCTAGCGTGCGCATCATCACCTACCAAACTCACTTCTTTTATTGCAATCTCCTTAGGAAGAAGAGAATTAAGTTTATATCGAAATTTAACAACATTCAATTCATCCTTACTATCAAAATGTGCCATGATTTGTTTTGCATGAACACCTGCATCTGTCCTACCAGCACCTACAATATCAATTTTAGATTTCAACAGTAATGATAACGCATCTTCTAAAACCTCCTGCACCGAAATTGCATTAGGTTGTCGTTGCCATCCATGATAAGGTGTTCCATTATATGAAAGTTCTAAAAAATATCTCAACGGTTTATTCTATTTTTGTCCTAATTCTAACCGCAAATATACTTTATAATATAGAGATGAATTATATTGTAATACTTCGGTTTATTTATTACATCATAAATCTTTCTTATTCAATAATTTGAAAAAAATACTCTTACTTAGTGATACGCATAGCTATATCGACGATCGTATTTTACATTATGTAAAAGAAGCAGATGAAGTTTGGCATGCAGGAGACATCGGTGACCTTAAAGTAACCGATAAAATTGAGGCTATTAAACCACTTCGTGCTGTTTATGGAAATATTGATGATGACAAAGCAAGAATTTGTTTTCCACTACATCAACGATTTTCTTGTGAAGAAGTTTCTGTTTGGATAACTCATATTGGAGGATATCCCCCAAAATACAATCGCAATACGATAGAAGAAATAAAGACTAACCCACCGAAATTATTTATATGCGGACATTCGCATATTTTAAAAGTGATTCCTGACAAAAATAATGGCGTATTACATATGAATCCAGGAGCAGCCGGAAAACATGGATTTCATAAAGTAAGAACCATGTTAAGATTCACATTAAGTAAAGGAAAAATAGAAAACCTTGAAGTAATCGAGCTTGGTAAAAAATAAGACCCGAAGTTGGCATACTCCGGGTCCTAACGCACTAATACTACTAAGATTTTAGGTTTATCGTAATCGATCTACAGATTTTACGAGATTTTCATCCTTTTTTATAGCCTTGTTGGCTACAACTAATAAAACGATAGAAATAACAGGAATCAACATCCCAATACCTTTCTCCGAAACCAAGGTTTCTCCAGATAATGTTAGTGACCAATAAACAAATACTCCTAGTAAAATAAAGTTTAATAAGATATTGATACGCCCCAAAACAAATTGAAGCTGTCTATTCTTAAATAAAAAAACACTTACTAAAGCCAAAATTGCTGCCCCAGCAAACATCCCCAAAACCAAAAGATTATCCTGAGGTAATAACTCCTCTCCATTTTCATTAAGCCCATAAGGTAAAATAGTAGACAATCCACCGGATATTAAAACTACTAAAAACAAATAAACTGATTGAATTCTTTGTATCATTCCCCCTTACGCTTTTGGAAAAGCAAAAATAAGAGTTTCTTTTTATAATTATGTGCAAAAATCAAAAATAAAGTCGTATACTTGCAACACAATTTATGTAACCCATTCTATTTAGGTTACTTACCTTCAAAATAAAATTTTCCTAGAATTCTTCTTTAGAAAATTTAATACCAGAACCTTAAATTATATAACAAATTTAAATGTTAGAGATTTCTGAATTAAAAGCAAAAAAGCTTCCTGAGCTACAGGAAATTGCGAAAAGTTTAAATGTACCTAAATTTCGCACCATGAAAAAGTTAGACTTGGTATACCAAATACTTGATTACCAAGCAGCAAACCCTAACAAGGTTAAAGAGGTTATTACAGAAGATTCTTCTGCCAAAACAGAGAAGAAAACCGAAAAACCTCAATCTAAGCAAGCGCCAAGACAAAGAAGACCGCGCAAAACTACAAACACTCAAAATCCTCAAGTCAAAAAAGACACAAATCCTCCTGTAGAAAAAAGTAGTCCTGCTAAACCAGAACCTAAGGAGAATACTCAACCTGTGAAAGAGGCCAAAGAAAACAAAAAACCTCAAAGAAAACAGGAAGAGAAAAAAGAGGATCGAAAAGACGATAACAGAAAAGATAATCGCAATAGAAATAACGATAAATCCCAAAACAAAAACCGTAATAACAATAATAAAAAAGATAATAACGGAAATAGGGATAACGGGAACAGAGACAACAGAAATCGCTACAAAGAACCTGATTACGAATTTGATGCAATCATCCAAAGCGAAGGAGTACTTGATATCATGCAAGATGGTTATGGTTTTTTAAGATCTAGTGATTACAATTACCTCTCTTCTCCTGATGACATATACGTTTCACAATCACAAATTCGACTATTTGGACTTAAAACTGGTGACACAGTTCTTGGACAAGTAAGACCGCCTAAAGAAGGTGAAAAATATTTCCCTCTAATAAAGGTAAATAAAATTAACGGTCTTGATCCTCAAGTAGTAAGAGACAGAGTTTCTTTTGAACACCTAACACCACTTTTCCCTCAAGAGAAATTTAAATTAGCAGAAAGACAAAGCACTATATCAACACGAATAATGGATTTGTTTTCTCCTATTGGTAAAGGACAACGTGGTATGATTGTTTCTCAACCAAAAACAGGTAAAACAATGCTACTAAAGGATGTAGCAAATGCAATTGCAGCTAACCATCCTGAAGTATACCAAATGATATTACTGATTGATGAACGACCTGAAGAAGTTACCGATATGCAGCGTAATGTTCGCGGGGAAGTTATAGCATCAACATTTGACAAGGAAGCTCACGAGCATGTAAAAATTGCTAACATTGTATTAGAAAAAGCAAAAAGACTAGTAGAGTGTGGCCATGATGTAGTAATACTACTAGACTCTATTACCCGTTTAGCTAGAGCATACAACACTGTGCAACCAGCTTCTGGTAAAATTCTTAGTGGTGGTGTTGATGCAAATGCGTTACATAAGCCTAAACGATTTTTTGGTGCGGCTCGTAATATAGAAAATGGTGGATCACTTACCATCATAGCAACAGCTTTAACCGAAACTGGTTCCAAAATGGACGAAGTTATCTTTGAAGAATTCAAAGGAACTGGTAATATGGAACTACAATTGGATCGTAAAATATCCAATCGTAGAATTTTCCCTGCTATTGATCTTACATCGTCAAGTACACGTAGAGATGACATATTATTAGACGAAAACACAATACAAAGGATGTGGGTAATGAGAAAATACCTAGCAGATATGAATCCTGTAGAAGCTATGGAATTTATCAATGAACGTTTTAAACAAACAAGGAACAATGATGAATTCTTGATTTCCATGAACGGATAAAACATACCTTATATATATAATGTAAAAAATGGCTGTCATTTTAGTGACAGCCATTTTTTTTATTTACAGTTTTTTTAAGGATCATAATCAGCACATCTATGTAATTTTGCAATAAAGATTAAACACTGAAAGGTTTAACAACAAACAAAGACTATTATAAAAAAAAATTATGAAGACCTTAATATATAGCATACTCACCATTTCTACTTTACTAACTAGTTGCCAAGGTAATAGTCAAAATAATAACCAAACTAGTAATACCACTCAAAATCAAAACATAAAAGCTATCCAAACCGAACCAATTAATGGATTAGAACGTGCATATTTCGCTAGCGGATGTTTTTGGTGCGTAGAAGCAGTATATGAAAGCGTTATTGGCGTACAAGAAGTAGTCTCTGGATACTCTGGAGGACATACCAAAAATCCCACCTATGAATCGAGCAATACAGGACGTACAGGGCACGCAGAAGCTGTAGAAGTTTTATATGATCCAAAAATAATTTCTTTTTCATCACTAGTTGACGTTTATTTTGGCTCCCAAAATCCAACACAAATAAACGGCCAAGGCCCAGATCACGGATCTCAGTACAGATCAATTATATTTTATCAAAATGATGAACAAAAAAATATAATTCAAAAAAAGAAAAACTTTCTTAGCAAAAGCTTAAATAGACAAATCGCAGCAGAAGTAACTCCATTTCAAAAATTTTGGAAAGCAGAAGATTATCACCAAGATTATGAAAAAAGAAATCCATATAATAGGTATATTCAGAATGTATCTAAACCTAGGCTAAAACGTTTTCAAAAAAAAATTCCTGAATTAATCAAAGAAAACCACTAAATCGTTTTCTAAATGATTAGTAGCAAATTCTTTTAAACAAGAATCGTATTCTCACTAAAATCTTACACCATAAAAACGGTCATCTATTTCTGACGGAAGTAAAACTCACTCTTAAAACAACGTAAATAAGTGAATTTTCCAATAGAATATTAGCCATGTTAATCTTAAAATAAAATGCCTAATATAATAAACTGAAATATCTGAAAATCTAAAACAAAACAAAGAAATAAAAAACTCAAACTACTTAATATCAAAAAGATAAGGCTACCAAGAAGAATAATATTTATTTAAAAGCACAGAAATATACTATGCACGCATAATTAAAAATGTTAAAGTATTGTGAAAAATAAAATCCAATCACTAATAATCCATTGATAAAAAAAGTAAAAATAAATTTTAAAAAAACTAAAAAATCGCTCACCGACTTCAAGCCCAATAAACACGGCGTAAATCAGTTGTAATACACAAAATAATCGTTGAAAAACACAAATCGATTAAAAAAAAAGTAGATTTTTATGCAAATAAAGTCAAAACAAGTTGTGTTTTTCATATTAATAACTTACTTTTGTTTATAGTTTAAGAGTTTTCAACTCAGCTGATTAATAAATAAGTTTAAACTTGTACTCAAGGAAAACATGTTTAATTAACTGAAAGACAACAACTTAAGCTTGTAAATGTTCTTTAAAAATCTACTTTTTTTAACACGAAGGCAACTTTTGTTAACAATTTAGAAATGTCATTAAAAATAGTTTGGCATGTTTTTTGAGAACGGATTTTTGAACAATAACTTTTAAAAAATTATTTAAAAGAGTATAAAAAAAGCAACTAAAGATTAACGTCTTAAGATTAAAGAACCCTAATCTGCTTTATTTTTGAATTTTAATTATGTAAACACAGAAAGATTATGAAATCAATTTTTACATTTATTTTGCTATTGGTGATGACTTCCTCGACTTTCGCTCAAATAAAGTCGCTGGATCGCTATTTAATGTCCACCGCCAAATTAGAATTAAGAACTGGACCAGGAGCAAATTTCGACATTATTGGGGAGATCCCTCAGGGAACCCAAGTATATGTTATTAGTTCTGGTTATGGAGACTGGAGTACAGTACAATACAAAAACGGAAACGGTTTTGTACAAACAAAATTACTAGCAGAAGATAGTAGTATCGCAGAAGCTGAAAGAGCTGCAAAAGCTGCTGAAGCTAGAAGAAATGCTGCTAGACTTGCTGCAGAAGAAGCAATTAGAAAAGCAGAACAAGCTAAAATTGCCGCTGCCGAAGCTGCAAGAAAAGCAATTGCTGAAGCTGAAAGACTAACAAGACAAGCAGAAGCTGATGCTGCTGTAGCAGAAGCTGCCGCTCGTGCTGCAAAAGAAAATCAGTCTGCTGCAGAAAGAAGAAGATTAGCTGAATTAGCTGAGACTCAAAAAGCATTAGAAGAAGCGAACAAAAGAACTTTAGGATCTACAGAGACTGCATACACGCCTATAGAATCTAAAACAGCTTCTGGTGGCAGTAATGCTGGAACAAGAGCAGCTGCTGCACCAACTAAAGTGACTAGAGAAAATAAATATTCTAGTTGGGAAAAGAAAACATATAAGTCAGGAGCTACTCCTAAGTCATTTAATTTCAAAGGAAAATTTGAATACAAATTAGACAACTATTTAAAAGTAGAAGTAGGTAAGAACACAGAAGTTGTAGTTAAACTTGTTAAAATGGGTAAAACTGCAAAAGATGATGAGACAATAAGAATTGTATACATTAATAGTAACCAAACTCAATTCATTAGAAATATTCCTGAAGGAGAGTACTATTGTGTGATTGCTTATGGAAAAGAATGGAGAGAGTCTCCTAGCAAGAATGGAAAGAAGCAAGGTACTTTTACAAAAAATGCTTTGTATGAAAAAGGACAAGATATCTTAGATTTCAACACAATCAAGACGGATGAAGGAATTAATGTACCATCTTATAGTCTTTCTTTAGATCTTCAAGCGAATGGAACTTTATACAATGATGTAGAAGATCAAGATAACATTGATGCTAGTTCTTTCAACTCTTTTTAATAGTACTACGCGAACAGTAAACTATTAAAATAAAAATATACATATTTTATTATCACCAATAATAAATGTAAAATAAAAAAAAGCGCCTTTATTCAAGGCGCTTTTTTATTTTGAATTAATTTAATATTGTATTAAATATATTTAAGTATAAGCATAGATTATTTGCGTTACACAATCGTATAAAAAAACAGGGCAAATAAATACTAGGAAAAGCCGTTGACAGTAGAATGTTCAACGGTTTATGATTTCCAAACTATTTGCATTTTATCGACGATGCAAGCACTAGAAGTATTGAACTCTCTAAAAAAGATCAGTTTATAATGTTTAGCAAATTCGTTATAACAAAAAAGCTTTGAGGTTTTAAAACCTCAAAGCTTTTACTTAATTATATATTCTTTAAAATAGATTATTAAAACCTACCTTATTATTGGATATCATCATCCTAAAAATTATACTTTACCCGTTATTACGATGCCTCTCTCTAGCTAACAATGTATTTTTAAGAAGCATTGCAATAGTCATCGGACCTACTCCTCCTGGAACTGGGGTAATAAAAGAAGCTTTTTTACTAACATTTTCGAAATCTACATCCCCTACAATTCTATATCCTCTTTCCCTAGAATCATCAGTAACTCTAGTAATACCTACATCAATAATTACAGCATCATCTTTTACCATTTCTGCTTTAAGAAAATTAGGAACACCTAACGCTGATATAACAATATCTGCTTGGGAAATAATCTGTGTAATATTTTTTGTATGACTATGCGTTAATGTCACTGTAGAATTACCTGGCCAGCCTTTTCTTCCCATCAAAATACTCATTGGCCTTCCTACTATATGGCTTCTGCCTATAACTACGGTATGTTTCCCTTTTGTATCAACATTATAACGTTCCAAAAGTTCTAAAATTCCAAATGGTGTGGCTGGAATAAAAGTAGACATATCCAAAGCCATTTTCCCAAAATTCATTGGATGAAATCCATCCACATCTTTATCTGGATCTACAGCCAATAATACTTTTTGAGTGTCAATTTGTGGCGGTAGTGGTAACTGAACTATAAACCCGTCAATATTAGAATCTTCGTTTAATTCTTTAATTTTAGCTAACAATTCAACTTCACTTGTGGTACTTGGCATTTTCACTAAAGTAGATTCAAAACCTATTCTTTCGCATGCCTTTACCTTACTCCCGACATAAGTAAGACTGGCGCCATCATTTCCAACTAATACAGCTGCTAAATGCGGAACCTTTTCGCCACGATCTTTCATCTTTTGAACCTCGTCAGCGATTTCATTTTTAATATCGTTACTTACTTTTTTACCGTCTAAAACTTCCATATTGAGCCCCTACTCTATTGTTAATTTAATTATATATTATTTCATTTTACCCATCATCTGCATCATTCGCTTTCCGCCGCCACCTTGCATCATTTTCATCATTTTACTCATCTGATCAAACTGCTTGAGTAATTGATTAACCTGCTGCACAGAAGTTCCAGATCCTTTACCAATGCGTTTTTTTCTACTTGCATTAATAATCTGAGGTTTTGTTCGCTCTGCTGGAGTCATAGAATGGATAATTGCTTCTATATGTTTAAAAGCATCATCATCAATATCAACATTCTTCATCATTTTGCCAGCTCCAGGAATCATTCCAACTAGGTCCTTCATATTACCCATCTTCTTAACCTGTTGAATTTGTTTTAAGAAGTCATCAAAACCAAATTGATTTTTGGCAATTTTTTTCTGTAATTTTCTGGCCTCTTCTTCATCAAATTGTTCTTGAGCTCGTTCTACAAGAGACACAACATCTCCCATTCCTAAGATACGATCCGCCATACGAGAAGGATAGAATACATCAATTGCCTCCATCTTTTCTCCTGTACCAATAAATTTTATTGGCTTATTAACAACTGATTTAATAGAAATTGCTGCTCCACCTCTAGTATCTCCATCTAATTTGGTAAGAATAACACCATCAAAGTTTAATACATCATTAAATGCTTTGGCAGTATTAACCGCATCTTGACCGGTCATAGAATCTACAACAAATAAAGTTTCGTTAGGAGTAACAGCTTTATGAATATTAGCAATCTCAGTCATCATGACTTCATCAACAGCTAGACGACCAGCTGTATCTATAATCACTACATTAAATCCATTCGCTTTAGCATGGGCAACACCTGCCTTAGCAATAGCAACAGGATCATTATTTCCTCTATCACTAAAAACCTCAACGTTTATTTGTTCTCCAACAACGTGTAACTGATCAATAGCCGCCGGTCGATATACATCACAGGCAACTAAAAGTGGTTTCTTAGTTTTTTTATTCTTTAGAAAGTTTGCTAATTTTCCAGAAAACGTAGTTTTACCAGATCCTTGTAATCCCGACATTAAAACCACTGAAGGATTGCCAGAAAGATTAACACCAGCAACTTCTCCTCCCATCAATTCGGTTAACTCGTCTTTTACAAGTTTTACCATTAATTGACCAGGTTTTAAACTTTTAAGTACATTTTGACCTAACGCTTTTTCCTTTACAGTAGCTGTAAAATCTTTGGCAATTTTATAATTAACATCGGCATCAACCAACGCTCTACGAACTTCCTTAAGTGTCTCAGCAACATTTACTTCTGTAATTTGACCGTGGCCTTTAAGAATATGTAACGCCTTATCTAACTTATCACTTAAATTATCAAACATATGCTTTCTTCAGGTTTTGAAAAAATCTACTTTTTTAGTAGACAGGTGCAAATTTAATGATTTGAAGTGTATTAATAAAGAATGGTTATAACAGAATTATAAATATCGAAAAAGAAATTTAGTTCAAATAAAAAAGCTATTAGAAAGATACTTTATGTTCTTTCTAATAGCTCTCAGGACATTATTCTTTGGCTAATTCAAGTTCTGTCCTTTATAAAGATGGAGGAATTAATACTCCATTAATTACATGTATGATACCATTAGATGCTTCGATATTTGCAATATCAACTCTAATAATTTCATTTAAAAACACCTGCCCCTCGATCATCTCAATAGTTACTTCATCTCCTTGAACAGTAGTAACTATCTGTCTTGTTAGCAAATCATCGGCGGTAAATTTACCTGCTGCCACGTGATACAACAACACTTCGGTTAATGCTTCTCCTCCAGGAATAGCATCTAAAGCAGCAAAAGCAGCATTAGTTGGCGCAAATACTGTAAAAGGTCCTTCTCCGTTTAATGTATCTACCAAATTAGCCGCTTGTAATGCTCCCACTAACGTAGAAAGCTCTGGAGTAGCAACAGCTATTTCTACAATAGATTGAAGATCAGCAGGTGGAAGTAACACTCCATCAATTACATGTACAACACCATTAGATGCTTGAATATCTGCTAAAATCACTTTTATTGTACCATTTAAAAACACCTCTCCATTAATCATTTCAATGGTTACTTCATCTCCTTGTACCGTAGTAACTGTTTGCCCTGCAATTAACTCTTCTGCAGTAAATCTTCCAGCTGCTACATGATACAAAAGCACCTCCGTTAGAGCATCTCCATCAGGAATAGCATCCAAAGCAGCAAATGCACCATTAGTTGGTGCAAATACTGTAAAAGGTCCTTCTCCATTTAATGTATCTACTAAATTAGCAGATTGCAATGCTCCTACTAAAGTAGAAAGCTCTGGAGTTGCGACAGCTATTTCTACAATCGACTGAAGATCAGCAGGTGGAAGTAACACTCCATCAATTACGTGTACAACACCATTAGATGCTTGAATATCTGCTAAAATCACTTTTATTGTACCATTTAAAAACACCTCTCCATTAATCATTTCAATGGTTACTTCATCTCCTTGTACTGTAGTAACTGTTTGCCCTGCAATTAACTCTTCTGCAGTAAATCTTCCAGCTGCTACATGATACAAAAGCACCTCCGTTAGAGCATCTCCATCAGGAATAGCATCCAAAGCAGCAAATGCATCATTAGTTGGTGCAAATACTGTAAAAGGTCCTTCTCCGTTTAATGTATCTACTAAATTAGCAGATTGCAATGCTCCTACTAACGTAGAAAGCTCTGGAGTTGCGACAGCTATTTCTACAATTGATGGTAAAGGCTGAAAAGATGGTGGTATTAATACTGCATCTATGATTTGGATTACTCCATTAGAACCACCAATATTTGCAGAAAGCAACTTAACAGTGTCATTTATAACAATTTCATTGTTTTCATCAAGACTTACTTTAACATTTTCACCTTGTAATGTTTCTATCATTTCTTCTCTCAACAATCTTGGTGTATTAAACCTTCCACTTGCTACATGATACAACAGTACCTGTTTTAATACTTCTAACTCCGGAACTTCATCTAATGCTGCAAATGCCTCATCTGTAGGTGCAAAAACTGTGAACGGGCCTTCTCCGGACAAAGGAGCTACTAAATCTGTGGCCTGTAAAGCCCCAACTAAAGATGTGAATCTACCATCTTCTACAATTAAATCCACAATCGTTTTATCAGGGAAAATAGTTTTAACTAGTTCAGCATTCCAATCTCCTCTTCCTATCCCATTTCCAAAAATTCTAAAGTGTCCTTCTAGATCACCTTCTTCATCTACTCTTCCAATTCCAAAAATCAAATTTCTACCAGGAGGGTCAATTATTAAATAAACAATTCCGTCACTTACAATAGCTCCTCTAGTCCTAGCTTTAGTCCCATCGGGTAATACCAAATTTCCTCGAACGATTGTAAAGCTAGCGTGATATAAGGTGAAGTTTAAGCGAAGTTTACCTGTAATATCTGTTCCTGCTCCGGTTCCACTATTAACTGTTGCAGAAAAATCATATACTCGTCGTTCTCTACTGATATCGAATCTAGAATCTTTAGAACTGCCAAAAGCTTCATCTTCGTTTACGGGTTCAAGCAACTCACCATCGATAATATTCTGAGTCATTTCCTCAACTTCGTCAAAACTAATAATTTTTGACTCTTCAAATTCGATTTGATCAGGGTTTTCGGGGTCTAATTCATTATTATCATTTTGACAAGAAATAATGAAGTTCGTTAAAATAAGGCACAAAAATGGTACCGTTAATCTTTTGATTAGCGTTTTCATGAGTTTGAATTTAAATTAGTTAATATTTAAAATATGTGTGAGAAAAAAGGGCATTTAGTCCTGAATTAATAGGGGGATTCAATATCTAAATGCCCTTTCGGGGGAATTATAATCTAGAGGTGCAGTGCACTATATATTTTAGTTTACTGTTCTAGTTAATTTCTTCTTATAGTGCAGGAAGAATTACCTTATCAATCGCATGGATTACACCATTAGCAGCCTGAACATTGGTAACAATAATATTACTTACTCTATCATTAACATCTGTTAATGTTGCATTTGTTGCATCAGCAGTAATATCTCCTCCTAATGTAGTTACTGTACCAGTCATTAAATTTTCTTCTCTAACATTTGCTTCTGCTACAACATGAAGATTTAAAGTAGCCGTTAATGTAGCTTCTTCTATATCAGCTAAGGAAGCTGCTCCAAGTTCTGTTAAAAGGCTAGCAAATGCATCATCTGTTGGAGCAAACACAGTAAAAGGTGCAGGAGATGTTCCATTTTCTGTACTCAATATAGAAACATAATTTTCATCTAATTGATCATCTCTGGTAAGAGCCGCTACAAGATTACTAAAAGTTGCATCAGCTGTAGCAAAAGTAACCACTGTTGGTAGCGTAATTACAGCGTCCACCTTATGAATTACTCCATTAGAAGCAACAATATCTGCTTCACTAACATCGGATATACCATTAAAAGAAACTCCACTTTCAGTATTTATATAAATACTTAAGTTATCCATAGTATCACCGTAGGTAGCTAATGTATTATTATAACTAGTAGTAAGAGCAGTCGAAATATTTGTTCCAGCAATTACGTGATTTAATAAGACCTGCTCTAATGCAGCAGTTGATAATCCAGAAATATCTCCTAAATCTGTGAATGCATCGTTATCAGGCGCCAGTAATGTTAAATTACTATCTGCACCACTTAATACAGCTACAAAATCCGTGTCAAAACCAGGTGTAGTTGCTGCTCCAGCAAGTGAAGAGAAATTACTATCAGCTGTCACAAAAGTAAGCATCGTAGGCAATGGAATTACTTTATCCACTGCGTGTATAATACCATTATCTGTCATTATATCTGGAGTTGTTACAGTAGACTCCCCATTTATTACTACACCATTTGCTGTATTAATATACATGCTGATATTAGTATTAGAATTAGATTCTGTAGCTAAATTCTTCACATAACCTGTTGTTAGACTAGTAGAAGCTTGCGTAGTTCCTAAAACGTGGTTTAATAAAATTTGCTCTAACGTTTCAACAGGCACATCTTCTAATGGTGTTCCATCTAAGAATTCAGTAAATGCAGCGTTGTTAGGTGCAAATACAGTAAAATTACCATTCCCATTTAATGTTACGTCTAAATCTGTTCTTTCCAATGCAGCTAATAAAGAGCTATAATCCGCATTATCTGCAACAAAATCAGCTATTGTCATTGCATCGGGGATAAATGTAGTATCGTCGTCATCACTACAAGAAGCAATTGAAATAATACAGAATGCTAAAAAAGCTTTTTTGAAGAAATTTTTCATGTTATTGGTTTTTATTTTTTTAATTTATTGTTCGTTGATGAAACAACTGATAAAGTAAAAGTGCTACCTCAAAAAATGATTTTAGTATTTTTTTAACTTTTTGTTTAACTATTTTATAAAAAAAATAAACAAAACTATCCGTCATTTTCATCACAAGATGTTTCAAATGTTAGTATCTCAGATACTAATTGATCATTATGTATTACTTCTATACTGGTCCCATCACTTAATGATAATCTCAAAGGGTAATTAATAGCAACTAACGTATTTTCATCAAGATTATCCATAAATCCATACACTTGTGCATCATGAATTACTTCTATTGTATTTAAAATATTATTAGAGGTATTATAAGTTGCAAACCTAAAAGGGTATATAAAATCAATACATTCTATATCATCATCCTGTAACTCACAACTATTAGCCAATGTTTGTAATTGTGATTCGTTTTCGATTATTTCTTCTATATAATTATGTTGTGTAACGGTAATAGGAAATTGGATCTGAATATTATCTGATTCTGTAAAAAGATCATAATCTGAAATTTGATTGATGATTATTTCATCTGTACCATTTAGCAGTATCGAATATGGTAAGTTAATACTATAACAATTACCTCCATCAATTAAATCATCAAAAGACCCATCGTGAGTAACAATATTCCTCATTAACCCTGCGAGTTGCGAATCCTGATGAATGGCATTATCCAACTCAGGATCAATAAGTTCCCTCTCCTCCTCTTGACAAGAAATCATTAATACCGTAAAACTCACAAATATTAAGATTATACAATTTCTCATTTTTTCCATAGTACTTTTCTTCATTTAATTCACTATTATAACAATTTAAGTACTCAAATTCCCACTAGCTTAAGTTTTTTTTTAATTTTGGAAAAAATTCAAAATGCCAAAAACTCTCTTCAAAGATGTTTGCGAGGAAAGACTGTTTTCAGAATTATTTAAAAAACATTCTAAAAATCTTCACGACTTCATTTATTACAAATATGGTTCTCATATAAATCCTAAAGATCAAGTTCAGGAAGCTTTTATTAAGCTATGGGATAATTGTAATAAAGTTTCAATAGAAAAAGCAAAGAGTTTTTTATTCACCGTAGCTAATAATCTTACTTTAAATCAGATAAAACATGATAAAGTAAAATTAAATTATAAGTTAACGGAAACAAAAAGTAGTACAAATGAAAGTCCTCAATTTATAATGGAGGAAAAAGAATATCTTTTAAAATATCAAAATGCACTATCTAACTTAACAGAATCTCAACGAGTTGCGTTTTTGATGAATAGAATAGAAGGCAAAAAGCACAAAGAAATTGCTGACTTATTAGGTATTTCTAGAAAAGCAGTAGAAAAAAGAATTTATGGTGCTCTAGAAAAGTTGAGAAAAGATATTGAAGGAATTTAAAAAATAATTTAAAAACCAGGGTAGGAATTTTCACCTATCAGTTGTTATAATATTAAGAAACTTGTTATGAAAAAGGAGGATCTTATTAATAAGTGGTTGAATAATGATCAACTCACTAAGCAGGAATCAGAGGCGTTTGAGAAATTGGACGCCTATGATTCTTATGTAAAAATATCAGAAACTGCTAAAAAATTTAGTGCGCCTGATTATGATACAATAAGTAATTTACAAAACCTTACTAACGATTTATCTAAGAAAAAACAAATGCCAAAAAGAAAATCTTATATTAAAATATTGTTTCCTATAGCTGCAATCTTTGTGATTGGGATTGGCTTATATTTTTCTTTTTTTAAACAATATGACACTACAATTAAAACGATAAGTGATAAATCTACCATTAATCTTCCTGATGATTCAATGATAAGACTTAATGCTACCTCTTCATTAACTTACAATGAAAAAAATTGGGAAAGTGAACGTAAAATATCATTACAAGGAGAAGCATATTTTAAAGTTGCTAAAGGTAAAAAATTTGATGTCCATACTCCATCAGGGATCGTAAGTGTTATAGGAACTAGGTTTAATATTAAGCAAAGAGAAAACTTTTTTGAGGTAATCTGTTACGAAGGAGTTGTTAGTGTTGCTATAGGTGATGAAACAAAGTATTTGAGAGCTGGAGATGCACTAGAATATGATTCGAATGTTATATTAGACAAAAAGATTACTGATCAAGAACCTAAATGGTATTATAATAAAAGTTATTTCTATAAAGTTCCCTTTTCTAAAGTTCTTAAAGAATTAGAATGGCAATTTGGAGTTACACTAGAAACAAAAAATATAGATCCTTCTATTCTATTTACGGGTAATTTTGTACATTCAGATATTGAAAATGCATTAAAATCGGTTACGATTCCAATGCGTATAAAATATGTGATTAATAACAAAACAGTAACTTTATCTAAAGAGTGATTAAACCCAAAATCCTCATTTCTATTTTTTTAATGTTATTTTTTCTTTTTAAGGTAAATTCTCAAACCGAAAAAGATACAATTTCACTTATATCATTTTTAAATACTATACAGGAAAAATTTGGATATGATTTTTCTTATGTAAACCAAGAATTGGAAAATATTAATATTATTAAACCTTCTGATTCTATTTCTTTCGAACGAACCATTGTATATCTAAGAAATAACACTCCATTCGATTATACGATCCTAAAAAACAATTCTGTTGCTGTTAGTTTTAAGTTTGTAGAAATATGTGGTGCTTTAGTTGACATCACTAATAGAACTATATCTGATGCTTCTATTCAAGGAATCGATGATACCGCTATTAGTGATATTAATGGCAAATTCACGCTTAAAGTAAATTCTCCTAATGAAAAAATTAAAATTAGCTTTTTAGGTTACTCACCAGTCACTGTTTCTGCACTTGATTTTTTTAACAAACCTTGTAAAAAAATAACATTAATTCAAAAACTAGAGTATATAAACGAAATCGTCCTAAATGACTATTTAATTAAAGGGATAGATAAACAACTTGATGGTTCTATTCAAATCGATTATAATGATTTTGGTATTTTGCCTGGTCTTACAGAACCAGACCTATTACAAACTATACAAGCACTTCCAGGAGTTCTTAGTGTAAACGAAACTGTTTCTGATATCAATGTAAGGGGAGGTACTAATGATCAAAACCTAATTCTATGGGATGGTATTAAAATGTATCAATCTAGTCACTTTTTTGGGCTTATCTCCGCATTTAATCCTTATCTAACTAAAAATGTTCAGGTATACAAAAATGGTTCAAGCGCCAAATATGGTGATGGTGTTTCAAGTGTAATAGCAATGAATACGACTAACAAAATTAACAATAAGTTAGACGCAAGTATTGGTTTAAATTTAATCAGTGTTGATACTTATTTAGATACTCCAATAAATAAAAAATCTTCCATTCAATTAGCAGTAAGACATTCTATTAATGATATATTAGAAACACCAACATATAATCAGTACTTTGACAAAGCATTCCAAAATTCTGAAGTATTTAGCACTAATAATTCTGGAGAGCGATTTTCTTTCTATGATATAAGTATGAGATGGCTATATCAATTATCTCCTAAAGATCTTATAAAAGTAAATGCTCTTCTAATGCGAAACAACCTGGTTTTTCAAGAAAATTCTTCTGATACCCAGATTAATAACTCTAGAGAAAGTAGTGCTACACAAAACAACATCGTAGGTGGTATTCTTTATCAAAGAAATTGGAGTAAACTTTTTCAGAGTGAACTACTATTGTATGGCACAAATTATGTCCTAGAAACAATTAATTCTGACATACCAAATAATCAGCGACTTTTACAAAAAAATGATGTTCTAGAAAATGGTTTAAAACTAAATACATTTCTTAAAACTGATGCAAATATTAATTTGAAAAATGGATACCAATTCAATGAAACTGGTATATCATATTTACAAGAATTAAATAATCCAACATTTAGAGATCTTACTAAAGAAGTAATCCGTACGCATAGTTTATTTTCTGAGATAGAATATAATTCTGACAGCAGTTCTATATATGCAAACCTAGGTGCTCGTCTTAATTACTTAGAAAAGTTTGACACATACATTCTCGAACCAAGAATTAATTTTTACAAAAGATTTAATAATCACTTTACAATTGAGGTTTTAGGAGAAATCAAAAGTCAATCTACATCTCAAGTTATAGATCTACAGAATGATTTTCTAGGCATTGAAAACAGAAGATGGGTATTATCTAATGATGAAAACATTCCTGTTTTAAAAAGTAGACAAGCTTCTATAGGCCTTAGCTATAATCATAATAATTGGCTTATAACTACAGATATATACTATAAGGATGTAAAAGGAATTATTACTAGAAGTCAAGGATTTCAGAATCAATTCGAATTCACTAATGATCACGGTTCATACGAAGTATTAGGTATTGATTTTTTGATTAACAAGAGATTTAAAAACTTTAGTACTTGGCTTAGTTATTCGTATGCAGATAATGAATACTCATTCTCTAATTTAAGTCCATCCAATTTTGCCAACAATATTGATATTAGGCATAACGTAAACTTTGCAGCTGCATATAATAATAAAAACTTAAAGATATCTGCCGGTATAAATTGGCATAGTGGAAAACCAACTACATTTCCTAATACCACAAATAGCATTGAAAATGATATCATAAATTACCAAAACCCTAATAGCAATAGATTAAATAGCTACACCAGAATCGATCTTTCATCTACCTATACTTTTAAAATAGGAAAAAGCATTAACGGTTTAGCTGGGTTTTCAATTTGGAATCTTTTAAATCAAGAAAACATTTTTAATCAATATTTCGTCATAAGAAATCAAAGTGAAATTGAAACTATAAAAGAATTTGGTTTAGGCATTACACCTAATGCTGTTTTTCGATTAAGTTTCTAACCAAGTTTTTTAACACCATTATACCCAACAATATCTTCTCCTCCCGCAACTTTTTCTATATTTTGAATAATCTCAAAATCATTTTTTTTGAAAAAATCTTTTGTATTAGAATTAATTTGAGTGCTTAAGGTTAACATGTTCGCTTCTCTTGCGACTTCTTCTAAAGTCTGGTAAAGTTTCTTTGCTATTCCTCTTCCTTGATAATTTTGATGAACAAAAATATATTCTATTTCCCCATTTTTACTAAGCGAAAATGAACCAATAACTTCTCCATTAAGTTTAGCATTATATACATAGTCATCCACAAACTTTGCTTTCCAGTGTTTTTTATCTAATGCTAGTCTAGAAAATATTTTCACCTCTTCTTTGGTAAAAATCTTAGAACCATAGATGGTAACTGTTTGATAGAATAATCGTTGCATTAATGGCAAATCACTGTCAGTAGCTTTGGATATTTGATAATTCATTTAGTTAGGTAGAAGAATACTTCTTTTATTATGGGGTAAAACAACATTTCCTATAAAAATAAAAAAAATGCCGTAGGAATGAAATTTTTAGTTAAAAAAAACATAAAATCAACGATAAATATCGTAATTTTTAAGTGCCCTAAATTATTTTTATGAAACATACCTATTATTGCTTTACCATTCTACTATTATTTACTAGTAGTATTGGGTTATCACAACAAAAAAAACTGGATAGCATTATTCAGGTTACAAAATCTATATCGGATTCCTTAAATATTAATCTTGCAGCTGATTTGATCTATGAATTGAATTTAAATGAAAAATTTGAAGAAGGTTTAAAATATTGCGATAGCGTTATTAGAATTTCTAAAGAGATCAAATACGATAAAGGTGTTGGACAGATACATAACGAAAAAGCTGCTATCTATAATCACACTGATGATTTATATGAAGCTTTAAAGTGTTTTGATCAAGCTGCTTTATACTACGGAAGAATAAATTACACAAGAGGGCTGGCGATAATTCAAAATAACAAAGCAGTTATTGAACAACGACTAGGAAATCCCGAAAAAAGCATTACACATCTTTTAGAAGCTAATCAATATTATGAAAAATTAAAAGATAGTGCTAGTCTATCCACAACTATTAACAACATTGGAAACGTCTATGGAGACATTAATGAGCTCGAATCCGCCAAAAAATATTATTATCAATCATTAGCACTAAAACGAAATACAAACTCGAAAACTATAGGTTCTACTCTTAATAATTTAGCACTAATTTATATCAAAGAAAAAAAATTAGATAGTGCATTGGTATTACTAAATGAATCTTTAACAATTAATAAAAGAGAAAATGATAGTCATGGAATTGCTGAGGCATATAGTGCTCTAGGCAGAATATCTTTTATTAAAAAAGAGTACCAGCAAGCCAAAAAGTATTATGAATCTGCACTTTTTATTGGAGGCAAAGTAGCCTATAAAGAAAGACTAATCAGAACAAAATTATCTCTTGGCGAAGTTGCTATAAAGACTAAGAAATTTCAAGATGCTGAAAGCTATATCTCTGCAGCTACTACTGAATCACAAAAGCTTAATTCTACACCATTACTTCTCAACTGTTATGATTTATCCTCTGCTCTAGACTCTGCACAAGGAAAATATCTAGACGCATATAAATGGCAAAAAAAATATAATAATTTATTTAATGCTCATACACTTAAAGAAACTAGTCAAAAAATAGAACTTGTAAAAAGAAGAGTTGAAGATGAAAAAAAGCAACAAATAACTTTAGATAAACAAAAAAAAAGTGAACAATTAGCTAAAGAAGAATTGTTCAAACAGAAAATATATACCTATTTGGCAATTGCAGCTTTTGTTGTTGCCTTCATTTTTATAATAGGAATAGTAAAAAGCAGATTAGAAAGAGCTAAATATATAAAAGAGTTAAATGAATCCAATCAAGTAAAAAACAAATTATTTTCTATTGTATCTCATGATTTAAAAAATGAAATACACGGTTTAGATAACACTCTTAATTTATTAAGAGATGATGTAATTTCCGAAAATGAATTTAAAGAGATAATCCCTTTACTTTCTAATAGTGCCCATCAAACATCCCTATTATTAACTAATCTATTAAACTGGTCCAAATCTCAGATGAATGAGCTTAAGGCAAACCCTAATACGTACGATTTTTCGGAAATTATACGAGAAAAAATTATATTTTTTTCATCAAAAGCTTCTCAAAAAGAAATCAAAATCATTAATGGCTTAAAAAATACCACACAGGTATATGCCGATAAAGATATGTGTACCATAGTAACCCAGAACCTGATTGCAAATGCAATAAAATTTTGCAATCCTGGAGACACCATAACCTTATTTAAAAAAGAAGAAGAGAACGTTGTAAAAATCTATTTTAATGACACCGGAATTGGAATATCTGAAGAAAATCTAAAGAAAATTTTTTCTGAAGAAACCTTGACCACAAAAGGAACTAACAACGAAGCTGGTACTGGATTAGGGTTAAATATTTGTAAAGAATTGATCGCTCTTAACCAAGGGACTCTAACTGTTGAAAGTACTCTTGGAAAAGGAAGTTCTTTTTGTATTACTCTACCAAAAAACCAAAACTCTTAAAATAATTACATACGCTCTGGAACCTGAATCCCAAGTAGACTAAATGCAGATTTAATAGTTTTACCCACCATTTCAGACAGTTGAACTCTAAAAACTTTCTCGGTTTCAGAATCTGCTCCAAATATTGATACATTCTGAAAAAACGAATTATACGCCTTTACTAAATCATATGTGTAATTAGCAACAATTGCAGGGCTTAAATCCTTAGCTGCACTCTGTATAATATCAGGATACATCTCTAACAATTTAATCAATTCTTTTTCTTTTCCATCCAATACTATATCACTTACAGAAGTACTCGAATTGAAATCCGCTTTACGCAAAATAGCCTGAATTCTTGCATAAGTATATTGAATAAAAGGACCGGTATTTCCTTGAAAGTCTACTGATTCTGAAGGATCAAATAGTATTCTTTTCTTAGGATCTACTTTAAGAATGAAATATTTTAATGCTCCTAAACCAATAGTTTTATAGACTGAATTCTTCTCTTCTTCAGAATAGCCATCAAGTTTCCCCAATTCTTTTGAAATTTCTCCAGCGGTCACTGCCATTTCGACAATAAGATCATCCGCATCTACAACGGTACCTTCTCTACTTTTCATTTTACCGCTTGGAAGATCAACCATTCCATAACTTAAATGATGTAAATTTTTAGACCAGTCATATCCTAACTTCTTAAGAATTAGAAAAAGAACTTTAAAATGATAATCCTGTTCGTTACCAACAGTATAAATCATTCCTCCGATATCAGGATTATCTTTTACACGTTGGATAGCTGTACCTATATCCTGTGTCATATATACAGCAGTACCATCACTACGTAACACTAATTTTTCATCTAAACCTTCATCTGTGAGATCACACCAAACAGATCCATCTTCTTTCTTAAAAAACACTCCATTCGATAAACCTTCTTCTATATTATCTTTCCCTAAAAGATATGTGTTACTTTCATAATAATAGCTATCAAAATCAACACCTAGCGTCTTATATGTTTGATCAAATCCTGCATAAACCCAATTATTCATAGTCTTCCACAGGTCCACAACATCCGCATCTCCTGCTTCCCAGCTTCTGAGCATTTCTTGGGCTTCAATAAGAATAGGGGCTTCTTTTTTTGCCTCATCTTCCGTTCTTCCCGATGCTACCAATTCTGATATCTGATTTTTATATTCTTTATCAAAACGCACATAATAATTCCCTACTAACTTATCTCCTTTTAAACCTGTAGAGTCAGGAGTTTCTCCATTCCCAAACTTTTGCCAGGCTACCATACTTTTACAAATATGTATTCCTCTATCGTTAATAATCTGAGTTTTATATACTTTTTTACCACTAGCCTTTATTATTTCAGCTACGGCATAACCTAATAAGTTATTTCGAATATGTCCTAAATGCAATGGTTTATTTGTATTAGGAGAAGAATATTCAACCATTACTGCCTTATCTCCCTCTAACGGGTTAGCAAAACCATAATTATTAGTATCTTTTATTTTAGCAAAAAAATCTAAATAATATTGATCTTCTATTACTAAATTAAGAAATCCTTTTACTACGTTAAAAGAAGTAATTTCTTTCATATGCTCAACTAAATAAGCCCCTAAAGCTTCTCCTATCTGAACTGGGTTCCCTTTTACTACTCGCAACATCGGAAAAACAACAACCGTAATATCTCCTTCAAACTCCTTACGAGTACCTTGTAACTCTACGGATTCTAAATCTGCACTATATAATTCTTTTATTGCCGCTTTTACTTGTTCTGTAATAGTTTGTTGTAATGCCATTTTATGAATTGTATTTTGATATAAAAATCAGGCAGCAAAGATAATAGAAATATAATCTTCCGCCACCTCTATTGACATCAATTCGTATCTTGTGATAAAAGAAAAAGATGCTTGTTAATAATACATATAGAGACCCTGAACTTAAAGAGAAACTCATAGAGCAAGTTGGAAAACCATTTACCTTAATAGAACGAATAAAATTAGGAGGGATTGGTTCTCCAAAACTTCATATTGTAGGGTCCAGTGTAGAAATTAATAACCTATTAATGCTGGATAACAGAATACATACTTGTAATATAGAATTGAGACCAAAAGGTATTTTGATTGGTTTTGGTGTACGTTTAGAAACGTATCTTTTAGTTATTCCTTTCTATAAATTAACGATCTACAAAGGAAAAGCAGAAGAATATTGCATTTATAAGGATAATTATCACATTAAAATAAAAGTAAAAAACACGGATACTGCTACCCACCAATACATTAAAAAAGTACTTAATTATAAAGCAGACAATAGTCCTACGAATATCGAAGACTTATAAATAAGATTGACATCAGTATTGAGTGGTAAAAAAACTTTAGCAATCTACTTTTTTGACAAAATCACAATGTAATTCTTCGTATCTTATACCTAAAAAGATGCGAATATTACTTACAGGTGCTAATGGTTATATTGGCATGAGGTTACTCCCTTTATTACTAGACGCTGGTCACGATATTATTTGCTGCGTAAGAGATAGAGATAGGCTTTCTATAGATCATGAAATGATCGAAAAAGTATCTATTGTAGAAATAGACTTTTTAGAAGACCCAAATACTTCTAAACTACCTCATGATATTGATGTAGCATATTACTTGATTCATTCTATGAGTTCTTCTACTTCTGATTTTGATAAAAAAGAAGAAATTTCTGCGCAAAATTTCAATCTCTATGTAGCACAAACTAACATAAAACAAGTAATATATTTAAGCGGTATTGTAAACGAAAAAAACCTATCCAAGCATTTATGGTCCAGAAAAAATGTTGAGGAAACCTTATATAAAGGAAATTTTAATCTTACTGTTTTACGTTCAGGAATCATTGTTGGGTCAGGCAGTTCCTCTTTCGAGATAATTCGAGATCTCTGCGAGAAATTACCTATTATGCTAACACCAAAATGGGTAAATACCAAAACACATCCGATTGCTATAAGAGATGTCTTAAGTTTTATGACAGGAGTATTAGGAAATACCGAATGTTATAATCAATCATTTGATATCAGCGGGCCTAATGTCATTACTTATAAACAAATGCTTTTGTTATATTCTAAAGTACGTGGAATCAGTTTACTTATTCTAACACTTCCAGTAATGACTCCCAAACTTTCTTCGTATTGGTTATACTTTGTTACTTCTACATCGTATAAACTTGCGCTAAATTTAGTAGATAGTATGAGTATTCCTGTAATAGCCAACGACAATCGATTACAAAAAATATTAGGTATTGAACCTATGACATATACCAAAGCTTTAGAATTAGCTTTTATTAAAATAGAACAAAATCAGGTGGTATCAAGCTGGAAAGATTCTATGGTTAGTGGTCGTTTTGATAAAGATATTCAGAAATATGTAAAAGTTCCAAAAAAGGGATGTCTTAGAGATTATAAAAAGATGAATATAGATAACCCTCATCGAGTAATCGAAAGAATCTGGGCGATAGGTGGTGAAACTGGTTGGTATTATGGAGATTGGATGTGGAAAATAAGGGGACATATTGATAAATTCTTTGGCGGAGTTGGTTTACGAAGAGGAAGAACTAATCCCGATAAAATCAACTCTGGAGATGCTTTAGATTTTTGGAGAGTTTTAGTGGCTGATAAGAATGAAAAACGTCTACTACTTTTTGCAGAAATGAAGGTTCCTGGTGAAGCTTGGCTTGAATTTGACATCGACAAAAACAACATACTTCATCAAACTGCTACCTTTAGACCAAGAGGCATTTGGGGGCGATTATATTGGTATCTGATGGTACCCTTTCATTACTTTATATTTGGAGGAATGATACGTAATATCAGTTCAAACAAGGTTAAAAAAATCAGATAAAAAGCAAAATAATACGATAAATAGCATTTATTCGATCTAATATTAGTATTTTTACTAAAAAATAAATGCAGAAACCTTTCCTCATTTTTTTTCTAATAATAGTAGCACTTGGTTGTAATACAAAAAAAGGTAGCGATCAGGAGCTAGATGATTTTGTAAAAATAATATCGGGGAATTTTTCTTCTAAAGAACAATCTAAACAAGAATCAGGTTATTCTGCGGTTAATCTTTATAATTATCCAATCTGGGAAAACAGATCTGGGTATTGGTTTTATCAGGAACTATTTGATGAAAAAAATAACACCTCTGTATACAATCAAAGAATAATACATATTAAAAGAGTAGACAGTGTTACAATAAGCACAACAAGCTATGTAATACCAAATCAAAGAAAATATGTTAATTCATGGAAAAATGTATCAGTTTTTGATAGGTTAACAAAAGACAGTTTAAAAATAAGGGAAGGGTGTGATGTTTATTTTAAAAAAAAGACTTCCACAATTTATCTGGGAAAAACAGAAAAAGGAACCTGCTCTAGTAGTTTTAGCAAAACCATATCCTATACTACCAGTAATATAGTAATTAGTAGAAATAAAATTTCTTCTTGGGATAGAGGGTATGATAATCAAGGGAAACAGGTTTGGGGAAAGATTCAAGGACCTTATATATTCCTTAGAGTTTTAGAAGAATAGAAACTTAGTCCATAAAATCCCCTAAAGTCTTATTCTCCAAAACTTTTAAGGTATTATCCCTAACTTCAATCATCAATTCATGCACTGTACAAGCATCCTCATCTGGACAGTCATCGCATTTTTCATAAAAATTAAGACTTACACATGGTAACATTGCTATAGGCCCTTCTAACACCCTGATCACCGAAGCCATTGAAATTTCTTTAGGTTCTTTAATTAAATAATAACCTCCTCCTTTTCCTTTTTTGGAGCCTAAAAAACCGTTTTTACGAAGTGTTAGTAATATACTTTCTAAGAATTTTTGAGAAATATTTTCGCTTTTAGCAATCTCTGATATTAAAACAGGGTGCTCACACTTTTTCCTTGCTATATACGTTAGGGCTTTTAATCCGTATTTTGTTTTCTTCGAAAGCATTTTTTAAATTGAATATAATCAAAAATAGTTAAAAGATATCACTTAGTGTTTAAGTGATATCTTTTAACTATTTTAAGACTCAGAAAAGTTATCTACAAACTATTATTTTCTGGGAAGAAAAACTTCTGCCATCATACATCGGGCGCTTCCACCTCCAAGTTCTTCTATTGTTCCCAGGTCACTATGAACAATCTCACAATGTTTTTTTATTTTTGATATCTGATCTTTACTTAAACTGTTATATGCTGCAGAAGACATTACCAAATATCTTTTATCATCCGCCCCGATAACTTGTAACATATTCCCTGCAAAATTATTCACTTGAGCTTCTGTAATTGATATAATTTCTTTACCATCATTTTTTAGGTGATTCAAAAGATTCTTACGCTCTTTTTTATCATCTACACAATCTACGCATACTACTGCAAAGGTTTCTCCAATACCCATCATAACATTTGTATGATAAATTGCTAATCGTTCACCTTTTACTGTTTGATATGCTGTAAAAATTACTGGAGTGTATTCAAAATCCTCACAAAATTCAATAAGTAATTCTTCATCTGCCCTTGGAGATAATGCACAATAAGCCTTTTTATTTACTCGATCAAGCACAAGACTACCGGTACCTTCAAGAAAAACATTATCTTCTTCAGCTGATGTGTAATCAACAATGTTTTTTATTTCAAAACCAGTGCCTTCTATAATATCTAAAATTTCCGGCCTACGCTCCCTCCTTCTATTAACAGCGAACATAGGATATAATCCAATATCACCATTTTCATGAAAGGAAACCCAATTATTTGGAAATATAGAATCTGGAGTATCATTTTCTTCCTTGTCATCAATAACCACTACATTTACTCCGATAGATTTCAATTTCTCAACAAAACCGTCGAATTCATTTTGTGCTTTTATATGCACATCTTCTGCACTACTACTTGAACTGTTCTGGTAATAGTTATTTACAGCTGTTTGTTCATTCATCCTAAACTTAACTGGACGAATCATCACTATAGTATTTGTTATCTGTTTCATTATCTAATCTCTTATCAGTGGCATTGTAGAACAACGTAAAAGTCCTTCTTGTTTTGCTATTTCCGCATATGGAACTTCTTCTACTGTTATATTTAAATTACGTAACCAATCATTTAATCTAGTAAAACCTTTTTCAGAAATTACCACGTCTTCTGATATTGAAAATATATTAGAGTTCATGTAATACATTTCATCTCTGTTAATATGAAATAAGTTTTCATTGCCAAAAAAATCAACTAAATACTTATAATCCTCTATACTCCTAAATCCTTCTTTATGAATTATAGCTTTATTTTTGCCAACAGGTTGAAAACAACAATCTAAATGTAAAGCATTATCTCTAGGATCTTCCATTGACTTTTGAAGATCAAATTCTTTTACAGTTTTATTAGGAAAAAGAGACTTAATATATGCTACTCCCTTCATATTAGTTCTAGCCACAATACAATCGCTATAATCATCTCCGTTATAGGTTCCAATAAAAATATGATCATTATGAATAATAATATCACCTCCTTCAAAATGAATATCCTCTGATGGTGCTTTATAAACTTTTCCAGGTTCAACCTGATCTATTACGTATTGAATTGCTTTTATTTCTTTTTCTCTATCCGGAAGTATATTCGACTTTATAAAAGTATCATCTATAACTAATGCAATATCTCTAGCAAAAATTTGATTATAATTTTCTATTATTTCAGGTCTATATACTTTTACACCATACTTTTCAAACACCTTTGCGACTGCTTCCATTTCAGCAACCATATCTACTTCTTTAGGATACGTACCAGCCTTTATATGTTGTATCGACTTTGGATCATATGCCTCTTCTATTTTAGGCGTTGGACCGTTACTAATAGCTGTGCCTAAAACAACTGCTCTCAGTCTAGAAGTCTCATTTTTAATATTTAATTTCAATGGTCTGATTTTAAAGTAAAACTATTATTAATAACTAACTTTTATATATGAACAAATATAGGAAGAGGTATTATGTAGATGCTAATTTTATTCAAAAAAAATACAAACTTTTTATCAAATCCTAAAATTAAATCCTAAAGAAACCAATAAATTATTAATTCCATAAAAAAAGGGATGTAGCACTAATGCTACATCCCTTTTTTATATTCTCAGTTTTTCTATCTTTCAGAAACAGATTTAAAAGCTCTATAAGTTTCTCCAGTATATATTTGTCTAGGCCTTCCTATTGGTTCTTTACGAAGACGCATTTCTCTCCATTGTGCAATCCAACCAGGTAATCTTCCTAATGCAAACATTACTGTAAACATTTCAGTAGGAATACCTAAAGCTCTATATATAATTCCTGAATAAAAATCTACATTAGGGTATAACTTTCTCTTTACAAAATACTCATCTTCTAACGCAACTTTAGCAAGACCTTTAGCAATATCAAGAACCGGATCTTCTATTCCTAAATCTCCTAAAACTTCTTCTGCAGATACTTTTATGATTTTAGCTCTTGGATCAAAGTTTTTATATACTCTATGCCCAAATCCCATTAAACGGAACGAATCTTCTTTATCTTTAGCTTTAGCAATATATTTTGCTGTATCTCCTCCATCTTCTCTAATAGCTTCAAGCATTTCAATAACCGCTTGATTTGCTCCTCCATGCAATGGCCCCCAAAGAGCGGAAATTCCTGCTGATAATGATGCAAATAGACCTGCATGCGAAGAACCAACTATACGCACCGTAGATGTAGAACAGTTTTGCTCGTGATCAGCATGCAATATTAGAAGTTTATCTAATGCGTCATTTACAATCTTATTTGCTTCATAAGTTTTATTTGGTCTAGAGAACATCATTTTATGTAAATTCTCTACATAACCTAATGAACTATCTCCATAATCTAAAGGAAGGCTTTTACGCTTTCTCATGGTCCAAGCCGCAAGAACAGGAAATTTAGCCATTATTTTTACAATAGCATTATACATAGCTTCTTCAGAATCTACATCTACAGAACCTGGATTAAAAGCTATTAATGCACTAGTTAAAGATGAAAGCACTCCCATAGGGTGAGCACTTTTAGGGAACCCATCAAGAATTCTCTTCATATCCTCATCTACATGAGACTCCTCTTTAATATCTTTATCAAACTTATCTAACTGCTCAGCAGTTGGTAGCTCACCAAAAATTAACAAATAAGCCACTTCTAAAAAATCAGCTTTTTCTGCTAATTCTTCTATAGAATATCCTCGGTATCTTAGAATTCCTTTTTCTCCATCTAGAAAAGTGATTCCACTCTCACAACTTCCTGTATTTTTAAATCCAGGATCAATAGTTGTTATACCACCTGTGGCACCTCTGAGAGTCTTGATATCAATTCCTAATTCGTTTTCAGTTCCTTCTATTATGGGGAACTCATATTTGTTACCGTCTATTTCTAAAGTAGCTTTTTTTGACATTGTGATTATTTAGAATTTTGCTGTTATAATAAGGGTTGCTAAATTACAAAATATAGTGTTAATATATTATTAATCATACCATCTATTTTACAACAGAAACGTCACTTTATGGTAATAGCTAAAAAAAGAGGATTCGTTATGAATCCTCTTTTAAAAACGTATGTTTTTTTTGAAAAAATGAACAAATTAAATACGAACATAATCTCATTATGTAATATCTAGTGCTCTTTCATGAATAAAAAGTTTAGTAAACTAAAAGTTTCTATTATTACACTTTAACTTACTTTTTAATCTTAAATGCTTTTTCTTTCGGGTAATAAGCAACAACACCCAACTCTTCTTCTATACGAAGTAGTTGGTTGTACTTAGCCATTCTATCACTACGAGAAGCTGAACCTGTCTTTATTTGACCAGTATTTAACGCCACTGCTAAATCAGCAATTGTATTATCTTCAGTTTCACCAGAGCGATGAGACATCACAGAAGTATACCCTGCATTATGAGCCATATTTACAGCTGCAATAGTTTCGGTTAATGTTCCTATCTGATTCACCTTAATCAAAATTGAATTAGCAATACCATTTTCAATTCCTCTGGATAATCTTTCTACATTAGTAACAAATAAATCATCACCTACCAACTGTACCTTATCTCCAACCTTATCAGTCAAGTACTTCCAACCATCCCAATCATTTTCATCCATTCCATCTTCAATAGATATAATAGGGTATTTAGAAGCTAACTCAGCTAGATAATCTGCTTGCTCTTCACTTGTTCTTATTACACCAGTCTTTCCTTCGAATTTTGTGTAATCGTATTTCCCATCCACAAAAAACTCAGCAGCTGCACAATCCAAAGCTACCATAACTTCATCTCCAAACTTATACCCAGCTTTCTCTACTGCTAAAGCAATAGAATCTAATGCATCTTCTGTTCCATCTAATGTCGGCGCAAAACCACCTTCATCTCCAACTGCGGTACTTAATCCTCTATCGTGAAGTACTTTTTTTAAGTTATGAAAAATCTCTGTACCCATTTGCATAGCATGAGTAAAGTCTTTTGCCTTAACTGGCATTACCATAAACTCTTGAAAAGCTATTGGGGCATCACTATGTGATCCTCCATTAATAATATTCATCATTGGCACTGGTAGTGTATTAGCACTAACTCCTCCAACGTATCTATATAATGGCATATTTAGTTCATTAGCCGCAGCTTTTGCTGCTGCCAATGAAACACCTAATATTGCATTAGCTCCTAATTTAGATTTATTAGGAGTTCCATCTATTTCTATCATAGTTTGATCTAATAAATTTTGATCAAATACAGAATATCCTAATAATTCTTCTGCGATTATAGTATTTACATTTTCAACCGCTTTTTTAACTCCTTTACCCATATAGTCACTACCTCCATCTCTTAGCTCAACTGCTTCGTGTTCTCCTGTTGAAGCTCCTGAAGGAACAGCAGCTCTACCTAAAACACCATTTTCGGTAATCACGTCAACTTCTACTGTTGGGTTACCACGTGAATCTAAAATTTGTCTGGCGTGAATATTTATAATTACACTCATTTTGATTTGTTTTTGTTGGATAATTTTAATTCTTCGCAATATACAAAACCGGTAAATTTAAATACCTCAGAAAATCTCTTAATTTATTGCTTAAACCCTAGTAAACACGACAAGTTATCAACTATAACGTTATAGATCAACCTATTATTAAGAGTATAGAATATTTACAATAAATTTTAAAATTCTAAGCTTCTACCTTTGTATTTTTAATATTATTTATAAATTGATCAAATAGATAAACTGAATCATTTGGACCAGGACTAGCTTCTGGATGATATTGCACTGAAAAACAGTTTTTACTTTTCATTTTCATACCAGCCACAGTATTATCATTAAGATGTACATGTGTTATTTCTACATCCGGATTACTTTCTGCTTCTTCTCTATTAATAGCAAAACCATGATTCTGTGATGTTATCTCTCCCTTGCCAGTTATTAAATTTTTAACAGGATGATTTATACCTCTATGACCATGATGCATCTTATACGTACTGATGCCATTTGCCAATGCAATCACTTGGTGACCCAAGCAAATTCCGAATAGTGGTAAATCTTTTGAAATAATTTCTTTAGCAGTTTCTATAGCTTGAGATAATGGTTCAGGATCACCAGGACCATTTGATAAGAAATAACCATCAGGTTGCCATTCGCTCATTTCATCAAATGTAGCATCGTAAGGAAATACTTTTATATATGCATCTCTTTCCGCAAGATTACGTAGTATATTCTTTTTAACTCCAATATCTAAGGCTGATATTTTATAAGTTGCATCTGGATTACCAAAAAAATAAGGCTCTTTCGTTGAAACTTTGGAAGCTAACTCTAATCCATTCATATCAGGAACAGCTGCCAATTGTTTTTTCAATGAATCGATATCATCTATTTCTGTAGAAATTAATGCATTCATTGCTCCATTATCCCTAATATAACTAACTAAAGCCCTTGTATCCACATCGGATACGGCTAGTAAATTATTTTTTTCTAAAAAATCTTGTAAAGAACTATCGGCACGATCACGTGAAAATTCATAACTAAAATTCTTCACAATCAAACCTGCAATTTTTATTGAATCAGATTCTACCTCTTCAATATTAGTTCCATAATTACCAATATGCGCATTAGTAGCAACCATCAATTGCCCAAAATAAGATGGGTCTGTAAAAATCTCTTGATATCCTGTCATTCCAGTATTAAAACATACTTCACCAAATGCTGTTCCTTCCTTTCCTACAGCTTTACCATAAAAAATAGTACCGTCTGCTAATAAAACAATTGCTTTCTTTCGAGATTGATATTTCATCCTATATCTTTTTTAGTATTAAAATTCCCTTTCAAGGACTTAGACTTTTTTTATAAAATTTCAAAAAAAAAGGATAAACGATGAACGTTTATCCTTTATAACTATGTGTATATCACATTTTTCATTTATTCTTCTTCAGAACTAGGAGTTTCTACTACTGGTGCAGTTTCCGCTTTCTTAGTTCTACCTCGACGAGTAGATTTCTTTTTAGCAGGTTTACCAGCGTTATATAACTCATTATAATCAACTAACTCTATCATCGCCATATCAGCATTATCTCCAAGACGATTTCCTAATTTGATTATTCTTGTATAACCTCCAGGTCTGTCACCAACTTTTGCAGCAACATCTCTAAACAATTCTGCGACTGCATACTTGTTACGAAGCTTACTAAAAACAAGACGTCTATTATGCGTTGTGTCTTCTTTCGACTTAGTTACTAATGGTTCTACAAACTGCTTAAGCGCTTTAGCCTTTGCCACAGTAGTGTTTATTCTCTTATGCTCTATAAGAGAACAAGCCATATTAGCAAGCATAGCTTTACGATGTGCAGTTTTTCTACCTAAGTGGTTTACTTTTTTTCCGTGTCTCATGACGTTAAAATTTAAACACCATCTTGCTCAATCTACCTCGTGTAGAGAGCAAAATATGATGTGTTAGTCTTTATCTAATTTGTATTTAGAAAGATCCATACCAAAATTAAGTCCTTTAACATTTACAAGCTCTTCTAGCTCAGTTAAAGATTTCTTACCAAAGTTACGGAACTTCATTAAATCGTTTTTGTTGTATGATACTAAATCTCCTAAAGTATCTACTTCTGCTGCCTTTAAACAATTAAGTGCTCTTACAGAAAGATCCATATCGATCAACTTTGTTTTCAACAATTGTCTCATATGTAATGATTCCTCATCATATGTTTCTGTTTGAGCTATTTCATCAGCCTCTAATGTTATACGCTCATCAGAGAATAACATAAAGTGATGTATAAGAATCTTAGCTGCCTCAGTTAATGCATCTTTAGGATGAATCGAACCATCAGTAACAATTTCAAAAACTAATTTTTCGTAATCAGTTTTTTGTTCTACACGATAATTCTCAATACTATACTTAACATTTTTGATAGGTGTATAAATAGAATCTGTAAAGATTGTACCTATCGGAGCATTAGCCTTCTTATTTTCTTCTGCAGGAACGTATCCCCTTCCTTTTTCTATAGTAATCTCTAGGTTAAGAGCTACTTTTTTATCCATATTACAGATAACCAAATCCGGGTTAAGAACCTGAAAACCTGAAATAAATTTTTGGAAGTCTCCAGCAGTTAATTGCTCTTGACCAGAAATTGAAATTGTAACCGATTCATTATCTATATCTTCAATCTGACGCTTAAAACGTACTTGTTTAAGATTAAGAATAATCTCTGTTACATCTTCCACAACTCCAGAAATAGTAGAAAATTCGTGATCTACCCCTTCAATTCTTAAAGAAGTTATAGCGAATCCCTCTAAAGAAGATAGCAAAACTCTTCGTAAAGCGTTACCAACTGTCAATCCGTACCCTGGTTCTAATGGTCTAAATTCAAATTTACCATCAAACTCACTAGAGTCGATCATGATAACTTTATCGGGCTTCTGAAAATTTAATATTGCCATATTATTGTTTCTTCTAAGAGTTATTACTTCGAATATAATTCGACGATGAATTGTTCGTTAATGTTTTCCGGAATTTGAATTCTTGCCGGAACTGATACGAAAGTACCTTCTTTTGTATCATTATTAAAAGTAATCCACTCGTATACTTTACTATTGTTAGCAAGAGAGTTTTGGATAACTTCTAATGATTTTGATTTTTCTCTTACCCCAACAACATCACCAGGCTTCAATTGGTAAGAAGGAATATTTACTAATTCTCCATTTACAGTTATATGTCTGTGAGAAACTAATTGTCTAGCACCTCTACGAGAATTTGAAAGTCCCATTCTAAAAGCAACGTTATCCAAACGAGATTCACATAATTGAAGTAAAACTTCACCAGTAATACCTGTAGACCTTGTCGCTTTTTCGAACATATTTCTGAACTGACGTTCTAATACTCCATATGTATATTTAGCTTTTTGCTTCTCCATTAACTGGATTGCATATTCACTTTTCTTTCCTCTTCGTCTGTTATTTCCATGTTGACCTGGAGGATAATTTCTTTTATCGAATGACTTATCGTCACCGAATATCGCTTCACCAAACTTACGAGCGATCTTAGTTTTTGGACCAGTATATCTTGCCATTTTCTTATTAATTTAATTGTTGAGGAGGATATGAATTAAGGTCACTTTCCTTCGATAATCCTTTGTTCCCCATTTGACTTACTTTTTAATTATAATATAAAACATAAAAGATCCCGAAAATACTCGGGATACATTTATTTACTTATACTCTACGTCTTTTTGGAGGACGACAACCGTTATGAGGCATTGGAGTTACATCAATAATTTCTGAAACTTCAATTCCTGAGTTATGGATAGAACGTATTGCAGATTCTCTTCCATTTCCAGGACCTTTAACGTATACCTTTACTTTCTTTAGTCCAGCTTCGATAGCTACTTTCGCAGCATCTTCTGCAGCTAATTGCGCAGCATAAGGAGTGTTCTTTTTAGAACCTCTGAATCCCATTTTTCCAGCTGAAGACCAAGAAATTACGTCTCCTTTTTTATTTGTTAACGAAACAATAATGTTGTTAAAAGATGCTGTTACATGTGCTTCTCCTACTGACTCAACAATTACTTTACGTTTTTTTGAAGTTGACTTTGCCATACTACTTATTATTTAGTTGCTTTTTTCTTGTTAGCAACTGTTTTTCTTCTTCCTTTACGTGTTCTAGAATTATTCTTAGTACGCTGTCCTCTAAGTGGTAAACCAGCTCTGTGACGAATACCTCTATAACATCCTATATCCATAAGACGTTTGATATTTAACTGTACTTCAGAACGTAATTCTCCTTCTATGGTATAGGCTCCTACAGCTTCACGAATACGACCAATCTGGTCATCATCCCAATCAGAAACTTTAATACTTTCATCTACTTTGGCAACGTCTAAAATTTCTTTAGCTCTACTTCTACCAATTCCGAAGATATAGGTTAATGCTATAACTCCTCGCTTTTGTTTAGGTATATCTACCCCTGCAATTCTTGCCATAATTACCCTTGTCTTTGTTTAAATCTAGGATTCTTTTTATTAATTACGTAAAGTCGGCCTTTTCTACGCACAATCTTGCACTCGGCACTTCTCTTTTTTATTGATGCTCTAACTTTCATCTCTTTGTGTTTAAATCCTGAAAATACTTATTAAGCATTTCAGAAGGTCTCGTTAACAAGATTTTCAGCCCGCAAAAGTACGTAAAAAATCTTAATTAACTAATATTCTTAAAATTATTAGTATCTGTATGTTATACGAGCCTTAGATAAATCATAAGGACTCATTTCTAACTTAACCTTATCTCCTGGTAATAATTTAATATAATGCATACGCATTTTACCCGAAATATGAGCTGTCACAACGTGACCATTCTCTAACTCTACTCGAAACATTGCATTTGATAATGCCTCGATTATACTTCCGTCTTGTTCTATTGCTGGTTGTTTTGCCATTTTATGCTACCGCTTTTCTATTTTTACCAGTTTTCATCAATCCATCATAATGTCTATTCAACAAATATGAATTAACCTGTTGCATTGTATCTATAGCAACTCCAACCATAATTAATAATGAAGTTCCTCCGAAGAACAATGCCCAACCTTGTTGAACACCTAAAAGCTTTACGGCTATTGCAGGAAAAACAGCAATTAGCGCTAGGAAAATAGATCCCGGTAATGTTATTTGTGACATTATCTTATCTAAATACTCAGCAGTCTCACTACCTGGTCTAATTCCAGGGATAAAACCACCGCTTCTTTTTAAATCGTCGGCCATCTTATTTGTTGGAACAGTTATCGCAGTATAGAAATATGTAAATATTATGATTAACAGTCCAAATAGTAAGTTATACCATAATCCAAAAATATCACTAAACGCAGCAGCTATTCCTTGAGAGGTTTCTGACTCAGAAAGGCCAGCCACAGCAGCAGGAATAAACATAATAGCTTGAGCAAATATAATTGGCATTACACCTGACGCATTCAACTTTAATGGAATATATTGTCTTGAACCAAAAACATTCTTTTCATATCCTCCACTAGCTGTTCTTCTAGCATACTGCACAGGAATCTGGCGAACGGCCATTACTAATAATACAGAAGCTAATATTATGACAAACCATATCACAAGTTCGATCAATACCATTATAATATCTCCACCTTCTCCAGAAGTTCTAGAAATAAAATTCTGAACAAACGACTGAGGTAAAGTAGCTATAATACCAACCATTATTAATAATGAAATACCATTACCAATACCTTTATCGGTAATCTTTTCACCTAACCACATAGCGAATATACATCCGGTAGTTAATATTATTACAGATGATACAACGAAAACAGTTTGACTTATCTCCGTACTGAAAGCAGCAGGAGGAAGTGTAGCGAATAAGTTATAAATATAACCAGGACCTTGAACCAAGGTAATTGCAATTGTTAACCAACGCGTAATCTGATTAATTTTCTTTCTTCCACTTTCTCCTTCTTTTTGTAGTTTTTGTAGATAAGGAATAGCTATTCCCATCAACTGAACAACAATAGAAGCAGATATATAAGGCATAATACCCAACGCAAATACAGAAGCATTAGCAAATGCTCCACCTGTAAACGCATTAAGTAATCCTAATAAACCATCCTGAGTTTGAGTACCCAAATTAGCTAATTCTGCCGCATCAACTCCAGGTAAAACTACCTGTGCTCCAAAACGATAAACTAAAAGCAACCCTAGTGTAACTAGAATTCTATTTTTCAGTTCTTCTATTTTCCAAATGTTTTTTATTGTATCAATAAATTTCATGAAATGTCTTTTATAAGGTTACTGCTTCACCACCTGCTGCTTCTATAGCTGCTTTTGCAGTGGCTGTAAATTTATGAGCTGTGACTTTTAATTTAGCCTTTAACTCACCTCTTCCCAGTATCTTAACTAAATCATTCTTTCCTGCAAGACGCGTATTTAATAACACGTCAAGATCAACTGTGTCAGTTATTTTACCAGCATCAACTAACTTCTGTAACGTATCTAGGTTTATCCCTTGATACTCTTTTCTATTGATATTAGTGAAACCAAATTTTGGCACACGTCTTTGAAGAGGCATTTGCCCTCCTTCAAATCCTATCTTTCTAGAGTATCCAGAACGAGATTTCGCTCCTTTATGACCACGAGCAGCAGTTCCACCTTTTCCGGAACCCTGACCACGACCTAATCGCTTACTGTTATTTTTTACTGAACCTGCAGCAGGTTTTAAGTTACTTAAATCCATGTGCTTATATTATTTTGTTTCTACAGAAACTAAATGTTTAACTTTATTTACCATCCCAAGGATATTAGGAGTGTCATCATGCTCAACAACCTGACCGATCTTTTTAAGACCTAAAGCCTCCAGAGTTCTCTTTTGTCTCTGAGTACGGTTAATCGCGCTTTTTACTTTAGTTATTTTAATCTTTGCCATCGTTCCTATATTTATCCTTTAAACACTTTTTCAAGTGAAACACCACGTTGTTTTGCTACTTGCTCTGCACTACGCATTTGCAATAAGGCATCAAACGTTGCTTTCACCACATTGTGTGGGTTAGACGATCCTTGATTTTTAGAAAGTACATCGTGAACACCTACAGATTCTAATACTGCACGGATAGCTCCACCAGCAATAACCCCTGTACCAGTTGCAGCAGGCATTAATAATACTCTTGCTCCACCGTACTTACCTTTTTGTTCGTGAGGTAATGTTCCTTTAGTTAACGGTATACGAACTAAATTTTTCTTAGCATCTTCCACTGCTTTTGCAATAGCTTCAGCAACTTCTTTAGACTTACCTAAACCGTGACCAACAACACCGTTTTCATCTCCTACAACTACAATAGCAGAGAATCCAAATGCTCTACCACCCTTAGTTACTTTAGTAACACGTTGTACTCCAACTAAACGATCTTTTAATTCAAGTCCACTTGGTTTTACTAATTCTGCGTTTTTATATTTTTGATACATAATTTCTTAGAATTTAAGTCCTGCTTCTCTAGCTCCTTCAGCCAATGATTTTACTCTTCCGTGATATAAATATCCTCCTCTATCAAATGATACAGTATCTATACCAGCTTTCTTAGCTTTTTCAGCAAGGGCTTTACCTACCAAGCTTGCCTTTTCTGCTTTATTACCTGATGCAGCAGCAATATCTTTATCTCTTGAAGAAGCTGAACCGATAGTCTTACCGGTAACATCATCTATGATTTGAGCATAGATTTCTTTATTACTTCTAAAAACAGATAATCTAGGACGTTGTTCTGTTCCGCTTACTTTACCGCGGATTCGCTTTCTGATTTTTAATCTTCTTAAATCTTTTGAGAATGCCATAACTTCGTTATTATGCAGATTTACCTGCTTTTCTTCTTAATTGTTCTCCTACGAATTTAACTCCTTTACCTTTGTAAGGTTCTGGCTTACGGAAACCTCTAATTTTAGCTGCTACCTGCCCCACTAATTGTTTATCATGGGAAGTTAATTTTACGATCGGGTTTTTACCTTTTTCTGATATAGTCTCTATTTTCACTTCTGGAGCAACATCTAAAACGATATTGTGAGAGAAACCTAAAGCTAAATCTAATTTTTGTCCTTGATTAGAAGCTCTATAACCTACTCCAACCAATTCCAATTCTTTAGTAAAACCTTCAGAAACACCTTGAACCATATTATTAATCAAAGCTCTGTACAAACCATGCTTTGCTTTATGATCCTTAGCTTCCGTAGGTCTTTCTAGAACAACCTGACCTTCTTCTACTTTCACATTGATAGCATCTATCTCCTGTGTAAGTTCACCTAATTTTCCTTTAACAGTAACAACATTACCTGTCACTTCTACAGTGACACCAGACGGAATAGTTACTGGATTTTTTCCTATTCTTGACATTTCTTTTGTCTTTTATACTGTTAATATACGTAACAAAGTACTTCACCACCCACATTATCCTGCTTAGCCTGTTTACCAGTCATCACACCGTGAGAAGTAGAAACAATCGCAATACCTAATCCATTAAGAATTCTTGGTATCTCGCTAGATCCTGCATATTTACGTAGACCAGGCTTACTGATTCTTTGTAATTCTTTTATTACAGGTTCTTTGGTTAGTTTATCGTATTTAAGAGCTATCTTAATACTACCTTGTGTCGTATTATCTTCAAATTTATAACTTAAAATATATCCTTGATCGAATAATATTTTAGTGATCTCTTTTTTAACCTTTGATGCAGGAATCTCAACAACTCTATGTTGAGCACTATTTGCATTACGTATTCTAGTTAAATAATCTGCTATAGGATCTGTATTCATTGTATATAATTTATGATCTTGGTTTTCGGCTAGTATAGCCAAACCTTAGACCAATTAATTTTTTATTATTACCAACTAGCTTTAGTTACTCCTGGAATTAACCCTTGATTAGCCATCTCTCTGAATGTTACACGAGAAATTCCAAACTGACGCATATATCCTTTTGGTCTTCCTGTTAACTTACAACGATTATGCATACGGATTGGAGATGCATTCTTTGGGAGCTTTTGTAATGCTTCATAATCACCAGCTTCTTTTAAAGCTTTACGTTTTTCAGCATATTTAGCAACTGTTTTTGCTCTCTTCACCTCACGGGCTTTCATTGATTCTTTAGCCATAATTAATTCTTTTTAAAAGGTAACCCTAGTTCTGTTAACAATGATTTTGCTTCTTTATCTGTTCCTGCAGAAGTTTCAAAAGTAATATTCATTCCTGAAATCTTATTCACTTTGTCGATATCAATTTCCGGAAAAATAATCTGTTCAGTAATTCCTAAAGAATAATTACCTCTACCATCAAAACCAGTAGCATTAATTCCATTAAAGTCACGTACACGTGGCAAAGCTGAAGTAATTAAACGATCTAAAAACTCATACATTCTTTCTCCTCTTAACGTAACCTTAGCACCAATAGGCATTCCTTTACGTAACTTAAAAGTTGCAACATCCTTTTTAGAAATTGTAGCTACTGCTTTTTGACCTGTGATCATTGTTAATTCATCTACGGCGTAGTCAATTAACTTCTTATCTGCTACAGCTGCACCAACACCTCTACTTAAAACTATTTTTTTAAGCTTAGGCACTTCCATTACATTACCATAACTGAATTCTTCTGTAAGAGTAGACACTACTCTGTCCTTATACTCTTGTTTTAGTCTTGGGATATAAGCCATAACTATATTACTTCATTAGATTTTTTAGAAAATCTCACTTTCTTATCTCCTTCTACTCTATATCCTACTCTAGTTGCATCCCCATTAGCGGTTAACAATGTTAAGTTAGAAATATGAATAGCTGCTTCTTGCTTCACTATACCACCTTGTGGATTAGCTGCACTAGGCTTTTGGTGTTTAGACACAAGGTTAACACCTTCTACTATTGCCTTGTTCTTATCTTTCAATACCTTCTGTACAGTTCCCTGTTGACCTTTGTTGTCCCCAGCGATAACTTTTACAGTATCTCCTGATTTAATTTTTAGCTTTGTCATCTTTGCTATACTATTAAAGCACTTCTGGCGCTAGTGATACAATCTTCATGAACTGTTTGTCACGAAGTTCTCTTGCAACAGGACCAAAAACACGGGTTCCTCTCATTTCTCCAGCAGGGTTCAAAAGAACACAAGCATTATCATCAAAACGAATATAAGAACCATCTGGTCTGCGCACTTCTTTTTTGGTACGAACTACAACTGCAGTAGAAACTGCTCCTTTTTTAATGTTTCCATTAGGAGTTGCTTCTTTAACACTGACAACGATCTTGTCTCCTACAGAGGCGTATCTTCTTTTTGTACCACCTAAAACACGGATAACTAAAACTTCTTTACCACCTGTGTTGTCTGCTACTTTTAATCTAGACTCTTGTTGTACCATAATTACTTCGCTCTTTCAATTACTTCTACTAATCTCCAGCATTTGGTTCTACTCATAGGTCTTGTTTCCATGATCTTTACAGTATCACCAATATTGCAGTCATTTTTCTCGTCGTGTGCAACGTATTTTTTCGTTTTTAACACGAACTTTCCGTACATCGGGTGTTTTACTTTTTTTACTTCAGCAACTACAATTGATTTTTGCATTTTGTTACTAGTAACTACACCTATACGCTCTTTTCTTAAGTTTCTTTTTTCCATCTTTCAGCAGAATTAACCGTTTAATTCTCTTTTAGTTAACTCAGTAGCCATTCTTGCAATAGATCTTCTCACTTTACGTAATTGTAAAGGGTTCTCTAATGGAGACATAGCGTGAGCCATTTTTAAATCTGAATACTCTTTACGAGATTTACCAAGCTCTTCTTGCAATTCAGCTGTAGACGATTCTTTTACTTGTGATTGTTTCATAGTCTCTTTTGAATTTTAACCTTGATAGGTTCTTGACACAATAAACTTAGTTTTTACTGGCAGCTTCTGTGCAGCTAAGCGTAATGCTTCTTTAGCTACATCATATGGCACACCACTGATCTCAAATAAGATTCTTCCAGGCTTTACAACTGCCGCCCAGTATTCTACAGCTCCTTTTCCTTTACCCATACGTACTTCAAGAGGTTTCTTTGTAATAGGCTTGTCTGGGAAAATTTTAATCCACAGAGATCCTTCTCTTTTCATATAACGAGTAGCAGAAATACGTGCTGCTTCTATCTGTCTAGCAGTAACAAAACTTGAATCTAATGATTTGATTCCGAAAGTTCCGTTAGAAAGTGTATGTCCTCTTTGAGAAAGACCTTTCATACGTCCTTTTTGTTGTTTACGGAATTTTGTTCTTTTAGGCTGTAACATTGTTAATTTACTTTAAAAAATTACTTTCTACGACGTGATTTATTATTACCACCTCGTCCGGCTCCTCTATCGCCTCCTTTTCCTTGTTTCTTAGAAAGACCAACTAAAGGAGAAAGCTCTCTCTTACCATATACTTCGCCTTTCATAATCCATACTTTTACACCTAATCTACCATAAGTAGTATGTGCCTCAACCAAAGCATAATCTATGTCAGCTCTAAATGTTGATAAAGGAATACGACCATCTTTATAAGACTCCGAACGTGCCATCTCAGCTCCGTTCAAACGTCCTGAAATCTGAATTTTGATACCTTCTGCATTCATTCTCATTGCAGCCGCAATAGCCATCTTAATTGCTCGACGGTAAGAGATACGACTCTCAATTTGTCTTGCAACACTAGATCCAACTAGAAATGCATCAAGTTCTGGTCTCTTAATCTCAAAGATATTGATCTGAACTTCTTTATCTGTAATTTTCTTAAGCTCTTCCTTTAACTTGTCTACCTCTTGACCACCTTTTCCGATAATTATACCAGGTCTAGCAGTAGTGATAGTAACGGTTACAAGTTTAAGCGTACGCTCAATAATTACTCTAGATACACTAGCTTTAGATAAACGTGCGTGTACGTACTTTCTAATCTTATCGTCTTCGGCAAGTTTATCACCGTAGTCATTACCTCCATACCAATTGGATTCCCATCCTCTGATGATACCAAGGCGATTTCCGATTGGATTTGTCTTCTGTCCCATACTATTTATATTAGCTTTGTGTATTATTTTTTGCTGCAACCACGATTGTAACGTGATTAGAGCGTTTTCTTATTCTGTGTGCACGACCCTGTGGAGCAGGACGTAGTCTTTTTAACATACTACCTCCGTCTACACGAATCTCTTTTACAAAAAGATCTGCCTCTTCGATGTTTGCGTCTTCATTCTTCGCTTGCCAGTTAGCTATCGCAGAAAGCAATAACTTTTCTAAACGACGAGATGCTTCTTTAGGATTAAATCTAAGAATATGAAGCGCTCTTTCAACTTTCTCACCACGTACCAAATCTGCTACTAAGCGCATCTTGCGAGGTGAAGTAGGACAGTTATTAAGCTTAGCAAAAGCAATCTGCTTTTTCTCTTCCTTAATTCTTTCTGCCATTTCTCTTTTACGAACTCCCATAGCTTAAATTATTTTTTACCTTTATTTTTAGCACCAGCGTGCCCTCTGAAAGAACGTGTTGGCGAAAATTCTCCTAGTTTATGACCTACCATATTCTCTGTAATATATACAGGAACAAATTGGCGACCATTATGCACTGCAATTGTCTGACCAACAAAATCCGGAGATATCATTGATGCTCTTGACCAAGTTTTTATCACAGTCTTTTTATTAGCCTCTACATTCGCAGCTACTTTTTTCTCTAACTTATAGTGAATGTAAGGTCCTTTTTTTAATGAACGTGCCATATCTTATTATTTCTTTCTACGTTCTACAATATACTTATTACTCGCTTTCGTCTTAGAACGGGTTCTAAATCCTTTAGCAGGAAGACCTTTTCTAGAACGAGGGTGACCTCCAGATGAACGACCTTCTCCACCACCCATTGGATGATCAACAGGGTTCATAGCTACTGGTCTTGTACGAGGACGACGACCTAACCATCTTCCTCTACCTGCTTTACCACCTACAACTAACTGATGATCACTGTTAGAGATAGCCCCTATAGAAGCCATACAATTAACTAACACCAATCTCACTTCTCCAGAAGGTAATTTTACAGTAGCAAACTTACCATCTCTAGCCATAAGCTGAGCAAACGAACCAGCACTACGTGCCATAACAGCACCTTGACCAGGACGTAATTCTATACAAGATATGATTGTACCTAATGGGATATCACTAAGCGGCATCGCGTTTCCTATTTCTGGAGCAACATTGCTTCCAGAAACAACATTCTGACCAACCTGTAGACCGTTTTGAGCTATAATATAACGCTTCTCACCATCTTGGTAATTTAGAAGCGCAATAAAAGCAGTTCTGTTTGGATCGTACTCTATTGTTGCTACGGTAGCAGGAATCCCCTGCTTATCACGTTTAAAATCAACAATACGATACCTTTTCTTATGACCACCACCTTTGTAGCGCATGGTCATTTTTCCTTGATTGTTTCTACCTCCAGATCTTTTTTTCGGAGCCAATAGGCTTTTTTCCGGCTTATCAGTAGTAATGGCATCATATCCATTAACTACTCTAAAACGCTGACCTGGGGTAATTGGTTTCAATTTTCTTACTGACATTTCTTAGTCTTAAAGATTACTATATAAATCAATTACATCACCTTCCGCCACCTGTACAATAGCCTTTTTAACAGCTTTTGTTTTACCAGTGACCATACCCGTTTTTGTATAACGAGTTTTACGGTCTGGACGGACATTAATAGTTCGAACTTTAGTAACAGATACTCCATAAGCAGCTTCAACTGCTTTCTTGATCTCTACCTTATTCGCTTTTTTATCAACTACAAAACCGTAGCGGTTATACACCTCACTATCAGCAGTAGCCTTTTCCGTAATAATAGGTTTTATTAAGATACTCATGGCTTCTATTTACTTAAATTCGTTTCAATTCCTTTCAAAGAACCTTCTAAAAACACAACATTCTTAGCATTAAGTATTTTGTAAGTACTTAATTCTGAGGAAGTTATAACTTCAGAACTTTTTAAATTGCGTGACGACAAATATACATTTTTATTTGACTCTCCCAACACAAATAAAGATTTTTTACCTTCAAGCCCTAAAGACTTTAAAACAGCAGTAAAATTCTTTGTTTTTATTGTATCAAAAGTAAAGTCTTCAACAACTGTAATAGCTTTGTCATTAGCCTTAATACTTAGTGCAGATTTCCGTGCTAACCTTTTTAAATTCTTATTCAATTTAAAAGAATAGTTACGAGGTCTAGGACCAAAAATTCTACCCCCACCTTTGAAGATAGGAGATTTAATACTACCTGCTCTCGCTGTACCAGTTCCTTTTTGCTTCTTTATCTTTCTTGTACTACCTACAATCTCAGCACGCTCCTTAGCCTTGTGAGTTCCTTGACGTTGATTAGCCAAATACTGCTTCACATCTAAGTATACAGCATGATCGTTTGGTTCTATACCGAAAACAGCATCAGAAAGGTCTACCTTTCTACCTGTTTCTTTTCCGTTAATATCAATTACTGCTACCTTCATTACTTCTGAATAGTTACATAAGCATTTTTATGTCCAGGAACACACCCTTTCACAACAAGTAGATTCTTTTCAGTAACTACTTTTAATACTTTTAAGTTTTGAACTTTTACTTTATCTCCACCCATTCTTCCTGCCATTCGCATTCCTTTGAATACTCTAGCTGGATAAGATGCCGCTCCAATCGAACCTGGAGCCCTTAAACGGTTATGTTGACCGTGAGTAGCCTGTCCAACACCGCCGAAACCATGTCTCTTAACAACTCCCTGAAAACCTTTACCTTTTGATGTACCAGACACATCTACAAACTCTCCTTCTACGAAGTGCTCTACTGTTATCGTATCACCTAATTTGTACTCCTCATCAAAACCTTGGAATTCGACAACTTCACGTTTAGCAACAGTTCCTGCTTTTTTAAAGTGACCTAAAGCCGCTTTTGTAGCATTTTTGTCTGCTTTGTCATCGAAACCTAGCTGAACAGCTTTGTAACCATCAACTTCTTCAGTTCTGACTTGGGTAACCACGCATGGTCCAGCTTCGATAACTGTACATGGAATATTCTTTCCATTTTCGTCGAAGATGCTGGTCATACCGATCTTTTTTCCTATTAACCCAGACATATTTATTAATTATTAATTAGTATTTTACTTATTATTTTGCAAAAAAACAGGGTCAAAATACTTCAACCCTGAATGTATTCTTTTGCCGTTTTTCCCTCGCACGCAGCTTGGGACATTTATCGTAAGATTTTCTTACTTAGAAGTATTATCAAACTTTAATTTCAACTTCAACTCCACTTGGTAATTCTAGCTTCATTAACGCATCAATTGTTTTTGAAGACGAGCTGTAAATATCCAAAAGTCTTTTATAAGAACTTAATTGAAACTGCTCTCTAGATTTTTTATTAACGTGCGGAGAACGCAATACTGTAAAAATCTTTTTATGTGTTGGTAATGGAATCGGGCCTGTAACCACAGCTCCAGTACTCTTAACGGTCTTAACAATCTTCTCTGCAGACTTATCCACCAAATTATGATCGTAAGATTTTAGTTTTATTCTAATTTTTTGACTCATTTCTGTAAAATTAAGCGTTAACTCCTTTTGCTGCTGCAATCACTTCTTCTGAAATATTAGAAGGAGTCTCAGCATAGTGAGAAAATTCCATAGTAGATGTTGCTCTACCAGATGACAATGTTCTTAACGTAGTAACATAACCAAACATTTCTGAAAGTGGCACAGTAGCTTTCACAGTTTTTGCACCAGCTCTATCACCCATATCACTAACTTGTCCTCTACGTCTGTTAAGGTCACCTACGATATCACCCATATTTTCTTCTGGAGTAATAACTTCTAATTTCATAATAGGCTCCATTATCACCGCTTTTGCAGCTTTTGCAGAATTTTTAAATCCTAACTTAGCCGCCAATTCAAATGATAATTGATCAGAATCCACATCATGATAAGAACCGTCTTTCAACGTTACTTTCATTGCATCAACTTCGTACCCAGCCAAAGGACCATTAGCCATAGCCATTTTAAATCCTTTCTCAATTGACGGTATAAATTCTTTAGGAACGTTACCACCTTTAATTGTTGATTCAAACTGAAGACCTACTTCACCCTCGCCTGCTGGTTCAATTGTAAATACAATATCTGCAAATTTACCACGACCACCAGACTGTTTTTTATAAACCTCTCTGTGATCTGCAGCCTGAGTAATAGCTTCCTTATACTCAACCTGTGGTTGACCTTGATTAACCTCTACTTTAAATTCACGCTTTAAACGATCAACAATAATATCCAAGTGAAGCTCACCCATTCCAGAAATAATTGTCTGTCCTGAAGCCTCATCTGTTCTCACTGTAAATGTAGGATCTTCTTCAGCAAGTTTTGCTAAAGACATACCTAATTTATCTACATCAGCTTTTGTCTTAGGCTCTACTGCAATACCAATTACCGGATCTGGGAAATCCATAGATTCCAGAACAATAGGATTCTTTTCATCAGTCATGGTATCACCAGTCTTGATATCCTTAAATCCTACAGCAGCACCAATATCACCTGCTTCAATAAAATCTATAGCATTCTGCTTATTAGAATGCATTTGATAAATACGTGAAATACGCTCTTTCTTACCAGAACGATTATTCAATATATACGAACCTGCATCTAAACGACCAGAATACGCTCGGAAAAATGCCAAACGACCCACAAAAGGATCTGTAGCAATTTTAAAAGCTAATGCCGCAAAAGGCTCCTTTACATCAGGTTTACGTGTTTCTTCTTGATCCGTGTTAGGGTTAATCCCTACAATACCTTCTTTATCTGTTGGAGAAGGTAAGTAACGACATACTGCATCTAATAAGAATTGAACTCCTTTATTCTTAAATGCAGATCCACAAATCATAGGAATGATAGACATATCCATTACAGCAGCCCTAAGAGCAGCATGTACTTCTTCCTCTGTTATAGAATCTTCATCCTCCATGAATTTTTCAAGAAGATTTTCATCATAAGCCGCAACCTCTTCTATAAGCTTACCTCTTAATTCAGCAGCTTCTTCTTTTAATTCTTCAGGAATATCTATGACATCAAAAGTAGATCCTTGTGTTTCATCATGCCAAACAATAGCACGGTTCTTTACTAAATCTACAATACCTTTAAAATCTGCTTCATCACCAATATTCATTACAATCGGCACAGCATTAGACCCCAACATATCTTTAACTTGCTGACAAACAGCCATAAAGTTAGATCCTTGACGGTCCATTTTATTTACAAACCCAATACGAGGTACTTTGTAATTATCAGCCAGTCTCCAGTTAGTTTCTGATTGAGGCTCTACACCATCAACAGCACTAAACAAAAACACTAACCCATCAAGTACACGTAATGAGCGATTTACTTCTACCGTAAAATCAACGTGTCCTGGAGTATCAATAATATTAAAGTGATATCCTTTAGTATCAGAAACTGCCTGACCATTTTCTGTAGGGAACTTCCACTCACAAGTGGTTGCAGCAGAAGTAATAGTAATACCCCTTTCCTGCTCTTGCTCCATCCAGTCCATTGTTGCAGCTCCATCGTGCACCTCACCAATCTTATGACTCACCCCAGTATAATACAAAATACGTTCGGTAGTCGTAGTTTTTCCTGCGTCAATGTGCGCAGCAATTCCTATATTTCTTGTATATTTTAAATCTCTAGCCATTTCTGTTCGTGATTAAAATCTAAAGTGTGAGAATGCTTTATTTGCTTCAGCCATCTTGTGAGTATCTACTCTTTTCTTAACCGCAGCTCCTTCTTCTTTTTCTGCTGCAATTATCTCAGCAGCAAGTTTCTGAGCCATAGACTTTTCATTTCTCTTACGAGAAAATTGAATCAACCACTTCATAGCAGTAGATATTTTTCTGTCAGGTCTAATTGGGTTAGGAATTTGGAAGGTAGCCCCTCCAACACGACGACTTCTTACCTCTACATGTGGCATTACGTTAGACAACGCATCTTTCCACATCTCTAAAGCGGTTTTTTCTTCGTTCTGTTTTTTCTCCTCTACGATATCAATAGCATCATAGAAAATTTTGAAAGCAACCGATTTTTTCCCGTCCCACATCATCATGTTTACAAAACGAGTCACTAATTGATCGTTAAAACGTGGATCCGGCAAAATAGGTCTTTTTTTAGCCTTTCTTTTTCTCATGTCTTCTTCTTAAAGTTTTTTAATTACTTCTTAGGGCGTTTTGCACCATACTTAGATCTACGTTGCGTTCTTCCTTCTACACCTGCGGTGTCCAAAGCTCCACGTACAATGTGATATCTAACTCCTGGTAAATCTTTTACCCTTCCACCTCTAACTAATACTATCGAGTGCTCCTGTAGATTGTGACCTTCACCTCCGATGTATGCGTTTACTTCCTTACCATTAGTTAACCTAACACGAGCTACTTTACGCATAGCTGAATTTGGTTTTTTTGGTGTAGTAGTATAAACACGCGTACAAACACCACGGCGTTGCGGGCACGAATCCAAAGCAGCCGATTTACTCTTCTTAGTTATTTTGGCTCTACCTTTTCTTACTAATTGTGAAATTGTTGGCATAATTTGCTTTACACTATTATTAAAATATTTTTAATTACCTCTTTTATGAGGGCTGCAAAGGTAGAAATATTTTTTATCAATTCAAATCCTAATGCATTAATTTTCAAATAGATTTAAAATGATATTGTCTAACCGTAAGAAATCCCTGTATTTTCCGTTATTTTAGCGATATTAAAAAGAAAATTGAAAACTCATTCGCTATACATCCTCGTCCTTATTATAATTATACATTCGTTTTGTAGCGCACAAAATCCAACTCTAAACCTAAGCATTATAGGAAAAGACTCTCTAGAAACACAAAAAATAGATAGCACCCAATACACCAAATCCTTTAAAAACTTTCTAGATTTAAAAGCGGAGATAACAAAAACTCAAAAGAGACTATTAGAATCAGGATATTTAGACTCTCAACTACTAGATCTAAAAAAAACATCTGACTCCACATTTAGAGGTGTTTTCGAATTAAACAAAAAATACAAGACAATAAAAATCGAATACAACAAAGAATCTATACCCCGTAATATTTTAGAACAAATATCTTCAGAAATTACAGAAAAACACTTCTCGATACCATTAAAAGACACAGAAAAAACAATTCAATTCCTAACAAACTTCCTCGTAGATCAAGGAAATACATTTAGCAGCTTATCACTAACAGAAATTACAAAACATAAAAAAGAAGAGATATCCGCAAAACTAATAAGTTCAAAAAGTGACACTAGAAAAATAGATGACATAATAGTCAAAGGATACACTAAATTCCCTTTTTCTTACTTAAAACACAATAGCAGAATACGCAAAGGAGCAATTTTTAAAAAGAATGATGTTTTAAAAAAATCCCTAACCATTGACAACCTAGGTTTTGCCAAAAATATTAAAGCACCAGAAGTTCTATTTGAAAAAGACTCAACAAAAGTATACTTGTACTTAGAAAAGAAGTCAGCAAACAATTTTGATGGTTTTCTTGGATTCTCAACGGATACTGAATCCGGAAACCTAGAACTCAATGGATACCTAAACCTAAATCTTATCAACAATTTAAATTTTGGAGAAAGACTAAATCTAATCTACAAAAGTGACGGGAATGAACAACAAAGGTTTCAAGCTAACATTACACTACCCTACATTCTTAAAACACCAATTGGAATTGAGGCAGGCCTAGAAATATTTAAAAAAGATTCCAGCTTTTTGATAACCGAACAAAACATCAATCTGAACTACCTAATCAGTGATAAAAATAAAATATGGCTAGGATATTCCTCAGTTTCTTCAAACAACCTCCTTGACAACCCCTTACCATCACTTAATATCAACGATTACAACTCATCATTTTTCGGAGTCGGCTTTAACCACTCTAGAAGACAAAACAAAAGTTTATTTCCAATCAAAAATTTTTATCATATTGAAATTGAATTTGGATCAAGAAAAACTGACAACACTAATTTAAATCAAACAAAAGGAACTCTTAGCCTTGGTTCAATTTTTGAATTAAACCAAAGAAACTCTATATTAATAAAAAACACCGCTTCAGCTATTTTTTCTGACAATTTATTTACAAATGAACTTTTTAGATTTGGAGGTATTAATTCAATTCGAGGATTCGAAGAAAATAGCATCAACGCCTCCCTTTTTAATGCTCTAAACACCGAGTACCAATACATACTATCCCCCAACTTATATATTCATTCTATTATAGATTATTCTTATTTTGAGAACGAAACCAACAAAATATCAGACAACCTTACAAGTTTTGGGATAGGCCTTGGTTTAAACACACAAACTGGCTTATTTAAAATAATTTTCGCAAACGGAAAAAGCAGTGATTCCAACTTCAAATTCTCCAACACAAAGGTCCATATAAGCCTAAATGCATCATTTTAACACCCTCCTTCCATAAAAAAAACACAAAAATCAATAATCAAAAAAAACTTATTTACCCCTTAGATCGTACATTTTTCGGTTTACACCAAAACTCAATCTACCTCAGAGCACTAAAGGGCTCCGAAACAAAAAAAGCAATAAATTCATTATCCCAAAACCAAAACAAAAAACAACACATAATACTCTCAAAACAAAAGCCTTACAATCTTTCAAAAAAAAACATGCACTCTGTTTTTAATACCAAAATCACCACACTAAAATAACATGTAAAACTCTTGATAAAAAAGTAAAAACAACACACTACAACGTTATAGTAGGATTTCACATTATATTAACCAGACGTGAACAATAATTTAATTTTTAACTAAATAAAAGTTGTTTAATTAAGATATTATTATGATTTTTGGCATTGGCTAATTCAAATAAATTATAAAATGAGAACAAAGTTTAGAGGAATTCTAACGCTATTGCTGGCGTTTGTAGTGCAACTAACGTTTGCACAAGAAAAAACGATCTCAGGTAATGTAACCGACAATAGTGGGTTACCTCTGCCAGGGGTAAATATCGTTGTAAAGGGTACTAGTAAGGGTACGCAATCTGATTTTGATGGTAATTATACCATTCAAGTAAACAGAGGAGCAGTACTTTCATTTAGCTACCTTGGATTTACAACAAAAGAAGTTGTTGTTGGAGACAGCGATGCCATCAGCGTTCAGCTGAGTGAGGATGCTGCGACTTTAGAAGAAGTTGTAGTAACAGCTCAAGGTATCAAAAGAGAAAGAAAATCATTAGGTTATGCTATATCTACTGTAGCTTCAGATGATATTCAAGAACAATCAAGTGCTGACCTTGGTAGAATTCTATCTGGTGAAGCAGCTGGTTTAAACATTACTTCAACTAATGGTACAGCAGGTTCTGGTACAAATATTATTATTCGTGGTCTATCTACGATTTCCGGAAGTAACCAGCCATTATTCATTGTTGATGGTGTGCCATTTGCTAATAACACCAACCAACAGAATGCATTCTTTAATAATGTTACTGAATCAAGTAGATTTTTGGATATAGATCCAAATAACATTGAAAGTGTAAACGTTCTTAAAGGTCTTAGTGCTTCTGTACTTTATGGACAAGAAGGTAGAAACGGGGTAATCCTTATAACTACAAAAACTGGATCTGCTAAATCATCTAATAAGAAATTTGAGGTTACTTTTTCACAATCATTATTTGCTGAGGAGGCTGTATTACCAGATTATCAGGATGAATATGGTGGTGGTTTCCATCAAAACTTTGGTTTCTTCTTTAGTAACTGGGGACCAAGTTTTAATAGAGATATAAGCTCTAACTCTTTATACAGAAGCGGTGCACCTGGAAATAGCTTTGTTGCAAATCCATTATCACAGCTTGCTGATCAAACTTTAGTAACTGGGTTTGAAGATATCGCTGCATCTGAATATGCATACAGACCTTACGATAGTGTTGATCAATTTTTCAAGACTGGTTTTATCTCAAATACTTCTATTGGATTAAGTGGAGGTAACGAAAATGCTTCTTTTAGTGCAAACTATAGTTATTTTGACCAAGACAGTTTTACTCCTGGAAACCAACTAACAAGAAATAATGTTGGTTTTGGTGGAAAAGCAAAATTGAGTAATAAACTTACTTTTCAAGGAACTGCAAATTACACAAACTCTCGTTTAAAAACACCACCAATTGCAGCTTCTGCTGGTAGTGGTACTATTGGTAACGGTAGTTCTGTTTTTGGAGATATTTTATATACACCTAGAAGTGTTGATTTATTTGGATTACCTTTCCAATCACAGGATGGAAGAAGTGTATACTATAGATCTGGTAATGATATTCAGAATCCATTATGGACAATTGCAAATGCTAAAGTAACACAGGAAACTGACAATATTTTTGGATCTGCTAGTCTTACTTATGGTTTTAATGACAACTACTCTCTAACATATAGAGCAGGTTTAAATACATTTACTGAATTTAACACCAACGGTCAAAATAAAGGTGGTGTTGATGGTGATGTAACTGGATTCTACAGAACTATTCAGGTTAGAAATACTGTTTTTGATAACAGTTTAATCCTTAACGGTTATGAGCAATTAAATGAAAACTTAGGTTTAACATTTATCGCTGGTCTTAATACAAGAAGAAACACATATCAACAAGAAGGTACTTTAAGTACACAACAGTTAGCCTTTGGAGTTTTAGAACACTATAACTTCGTAAATCAATCAACTAATGATATTGATTTAGGTCAACTTGGATTTGAGTTTGAAGATAATACAATTGGTGTTTATGCTGACGTAAGTCTTGATTATAAGAGTTACCTATTCTTTAACGGTGTAATCAGAAATGACTGGTTCTCTACACTAGAACAAAATAACAATTCTATTTTCTATCCTGGAGCTAGTATTTCTTTAATTGCAACAGATGCTATTCCTGGATTACAAGGAGATATGTTTAACTATTTAAAAGCTAGAGTTGCATATGGAGAATCTGCTGGTGCTCCAGGCGCATTTAGTACTAGAAATACTTTAGGACTTAATTCTAGAGCTTTTGTTGATAGTCAAGGAAATGTAATTTCTAGTAACTCAGTTTCTAATGTATTAGGAAATGCTGACTTAAAGCCAGAAAGATTCCAAGAATTTGAAGTTGGTATTGAAACACGTTTTATCAATAATAGAGTAGGGTTAAACGTTAGTTTATTTAAAAGAACTACTGAAGACCTAATCACTAACCAAGCCTTAGATCCTGCTTCTGGATTTACATCTAAGACAGTGAATCTTGGTCAGTCTGAAAATGAAGGAATCGAGGTTGATTTTGATATTACTCCTTGGAAAAATGAGAACTTTAAATGGTTAATTAATGGTAATTTCTATGCTGACGAAAATGTAGTAACTGAAATACCAACTGATCAAATTGCACTTACTGCATCAATTGGAGGTAGACCAGCTAACTATGCTATTGCAGGAGAAGCATTTGGTATCCTTCAAGGTACAGCTCTTCAAAGAGACGCTGACGGTAATCCTATCGTAGGAAGTGATGGTTTATACTTAGCTACTACTGATATCGAAATTATTGGAGATCCTAATCCAGATTGGACTGGTACAATAAAAAATACTTTCTCTTATAAAGGATTTAAATTTTCTTTTGACTTTCAATATAGACATGGTGGAGACATCTTTTCTCAAACAGCTTCTACTCTAGTAGGTAGAGGAGTTGTAGATTCTGACAACCCAATTGATCGTAGAGGAGCTTACATATTACCAGGTGTATTACAAGACGGAACTCCAAACAATATTCCAATTACGGCGACTAATGTTTTCTTCAGTAACTTTGGATTTGGACCAAACGAATCTCAAATATATGATGGAACTACGTTAAGATTAAATGAAGTTAGTTTAAGTTATGATTTTAAGAAGGAATTCTTAAGCAAAACTCCTTTCGGATCTTTGTCTGTAACTTTACTTGGATCTAACTTATGGTATAAAGCGTTTAACTTTCCAGATGACGTGAATTTTGACACTAACACTCTAAGTACAGGAGTAGGAAATGGACAAGGTATTGACTTTATAACAGGTCCTAGTTCTAGAAGATATGGTCTTAGTTTTAGAGCTACGTTCTAATTTTATTTAATACAAAAATGATAAATATGAAAAATAATATATACAAAATTTTATTCCTTCTGGCTGTAGCTTTGGGATTTAATTCTTGTGAAACAACCGAACTAGAGATTCTGGAAAGTCCAAACGTACTTAGACCAGATCAGGCAGATATTGACTTTTTTCTTAATGCTATTCAAATAAGTGGATCCACTTTCTTTGAAGGGATTACAGAAGAAGGAATGGAAGTTACACGAATACTTCACCAATTTGGCCCTACATATGATAATGGTTATGGACCGGGACAGTTAGACGGACCATATACTACTGCATACGCAGGTATTTTGGCTGATATGAGAGCTATGCAACCGTTAGCTGAAGAAAGTGGTCTTTATACGCACATAGGTATGGGACAAATAATTGAAGCTTATGCAATCTCAACTTTAGTAGATTACTTAGGTGATATTCCTTATAGTGAAGCAGTTTTAGGATTAGAAAATGAAAATCCAAATTTAGAAAGTGGTCAAGTAATTTATGATCAAATGTTTACTTTACTTGATGAGGCAATTGCTAATCTTAACTTAACACCAAGTTTTGAGCCTGCAGTTGATCTTTACTATAATGGGGACAAATCTCTATGGATTCGTTTTGCAAATACTTTAAAGTTGAAGTTATACTTACAAACACGTTTAGTAAATGCTGCAGCTTCTACAGCTGGAATTAACAGTATTATTGCTAGTGGTGATTATATAGTTTCTTCTGATCAAGACTTCGAATTTAAATATTCTGCTGTTGATGCTAACCCAGATAGTAGACATCCTATTTTCGCAAGAAATTTTGATAACGGTGTTGCTGACTATCAATCTAACTCTTATATGGACTTATTATTAAATGATAAATCCATTGCTGATCCAAGAATCAGATATTACTTCTATAGAAATAGAGGAAATGCTTCTACAGATCCAAATGCATTGCCTTGTATCGTAGAAAGTGCTCCTGCACATTATCCTGCTGGAGAAGTTTTCTGTGTTGCTGCTTCTGGTTACAACGGTAGAGATCATCACGATAATGATGGTATTCCACCAGATGAAAATGATAGATGTGACTGGGGAGTGTATCCTATTGGAGCTAGATTTGACGATAGTAGCTTTGATGGAACAAACGATAGAACTGTTGGTGCACAAGGAGCTGGTATATCTCCAATTATGCTAAGTTCTTATGTTGATTTCATGTTAGCTGAGTCTGCTTTAGAATTAGGAACTACAGGTGATGCTAGAACATATCTTGCTGATGGTATGGCTAAGTCATTTGATAAAGTAATGAACTTTAGAGCTGATCTTACTGATGCTTCGGTTGCTCCGACACCAGCTGATGTTACAGATTACATTGACGAAGTACTAGCGAATTATGACGCTGCTGCTGATGATGATGCAAGATTAGAAATCATTGTTACGGAATACTTTATTGCCTTGTTTGGTAATGGTATTGAAGCGTATAATACGTATAGAAGAACTGGAAAACCAGAAAACCTACAGCCATCTTTGTTAGCTAACCCAGGTGTATTTATAAGATCTTTCTTATATCCTAGTTCATTAGTTGACAGAAACAACAATGTAGAGCAAAAAGCTAATCAGGCTATCCCTGTTTTCTGGGACACAAATCCAGAAGGATTTGTTGACTAATAAAAAATTAAAAATTCTTATAAAATGAAAAATTTCTTTAAAATATTTTTAGTAGTTCTTACTACTACGGTATTTTTCTCTTGTGAAGACGATGAGAAGAATAGAATAACTGATACCGTTGATGCCCCTTGGGTATATTTTGAAAGCATTGATTCTCCAGTAATTGATGTTACAAATATTGAAGGTTCTGCATTTGAAGCTCAATTGGTTGCTCCTTTTGATAACATAGCATCCTATGAAATCAGAGTAAATAGAAACGGAGGAGATTTTTTTCCTCTAAGAACTATCACTGATTTCCCTTCGGATCTTTCAGTTTCAGCCGCTGACCTAGCTACTGCTTTAGGTATTACAGTTCCAGATTTAGGTCCTGGTGATCAATTTGACTTTTTTGTAAAAATCACAGATAACGACGGTGTTGTTTTTGATGGTGAAGATGAGTTACAATTTTTAGGAGACATTAGTAATCCTGGATTAGCTCAAGCATTAACATACACAACATTCATTTCTTGTCCTTTTGTAACTGCAGATGCTGTAGGAACATATACTATCACAAATGATGTATGGGGTTACGAAGCTGGAGGTTCTGACGGTCAATTCGAAATGATTGCTGGTCCAGAAGACAACCAGTTAATTATGGTAAACCCATTTGAGCACGTGAACCCAGCAACTGGTGAGCAAGACTATAATGTTGTTATCAATGTAGACCCTAATACAGGTATAGCTACTATTGACAGACAAGAAGCTTGGCATTGTGATAATTTTGGATGTCCTTACGGACAAGGTTTCATCGAAACAAGAGCGACAGGATTCTTATTCTCTTGTACAGGAACGCTTAACATCACAGCTAGAGCAAGTGTTGGAATTGGTGGTTGGTCTCCAGCTGCTTTTGTTGCAACAAGAAACTAAATATATATTATACGACTTCTTGTAATAATACAATAAGTAATAAAATAATTAGTGTTAACATCCCGATGAAATTTCATCGGGATGTTTCTTTATATAACTATCTTTGTAAGATATGAAAAATGAATCTTTAATCTTTGGTATAAGAGCCATTATAGAAGCTATTAACTCTGGCAAAACAATAGATAAACTTTTTATTCAAAAAGGGCTACAAGGAGAATTAGCTAAAGATCTAATGGGTCTTTTGAAAAAACAGAGAATCAATTTTTCTCTCGTACCTATTGAAAAATTAAATAGATTAACTCGAAAAAATCATCAAGGCGTTGTAGCATATATTGCTCCTATTGAATTTCATGATTTAGAAAACCTAACACTTAAAGTTATTGAATCTGGAGAAACTCCCCTCTTCCTGATTCTCGACCAACTATCTGATGTTAGAAATTTTGGAGCAATCATAAGGACTGCAGAATGTACGGGAGTACATGGTATTATTATTCAAAAAAAAGGTGGTGCCCCGGTTAGCGCCGATACAGTTAAAACTTCGGCTGGCGCTATTTTTAAAATTCCAATTTGTAAAGTAGATCATATTAAAGATGCTATGTTTTTTCTACAGGCTTCAGGCATTCAAATAGTAGCAGCAACAGAAAAAGCTTCTGATAAAATTTACGATATCAACTTATCAATTCCTACCGCTATAGTAATGGGTAGTGAAGGTAAAGGAATATCAAATTCTGTTTTAAAAATAGCAGATTATATGGCAAAATTACCTATGTATGGTGAAATAGGTTCATTGAATGTCTCTGTAGCTTGTGGTGTTTTTTTATATGAATCTATAAGACAAAGATTATAACCATACAATACAAAAAATCATATCATATCACGTATGTGTTATTCATCATTAGGTTTATAATCATAAATAACTTCTATATCTCCTTCTAATTCTTCTTCAGAAGGCTTTTCTATAAAGTTTCCATTTTCATCAAAATGTCTTAAAAATTCATCATCCTCAGGATTATAATCTGGTAATTCCCAAGAGTATTTCTTTGGTTTTGCCACGCCTCTTTTAATCAAAAAAGCCAATATAGAGCCTACTAGTAAACCAGACAAATGACCTTCCCAGGATATTTTTGGATCCACCGGTAAAATATACCATATCATACTACCATAAATAAAAACAACAATAAAAGATAATGCAATTAACCTAAAATGTTTCGCTAATATTCCTTTAAAAAAAAGAAAACCAAAAAGCATATAAATCACCCCACTAACGCCTATATGATTTGCCTGTCTTCCTAACAACCAAGTCAGACAACCAGTGAAGATTACACCAAGAAACAGTACTCTCCAAGCATTATTAGAATAAAAAAAGAAAAGTCCCATAGATAATATTAGCAACGGTAACGTATTATGCCATAAATGTGATAAATCTCCATGAATAAATGGAGAAAAAACAATACCTCTTAAGCCTTTTAAATCCCTGGGATAAATACCAAAATTATTAAAATCGAAACCAAATCTTACTTCAAACCAAAATACTAACCATATTATTAAAACAAATAATATTGGATATCCCACAACGCCAGTAGCAAACTTAAAATGATTCTCTTTATTCATAATACACTAATTGACAAAAAAGTATCCAAAACATCAAAATATGCTAAATTGTCAGAAACTCAGAATTTTAATTACCTAAGTTACAGCTTAAATATTACCAAATAAGCTAACAAGACTGCTTTATAAAACTCAGGCACATTATACATCATCAATGAAAACTAAACGTCTATTGGGTTTGTTCTTTTTTTGTTAGTATATTGCAACATAACCGTTTATGTTTTTTTTAATTATAAATAAAATCTCTTAAACAGTTTTCCAACAACCTATACTCTTAAAATTAATATAAAAAACTGACAATCTTTTTTAAAGGAAAGGCTAGGCTATATTCAAAACATAACAAGATTAAAAAACATGAATTATAAATACCCCGTAAAAGATTTTTTTATAGTTTCCATAATAACTTTTATCCTTATTCCTGTTTCGGGATTTGCCCAAATTTTTGAAAGAATAGAAACTATATCTGGATTGGATAATTTAAGACGTAACAATGGTGTTTCTGTAGCTGATTATGACCAAGACAATGATTTAGATATTTTTGTGGTTGCCCTTGAAAAAGATGACCCTAATAACGAAAACAGTAAAAGCAAACTATTTAGAAATAATAATGATGGAACCTTTGATGATGTAACAATAGAATCTGGTTTAGTAGGTTTTATTCCTATAAGTCAAGAAACTCCAGAATTTGACGGTCTTACAGGAGATAAATTTGGAGCATATTGGGGAGATTATGATAATGATGGTTACCCAGATATTTTTTTTACTCAATTAAATAGAATTCAACTATTTCATAATAATGGAGACGGAACTTTTACAGATGTAACCGAAATGGCTGGTTTTGAAATGAATGATTCTTGCGGTAATACAAATGCTGCTTGGTTTGATTTTGACAACGATAGTTTTTTAGATTTATTTATAAGCGACTGGAGGTTATGCTCTGGAAATAAATTATTTAAAAACAATGGAGATGGAACATTTACTAATGTAACACAAACAATGATTGCGCCAGAAGATAATTTAAGCTCTTCTCCAAGTTACACTGCTTTTCCATTTGATTTCAATGAAGATGGATGGATGGATTTATATATTGCGAACGATTTGATCAAACCTAATACTCTTTTGATAAATCAAGGAGGAACCTCATTTGTTGGCGCTGCGCAAACATATGGTTTAGCAAGTTCTTTAGATGATATGGGGATTTGTATTGGGGATATAAACAATAATGGGGATTTCGACTTCTTAATTACTGCCATATCAAAAAACGTTTTATTAACCAATAATGGGGATAACACATTTAACAACACATCGGATTCCTATGGGATTACTGGGACTGGATGGTCTTGGGGTAACAAATTTGCTGATTTTGATCTAGATGGTGATGAAGATTTATTTATTGTTAATGGCTATAATTATCCTGGATATCAAAGAGAATTTAATGTATACTTTGAGAATACTTTAAGCGAAGGAAGAGAAGAGTTCAGAGATTTTACAAGACAAGTAGGTCTGCGTGATATAGGTTATTCCACAGAAGGATTAGATTTTGATTATGATAATGATGGTGATCTAGATATTTTAGTTACCAATACAGATGCAGCCCCTTTCTTTTATGAAAATAAAATTTTAAATTTTGATCAAGAAAATCCGCTCAATTGGTTTAAAATTTCGTTAGAAGGCACAACATCAAATAGAGATGCATTTGGAACAATTCTCACCATTAAAACAAACAATGATACATTTATTAGATACCATAATGGAGTTGGGTTTTTAGGACAAAATATTAAACCAGTTCATTTTGGACTAAATGAATCTACTGAAATTCTAGAATTAATTATAAAATGGCCTTCTGGTCTTGAAGAGAGATATGAAAATTTAACCATTAATACAATAATAAAAGCAACCGAAGGTAATGGCTACCAAACTCTAAACATAAGTCCAAGTATCAAAATAAAAGGTTGTACAGACCCCAATTCTTGTAATTACAACCCTCTAGCAACAACATCTGACGGTTCTTGTGAATATCTTACATCAAGCGATATATCCGGAGAAACAAACCCTAGTTTTTTAAGTACGCAAACATATACTCTTATGGGGTCTTCAGAATCTACTTTTAATTGGGGAATTGAAGGCGGCGAACTACTTAATGGGCAAGGAACGAACTCTATATCTGTTCGTTGGGGATTAGAAACAACCGCAACAGTTAATGTCGTAGAAATATCTAATGAATGCTCTAGTAGAGAAATTACTTTAGAAATTAACTTAAATGGAAGTGACATTCCTGAAGATATTTCGGTTGCAAGATTATGGAATGAAACCTTATTATCGGCTATTAGAGGAGATTTTGCTAGACCTACTGTTCATGCGAGAAATTTATTTCATACAAGTGTTGCAATGTATGACGCCTGGGCTGTCTATGATGAAGATGCAAAGCCCTACTTAATTGGCAATACTGTTCATAATTTCGTCAGTTCCCTAGATCAGTTTTTTCCAAATGAAAACATTGAAGATTCCAGGAATAAAGCAATAAGTTACGCTGTATATCGTGTGTTAACATCTAGGTTTAGAAATTCTCCTAGTGCTTCCGTTACAAAAGAGAAATTTGATTTTTTAATGGATCAATTGGGTTATGATATTAATATTACATCCACCAATTATCAAGATGGAGATGCTGCTGCACTTGGAAATTATATTGGAGAAATTGTTTTAAGCTATGGTAATACAGATAATTCAAATGAAATTAATGAGTATGGTAATCAATTTTATTCGCCCATAAACACACCTCTAGCCCCAATAATATCAGGAAATCCTGTTTTAGAAGATCCCAATCGTTGGCAACCGCTTAGCCTAGATACATTTATTGATCAAAGTGGTAATTTAATCGAAGGAACCACACCAACCTTTTTAAGTCCAGAATGGGGTAATGTATTACCTTTTGCCTTAAACGATCAAAATAGAACTCAATATGAGCGATCAGGAAATCAATACACAGTTTATCACGATCCATCAGCTCCACCCTACTTGAATACCGAATCTAGTGAAAACTATAAATGGGGATTCTCTATGGTATCCGTTTGGGGTGCTCACTTAGATCAAAAAGATGGTGTGATGTTGGATATTTCTCCAAACTCTTTAGGAAATCAATCAATAAATTCATTTCCAACTTCATTTAACGATTTTGATACTTTCTATAATTATATTGAAGGAGGAGACCAGAGTAAAGGTTATAACTTAAACCCGTATACCAATGCCCCATATGAATCACAAATAGTTCCCAGAGGAGATTATGCTAGAGTATTAGCTGAATTTTGGGCAGATGGCCCTGACTCAGAAACTCCTCCAGGACATTGGTTTACTATTTTAAATTATATAAATGACAACCCTTTATTGATAAAAAAATTAGGAGGAGAAGGAAATGTATTAAATTCGCTGGAGTGGGATGTAAAAGCTTATTTTATATTAGGAGGAACCATGCATGATGCTGCAATTTCTGCTTGGAGCATTAAAGGATGGTATGATTATATAAGACCTATATCAGCAGTTCGTTACATGGCTAGTAAAGGACAAAGCTCAGACAGTTCATTACCAAATTATAATTTAGAGGAAGGTATTCCATTAGTGCCAGGCTATATTGAACTAGTAACTTCAGAAGATCCTCTTTCTGGAATAAATGATCAGCACGTGGATAAAATAAAATTATATACTTGGAAAGGACCCGATTATATAAGTAATCCGGAGGAAGATCAAGCAGGTGTTGGTTGGATACTAGCAGAAAATTTTTGGCCATATCAACGCCCTTCTTTTGTTACACCACCATTCGCAGGTTATGTTTCAGGTCATTCTACTTATTCTAGAGCGGCTGCAGAAACACTAACTTTGCTTACAGGAAATGAGTTTTTCCCTGGAGGATACGGTGAATTCATTGCAAAGAAAGATGAATTCCTGGTTTTTGAGCAAGGACCTTCCGTAGATATAAAGTTACAATGGGCAACTTATAGAGATGCTTCTGATCAGTGTTCATTATCTAGAATTTGGGGTGGTATTCATCCTCCAGCAGATGATTTACCTGGTAGATTTATTGGAGAAAAAATAGGAAAGGAAACGTATAATTTTGCTGTCCCATATTTCAGCGGCAAAGATTTAAGTCCAACCCCTATATTGACAGATAATATTATCTTTCCGAACCCCACAGTAAATGGCAACATCTTTGTTTCAAATACCCTCGTTGAAGATAGTTTTGAACTGTTTGATATTACTGGTAAGAAAGTTTATTTAATGGATAAACAATATGCGCCTTTTTCTAAAACAACGAGGTTAATAGTCCCACAGACAATAACTTCAGGAATTTATTTACTAAGAATTAACAACACAACCAAAAAGGTCATTATCAATAAATAAAAATCATTCTTTATTCTAAATTCAAATTATTGCAGAAAAAGCATTTTTACCTGTTGATTTTCCATTTATATTTCGATAATTCTATAAATATTAATTAAACCTAAATTTATGTGTAATTTATGACATATATTTACGACAAATAATACACATATTACATCTTATAAAAAACCCTATTGCAACATGAGAAATTTTCTTCTTTGTTTATTGCTAGTTTCCTCATACTCGTACTCACAAAATACTATAGGCGCTATTGCGAACACTGAAAAATCGCTAAATGGTTATACATTATTTTCTCCTAATTCTTCTATAATCCCTAGTAAAACTTTTTTAATTAATAATTGTGGAGAAATTGTTAATGAATGGAGTAGTAATTTCAAAGCCTGGGGTGTTGATTACATAACAGAAGATGGTGATTTATATAGTGCCCATGTTGATAACCAATCTACATTGAATATAAGAGGAAATACAGGTAGAATAGAAAAAAAGGACTGGGACAACAATTTATTATGGGGTTTAACCTACTCAGATACTGACTTTAGTTTTCACCACGATTACCTACCCTTACCTAATGGCAACATTTTAATGGTGGTTGCTTATAGAAAAACATTAGAAGAAGCAATTGCAAGTGGCAGAAACCCTTCTACATTAGATGAAGGAGAGCTTTATGATGAAAGAATAATTGAAATCCAGCCAATTGGAACAGATGGTGCACAAATTGTTTGGGAATGGAGACTATGGGATCATCTTATTCAAGATTTTGATTTTTCAAAAAACAACTTTGGTGTTCTTGCTGATCATCCAGAGTTAATTGATATCAATTTTACTGGAAGTTCTAATTCTGATGCAGATTGGCTACATATAAGTTCTATAGATTACAACAGTGAGCTTGACCAAATTCTTTTTAGCTCGCCAAGACTTAGCGAATTTTATGTTATTGATCACTCTACAACTACGGCCGAAGCAGCAACTAGCTCAGGAGGAAATAGTGGTATGGGAGGAGATATTTTATATAGATGGGGTAATCCACAAATATACGATCAAGGAACTGCTGATGATAAAAAATTATTTGGACAACATACTGTGCATTGGGTTCCGAATGGTCTTACAGATTCAGGAAAATTTATGCTTTTCAACAATGGTTCAGGAAGAGATTTTTCGTCTGTAGACATTCTTAATCCACCTGTAGACCAAAACGGAAATTATTCATATACTAGTAATACATCATTTTTACCTTCTGAGCCGGAATGGTCATATACTAACGAAAGTAATCCAGAAGAATTCTTTTCTCCGTTAATATCTTCAGCTTATCGATTAGATAATGGTAATACTTTAATAACAGAAGGCACTAAATCCAAAATATTTGAGATAAATCCTGAAAAAGAAATAGTATGGGAATATATATCTCCATATAGAAATGACATTATTTTATCACAAGGTGACACCAATACTGGTGCTGCGGCTTCTTGGATTTTTAGAGGAAAAAGATATACTTTTGATTATGTAGGGTTTACAGGAAAAGATTTAACCCCTTCTGGCTATCTTGAGCAAAATCCAATTCCTGAGAATTGTTCTCTTTTTACCACCTTATCAACAGATGAATTTGATCTTAGTGTTAATTTTGATGTATACCCGAATCCAATTGATGATGTTTTAAACGTAATTAACAAAAAAAATGTTATCTATAACGTTGAGTTGTTTACTTTAAATGGACAAAAAATAGATGCTCAACTAAACAATAACATTCTCAATACTTCTTCATTAAACTCTGGCCTATATATGTTAAGAATTAATGTTGGCAACAGTAGCTTTATCAAAAAGATTGTGAAAAAATGATCAAAAAAAAACATACTATTAGGTATGAACAAGCCATTAGCTGAAAGAATACGTCCTAAATCTCTAGAGGAATACTTGAGCCAAGAACATTTAATTGGAGACAATGGTTCTTTGACTAAACAAATAAAAAGAGGAATCATACCTTCTCTAATTCTTTGGGGCCCTCCTGGTGTGGGGAAAACTACTTTAGCTAATATTATAGCCAACGAATCGGATAGACCGTTTTATACACTAAGTGCAATTAATAGTGGAGTAAAAGAAGTAAGAGAAGTTATTGACAAAGCTAAACAAAGTGGCGGATTATTTACTTCTAAAAACCCTATACTATTTATAGATGAGATTCATCGTTTTAGCAAATCTCAGCAGGATTCTCTACTAGGAGCTGTAGAAAAAGGTTGGATCACGTTAATTGGTGCAACTACAGAGAATCCTAGTTTCGAAGTAATTCCAGCATTATTATCTCGTTGTCAGGTGTATGTTCTTAATGCTTTTGGAAAAGAGGAATTAGAAGCATTGCTAGAGAGAGCTATGCGACAAGACGAACACCTTTCATCCAAAGACATAAAACTAAACGAAACAGATGCCTTATTAAGATTAAGTGGTGGAGATGCAAGAAAACTATTAAATATTTTTGAGCTTATAGTCTCTAGTCAAGATCAAGACAAAATTGTAATAACTAATGATCTTGTTTTAAAACTTGTACAGCAAAATACTGTCAGATATGACAAAACAGGAGAACAACATTATGACATCATCTCTGCTTTTATTAAATCTGTTCGTGGTAGTGACCCGAATGCAGCGGTTTATTGGTTAGCAAGAATGATAGAAGGCGGAGAAGACCTTAAATTTCTTGCCCGTAGAATGATAATATTAGCATCTGAAGATATTGGCAATGCTAACCCAACAGCCTTAATAATGGCTAACAATACTTTTCAGGCAGTAACTACAGTTGGATATCCCGAAGCAAGAATTATTTTAAGTCAATGCGCAGTGTATCTTGCTACTTCTGCAAAAAGTAACGCTTCCTATATGGCTATTAACAAAGCGCAACAGTTAGTAAAACAAACTGGTGACTTATCCGTACCATTACACATAAGAAATGCGCCAACTAAATTAATGAAAGAATTAGGGTATGGAGAAGATTATAAATACGCGCACAATCACGAAAACAACTTTATTAAACAAGAGTTTCTTCCTGAGTCAATAGAAAACACTAAGCTCTATGAACCTGGAGATAACCAGCGAGAAAATGCATTTAGATCTTTTCTTAAATCCCGATGGGGAGAAAAATATAACTACTAATATTATTGACGAGCAAAAGTGTCCGTTATCAACCTACTAGTTGCAGGATTAACTCGATCAAGAATAAAATTTCCATACGAATCAAAATAGCCAACACCGCTTAAATCTCCTGCTCGTACTATATAATTATTATCTCTACTAGATTTATATATTTTACCAATAGAAACGGATCCATCAGCATTCTTTTTTAACAATTCAAAACCATATGTTTTTTTATCAAATGCATATATACTCTCATTATAAACATATGACAAAGATTTAGCCTTAGACAAATCTCCTTTAGAAACCTTACTTTCGGCTTTCTTAATTATCTCCTCACTATTTTTAACAATTGCATCTTTAGAAGGTAATTTATCTTTAACAACAATATCGCTTTTAGCAGGATTATTCTCCTTTTTACCATTATACTTATACTTGAGAGCTTCAATATCCTTAAAAGCATCTCTAAGAGCTTCGTGGTATGATTTTTTAAACTCTTTCTCTCTACTAGTTCCTTCTTTTGTACTGAACACGACAATCCCATTACAATCAATTAAATCGACTATCAGTTTTGTCTTTAATAATCCTGAATTTTTCCTCACATCTGCTCTTAGCCCTTTACAGCCATTCACTTTTAAATCTTCTGGCAAATCTTCTCCTCTAATAAATGCTGTAAATCCATACTTTTCAAATAAAAACTTGGTTAATGAATTTAATTGATAATCATCATTCTCCCTTAAAAAAACATAGCCTTCTGGCACTACGACATATTTATAATCATTCACAGTACTCTGCGCCGAAAAATTAATTGTAGAGAAAAAAGAAAGCCCAAAAAATAAAACACGTATTATATTCATCACATTATTACATTAAATCCTAATTGAATAGATGCCCCCCTGGCATCTGCAAGATTAGAATATTCTAAAAGATTATTTGCCGAAATATAGAAATTAATTTTGTTAATATGAGTAGACATTAAAAATCCAACATTTTTATAAGAGTAATCGTCAACTGTATAAGTAACTTTGGCTTTTAAAAAATTAGATAAACGTTTGTAATAAAATAAAGAAGCAGCGTATTGTGGTCTTTTAGGTCTAAATTGGGAAAACACTTGCAAACCAAAAGCATCTTGATAAGGAGGATCCTCGCCTTCTATAAAGCAATTACAAGTTCCATCATCATATCTATTAAAAGAATACTTAATAGAACCATTAAGTTTTAAAGGACGTAAAGCAGCATAACTAGTATTTAAAGTATCAATTGGGATCGCCTCTTCTAATTCATCTAAAATATCCTGGCCATTATTATCGGTAATTGGAGTTTCGAATCCCTCAAAAACAAAATTACCTCTCGCCTGATATGTTTCAACATCTTTAGTATAAAAAATCATCCCTAAATCCGTTGCACTACCCGTAATCGTCCATTGATCTTCTAACTTATAGGTAAATCCAACATCTATGCCAACTCCCAGATTACCTCCAAGAAATGCTCTACCTAAAAATTTATTAAGCACTTGTTTAGATCCATCCGAGTTATCTTCCGATTCGATATCCCTCAAAGAAGCATATCCCGCCGTTTGAACACTTACATCAGCGTTACTTATAACGTGTTGATATATATTATTTCCTTGTGGAGTTTCTATAGTAGTAAAAGTCCCTCTATTTTTGGTACTTCTAAAATTAAATATGCTAGAATACAATTTTGCTCTTGCACCGAAGGTAAGTTTTTTATTTACTTTTTTATTATAACCAAAATGATATACTGTGAGTAACTCTCCAGTAGCGGTTACATTAGAAAATCGAAACGGTACATTTATAAAATCTTGATTTCCTTGATACGCTAACACCGCAAAATCCTTAGGAAAATACACGATCAAGTCTAATTCCTGATATAAACCAGCCGAGTAATATAAATCTTTATTACTCTTACTTCTCCAACCAAAATTAATAACATCTAATTGTTGGGTAAATGTAAAATAATCTTTACTTGTTAATGTATTTATAGTGTTCTCTATCTTATCATTAATATCTCTACCGTCATCTGCAAAAACATCATAAATAGAGGCTCCTCTAAATCCAATATTGAAATGAATTTGTGATAAAAATGGTACTCCAGCATGATATTTAAAATTTACATCCGCACCAGGATTAAGCATTAGTGATTGCGGCAAATCTGTAAAATCATATAAGGTTTCTTTGTTCTGAGAATATCCTGAGTATCCCAATAAACCTAAGCAAAGGCATAAAAAGATTCTCATAATTCGTAATTTACATAGTAACTAGCTTTAGATCGTATATTTAAAACACCTCTTAAATCGGTATTGAGAGTTGGCACAATAATCTCTGTTGCAATTTTTTGTGCAGACGATAATTGATTTAAAGTGGCATTATCTAATACAATAGGATTAGGAACAGAGAACGATACTACAGGCTCTGTACCTTCGCCTAAACCAGCTTGTACAGGAACACTATATAATTGACCTAATGGTTGTTCACCTTCTGTTAAAAACTGAAACTGAAGCGTAAAAGATCTTTCAATTGTATTGCGAACCTCTATAGTTAACTCCACTCTATCTAAATTATCTACTGCAAAATCAGTCCCAACTAAATCGTAATTTATAGTATCTCTTAGAACATCTGGAGGAATTGTAAAATCAGTATCAGGAGGAAGTCCATCAGGAATATAATCGGACACATCAAATTCCGAATAAATAAAATCTGCTTCAATTACGGGTGTCAGAACAACATCTTCAAGTTGCTCAAAATCTAGTTCCTTAACACAAGAAACTGTTGTTAAAACTGCACTAAAAAGTAGCAACAATAAACTGGCTTTTTTTGTTTTCATCTGGGGGGAGTTGTTTAGTATTAACGAAAATATACAAATATTTATTACTAAATATATCTTTTTATTTCATTTAATTCAGAAACTTGTATCGCGGATTTCGGTAACTTTTCTTTATGATAATTAAAACATATTGCTTTAATTCCCAATGATTCTGCACCAACAATATCAGCTTCGTAATTATCTCCAATCATTAAACTATTAACAATATTCGCGCCAGAAACCCTAATTGCATGTTCAAATATTATTGGATTTGGTTTCTTAACTCCCACATCTTCACTATTTGTAACTGTTTTAAAATAATGATTGATTTCGGAGTTAGAAAGCTTAGTATTCTGCACCTCTCTAAAACCATTGGTAATGATGTGTAGTTGATATTTCGGCATTAGATATGTCAACAACTCTCTTGCACCGGTAATAAGATAATTATTCAACGGTAAAAAATCAATATAATCATCTGATAAAGCATCAATAATCTCTAAAGGAAACTTTATCTTAAAAGCTGCAAAAGCCTCTATTAAACGTCCCCTTCTAAGTTCTTTTTTTGTAACCTGTTCCTCTCTGTAGAGTTTCCAATAGCGCAAATTTATCGGTTGATAGACAGCCAAAAAATCATTAACAGGAACCGATATTTGGAATTTATCAAACATCATCTCAAAAGCTAACGTAGAGTTTTTATCAAAATCCCACAGCGTATGATCTAAGTCAAAAAATATATGATCAATCTTTTTTATCTTCATCTTGATTCCAAATAAACTCAAATATTGATTTCCAGAAGGTTTGCTCATTAAGTTCACTAAACAAGCCATTACTAAAAACGGGAATAAATAATCCGTTTACTTTTTTTATTTTATTCATATAATCTAGCAACTCTTGTTTTACTGTAAACTCATTTTCCGCCATATCAAAACTTTTAGCAGTACAACAAAATGAATGTATTACTAATGGAGTTTGCACCTCGTAATCTAAATCATAAAACATAAAAGGAGTACAAGTACCTGCTCTAAACCCTGCTTGCTCAGGATATCCCATAGAAAAATCTTCTTTTATCTCTAATTCGATAAAATTTCTATATGCTTCTGGTAGTTTTATTTTATAAAATGAACATAGAGAATACAGCATTTGTCTATTCACAATATTCTCTATTCTTGTTTTTTCTTCTTTTAATACTTCTAAATCCGAGATAGCATCATACGACACCTTAAGTCCTACCCTTACATAATCAGAAACATGCTTAACAACTTTTCGGTGTTCTGGATTACTATGACTAATGTTTTTTTCAAGGTTGGTATAATCGCCTAAACCAAAAAACATAAGACAGTCTCTTATTTTATTTTTTTGCAAATTAATTACAAAATCAAAAGTGTTGTAAGGATCTTTCTTCACCCCTAACATCACTTTAATCCTATCAGTAACATCACTTATCTTTAATTGCCATAAATCACGTAAACCTCCACCAATTGACCTTAAAATTCCTTTTTGCCAATAAGCAAAAGTTTGGTTAATATACAATATAGGATGTATTCTAAATTCTTTTTCTCGGAATTCTATATCAGAATACTTTTCTTTTAGAATATCTTTAAATTCAAACGCCCAGATATCAACCACTGGTTCTTGCAAAAAACCATGTTGGTACGCTATACTTTCTGTAGCAGCAAATCGGCCAAGCTCATCTTTTACGTGCGGAAGGTATTCCTCGTATCTTGTTAATAAGTAAAAACTAGCCGCAAAAATATCAAATGGCAATGCAGCATCAGGATGTTTAACCTGAAAGAAACATTGAGTTTCTCCCCAAGGAATCACCTGAATATCCACTTCATTAAATCCATGTTCGAAAAGTAAATCTACACTCTGAAAATAAAGTTCCTTCCCCAAGGGCTGTTTCCCATAGGAAAGTTTAGGTCCATCATGAGCTATAAAAGATTCTATCTTAGAAGTAAAGTCTACTTCCAATCCCAAAATTCGCTTACAAATATGCTTAAAAGTATAAGATACTCTAGGAGTTATTTTTTGGACATAGACTAATAACATATTCTCAATTATAGTATTGCTTCATCTGCAAAGCTAAAATACTCCTTTTCTGTTATTATCAAATGGTCTAACAATTTTATATCTAAACTAAGTCCAGCTTGTTTTAGTTTTTGGGTTAATAATTTATCAGACTGGCTCGGAGTTAATGAGCCACTAGGATGGTTATGAGCTAATATTATTGAAGTTGCATTAAACTCTAAGGCATATCTAAATACAATTCTAGGATCTACCAATGTACCGGTCTTTCCTCCTACACTTATTTGTTTCTTTTGTAATACTTTATTCGAATTATTGAGGTATAATACCCAAAACTCTTCATGTTCTAAATCTCCTATAAGAGGACTTAGTATATCAAAAACATCTTTACTTGTGCTAATCTTTGGGATAATTGGAACAATTTCTTCCTTTCTTCTTCGCCCTAACTCCAAACCTGCTACTATTGATATTGCCTTAGCTTCTCCTATACCTTTAAAACCCATCAATTGCTTAATAGATAATTTCCCTAATGAATTAATTTGATGATCAACACTTGCCAAAATTCGTTTACTTAATGCTACCGCACTTTCGTCACGGTTACCAGAACCAATCAAAATTGCTATCAACTCTGAATCAGTTAACGAATTCTTCCCTTTAACCAACAATTTCTCTCTTGGTCGATCATTTTCACTCCATTTCCTGATAGAAAATGATGAATTAAGCTCACTCATACAATTTTTTTATGCAGTTTTATTCCCTATAACTTTCAACCCATAAGTATAAACTATTTATCTCAAATACAAGATATTATTACCTGAAAAATACAAATGAAAATGAAATATCTTGTCGATATTTAAATATTCACCTTATATATATTTGTTTGAAAATGAAAGTTTTACTATATTTGACCACCCATAATCTAAAAACAAAGAATTTAACAACTTCAAATTAACCTATTTATGAAGAACATTTTTACTTTCGTATTATTATTGGCTACTATTAGTTTTTATGGACAAGACAGAAAACGTATTAGCTTTCTAAACTTAGTAGGAAACCACATACAAGTACCAAGAGGATGTCAAGCACAATCAGAATATGAACTACAGGCTTGTAATGGAACCTCTATCAAATGGGACTATTACAGTGATGATATGTTAACCGCAGTTTTTGATGCTACTATAGATGCATTTGGAGCTGATAATACTTCCAAAACAGCAGTAACTTTTACTTCTTTTGGATCTCAGCTAACAGGTTTTAAATTTAAATCAGGTACTACTTTTCAATATTTCTTAATGGGAAAAATTAAAGAGCAACCATTAATGATTAATCTTGGAACACCTCAAGATATTTCTGCCAATGGAGATTTGGAAGGTATTCTAAAACTTGTTTTTGAAAAAGTAGGTTAATACCAAACTCTTTTTATTTCATAAATATTGATTAAAAAGTTATTTAGCAATAGCTTAGTATTCTTATATACTATTTTTAAAATAATTCTATTATTTTTGAGTAGTGAATACTAAACTAAATTGATATGAAATCTCTTTTTGACGAAACTACGAAAAACGAAATAGAAGAACGTATTCATAGACTATCTAACACGAGTACCCCTTCTTGGGGTAAAATGGATATTTCTCAGATGTTTTATCATTGTCAGTTTCCTCTTAAAATAGCTCTTAAAAAGGATTATCCATCAATGAAACCAAGCTTACTGGCTAAATTATTCTTTAAAAAATCTTTGTATAACGACAAACCTTGGAGAAGGAGTTTACCTACTCATCCCAAATTAAAAGTTGTAGAGACTAAAGTTTTTGATCAAGAGAAAAAAAATCTGGTAGCACTTGTTAATGAATTCTCTAAAAAAAGGACCGTTTCAGAATGGGATCCACATCCTATGTTTGGGAAATTCACAAAAGATCAATGGGGAAAAATGCAGTACAAGCATTTAGATCATCATTTACAACAATTTAACGTATAGTCTGTGTATCCACCTAAACACCATCAAGACTATAATTCAGAGAACATCAAAAGCGTAGCAACTACCTACCCTTTTGCCACATTAGTCTCAGCTCAAGAAACAAAACCCTTTATTACACATGCTCCTCTAATATTTCATGGTGATAAACTGATAGGGCACATTGACGCCAATAATCCTCACGTTAGTTTATTAAAAGATAATTATCCTATCACAACTGTTTTTCAGGGGCCTCAGACATATATATCACCATCTATATACACAACAAACCAATTACCAACTTGGAATTATATAATTGCGCATGCCATAGGTACGGTTAAAGAAATTAAAGACTCTGAATTGATAAAAAAGTCCATGGTCATTATGACCGACTTTTTAGAAAGCCCTGATCAAAATTTTAAATTATCTATAAAGGACCCCAGAATGGATCGCTTAATTCCTTACATACATACTTTCGAAATTGACGTACAAGACTGGGAAGGTAAATTTAAACTAAGTCAGGACAAAGTACCTGCAGATATCGAAAATGCAAAACAGGAATTGATTAAAAACAATCAAAAAAGCGTTGCCGATTTTGTAAATGGATTATTTAAAAAGCATTTTTAGATTACATCATCTCTTTGACCTCATCAAAATCTAATCCTCCATAATTACCACTGCTCATCAGTAGTAGAGTAGCATTAGTAAAATCTTTCTGACGCAAGTATGTTTTAAACTCTTCGGGATTTGTATAAATAATAAGATCTTTTCTATTAAATGCTTTTGCTATTTGATCTGCAGATACTTCTTCCAGTTGTTTTATTTTTACTGCATTAGGTGAATAAAAAACTACTGCTTCGTCTGCAAAATCCAGTGCACCTTCATATTCTTTTAGAAATTCAGCATTAAGACTACTATATGTATGCAACTCCAAACAAGCAACAACCTTTCTATCTTTATATTGCTCTTTAACTGCCTGAGTAGTTGCACTTACTTTAGATGGACTATGCGCAAAATCTTTATAAGCAACCGCAGTATCACTTTCTGCAATTTTTTCTAATCGTTTAGAAGCTCCTGTAAAAGAAGCTATAGCTTCATAGAATTCATCCTCATCAACACCCATATGTTGACAAATCCATTTTGCACCAGCCAAATTACTCAAATTATGAGCCCCAAAAACTTCTATAGGCATCTCTCCTTCTGGAGTTTGTAAAAGAGTTTCTCCGTCCTCTACTCTATATTCTGGAGTATTGTAAGCGATTTTTCGAATTTGGTTTTCCGAATTCTCCACTACTTTAACTACTTCATGGTCTTCAGAATTATAGTTTATACTTCCTCCACGAACTATACTATCTACAAAAATCTGAAACTGTTCTACATAATTTTCAAATGTTGGAAACACATTAATATGATCCCAAGCAATACCACTAAGTAATGCTATATTAGGTTTATATAGATGAAATTTAGGCCTTCGATCTATAGGTGAAGAAAGATATTCATCACCTTCTAAAACCATAAAATCGTTTTCTTCTGTTAAATGAACCATCGTATCAAACCCTTCTAACTGGGCTCCAACCATATAATCTACTTCTTTATCATGATAATGTAATACATGAAGAATCATAGAAGTAATTGTAGTTTTACCATGAGAACCTCCAATCACTACTCGTGTTTTGCCCTTAGACTGTTCATACAGAAATTCTGGATATGAATATATTGTTAATCCTAATTCTTGCGCTTTTTGTAATTCTGGATTATCTTCTTTTGCGTGCATTCCAAGTATGATCGCATCAATATTAGAAGTAATTTTTTCAGGATACCAACCAAAAGCTTGTGGTAATAATCCAAATCTATTCAATCTGGATTTTGAAGGCTCAAAAATCACATCATCACTTCCTGTTACCTCATCTCCTTTTTGATGCAACGCCATAGCTAGATTGTGCATAGCACTACCTCCTATAGCAATAAAATGTACACGCATAATTATATTCTTAATTCAAAAAAGTAAAGATACAATCTACATTTAATTATAAAAGAAAGTAAAACCTAAAATAAGTAAAAGGTTTATTCCTATTTACAAACCAACATAAATGAACAGATATTCATTGCTATATAAGTAATGAGATATCTAATAGGTTACTGAGTAGCAATTAATGGTTGTGTCTTTTCATTTGGAGATTTTAAAAGTTCACGAAGCGTTAGAACATCTAATATCCCATCTGGATATAAGTTATTTTTTAATTCAAAATCTTTTAATGCAGTTTGTGTTTCAATTTTAAAATTTCCATCAACCGCTATAACATATCCATCTATAGTAAGTTGTTTTTGCAATTCATATACAAAAGGTCCTCGATCTCCAATTTGTAGTGTTTTCTGCAAAATTACCTTTTCGAATACATCATAAAATTCATTCTTTTGTTTTTGCTTCGAAATATCTTCGCTAGACTGCTGATTATTCTCTAGTAATCGAATCTCTTCATTAGATAATCCTTTAGATTTGTATACTGTAGATTGAAGCAAAATAGCTTCATAATACTTCACTTTTCCTAATTTTTTTTGATACTCATTAACAGCATATTGAGTCGCTACATTATCTTTTTTTGGATTTCTCACATCTATACGGTTTGCGGACCATTGGGATACAACAAATCCATTTAACGCCTCAATTGCTTCATAATAATCCATCACAACATTTTGGTTATAATACGAATTATCCACAGCATCTTTAGACACATAATTGACATTTTTAGGATGAAATCTTTGGTATTTGTGATACTGATTATACCCCATAATTAATGTTATAATAACTAATAGAAAAATAATAATGCCCTTCATAATTTAAAATTTGGTTTATAGTAAAAATATAAATGACCATCTGCTATATATAAACATAGCTAGTTTAGTTGGCTCGAAATGGATATGGACTTAATTTATTTGGGGAAAAATCAACTTTTTATTATTACTTATAAATATAATCATAAAAACAGAAATTACTAAATCTACGCCCTACAATTATTGTAGTGTATGCAGTATCGAGTATTAAAATCGACATCTACAATAAAAAATAAATATGTCAACTAATAACATTTTTAAATTAAAATGAGCCTCTTTCCGCAATATAAATCACTAAAATCAACTCCTTAATAGAACTTTAAACACTCATTCAATTAAATACTACACTAATCAAAACAAGCTTTTCCCTAATTTATCGTTGCAATTATGTAGCTTTATAAAGTTATTTACTATTTACAAATCTTCACCTAAGATATATGGTATAAGACTTGTACTATTGTTTTAACAAACACAAAAAAACCAAACAGATGAAAAAACACATCATTCTTGTTTTAATACTCTTTATTACAAACCTAAACTATATGATGGCTCAGAACGACTACAATTATAAAGATGATTGGAAAAAAGTAGAAGAATTTGACCAACAAGGACTTCCCAAATCCGCTCTAGAAATTATAGAAACGATCCATAGCAAGGCAAAAAAAGCAAACAACACGAATCAAATTACTAAAGCATTAATTTATAAAGCTAAATATAATTTAGTTTTAGAAGAAAATGCTCAGTTAACTATTATTAAAGAATTTAAAAGCGAAATTTCTAACAGTAAATTTCCAAGTAGAAATATCTTAGAAAGTATTTTGGCCAATTTATATTGGCAATATTTCCAAGAACATAGATGGCAATTTTATAATCGCACTAAAACTTCTGAAAAAGTAGATAAGGAAGATTTTAGAACTTGGGATTTAGAAACTTTGTTCGCAGAAATCCATCTGTATTATCAGAAATCATTAGAAAATGGCTTATTAGCTCAACAGACAGATCTAATACAATTCAATGACATTTTATCAGAATATGCAGATTCTAAAATATATCGACCTACACTTTTTGATTTTCTATCGCATAACGCTTTAGCCTTTTATAAAACTTCAGAAACAAGCATTACTAAACCAGCATATGCTTTTGAAATTGATTCTCCTGATTATTTAAACGATCATGAACCTTTTTCTATAATTAAACTTGACACGAAGGATTCCTTATCCTTGCAGTTCCATGCTTTAAAAATATACCAAAGTCTCATCAATTTTCATAAAAGAGACGAAAAACCAGATGCATTAATTGAGGTAAATATCGAACGCCTAAAATTTATCCATGACAATGCAACCTTTAATAATAAACAAGAACTTTTATTAGCTACTTTACTCTCTGAAAAAGAAAAACATAAAAACAGTCCATCCTCCACCCTATATGATTATGAAATCGTTACTCTTTATCAGGCGCAAGCCGCTACTTATATCCCAGAAGAAAATGAAACTCATCGTTGGGCGCTTCAAAAAGCATTAAAAGTCTGTGATGCTGCTATCGCTAAGTATCCAAAATCCAGAGGAGCTATTAATTGTGCTTATCAAAAAGAACAAATTCTTGATACACAAGTCAATTCTGTAAAATTAGAAAGTTACATTCCTATCAATAAACCATCAAGGCTTTTGGTAAACTATAAAAATCTTGAACTTCTATATTTTAAAGTATTAAAAGCTAATCAAAGTCAAATACAATCATTACAGAAAATATATGAGCCAAAAAAGAAAATAGCGTTTCTAAATAAATTATCAGAAGTTAATTCTTGGGAATCAAAACTTATTGATGAAAACGATTACCAGAATCATAATCTGGAAATTCCTATTCCCGCATTAGAACAGGGATCCTATATTATTGTAGGATCGATTACAAAAGATTTAAGTATAGATCAAACATTTTCTTATGCGGATCTACAAGTTACCAACCTAACTCTTTTAGAAAACAAGACAACAAAAGAAACTAAGTTTCAGGTTATCGATAGAAATAATGGAATACCAATTCCTAATGCTACAATTAAACTAGTTGCGGATAGTAGAAGAAATAGTTTAAATAAAACACTTACTACTAATGAAAAAGGAGAAGCGTTCTTTTCTCAAGAAGGTTATTATTACAACGTAGTAGCAACTGTAACTAAAGGTTCCGATAATGTAAACTTTAAAGGGATATATCTTAATCAATATGGAGGTGATAGTCAACCAGACAACAGCACCAGATATTCTACTTTTCTTTTTACCGACCGAAGCATATACAGACCTGGACAAACTGTATATTTTAAAGGAATTATGATGGCTACTACAGGGAAAGAAGACCCTAAAGTAGTAGCTAATAGGCCAACCTTTGCCAAACTTATAGATGTAAATGGACAAGAAGTTAAGCTTCTTAACTTTACCACGAATGAATATGGATCATTTGCAGGAGAATTTATTCTGCCTTCTTCTGGATTAACAGGTAATTATACAATCCAAACAGATAATTACAATAGTACCTATATTTCTGTAGAAGAATATAAACGTCCTAAGTTTGAGACAAATTTTAATCCGGTTACAGAAACCTATAAAGTTAATGATAGTATTAAGCTTACCGCAACTGCAATTGCCTATGCAGGTAGCAACATAACAGATGCTAAAGTGGTATATCGAGTATACAGACAAATACAATATCCTCGTTGGTGCTATTGGTATCCTAGAAATAGTGAAGAACAAGAAATCACACATGGAGAAACCAAAACCAATGATACAGGTGAATATACGATCACATTCACCGCTTTACCAGACAAAAGTGTTTCTAAAGACAATCAGCCTACATTTACATATAAAGTAATAGCAGATGTTACCGACATAAATGGAGAAACCAGAAGCACTACAACATATGTAAACGTGGGATATCATGCACTAACAGCATCTATTAATATTGCTTCAGAAATTGATAAAAACAAAAAAGATAATATTTTCAATATTACTACTCAAAATCTTAATAATGAATTTATAGCAAATTCTGGAAATCTAAAAATTTATAAACTACAAGCTCCAGAATGCCCGCTACGAGTTCGTCCTTGGAAAGCTGCAGATTACAGCAACATCTCTAAAGAAGATTTTAAAAAGTTATTCCCGCATGATGCTTATAAAAATGAAGATGACTATAGGAATTGGGAAAAAGGAAATCTTGTTTTAGAAAAAACCTATGACACCAAAGAAACTAAGGAAAATGCAAAAGGAACTAAGGACATATTGTTAAAAACTATTAAAAAATGGCAAACTGGTAAATATGTAATTGAACTTTTAACTAAAGATCGATTTGGACAAGAAGTAAAGGATGTTAAATATATAAATATTTATGATCAATCTGATAAAACTATTGCCGACAATAAATTATTCGAGATTACTACAGATAAAGAAACCTATACTATTGGAGATGATGTTGTATTAAAACTAAGTTCTGCCTCAGAAGACATTACAGTTACTTTAGACATTGAGAAAAACCAAAAAGTAATTGAAACTAAACTGATTAAGTTATCTAACAATAGTAAGACTATTAAAATACCTGTAAACAAAGAAGATTTAGGTGGATTTGCTATCACGTATAGTTTTGCCAATTATAATGCGTATCAAAGCGGAACAGTACCGATTGCAGTTCCTTATGAACCAACAGCACTTAGTATTGAAACCAAGACTTTTAGAGATAAGCTACAACCAGGACAGCAAGAAACTTGGAGTTTTACAATTAAGGGACCTAAAGGAGATAAAGTCACAGCAGAACTACTAGCCAGTATGTATGACGCTTCTTTAGATCAGTTTAAACCGCATCAATGGTATTTTAATCCAATCAATAGACCTTATTACTATTCGTACTCGCAACGAAATGCCAACAAAAGTTTTGCCCAAGGAAATTTTAATGTGTACGATCAACAACTATGGACTAACGGTTTCAAACACCAAGGATATGATCAACTAAATTGGTTTGGATTGTATTTTGGGAATTCATACAATTACCGAATGGACTCTTTCGCCTCTGGAGTACGAGGTAAAAAAAGTAGAAAATTAGCATCTGCTCCCATGGCATCTATGGAAATGGCTGCTGATGATGCAGAACTGGAAGAAGTTGTAGTGGCTGGAAATGCTCTTAAAGAAGAAAATGAAGCAGATTCCTCGAGCAAAGTTGAAAACAAAAATAATACAACAGAACCATCTTTAGAAGGAGTTAAGATTCGTAAAAACCTTCAGGAGACTGCATTTTTCTTTCCTAAATTAACTACGGATGCCGAAGGTAATATAAGTTTTAACTTTACTGCTCCAGAAGCATTGACAAAATGGAAACTGCAACTATTAGCCCATACCAAAACGCTAAATGCCGGAACACAGCTATTAGAGACCGTAACCCAAAAAGAATTAATGATTTTACCAAACCCTCCACGATTTTTAAGAGAAGGTGATCAAATTATTCTGAGTTCTAAAGTTTCTAATATTTCTTCAAAAGATCTTACAGGTGTTATCGAATTGCAATTAACGGATGCGTTAACCGGTAAATCTATTGATACCGATTTACAAAACACAAATATTCGTAAGGACTTCTCTGTAAAAGCAGCTGGGAACACTAATGTATCTTGGGAACTTTCGATTCCCTCTACTGTACAAACAGTTCAATATAAAATCATAGCAAAAGCCGGTGAATTCTCTGATGGAGAACAGAACGTATTACCTGTATTATCAAATCGCATGCTGGTAACAGAAACATTACCGATGTGGATACGTTCTAATCAAACAAAGACATTTACACTAGATAAATTAAAAGAAAACACATCGACTACATTAAAAAATCATAAGCTTACATTAGAAATGACTTCTAATCCAGCTTGGTATGCTGTGCAAGCACTACCCTACTTAATGGAGTATCCTTACGAGTGTGCGGAACAAACTTTCTCTAGGTATTATGCTAATTCTCTGGCTAGTCATATCGCAAATTCTAATCCTAGAATACGGGAAGTATTTAATCAGTGGAAAAACACAGATGCTTTGCTTAGTAATTTAGAGAAAAACCAAGAGTTAAAATCATTAATCATAGAAGAAACACCTTGGTTACGAGATGCTCAAAGCGAAACGGAACAAAAGAAACGTATCGCATTGCTTTTTGATCTTAATAAAATGAATAACGAATTACAAAGTGCTATTAATAAATTACAGCAAATGCAGTATGGTTCTGGAGCATTCCCTTGGTTCAAAGAAGGAAGAGAAAATCGTTATATCACCCAGCATATTGCTTCAGGATTTGGACATCTAAAAAAACTAGGTGTAACCAAATACGATAATAAGACTCAAAACATGCTTCAAAAAGCAGTTCGTTATCTAGATAAAGAATTTATAAAAGAATATGAAGAGCTTAAAAGATATTGTAAGCGCAACAAGATAGATATTAATGAAGACCATCTTAGTTACACGCAAATGCATTATCTATATATGCGTAGCTTCTTTACAGATATTAAAAGAGCAAATAATACTAATGAAGCTTGGGATTATTATTTAGGACAATCCAAAAAATATTGGTTAAAAAGAGGTTTATATCCACAAGGCTTATTGGCTTTAATATTACACCGAAATAACGACACCAATACTGCCACTAAAATCATTAGATCATTAGACGAAAAAAGCATCACTAGCGAAGAACTAGGAATGTACTGGAAATCTAATACTGCTAGTTGGTATTGGTATCAGGCTCCTATAGAAACACAAGCCTTGATGATTGAAGTTTTTGCAGAAATCGAACAAGAACCTAAAAAGACAGAAATTGTAGACAATCTTAAAGTTTGGTTACTAAAAAACAAGCAAACTAATCAATGGAAAACTACCAAAGCTACTACAGAGGCAGTGTATGCATTATTATTACAAGGTAGCGACTGGTTATCTGTAACTGATATGGTGGAAATCGTATTAGGAAATCAAAAAATTGATCCTAGTACCATGGAAGATGTAAAAGTAGAAGCAGGAACAGGATATTTCAAAACATCCTGGAATGGGAATGAGATACAGAAAGATATGGCAACTGCCCAAATCACTAAAAAAGGAAAAGGGATCGCTTGGGGAGCATTGTACTGGCAATATTTTGAAAATCTGGATAAAATTACCTCAGCAGAAACCCCTTTAAAGTTGAAGAAAAAATTATTCTTAAAAAAGAATACGGATACTGGTGAAGAGATTACAGAAATCACAGATAAGACACAATTAGAATTAGGGGATTTAGTTAGAGTTCGTATCGAGTTACGATCTGATCGCGCTATGGAATTTGTACACATGAAAGATATGCGTGCTTCTGGATTGGAACCTATTAATGTAATTTCCCGATACAACTATCAAGACGGATTAGGTTATTATGAAAGCACTAAAGATGCTTCTACTAACTTTTTCTTTGATTATTTACCAAAAGGAGTTTATGTCTTTGAATATGATTTACGTGTGAATAACAAAGGAGATTTCTCTAATGGCATCACTACAATACAAAGTATGTATGCACCGGAGTTTAGCAGCCATTCTGAAGGAATAAGAGTAAAAGTAAAATAGACTTTAAGCTCGAATCTAATTAATTTGATTACTAGAATATAATGATAAAAAATAGTTTAATACTTATACTTTTAATTTGTGTACTAGCAAGTTGTACTGATGGTAAAAAGCCTAAAATAGTATATGATAACAGCGGTAAAAACAAAGAAACAACAGAATTAAAAAAAGATACTACCTTAATCGAGGCGGCAGATCTGCCGATTCGGATGGATAGTACAGATTATTTAATACACCCGATTGGTTTTTTAAAAATTAGCAAATCTTGGTCTAAAACATCTTACAGATCTTCGGATTATAAGAATACCAATTTTTCTGTATCCAATCAATCTAAATATCAGATTACTGGAAACTTAACAAATTTAAAGTTTCAACATATCGATTCTGAAAAACTAGTTCCACTAACAGAAGAGACTATTACTATTCAATCAGTGACTTTTCTAAAAGAAATATTCGATCGAACTAAATTAAAGTATTTGTTATACAAGGTGATAGATAAAGACACTAATCAAGATCAAATTCTAGATTATCAAGATCTGAAATCTTTATACATCAGCAATATCGACGGATCAAACTTCACTAAGGTAACCCCAGAATATCAAGAATTAGTTAACTGGAAAATATTAGTATCCAAAAATAGATTGTATTTCAAAACTATTGAAGATATTAATAAGGATGGAGAATTTGACAAAACAGATATCATACATTATCAGTATCTGGATTTGGAAAATAAAAATTGGAAACCTAAAGAGTACAATCCTCTCTAATAAATAATTTAAACTAAGTAGCTAAAACAAAATCTTTATAAAACTAGTTGTTTTTTAAGTGTTTTGTTTTAGCTCTTTCTCAATAATAGTTTTCAAAACTTTTAGATCATTTTCACTAATCACATTAGATAAAGAAAAGGGATCAAATTCACTTGATTGCGGGTAGATAAAAACTTCAAACTCATTAATAATTATATTTTTTATTTTATCAAATGCACAGGCCTCAGAAGATTTAAGAAAAAACTGAATCTCTTCGTTATTGACATAAAAAGAAAACTTTTGATTACATATCAATTGTCGTATTTCTAAATATACACTTTGTCTAGGTCTATCTTTTTCAAGAACTGATCTCAAAATTACTAAATCATAAATATTGATGATATCCATTAAATCATATGGTAAAAAGGTATCTGACTTTGGATATATACAAATCTTTTTTTTATCAATTAAAACATCTTGTATTTTATGGCTTTCGAATTTTTCGGAAGTAGCATTACAAAACATTATTTCAGAATCTGTTTTGGGATAAATTAAACGTTTATCATCGTATTTTCGATACAAAGAAGCGAACTCATTTATTTCTGAATAAAGTTCATCTCTAAGTTGATCAATCTTTTTGATAAAATATTCTTGCGTTTTCATAATTCCTAAGCCGTTATAATTACACATACATTTTAGATCGCAAAAGGCGTATCTTTACATTAAAGATCATCTAAAAGACAATTTGTAACACTTACATCTAAAAAAATCTTATCCAGTATAGTTCGCGAAACTTAAAACCAATGAAAAAAGATTCTCTAAAACAATCCATCTTACTACTATTAATCACCTCATTAATTAACTGTTACTCACAAGACAACATCAAAAACCTAAAAGGTTTTGACATTTCGTCTGATTCCATTAATACGTTCCTTAAGACACGTATGGATTCTTTACATATTCCTGGACTTTCCATAGCGGTAATAAATAATAGTAACGTTGTTTATCATAAAACACTAGGGTACGCCAATCTCGAAAAAAAACTACCAGTTACAACCAAAACAATTTTTGAAGGAGCCTCTATGTCTAAATCCGTTTTTTCAACATTTGTAATGAAGTTTGTCGAAGAAGGAAAACTAGATCTGGATAAACCCCTGTATAAATATCTACCTTACGAAGATATTGCATATGATGAACGTTATAAAAAAATAACCGCTAGAATGATCTTGAGTCATAGATCTGGATTTCCTAATTGGAGAGAGAATGAAGATGGCAAAAAACTTACAATCAAATTTGATCCTGATACAGATTACGAATATTCTGGAGAAGGGTATCAATATTTAGCAATGGTGTTAAAACATATCTTAGGAACTGATTGGAATGGTTTAGAAACTTATTTCCAGAAAGAAATAGCAAAACCTCTAGGATTAGAACATACTACTTTCATTGAAGATGAGTATGCATTGCAACACAAAGCAGAACCCTATGATAAAGATGAGAATTGGATCGATTGGAAAAGTGAGTATTGGTATAAAAAAGATAAAGGCATATTCGTTTCTTCTTCATCTATTCGTTCCGAAGCTGTTGATTTTTCTAAATGGATGATTGGTGTTATGAATAAGAAAATCTTATCCGAAACTAGTTATAAAGAATTATTTAAACATCATTCAAAAGTAACAACCTTATCCTCTGGATTAAATGTATATTATAGTCTAGGGTTTATTACAGTAGATTCACCTTATAACAACACTTACTTTCATGGCGGATCCAATGACGGATTTACTTGTTGGTATTTGATGGATGTCGAAAAAAAATGGGGATATGTAATATTTACTAATTCTATGTTTGGAGAAAAATTGGGAAATGAACTTTGGGATTATTTTGAAAAAGAATACTAATAAATAAGCATTGTAATTAAGTGAAAGAAAAAATTAAACATGTAAAATTCGACAATAAGACAAATCCTAAATCTTACTTTGAAGTAGTCCAGCTTGAAGAACTACTGAATAGAAAGTTAGATCATGATATTTGCAAAAATCACATTGTCAAATTCTACATCATAATTTTTATTATTGAAGGAAATGGGTATCATACTATTGATTTTGTAGATTACAAATACCAAAAAGGTTCTGTTTTATTAGTTCGAAAAGATCAAATTCAAAAATTCTCAAAAAGCCCTAACGTAAAAGGATATCTACTGATCTTTACAGAAGAATTTATAGTGAGTCATATCAACAAATTAGAAGCTTTAAAATCGTTTCAATTGTTTAATGAATTAATAAGCTTTCCTAAAATTGAATTAGATATCGAAGAAAATGTTTTTTCTAATTTCTACTCTTTAATCGGGCAAATAGTATCAGAGTATAAATTAAAAGATGAGTACTCTATTAGTATTACTCGTAGTACTTTACATATACTAATAACCAAATTATTCCGTATCAAGTTTAACCATGGACAATTACCAAACAAGAAAAAATATTTAACCGAATTCTTATCACTTCAAGAAATGGTAGAAAAGAATTGTTTTACCAATAAAAAAGTAATGTTTTATGCTCAAAACATGGGCTGTTCTACTAAAACACTGAACAATATTGTACAAGCAATAGTTAATAAACCGGCCAAAAACTTCATTGATGAAATCGCCATTACGCAAATAAAAAGATTACTTATTGGCACCAATGCATCAATTAAAGAAATAGCCTACACCGCAGGTTTTGATGATCCAGCTAATTTTTTTAAATATTTCAAAAAATACGTAAAAAGCTCTCCAGAGGTCTTTAGAAAATCACATCAATAACATTTTCCTATTTTGACACTATTTAGGATAATATCTACCACTCTATTTTTTCTATACTGAAGTAATTTTGATAATACAATTCATATTATTATCAAACACTGTAAAATGAAACACACAATTAAACTTACCCTAGTTTTAATGACTCTATTTCTAAGTCATTGTGCCGAAACTAAAAAAGCAGCTACAGAAGCAAAAACTATTATGGAAGTAACCACCTTCGAAATTAAAGGAGATGTCGATCCATTAGATTTTAAAAAGAGAGATGCACAGGTAGAAAAAGATTTCACCAGTAAGCAACCTGGTTTTATCAAAAGACAAAGTGCCATTGATAAAAACGGAACATACGTAGTAATCGTTTATTGGACAAACACAGCAAATGCCACAGCATCAATGAGCAAGTTTATGAGTGATACATCTGTTGCAGATTATGCACAAATGATAAACGGCTCTACTATGAAAATGGAACGTTATGCAATGGATAAAACCTTCAATGCAGATAAAAGTAAGTTCGTAGAGGTTATGACATTTGACCTAAAGCATGATACAGATGTAGAAAAATTTAATCAACTTAATCAGAAAGTAGAAACCGATTTTACAGGAAAAAGAGATGGATTTTTACAACGACTTACAGGCATCAATGAAAAAGGTAAGCAAGCAGTTGCTATTTATTGGACAACAAAAGAAGCATCAGATGCATCTTTAGATGGTTTTATGGCTAATTCAACAGCAAAGGATTTTATGTCCAAAATGGACCAATCTAGTATGTTTATGGGACGTTATGAGTTCTTATCAGCGTATGTAACCAAAAAAGAAAAAGTAATAGCATTATTAAATAGTTTTAATACCGGTGATCAAACTCCTATTTCATATATAAATCCACAAAAGTACATTCAACACAACTTAGATGTTGGAAACGGGTTGGCAGGTTTTGGCGAAGTCATGAAAAACGCGCCAGAAAGTGGATTTAAAGCAAATATTATACGAGCTTTTGAAGACGGAGACTACGTATTTACGCATACAGAATATGACTTCTTTGGTCCAAAGGCAGGATTTGATGTTTTTAAGTTTGAAGATGGTCTCATTGTAGAACATTGGGATAACCTATTAGCGGTACAAAAACCTAACCCAAGCGGACATACACAATTTGACGGCGCTACTAAAATTAAAGACTTAGATAAAACCGAAGCGAACAAAACCAAAGTAAAAGATTTTATTGAAAAAGTACTGCTAAATGGTGAAATGGATAAGATCACTAATTATATTAATCCCAAAGAATATATACAACATAATCCTGCTGTTGCAGATGGACTAGAAGGTTTTGGAGAAGCTATGAAGTATTTTGCTAAGAATGGATTGGTTATGGAATATCAAAAATTACATATGGTAGTGGGTGAAGGAAACTTTGTACTAGCTGTAAGCGAAGGAAAATTTGGTAAAGGTGATCCTACTGCATTTTATGATTTATTTAGATTAGAAAATAGGTTGATCGTAGAACATTGGGATGTAATTACAACAATTCCGCCTAAATCAGAATGGAAGAATGAGAATGGAAAATTCTAGATCAAAATTCTTAAAACTTAAATACCCATAACAAATGCAATCATATTAAAACAATAAAAATGAAAGAAAAAGAAATTATAAGAAACGGAAAAGGCGATAATTATAATTACTCTCAGGATCATTGCTTTATTAAGCTTTCTTCTGATAAAACACAGGGAGAGTTATGTTTTGTAGAAGATACCTTAAAACCAGGATTCTATCTGGCCAGACATCATCATAAAATTATGACCGAAGTATTTTATATACTAGAGGGAGAAGTAGAATTAATTTTTGATGATGAAACAATCATTGCAAAACCAGGAGATACGATCACTGTACCTCCTTATATATGGCACGCTGCAAGTTGTCAAGAAGGAGGAAAAATGCTTACAATATTTAAAAATGGTCAATTTGATTTATACTTAGAAAAGCTATCTAAGATGTCTGATAGTGATTTTGAAGATGCTGAACTTATGAAAGCCATATCCGCAGAATTTGATATTTATGAGGAGTAAGAAATACTACATAACAATGCACCTAGACCACATATGAATTCATATGTGGTTTTGTTTTGTGGGGAATTTTACATTATTTTTAGATCCATAAAACAAAAATGCCTGTAAAGTTAACGAGATATAATACGTTTGTAAACGCTTACAAGTAATTACAAACGATACTATATGCAATACCTATACACGCATGTTGGCAGTAATTTAAAAAATAACAATATGGAACATAAAATTAAGATTAAGATTGGAACTATTGAAATTGAATATGAAGGGAACGAAAATTACTTAAAAAAAGATTTACCTGATTTAATAGATAAAATCATAAGTCTTAAAAGTTCAATTCCAGATGATATTGAGCCTCAAATTCCAGAACAAGAAAGTAATTCAGTAACAGAAGTTGAAACAACAAATAATGGTTCAACTATTCAAATGTCAACTAATTCAATTGCAGCAAAATTAAATGCAAAAACTGGAACAGATGTAACAATAGCTGCAAGTGCTCATTTAGTTTTTGTCCAAGGAAAAGATACTTTCCATCGCAAAGAAATATTAACTGAAATGAAAAAGGCGTCAAATTATTACAAAAGTTCTCACGGAAAAAATTTATCTGTTTCTCTAAAAACTTTGACAGGTAGTCACAAAATAATCGAAAGAAAAAAAGACACTTATGCTCTTTCTGCGTCTCTGAAAAAATCACTTAATGCGACATTAAATGCTGGTTGATTTAAATGACTTATTAAGTGGTGAATTTGATAGAAAAACCAAAACCCTAATTTTACTTAATTTTAATGATGCTTCACCAAAAGCAGTCAAAGAAATTAAAGAACTAGGAAAAGCTAATGGATTACGAGAAATAGAAAAATGGAATATCTCAATGGTTCTTTCTTCACTTAAAGGTTATGCATCAAAACTGAAAGATGGATGGACTTTAACATCAAAAGGAAAAAAACATCTCGAAGAACTAAAAATCATTGGTAAATCGCCTATAATAATCCATCATAAAAATTTATCTGAACAAGCCAAAAAAATTAAATCACAATATGTTCAAGATTTCATTAACGAAGCAATTATTTCGTTAGAGTATAAACTTTTAAAATCGGCAGTTGTGTTTTCTTGGATTGGAGCAATTTCTACAATTTACGAATTCATAGTAAAAAACGAGCTTTCAGATTTTAATACTGAAGCAAAAAGAAGGTTGCCAAAATGGAAAACGGCAAGTAATATAGATGGTCTTACAAGAATGAAAGAATATGACTTTCTTCAGGTAGTTGAGGGAATTGGAATAATTGGAAAAAACACTAAAAACGAACTAGAAAGTTGTTTAAAATTAAGAAATTCTTGTGGACACCCATCTACATTGAAAATTGGAGAAAATAAAGTGGCTGCACATATTGAAATTTTAATATTAAATGTTTACAAACCTTTCTCGTAAAAACTACTGCCAACAACGTGTATAAAACATAGCTAATAAGTGCTAAACCGAAAGGTTAGTTTATATTTAGAAAGTACGCCAAATTTTTAATTTGGCTTTTAAAAAGAGAAAAATTAAAAACAAAATATAAAAATTCGGCTCTGTGTTAATCCGAAAAGTTAGTGTCTTTTTGCACACTACGTTCCATACACAAGTCCGTTACAGCACATTATGGAAGCCATTTTTGAAATGATAATTATCTTGATATTCTCCTATCCCGGAGCAAGTTTTAGATGGTTTATTTCGAGATTCTGGAAATCTAAAAAAACATTCAAAGAATTTTTAAAAGATGATTCATATATGAATGGAATAATTGGATTATTAGTATTTTCTGCTCCTATAATCGTATATAATTTGATTTAACCAATTACAAAATTGGAATATTTTGATTGTGTTCAGAAGATAAAAAGGTTATAAAATCAGTATAGATTTATCAATGGTTAGGTAACATTTTGTCATGTTAAGACACATATATTTAACGTTAGCAACAAGCTAAAATGAGAGATATATTAAAATTAGCAAGAATTCAGTTTGCGCTGATCGCTTTGTTTGTGTTTTTCAAACTAATAAGACCCTCTATATTAAAGAATAATTCACCAGAATGGGTAAAAAATACATTGCTTTCATTGCCAAACTTTTTCGAGGCAGTAATCGGAGTTCTTATTTTAACTGGAATAGGCCTTTACCTAAATCTACGAGTATTGAATGAAAAAAGGCGAATCAAAAGAAATCTTTTATATGCTATTGTTCCAATAATTGGAGGAGTTTATGTTATAACTCAGGAAATGAAGATACATAATCTTGGAGGCAATAATGTTTATGATATAAATGATATTATTTTTTCTGTTATTGGTCTATTAATTGGATATCTATTTATTGTCATTACTAAACCTAATATCTATCCCGTTATGGAAAAATAAATGAATCGAATCCAGTTGCTAATAATGAGCAAGTTGTTCATTGCTCCGGGTTTCCACTGCTAAAATCACTTGCAAAACAATTATCGCCAGTTTTATTTATTAAATTAGTAGCTAAACCAAATGAACTAAACATACACAAACCGTTTAGCCAATCAGAGAACCGAAATAAACAAAATGAAGATAAAGTGCTCTTGTGAAAATATAATTATTGATCAAACAGATTATCTTAAAAATAAAGGTTATTTGATTTCTGATACTCAATGGTTTGATTTTTGGGATAATATTGATGCTGCAATTGAAAAATCTGGAGAATCTAAAAAAGAAAAAGAAGAAGCTTGTATGCAGTTAAGAAGACAAAACATATTCAAAACCTTATGGGAATGCACAAATTGTGGAAAGCTATATATTGACGGTATATATGGTGATCTGATTTCATATTCTTCTGACACAAAAAAATATAACGAAGTATTAAATAAGAAAAAATAAAAGACTACGACAAATACTTATAACGTTAAGTCTAATTTCTGGCGTTACATTATAGATTGTGATCAAAATCACAAATAAGTATTCTTAGTATAGCTATTATTGTTGATTGAGCACTAAACAATTTTTATGCACACCGAAAATAAAATCTCTCTTCGACAAACATTGAATAAATTTAATGAGTTGAGCGATGCGGAATTTTCGGAGTTTCTTAAAGTTTGTGAATACAATGAGTTCACAAAAAAAGATTTTCTACTTAAATCTGGAAATTATAATCATGGAATTTATTTTATCATTTCCGGAGCAGTTGGACTTTATGAGCTTATTGACGGAAAAGATATGTATCAAAACTTCTTTTTGGAGAATGAATTTGCTAATGAACTAAAAAGCCTTACCACACAATCCCCATCGACAAAGAATTTAATTGCACTAACAGAAACAAAATCATATCATTTAAGTAGAATAAAACTACTCGAACTTTATGAAAAATCTATTTCTTTTGAGCGATTGGGTCGCAGACTTTTAGAACATATTTTAAATGGTCAAAATGAAATATCATACGTTCTTCAATCTCTAAAACCAGAAGAACGGTACGAGTATGTAGAAAACAAAAGACCCAAACTTCTAAGAGAGGTACCTCTTACCTATTTAGCCTCTTACTTGGGTTTAGCGCGAGAAACCTTAAGCAGAATTCGGGCAAGAAAATAGAATTTTCATTTTGTGATTTTAGTCACGCAGTAGTAAACATTCAGTAAATAATTTTGCTTCATAATTAGAAAACTGAATATTATGAAAAAATTATCTGTATTACTATTGACTATCATATCGCTATGTTCTACCATCTGTAAATCTCAAACATCAAACAACTCAATGAAAATGGAAAAAGAAATCAAACAAGTGATAAAAGCTTTTATAAAAGCTGGCGAAGAACGAAATATAGAAATGTATAATGACGTCCTACACCAAGAGTTTAGAGTTATTGCTAACAAGTATCCAACACCAGACAAAACTTCCATAATTCCGTCAGCTGGTTATATCGCATTAATTACAAAAAAAGTTATCGGCGGGACGAAATATGAAGTAATTTATAATAGCATCAATATTACCCAACATTCAGCAACAGTTAGAGCAGAACTTAAAGCAGAAAAAGGTGGTCAACTTGTAACATTCTTACTTGTTCAAAATATGGAAAACAGATGGCAGATTATAGCTAATATGGCCGTGCAAAAGAAATAGGTTGTATAATTGAACCGCAAGAAAGGAGCTATAGATAACAATGTATAAAAATAATAGGGCGATTAATTCCTTGTACAAAATGAATCGCTCTTTTGCTATGTCGCTATTTTTTGCTTTAGCTTTTAAAAGCTATAAATTGTAAAACAAAAAACGATTTATATCTCGCCGAATTGATAACATCTGTTTCCGCCCTACTATTCTTAAACAAAACCGTTGACAGTTATTATGAAACAAATTGGGTAACATTTTAACTTTAAAAACGTCATATAGAAAACTAGAATCAATGAAAATATTCTTCGCAGCTTCATTTACTTTCATTTTCTCTATTTGTTTAGCTCAAAAAAATAATCCTCCAACTATCTCCGAGGCACTAAAAAAATATGACTTCATTGAAGAGCAATTAATTTATGATAAAGACACCATAACGTATTATCTAAAAAATCCTACAACAAAACCAAGCAATTTAGTGGTCTTTATCCAAGGTACAGATGCAAATCCTATTTTCTCGTATTCTATAACTTCAAATAAAACTACATATTCCCGTTGGTTTGGAGATGACTATAAAAGTTTAGATTCTACTTATACATATGCTATTATTCCAAAGCCAGGAATGGACGGACTTTATAAAGACGGTGAGATTATTATTCCAGAAAGCTATTACGAAAAAAACTATCTTGATTATAGAATAAAACAGATCGATCTATCAATTAACCATATTTTTGAAAATCATCTTACTAAACCAAATAAAATTATTGTTTACGGTCATTCAGAAGGTGCAGCAATTGGTGCTGCTTTAGCTACAATAAATGAAAAAATAACTCATTTAGGTTTTTGGTCAGGAAACGTTTTAAATAACTTTTATGAGTTTTCTCTTTTCAATAGAATTGAATCATTAAAAGATAAACTCTCTGATGAGGAAGCTCATCAAAACATAATAAATATTTTAGAATGGTATAAATCAGTTGTAAAAAATCCAACCTCTACCAAAATTGATCATTTTGGATTCACAAACAAACGTTGGTCCACTTATGAAAAAGCCCCTATTGATTATTTAACTCAATTAAACATTCCAATATATGCCCTTTTTGGAACTGAAGATGAAAGTACACCTATTGAAACTGCTTATTTGCTTCCTATTAAATTCATAGAAAATAGGAAAGAGAATTTAACTTTTGAAGTTTGTATTGGTTGCGACCATTCTTATAAAGAGAAAATAGAAAAAGAACAAACATCACATTGGAGTAAACAGTTTACTAAATTCATTGAATGGACTAACAAAACAAAATAAAAAGTTTTGTCTAAATGCTTAATAGGAAATTCAGTAATTTTAACCTCCGTATCAACCATAGTCGACACGTTATACATAAGCTTTAAAAATCAGAACGACAGATTGAAATCTTTCATAAAAACAATAGTTGTTTTTTTTACAAAAAACATTAATTTTTCAAATTTCTGGGTTAGAAATGGTGTTATACTTTCTGTAATTTCTATTGTATTAAACCATCTTTTTGAACCAAAACATTTTCCATTTAATAAAGATTATGAATTTCCTTTATTTCCAATAGTGGTTTCTATTATTGGTGGAGGTCTAATGATTCTTATCGCTCGCTTTAATTTTATATATTTTAAAAAGAAATACTTCACTAAAAACATTAGTATACAACTACTTTTACGATTCTTATTTTCAACTTTAGGGTATATTACTATACTATACTTCTTCTTTTATTTTGGTTTAAACGGTTTGATTAATGGAATTGAATCATACAGTATTTATCATTTACTAACAGGACTTTCACTCTCTCTACTAATATGCACTCTAGGAATTGCCCTTTTATTTTCCACCGATATTTACAACCTTCACAAGCTTACCACCATAAAAGGTGTTCTTAAAGTACAACAAGGAGGTAAAACCACCTTGGTTAAGTATTCTGAAATTGCATTTATATATAGTGAAAACAAAATAGTGTATGTAACAAAAACTGATGGCACCTCTGTTATTACGGATTTTACCCTTAACGAAGTTGAAAATGAAGTTAACAAACAAAGTTTTTATAGAGCCAATAGACAAACCATACTTCATACTCGTTCTGTTGAACAAATAAAATCTATAGAAAACGGTAAGTTATCGGTCTTACTCAAACCCACAATTTCTGATGAAAAAGCTTTTCAAATAAATATCAGTAGATATAAAAAACAAGAATTTATGAACTGGTTTAAGAATAAGGTATAAAATGTAATGATTATTCAGCTATTATTTTGATACCATTCAGTAAAAACGAGCTGTAAATCACTGTTTATATTGCTTTATCGTTATTACTTCGTTTAAAATTAAAAACGATAAAAAAATGAATAAAAGCTTTTTCACAACAAAATTAACACCAGTAATCGCAATAGTTCTTTGTTATATTTTATATCTATCAGGATATTTTTACATAATTATAGCCGCTTTGTTATTAATAATAGCTAGTGCTATAGAATACAAGAAAGAACTTTTTAGCTCTTTAGGTTTTCAACGTAAAAATTTAAATATAAAGAGTCTGTTAATCGTAGCACCGCTTTTGGGTATAGGCATCTTCCTATTTTATGGTTATGTAATGATGCCAATCGTTACCTATCTAACAGGGCAACCTATAGATTTTTCTGTATTCGAACCCTATAAAGGAAACTTACCTGCTTCACTAAGTTTACTTGCTCTTATTTGGGCTTCGGCAGCGTTCGGTGAAGAAATTGTATTTAGAGGGTACCTAATGAGACAATTTACTAAGTTTTTTGGATCAAGTAAGATTAGTCTTGTCATTAACATCCTACTATTTGGATTTGTCTTTGGGTGGATACATGCATATCAAGGAATAAGCGGACAGATTTTATCAGGTATTACAGGCATGCTTTTGGCTGTTATTTTTCATATCCGTAAAAGCGATTTATGGTTCAATATTGCTGTTCACGGATTTATAGATACCGTTGCATTAGTCTATATGTATTATGGGTGGCTTTAATAATTAAATACTGATAAAGACTATGTATAACGATGTCTTATCTTATATTTTTAAAACTGCAGTCCTGTTGTAGGCATTTACGAAAATCATAAGTATAAAATATTTATATTTGGCTAAGTCCCTATCCGAAACGTATCGTTTATTATCTGCCTACAATTTATTGTAATAAAAGCAAGCAAAATAAAACAAGATTGAAGGATTTAGTCCAAAAAAGAATGTTTTTAATTATCGTTATTATTTTAATAACGATAATTTATTTTGAAGGAATCCCAATAGGATATAATAGAACTCTTGGTTGGGGTTGGGATCCCAATTATTGGTTATTTATAACCTATCCCGTTATCTGGTTATTATTATTACTTGGTTACGGAATACTTGCATTAATTAAAGCTAAAACACATTATCTATTCTCTTCCCTTCAATTGATCGGAATATTATTACTTTATACTTTACATACTTTTTTACACACTAATTATTTCTTAATAATAGCATTCTGCATTTTCACCTTAATAATATTCTTTATCAACTTTAGTATATCAATCAAAAACAAAAAACTACCTAGATAATAGTGATCTACATTAGCAATTGATCTAGATTATAAAAGAAGTCTATATCTATTCTTTTGTCCTATCACATATATCGTCAATACAATACTCCCTAACCAAAACAAGCACTTTAGCTACTATAAAGATACTTTCACTAATTCTACGTTTCATAAAAGTTATTGATACCCTAGGTTTGAAGTATTAACTATAAAGAACAATACTATGAAGAATCAATTTAGCTTAAACATCAAAACTCCATGTACTGAAAATTTCAACGACTTTTCCTCGACAAAAAGAGGTGGATTCTGTAATTCTTGCACCAGAGAAGTCATCGATTTCTCTAAGATGACTTCTAAAGAAATCATAAATTATTTTAAAAATAATGCTACAAAAAATACTTGTGGTAGATTTAATAGTAGTCAACTAAAAACATACAACTATAACACAAAGAGAAAAAGTATTAGTTACATAAGTGGTATCGCATTTGCTTTCTTAACCTTGTTTTCATTTACTAAAACACAAGGACAAGATCTAAAAAATGAAACAAGAATCTCTGATAATAATCCTTCAGAACTTCAGGCTGCTAGTACTCAAAACAACATTACTGTAAAAGGTATCGTTTCCGAAAATGGAGTTCCTTTACCCGGCGCCAATATTGTTTTACAAGGAACAAACATAGGTACATCTACTGACTTTGATGGGAATTTCGAATTTCCAATAGCACTTAAAAAAGGAGATGTCTTAGTATTTAGCTATATAGGATTTACCTCTAAAAAGGTAATGATAAGAGATCAAAAATCTGCAAATGATGTTGCCCTAAAAGTAAATTTAAAAATGGATGGTTGTGTATTAATGGGTAAAGTAGCAGTAAAAAAAGTATATAGCTCAAAAAGAAATTAATAAAATTACATTGTTATGAAAACTAGTCTCTATCTTTTTTTATTCATTTTTTTGGGTAATTACTTGAATGCTCAAATCTCGGACTTTAAACATATTGATTTCACTAGAGCAGATAATATTGCTAAACTAAACAAAGGAGCTTCTCTAGAGAATCTGCCACTATTGGCACATGAGCTTACTAGTTCACTGCCTACAGACGTTGAAAAATTTAGAGCTATCTATATGTGGATTTGTCAAAATATAAAAGGTGATAATGCGCAGTTTACTAAAGTGAATAAAAAAAGAAAGAAACTAAAACAAGATTCTATTTCATTTATGAGGTGGAACCATGAATATAAAAAAACTGCTTTTAAAAAATTACTAAAACGCAAAAAAACGATGTGCACAGGATATGCGTATTTAATTAAAGAATTATGTCATTTATCCAATATAACTGCAGAAATTGTGGATGGATATGGTAGATCTGTGGAATCTAACATCAAAACATTAGAAATGGCAAACCATTCTTGGAATGCTGTTCTACTAAATAACAAATGGTATTTATGCGATGCTACTTGGTCTAGTGGTTATTTAAATGAATATAACGCTTTTGTAAGAGCATATAATGATGGTTATTTTTTAACAGATCCTCTACTATTTGGAAAAAATCATTTCCCTATAAAACAAAAATGGTTATTGAATGAAAACATAACAGCGGTTAGTTTTGTAAATGCGCCATTAGTTTATGGAGAAACATTTGAAAATAAGATCACTCCTATCTATCCACAAAATATGGATTTATCTATAACTAAAGATCAAGAGATTACATTTAGTTTTAAATCAAATAAAATTGTTTTAGATAAAAACATTGAATTAATCTACTATGTAGGTATTGAAGAAAGAACATTAGAAATCCACAACAAAGAAAAAAATGATGATATTCAGTCGTTTAAACATACATTTAAAAACAAAGGGGTTTATGATACACATTTAAAAATCAATGGTGATATTGTAGCAACATATACTATTAATGTTACTAAAAGTTAGGTATCTAATCTACAGGTTAAGTTCTCTCAAAATTTAGTATCTTTTATTACTGAAAAAATCCTTAAATCTTAATAAAAAGAATAAAAAAACGTGACCCTTAAAACCTCTTCATTCATCGAATACTTAAGAAAAAAACCTAAACGACTTTTTCTAATTGATGGATTGGGAGCGCTGGTTACTCTATTTTTTTTAGCTGTGGTATTAACAAGGTTTCAGGAGTATATTGGAATGCCTAAAAAAGGACTCTATTTTTTATCCATCTTTGCTGTTATTTTTTCGATATATTCTATAACTTGTTATTTATTAAGACCTGTTAATTGGAATATTTTACTAAGAATAATAGCTTTTGCTAATCTTGTATATTGTTTTATTACTATTGGATATATATGTTACTTCTACGAACATTTAACTATGATAGGGTTACTTTATTTTATCACAGAAATATTAATCATATTTGTATTGATAAATTTGGAACTAACAGTTGCTAGATCTTAAACCAAGATATCCTGTCTTATTTTTTAGAGAAATAAAAAGAAGAATATCATTACACAATTCTATGAAACCTAAAAAGACTACCCCCATATCATTGCTATTATTCACTAGTCTGATCATGATACTCTATGGTTGTAAAAACCCGGAAAAGGAGACTTCGGAAACTGTAGATACTAAAAATATACAAATCTCATTTGAATTAACTCCATACAATAATATCAAAATAAAAACGGTCCTAAACGATAGAGATACATTATTTCTAAAATTTGATTCGGGGACGACAGGTCTTTTACTTACTCACGAAGCCATAAAAGAAAAAACAAATTTATTGGATCACAAAAAAGAAATAACTCCAACACAAAACTATGTAAAGCTCAGAACTCCAGCTTCGTTGCAAATAGGAGAATTAGTATGGGATAATCTAGAAGTATATCCTGTAAAACACTCTGGTCAAGGAACCGATGGCCGTTTTGGTTGGGATCTGTTTAAAGGCAAAATAATATCCTTAGATTACGATAAAAATCTTTTAACCGTACATAATGAATTACCAGATTTAAAAGGATACACAAAAACGAAACTCGAAGTTGTAAAAACTATATTATGTCTTAACGGTGAAATTAACGTCAGAAACAAAAAGTATAACAGTCGTTTTTTATTCGATACAGGATATCAAAAAGCCTTACTCTTAGATAGTATTATATTAAGTGAACAATCATTTCCTAAGGATTTAAATCTTATTAAAACCAATAAGTTAAGAAATGGTGCTGGAGATATATTCATAACCAAAGTGGTTGAGATTCCTACTCTAAAGATTGCTGGACAACACATACATAAATTACCGACACAACTTTTAAACAGAGAAAATCCAGCAGGAATCAAAACTCACATTTTAGGAAATGAATTACTAAAAAGGTTTAATACGGTTTTTGATTTCAGAAACAATACTATCTATCTTATTAAAAATTCATTATCCGAAGTACCATTTAGTGATGCTTCATAAAAAAACAACTACTAAAACAATTTAGAATAAATTGGTAGTTGATATGACACATATATAGTAATGCACAAAACGAAACTACGAAAACAAGGTTTTACAACCATTCCAGATATATATTCAAATCAGGAAATCAATCAGCTAATCAAAGTACTAGATACTTTACAATCTTACAATACAAATTTTAGAAAAACGAAAGACCTATTTGCAATTCGGAAATTCCTAAAAGAAGTTCCAGAAATTAAAAACAGTGTACTTAACAATAATCTTAAACAATTAATTGAAGACTATTTTGGCAAGAATTATTTCCTTGTAAAATCTATATATTTCGATAAACCACCTTCTTCTAATTGGTTTGTCTCATATCATCAAGATCTATCAGTTTCTGTAAATAAGAAAACTATAGTTGATGGATACACCAATTGGACAGTAAAGAAAGAACAATATGGAGTACAGCCACCTTTAGAGATATTGGAAAACATATATACAATCCGAATACACTTAGATGATACGAACAAAAGCAACGGTGCATTAAAAGTGATTCCTAAATCTCACACTAAAGGAATTTATAGGCCAGAAACAATTGACTGGAAAATTGAAAAAGCAATAATCTGTGATGTTCCAAGAGGAGGAGTTATGCTTATGCAACCGCTATTGTTACATAGTTCTAATCGTACAACAAACAATCAAAGAAGAAGAGTTATTCATTTAGAATTTAGCAATAAACAGTTAGCAAAAGATATAGAATGGGCAGAAAAAGCTAAAATTGACATATAAAAAAAACCTCACAACTCTATCTCTTGTGAGGTTTTCCGGTTTTAAACAAACACATTGAAATTATGCTCTTCCTATTTTTTTGGTAACATTACGGTTTCTAATGTATGAATCATACCGTTAGAAGCCTCTATATCAGTTTTCATTAACCTACCAGCATTACCATTTTTATCTATTAAATAAATCTTCCCTCTTTTTCTACTCGCTATCAACCTAGTCCCTCCAAGAGTTCTTAATTTTACGCTTCCACCACCATCATTAATAGCTTTAATGATATCTTGTTCATTTATTGTTCCAGAAATGATGTGACAATTCATAATCGCAGAAAGCTTTTCTTCATTTTTTTCTTCGATAAGTTTTTCTATTATTCCTTCAGGCAATTTTTTAAAAGCACCATTTAATGGAGCAAAAACAGTATATGATTTAGTTCCGTTAAATTTCGTGGCATATTCAGAAGACTGTACTATTTTATTCAATTCTTCAAATGCAATATCATAAGATATTAATTCCTTAATTGTTGAAGTATTCGTTTCTACAGTAGGAATATCTGCCTGCGCAATTAACTTATCATCATCTAAGGATTTAGATTCTTTCTTAACTACAAGTCCTTCACAGGATACAAATGTGATAATTAAGATAAGTGAAAAAACGTTAAATAGACTTTTAATCTTCATGTTCTAAATTGATTTTAATGGAGTAATTATTAGTTATTGATAACAATTTTATAATCAAAGTATTACTTGATAACGGGTTAAAACTATTGTAATTAACGTTAACAAATGTTAACAAATGAGTATTCGTAAGAAGCTAATTAGTATGCGTTTTCATCTCTATGTGGTTGTACCGTAATTAGCATAAAAACCATATTTTCTAATTAAAATGAATACCAATAACTATATGCTAAAATGTACTATCAACTTAAAAAATGTTATTTTTAGCATAATCATCTTAAGCAAACTCATTTAATTCAGGCTATTATGAAACCAAACAACTTTTTAAGTCTTCTCTTGTGCTCCATATTATTCATTCCGATTTATAGTCAGAAAAAACTACCTGACAACAAAAAGGCTATTATAAAATCTATAGAAAAACATCAAGAAGAGCTTATTAAAATAAGTGATGAGATCTGGGCATTAGCAGAAACCGCTTTCGAAGAAAATCAATCTTCCAAGCTACTATCCGATTATGCCGAAAAGCAAGGATTTACCGTAGAACGTGGAGTAGCTGGAATGCCTACGGCTTTTGTTGCCACTTATGGATCAGGAAAACCTGTAATAAGTGTATTAGGAGAATTTGATGCATTACCAGGTATCTCACAAAAAGCGCAACCCACCAAATCTCCACTTAAAGAAGGAGCTGGAGGACATGGTTGCGGGCATAACCTTTTTGGAGCAGGAAGTCTTGGTGCAGCTATTGCTGTAAAGGAATTAATAGAAAGTGGAAAAATTAAAGGAACTGTGAAATTTTTTGGTACGCCAAGTGAAGAAAAATACTTTGGAAAGATATGGATGGTGAGAGAAGGATTATGGAATGATGTAGATGCCAATATTAGCTGGCACCCCTCTGCATCTACTAAAGCAGATGTACAAAGTTCATTAGCGCTAGTAGATTTTAAAATTGAATTTTTTGGGCAAGCTGCCCACGCATCTGCAGATCCATGGAATGGTAGAAGTGCTTCTGATGCCTTAGAAATTTATACTACTGGAATTAACTATTATAGAGAGCACGTAAAACCTACAGTTCGTATGCACTATCATATCCAGGATGGAGGACAAGTAGTTAATGTCGTTCCTGATTATTCTAGGTTATGGATGCGAGTTCGTGATACGAAGCGTTCTGGAATGATGCCTGTATATGAACGTGTAAAAAAAATGGCAGAAGGTGCAGCAATTATGGCAAATGTAGACTACAAAATTTCTTTAATATCAGGTATTTATGAAGTATTAGTAAATCGTGAAGGCGGGAAATTAATGCAAAATAATTTAGAACTTCTTGGGCCTATTACTTATACTGGTGATGAAATTGCTTTTGGAAAAAAGATTCAAGAGGTTACTAAAAAAGAACAAGTAGGAATGGATAGTGCCATTAACCCTCTTGAAGAGACTAAAGAACATCCAGGAGGAGGTTCTACTGATGTAGGAGATGTAAGCTGGAATGTTCCTAATATCAATCTAGGAGTTACAACCGCCCCAAAAGACACTCCTTGGCATTCATGGGCTGTAGTAGCTTGTGGCGGAATGAGTATTGGTCATAAAGGAATGCTTTATGCATCCAAGGCCATGGCAATGACCATGACAGATCTTTATGAAAACCCAGAAGTATTAGAAAAGGTAAAAGCAGAATACAAAGAACGTAAAGGAGATGAAGTCTATGAAGCTATTATTCCCGAAGGCCCTCCTCCAGTACCAAGTAACAGTAAAAAATAATATGACTAGTAGCCTATGAAACTTTTGATAAAAAGAATCGCACTATCTCTTTTACTAATATTAATAATCTTTGTAGCGCATATATTAATATCAACTGGCTTTTTTAGGACTATAGAAAACAATTTTAATGGAACGGTTTTAAAAGAAGTTTCTATCAAAGGTGCCGAGGATATTACGGTACATGCATTAGAAGGCTTTGCACTAATTTCCTCTACCAATAGAGAAATCTATCCTCCTATTAAGGAAGAAAAGGGAGCTTTATATTTTATGAATCTCAAAGACAATGATTTTGATGTAACTAATCTCACCTCTTCTTTTGATAAATCTTTTGCTCCGCACGGTATATCGATGATTAAAAAAGATAGCACCTATACAATTATGGCTATTAATCATACTCCAAAAGGCCATGCTATAGAAGTTTTTTCGATGCAGGATAAAACTCTGATTCACAAAAAAACTCTTAAACATTCTTCTCTAGTTAGTCCAAACGATCTAGTTCTTATTGATGAAAACCGGTTCTATGTTACAAATGATCATAAATATACGGATGGATTTGGCAAAGTATTAGAGGAGTATCTTGGGCTTTCTATTTCTAATGTTTTGTACTATGATGGAGAAAATTATATAGAAGTTGCAAACGGAATTGCCTATGCCAACGGAATTAATTTTGACCGTAAACGTAACTTATTGTATGTAGCATCTCCAAGAGCCTTTTTGGTTAAAGTTTATACTAAAAATGATGATGGTTCGCTAGAATTCATAGAAGATATTCCCTGTAATACAGGAGTGGATAATATTGAGATTGATTCTGAAGGAAATCTGTGGATAGGAGCGCATCCTAATCTACTACGTTTTGGATCTTATGCTAAAGGTGAAAAAGAAACCTCTCCTTCAGAAATTATAAAAATCACTTACAACGGAAAGAATGACTATACTATTGAACAACAATATACAGATGACGGAACGGGAATGTCTGGATCCACCGTAGCTGCACCTTATAAAAATCTAATCATTACCGGAAATGTTATGGACGACCATTTTCTAATTTTAAAAGCAAAAAAATAGATCCCCCATTAAACAATAGGTTTATTTCTTTATTCATTACAATGACAGCATCTTTAAAAAATCATATCCTGAGATTCGTACATCCGTCAGAAAAAGAAATAACTAATTTCTTAAACCTTATCGAAATTGAAAATATTGCTCCTAAGCAGTTTATTTTAAAAGAGGGACATCACTGTAATTACAACCATTTTATTGCAAAAGGCTGCTTTAGATCATTTTTCATCAACAAAAAAGGAGTAGAAAAAACAGTAAATTTTGGTATAGAAGATTGGTGGCTAACGGATTTTGATAGTTTCATCAATAAAACTCAAACACAACTTAATATCCAAGCTACCGAAGATGCTACAATCCTAAAAATCAGCAGGTCTAACCTAAATAGCATATTACAAAACTCCTTGGAGATCAATAAATATTTCAGAATTGTTCAAGAACGAGTTAGAATAGCTGATCAAAAAAGAATACAATATATGTTCAACCTATCTGGAGAAGAATTATACAATACATTTTATAAATATAACCCAGAGTTTGTACAGCGAGTTCCGCAGTACATGTTAGCTTCTTATTTAGGATTCACTCCAGAATTTTTAAGTAAAATAAGAGCAAAAAAGAGTTCTTAATACGTTTCTTAATCTAGATTAAGTTTTTCATCATTTCATATGTTGAATTTTGCATTAAACAAATAACAACATACTTATGAAAACAGACAGAATAGATATCAGTAAGATTAAACCAAGTGCATACCAACCATTGTTTGATTTACATAACAATTGCAAAAAAAGCACCTTAACAGACCTAGAATTTTTATTGATCGAAATAAGAGCTTCTCAAATCAATGGTTGTGCTTATTGTATACAAATGCACATAAGAGAAGCTATTGAAAAAGGAGAAAAACAATATCGTATCCACGCGTTACCTGTATGGCGAGATTCTCCATTTTTTAAATCCGAAGAGCAAATCATTTTAGAAATGACTGAAGAAATTACCCTTATTTCTAATAATGGATTATCAGAGACCTTATATCAAAAAGCGATCAATACACTTGGAGAAGAAAAAGTAATTGATATCATTATGGCGATATGTGGAATCAATGCTTGGAATAGAATTGGAGTTGCTACATTGCTAACCCCTACACCATCACAAGAATAAAAAAAGGTTAGTTATTTTCTTATGAAAACCATTTATATCAAACTTTTTTCAAGTGATTACGTTTTCATAGCTATATTATAAAATACCTCACAAATTTTAAGTAGATTTTCGTAGAATCTTTATACTAAATTAACAAGAAATTTGTTTTTCATTTAAATTTGACAATTAACCAAACACCAAATTACACAGAATAATAATTCCTAAAACAATTTATTACGATTGTTTTAGGAATTATTATTCCGAAAACTTAACCAAATGAAAATCAACTTAATTTATTTACTATTATTACTACTATGTACTGCAACCATAGAAGCACAGGTTTCAGGCACTGTTAAAGATCAATCGGGTAATCCAATCGAAAACGCATTAGTCTGCGATGCAAATAACGTGAGCAACTATACCAAAACAGATGAAAATGGAGTTTTTGATTTAACAACAGGTAATACTAGTACGCAACTTAGGATTGGTGCGTTAAAATATGAAACTTTAAAATTTACATCCCAAAGAAATATTGTTCTTGCACCAGATCCTCTTTTAGAAAATGATGAATACCACATTAGCTTTGATCATATAAGAATTGGTGACACCTATACGGAAGATGAACTTAAAAAAGATTTTCCGACCTCTAATGGAATTGGTTTTTATGATGGCCAAACTATAAATGGTCAAAAAGACGACACACAAGATAGAGCCTCCATTGACTATGAAAATAGTATTGACCCAGGTGGAGTTTCTTTAAAGGTTAAATATCCGAAAGGATTACTAAAAACAGGTAATTCGGGTATTGATACCAGAATACCACTAATGAACACCTTTAAAGATAATTACTACGAGTCTTCGGATCTATATTTATCGTATTGGATAAAATTCAGTGATGATTTTGACTTTAACCTTTGTGGAGGTAAACTGCCAAGTCTTGGTGGATCCGATCCGAATACTCCTGATGGAGAAAGAGATAATAATAGATGGAAAGGTCGCATAATGTTTAGAAAAGGTGGGGCAATTCAATTCTATATGGAATTACCAGGTGAACAGGAACCTGCGGACAATGCAACTAATGAAGATGAAAATGAACTGCGGTTTTGGGGAAATCGCGTAGTGGACGGTTCTGACATTTGTTCTTTTGAATATGAAAATTATCTTAGAATGCAAGGGTGGCATAATATAGAACTGCATTATGTATTGGAAAGTTCTCCAAATGGTAACGATGGTCTTTTTGAAGGATGGGTAGACGGTATAAACTATGATTTTGTCGGATCTGACTATTTTAATTACTACAGAAACCCAGAAGAAAACAGAGAAAACATAACCATCAATCACATATTAATTTCTACTTTTTTAGGAGGGTCTGACATAGATGATTACGCACCAAAGGATAATGACTATTATGTGTGGTTTGACGAATTTAGAGTATCTGAACAAAGAATTAACGAATGGGATTTCTATACAAATTCTTTGTCTGTAGAAGATCAAAGTAATCTACTTAATATTAAAGTTTTCCCTAATCCTAGCTCGGGATCCTATAATCTTCCTAAAAAGACGAATTGGATTATTTATGACCTTTTGGGAAAAGAAATAACGAAGGGTATTGGCAAAACGGTTGATCTTACTGGATACCCAAAAGGTATATATTTTCTAAAAACAGAAATCTCTGATCTCACTTTAAAACTAGTGTTGAAGTAAATTTTAGAGATAAATTAAGTATTTAGCATTTGCCAAAGTCTATCTTTAAGCTCTTGCAAACCTTGTTGAGCAACAGAAGAAATAAATAAATACGGAACATCTAATTGGGCATCTAGCTCTGATTTTAGTTCCGTTCTTAACTCATCATCCAACATATCGCATTTAGAGATAGCAATTAATCGTTCTTTGTCTAATAAGTCCGGATTATACCTTCTTAATTCATCCAATAGGATTTCATATTGTTCTTTAATATCCGGAGCATCTGCAGGAACTAAAAACAATAATGTAGAGTTCCGTTCTATATGCCTCAAAAATCGATGACCAATTCCTTTACCTTCAGCTGCTCCTTCGATGATCCCAGGAATATCAGCCATGACAAATGTTTGAAAATCTCTATACTCTACAATTCCTAAATTTGGTTTGAGTGTGGTAAATTCATAATCCGCAATCTTAGGTTTTGCCGATGTAATAACAGAAAGCAAAGTAGATTTTCCGGCATTCGGAAAACCTACTAAACCTACATCCGCTAATATTTTTAACTCTAATGTGATATCAAATTGTTGTCCTTCTATACCCGGTTGCGCATATCTAGGAGTTTGATTCACCGAATTTTTAAAATGCCAGTTTCCACGACCACCCATTCCACCTTCAGCGATGACAATTTCCTGTCCTTCTTCTGTAATTTCGTGTAAAATTTCTTGGGTTTCTGTATCGCGGATCACAGTTCCTAAAGGGACATCTACATATACATCACCTCCATCAGCACCACTACTCCTGTTTTTACTTCCGTGTCCTCCATGTTCCGCTCTAAAATGTCTTTTAAATTTTAGATGATAAAGCGTCCACATATTTGGATTCGCTTTTATGATAACATGACCTCCACGTCCACCATCTCCTCCATCGGGACCACCTTTGGTAATATATTTCTCTCTATGTAAATGCACAGATCCTTTACCCCCATTTCCGGAAGTAACATGTAACTTTACATAATCTACAAAATTTCCTTCTGTCATAATACGCTACCTAATTGTTCTAACCAATAGATCAAAACCTTTTGAATTTGAAACCTTTTACTAAAAACAGAGATTTACTACTCTGCAATAATAAATCTATAATTTATCTATAACACTACTTAATCGATCAGTAATTTCACTGATACCACCTACTCCATCAACTCCAAAATACTTATCTTGTTTTTGGTAGTAATTCTTTAGTATAGCTGTTTCGTTATAATATACTTTAATACGATTTCTGATTACACCTTCATCAGCATCATCAGGACGACCGGATGTTTTTCCTCTTTCTAATAAACGATTAACTAACACCTCGTCATCTACCTCTAAAGCAACCATTGCACTAACTTCTGCTCCTTTAGAAGATAGTAACTCTGCTAATGATTCTGCCTGAGCTTCTGTTCTAGGAAACCCATCAAAAATGAAACCTTTAGCATCTGGATTTTTATCTACCTCAGCATTCAACATATTAATTGTCACTTCATCTGGCACTAATTGTCCTTTATCAATATATGATTTTGCTAATGTCCCTAATTCTGTAGCATTTTTTATATTATACCTAAACACATCTCCTGTAGAAATATGTACTAGATCATACTTTTCTTTTAAAACTTCAGCTTGTGTTCCTTTTCCTGCTCCTGGAGGTCCGAATAACACTAAATTTGTCATGTTGTTTTGTTTTAATTGGTAAACTTCTGTAAGATTACGACCTAAACCATCATAATCTAGTCCGTATCCTACAATAAATCTATTTGGGATCTCAATCCCTATGTAATCTATCGTATATTTTTTAGTATATGCTTCAGGTTTAAAAAATAAAGTGGCAATTCTTACCTCTTTACATCCTTTATCCTTAAACATTTTTAATAATTCTACAACAGTATTTCCGGTATCTACAATATCCTCAAGAATTATAATTGTTCTATCCGTTACATCTTCCTTTAATCCAATAAGTTCTTGAACAGAAGAAGTAGTTTCTGTTCCTTCATAAGACGCTAATTTCACAAAACTTACTTCGCAATCGTAATCAAATCTTTTCAGTACTTCAGACACGAACATAAATGCACCATTAAGAACCCCTATAAAAAGAGGTTTCTTATCAGATAAATCTCTATTAAGTTTATCGGATATTTTATCTATTGCTTTGGTTATTTTATCCTCTGCAATAAATGGCGTAAACTGTAAATCATGTAGTGTAATCATTGTCTTTGTAAGATTATCACAGTAACCGTTTCGTTTTCAAAGGCGCAAAGATAGTGATTACAAACAACACTTATAATAGATATCTACTGCATTTGCCGTACAATATTGAGGTTTTTACTTATTAAAAATTTATTTTTGTTCCTTAAGGCAAAATAAGATACTCCAAAAAATGACAAACTATTTTTCGTCAGACTTTAAGTTAGGTATCCTGGGTGGTGGTCAATTGGGCAAAATGATGCTCTACGAAACTCGGAAATATGATATCTGTACTTATGTTCTGGACCCCAACCCCGATGCTCCTTGTAGAATTGCATGTGATCACTTTCAACAAGGTGATTTAATGGATTATGATACTGTATACAACTTTGGCAAGAAAGTAGATGTACTAACTTTTGAAATCGAAACGGTCAACACTAAGGCATTAGCCAGACTAGAACGAGAAGGAAAAAAAGTATATCCTGATTCTAAAACATTAGAAAAAATTCAAAATAAAGGGAAGCAAAAACTATTTTACAAGAACCAAGAAATACCTACTGCCCCTTTCGTCCAGTTTTCTAACAAAGCCCATTTAACAGAAGGTATTACTAGTGGAAAAGTAAAACTACCTTTTGTATGGAAAAGTACGCAAGGTGGATATGACGGAAAAGGAGTTTCTATTATTAGAACAGGTGCCGACATAGCCAAACTACCTGACACAGAGTGTATTGCCGAAAAACTGATTGATTTTAAAAATGAACTAGCAGTAATTGTAGTACGCAATCCTCAGGATGAGATTAAAACGTATCCTGTAGTAGAAATGGAATTTCATCCAGAAGCAAATCAAGTAGAATATGTTATTTGTCCCGCAAGGATAGATGATAAGATAGCTGAAAAGGCAAGAACAATTGCCGAGAATGTTTCTAAAGCTTTTACGCACGTAGGTTTATTAGCTGTCGAAATGTTTCAGACAAAAGATGATGAAATTTTAGTTAATGAAGTAGCTCCAAGGCCTCATAATAGTGGCCATTATAGTATCGAAGCAAGTTATACCAATCAATTTGAGCAACATATACGAGCAATACTCGATTTACCACTAGGGAATACGGAAAGTAAAGTTGCCGGAATAATGGTGAACCTTGTTGGTGCTGAAGGGTATACAGGAAATGTTGTATATGAAAATATCGATACTATTATGAAAATGAAAGGTGTTACTCCTCATATCTATGGAAAAAAACAAACACGTCCTTTTAGAAAAATGGGACACGTAACTATCATAAATGAGGATATAGCTGAAGCCCGAGAAATTGCAGAAAAAGTAAAGAAAACCATAAAAGTAGTTAGTGAATAAGTCCATTCATTATTTCTAGCTTAATAATATATTCTTATTGAATTTTTAAAAAATATAATAAAATTAGATACATGAGTAAAGTAGGAATCATCATGGGAAGCACAAGTGATATGCCAGTGATGGAAAAAGCAATCGAAATTCTACAAGGTTTTGATATTGAAGTAGAAGTGGATATTGTATCGGCACATCGCACTCCTGAAAAATTATTTGATTATAGTAAAAAAGCGCATACTAGAGGTATTTCTGTTATTATTGCTGGCGCTGGTGGAGCGGCACACCTTCCTGGAATGGTTGCTTCTTTATCTCCGCTACCGGTTATTGGGGTACCTGTAAAATCTAGAAATTCTATTGATGGCTGGGATTCTGTTCTTTCTATATTACAAATGCCTGGAGGTGTACCTGTAGCAACTGTAGCTTTAGATGGCGCTATGAATGCAGGGATTCTGGCAGCGCAAATTATCGGAGCATCCGACACTTGTGTATTGGATAAAATTTTAGTTTATAAAGAAGGTCTTAAACAAAAAGTAATCGAAGGAGCAAAACAGATAAAAAAGTAAAAAAGAGTATCGCAAAAAAAAAGAGCCGCTCCTCAGCGACTCTTTCCAATATCAGGTCTTACAATAGAATATAACAATATTTATTAACCAACTTAAATATATTACACAAAAAATTCATCGTAAGACCATACTCTTAAAACCTGATACAAAGGTAATCCCTTACTTTAATTACGCAATAATTATCTGTCAAAACTTATTAACATTTTCGATAAATTACATATTATATCGTTAAAACACATAAAACGTGCGTTTATTGCATGTTTTTTTTAGAAAAAACATACATTTTTCAATATTCTCTATCAAAATAGTAGGTTGTAAACCAAAAATCAACAAAAAAGAGCTACAATAATTGTAGCTCTTTCAATATATTTGGTCTTCACAAAGCGTATTATTGATATCCATACCCCTGATTACAATAATGTGTTTATTACTTTGTTTAGACCATTACTAATAAACCTACACAAATGTAATCGTATCCTATACGTTGGTGTCAAAAAATAAAACAATTAGAAAGGCATTTATCGACAACGAACACAGTTTTTCGACAAAAGCACACATTATTCATAAAAAAATATAGATAAATAATGAAAAACCCATTATTAGAATTATTCGACTTAGCACCTTTTTCTAAAATAAAACCTGAACATTTTTTACCCGCTATTAAAAATGCAATCTCAATTGCTAAACAAGAAGTAGACACCTTAGTTAAAAACTCTGAGTCTCCTTCTTTTTCTAATACAATAGAGAAGTTAGAATATAGTGGTGAATTATTAGATAGAGTTACGAGCATATTTTTTAATCTAAATAGTGCAGAAACTAACGACGAGATTCAAAAGATCGCTCAACAAGCTTCTCCATTACTTTCTGAGTTTAGAAATGATATTGCTTTAAATGAAGATCTTTTCAAAAAAATTGAAGCTGTATATAGCATTAAGAATGAACTAAATCTTTCTCCTGAACAAACTACTTTGTTAGAAAAAAGATATAAATCATTTTCTAGAAATGGTGCAAATCTTCCTACTGACAAAAAAGAACAACTAAGAGAAATTGATAAAGAGCTTTCTCAATTAAGTTTAAAATTTGGAGAAAATGTACTTGCAGAAACCAACAAGTTCGAAATGTTATTAACTAAAGAATCCGAACTTTCTGGTTTACCAGAAGGAGCTAAAGAAGCGGCAAAAGCTCTTGCCGAATCTAAGGAAAAACAAGGATGGATGGTTACTCTCGATTACCCTAGTTATATTCCTTTTATGACATACGCAGATAATCGAGAATTAAGAAAAAAATTATCTCTAGCATTTGCCTCTAAAGGTTTTAACAATGATGAATTAGATAATCAAGAAGTTGTTCTTCGAATAGCGCAATTAAGACATAACCGTGCTCAAGTTCTAGGATACACTTCTCATGCCAATTATGTTTTAGAAGAACGCATGGCAGAAACTCCAGAAAAAGTATTCTCATTCCTAAATGAAATTCTTGATAAAGCTAAACCAGCCGCGGAAAGAGAGTTTAAACAATTAGAAAATTTTGCCAAAGAACTTGACGGAATTGATCAATTACAGAAATGGGATGGAGCATACTATTCCGAAAAATTAAAGCAAAAACTTTTTGATCTAGACGATGAAAAGCTAAAACCATACTTTAAGTTAGAGAATGTTATTGATGGTGTTTTTCAAGTAGCTTCGAATTTATTCGGTCTACAATTTGAAGAAACAGATCAGGTAGATAAATATCATGAAGAAGTAAAGACCTATAATGTAACTGACACTCAAGGTAATTTTATTTCTGTTTTTTATGCGGATTTCCATCCAAGATCTGGAAAACGAAATGGTGCTTGGATGACATCTTATAAACCACAGATGAAAAAAGATGATCATAATATAAGACCCCATATTTCTATTGTGTGTAATTTTACTAAACCTACACCTAGCAAACCATCTTTATTAACATTTAATGAGGTTACTACCCTATTCCATGAATTTGGTCACGCATTACACGGAATGTTAGCTAATACAACATATCCTGGTTTATCAGGAACCAGTGTATATTGGGATTTTGTTGAACTACCGTCTCAAGTTTTAGAAAACTGGTGTTACGAAAAAGAAGCGCTAGAATTATTTGCTAAACATTATGAAACAGGAGAAGTAATTCCGATGGAAATGATACAAAAGATAAAAGATTCATCCACTTTTATGGAAGGAATGGCAACCATGAGACAACTAAGTTTTGGGTTACTAGATATGTCTTGGCATTCGCAAGACCCAAGTAATATCAAAGATGTAAAAGCACACGAAAAGAAAGCTTTTGAAGGAACTTCGTTATATCCAGATGTAGCAGAAAATTGCATGAGTACTTCTTTTTCTCATATTTTTCAAGGAGGTTATTCTGCAGGGTACTACTCTTATAAATGGGCAGAAGTATTAGACGCAGATGCTTTTGAATATTTTAGAGAACATGGGATCTTTAATAAAGAAATAGCTACTAAATTTAAAGATCACGTATTATCCCAAGGTGGTACAGAGAATCCAATGACTTTATACAAACGTTTCCGAGGACAAGAACCAAAACCTGAAGCACTATTAAAACGTGCTGGATTGATTAAATAATAATTTTTAAAACCTATTCATAAAAAAGGTGCTTCAAAATTCTTAGAAGCACCTTTTTTGGATTAAGGTTCTGAGGATATTTATCGTTTTATTTAAAATTTATTGAATTACTAGTTTATGAATAGCTAACTTTTCTCCTGATCAGACTACCATATTCTGATACAATTCGAAACCTATCAACAAGATAATTCTGCAATAACATTTATTAACTGACCTCACTTAATAGCGAATTTTTTCAATCTAAAACCCTATTTACTCATATAACTAGATAAAAACATATCTAATATTTATCTTTCATCACTCTTATCTTCAAAAAAAAGAGAAATATTGATAGAATAATAGTATCATTTTTTTGATTCTTATAAAATCAGTATTTACCTCGTAACTTACATAAAATCAAAGTGTTATAAAAATGGATTCTCCACAAAAAAACAACTGTACTACAACCTGTTAGTTTATGGTTTTAGCATAATTGAAAAAATTAAACTTTCAAAAATTACTGAAAGTTTAAAATTTATTATATATTTGCTCTATGAATTACACAGAAGCAAAAGATAAGTTTATATCCACTTGGGGATCATTAGGTACCTTGTGGGGAATTAATAAAGCAATGGCACAAATCCATGCGCTACTATGGATTTCGCCTGATCCTTTATCTATGGAAGATATTATGGAAGAATTACATATCTCCAGAGGAAACACAAGTATGAATTTACGCCAACTTATGGATTGGGGTATCGTCTTTAAAGAAAGTAAACCGGGAGAGAGAAAGGAATATTTTGCTTCGGAAAAGGATGTACAAGAACTCGCAAGACAAGTAGCAAAAGAAAGAAGCAGACGAGAAATAAAGCCAGTTATTAAAGTATTGAAAGAGGTATCCGCGATTGAGGGAGATGGAACAAAAAAAACAGAAGAATTAATTAAGCAAACCAAGGCTTTATACGAATTAGCGGATAGTGCTGATACAATGATGAATAAGATAGTGAATCAAGAATCTAATTGGATTACTAAAACTTTGATGAAACTAATTAAATAAGAACCATAATATAATAAAAGAGATAAGGGAAGCAATTCCTTTTCTTTTTCAAATTATATTTCAAAAATTATTGAAACTTTAAAACTATTAGAATTATGAAAACAATACATAACATTAACAAATGGAGTTTTATTATCACCTTAATTCTTTACACTACCATCATAGGAGGTTTATTAGCTCAAATGGCACTTGGTGTTATTCAGGTTGTTCTAGGAGTAATAATATTATTCCATTGGAAAAAACTTAATATCAAAATAAAACGACACCTTCTAATATATTGGTTCATAGTTTTAGCATATGGTCTTTTATGGACAACAGATATATTTAATACTTGGAGAACTAATTCAATGGTGATGGATCCTTATATTTTATTTATCTGTATCATACCTATGTTAATCGCATCATACTCCGTATACATAACTTACAAAAGTAAAATAAACATTAATGAATTTAAACCTAGTTACATATAGTATATACATATTGATTACTGTTTTTATCATTATAAAAGTAGGATTGGTTTGCTATCGAAATGGAAACATTTTTGTAACCCATTTGGTTCCTAACGACAAGGATTTCTGTTTAAGAGTAAACAACATTCTCCTATTAGGATACTATCTCATAAACATCGGATATACCGTAATTACTTTATCAGATTGGACTACTGTAAATTCTATTTCACAATTGATAGAAAGTTTATCAAGAAACACAGCAATCATTATCTGTATACTTGCAATCTTACATTATTTCAACTTATTCTGGATAACAAAATTTATTAAAAACTTTAAATAACTACAAATACAACAACTATATGGAAACTTCTAAAATTTTTATTGGATACATCATCTACTTACCTATAGCAATTGTACTTACATACTTTGTATCTAAAACTTTATTCAAAAATGGAAAAACTTTTATGATTGATATTTTTAAAGGTAAAGATGATATCGCGATTGCAACCAATCGTCTTTTTGAAGTAGGTTTCTACCTTTTAAATATTGGTTGGGCATTATTAATTCTAAAAATTGATAGCTACCATTTCAATGATACTTATCAAAATTTAATAGAAATATTAAGCTTCAAAATTGGTGGGTTTTCTATCTACTTAGGGTTAATGTTATTCTTAAATATGTATCTATTCTTTAGAGGAAGAAAAAAATCCAAACAAAAGACTCCCATTGTGACTCAGGTAATAAGACCCAATAATCCTCAAGTTCAATAATTAAAACATATCATTATGAGTACTACACTTCCATTATTACATAAAATTAGATTTCAAAAATCAAATAAAGAAAAACTGATTGAACTTTATGACGAAGCAACAGAAGATTATGAATTCTGGAGTAAAGATTTTAATATGCATTTCGGGTATTATATTCCTTTTAAAACGACATTACTCAAAAGAGATACAATGCTTAATGAAATGAATAATCAAGTTTTTAACCGATTACAGTTCAATAAAAAAAATGGCATTGTTGCGGATTTAGGTTGCGGAATAGGAGGTACCATGAAGTATGGGTTACGCAAATATCCTAGAATCAATATCCTAGGAGTTTCTCTTTCTGATTTTCAGGTAACTGAAGGGAATAAAAGACTAAAAAATATGAATGGTCTTATTCTTAATGAAAACTATAATAGCACCTCTTTTACTCCGAACAGTTTTGATAGTGCATATGCTATAGAAAGTTATTGCCATTCTGGACATAGTACTGTTGCTTTTAAAGAAGCATATAGGATTATTAAACCAGGTGGAAAATTAGTTATAGCTGATGCTTTTCTTAAAAAAGATGTAGAACAATTATGTCCAGGAAGTCATTATTGTTATCAGCAATTATGTAAAGGATGGAGTTTAGAAGGTCTAGGTAGCATACAAAATGTAAAAGAATCCTTAGAACAAATCGGTTTTAGAAATGTATCCATAGAAGATATTTCTTTTAGAGTAGCTCCTTCTGTATTACATGTGCCTTTTGCTATTATGGGTTTTATTTTCAGAAAGCTTTTTAAGAGAGAAAAATTAAAACTCCAAAGTTGGAAAAATCTTAAAGGTTCCTTATTTGCTTTACTTTCTGGATTGCATATGAAAAGTTTTGGGTACTACATTATAACAGCCGAGAAATAAACCTATGAGTCTACTTCAAATAACATATCGTTGGATATATATAATTATTGCTACGTTACTATCGACAATAGTGTTATATCATTATGCAAAAGAGCTCCCCGAGTTAATTCCTAATGACAATCTAATAAAAGAAATAGTAATGTGTTCTGGTCAACTAGTTTGGCAAGGTAGTATCATTATGATTTTTATAAAGAAAAAAATTCATAGTTACTTATATAATATGATTTCAGTTTCTTTATTAGGATCTTTAGCATTAATCCCTTTGATATTGTTGTATAAACAAGAAATAATTGTTCTAGAAATTAAAATTTTACTTTTCTTATTAGTTGTATGTCTTATGATATTAGATCATACTAGAAGAGTCAAAAAACTTAAATTACCTGGGTATCTAACTGTCACCTGGATAACCTATAGATTATTATGGCTACCCATATTATTATTTTAAATTAAAAAACATGAAAAAAATAGTTATTGCTGCAGGAACCGGTTTTTTAGGAAACGTACTCGTCGATTATTTTAAAACTAAAGTTGAGACCATTGTCATTCTAACCAGAGGAAAGAATAAAATTGAAGGTACTATTAAATATGAGCATTGGGATGGCAAAACTATAGGAGCTTGGAGAAACGAATTAGAAGGATCTGATGTGTTAATTAATATGACAGGAAAATCTGTAGACTGTAGATATCATCAAAAAAACAAAGATCTAATTCTTTCTTCTAGGGTCGTATCTACGAATATATTAGGTGAAGCTATAGCATCTTGTGAACATCCACCAAAAATATGGCTTAACTCATCCACAGCAACCATCTATAGACATTCTTTAGATAAAGAAATGGATGAAATCGATGGCGAAATTGGAACAGGCTTCTCTGTTAATGTAGCTACCAATTGGGAAAATGCTTTTTTTACGCATAAAACTCCAAAAACTAGAAAAGTCGCTCTCAGAACTTCTATAGTATTAGGAAAAAATGGTGGTGCATTGCAACCTATTCTCAATTTGGTAAAAATTGGTTTTGGGGGAAAACAAGGAAAAGGAAATCAAAAATTTAGTTGGATTCACGAAATTGATTTCGCTAGAAGTCTGGAGTTTATTATAGAAAACCCAGAGATTGAAGGTCCTATTAATATCGTTGCTCCAAAACCAACGGACAATAATAATCTTATGAAAACATTACGAAACGTAACAAAAGTTACTTTTGGAATTCCGCTACCTAAACCTCTTTTAGAAATTGGTGCACGTATTATTAAAACCGAAACTGAATTAATTTTAAAAAGCAGAAACGTTATTCCAAAAAAACTATTACAAAATGGTTTTCAATTTAAATATCCAGATTTAATAGACGCTACTAAAGAATTAACTAATAAGTTATGACTACAATCCGATTATACACCAAAATAGAAGCTCCGATTAAAGTTGTTTTCGATGCTGCTCGAAATATTGACATACATATGGGTTCTGCTTCGAAAACAAAGGAAGTTGCTATTGCTGGAAAAACTTCTGGATTAATTGATCTCTATGACACAGTTACCTGGAGAGGAAAGCACTTTGGCTTATATCTAAAACATCAAAGTAAAATAACATCATTAAGGCATTCTACCTATTTCATTGATGAAATGATAAGTGGTCATTTTAAAACTTTTAAACATCAACACATTTTTAAAGAACTATCAAAGGGAACTGAAATGATTGATGTTTTAGAATATACAACACCTTATAGTATTTTTGGAGAAATATTTGATCAAATAGTTTTAAGAAAGCACTTAATTAAATTTCTAAAAACAAGGAATCAATTTATCAAATTAAAAACCGAACAATCTCAATCCACCTCAATATAAATAAGAGTTTACCTGAAAAGTAGTAGTAAAACATGCTGAATTTACCATCGTGGGCAATTCTGGTGGAGTCTAATTATGAACGTCATTAATCACAACTAGTTTTTCACTCATTCAGACATATGGATACTCACTTCCCAGGCAAACAACTCCCAATTCAGTTATAAATTCTAATCATCAATACCAAAACAATAAATACGTACTTCTCCTGATGTACCCATAATATTATTGGCTTCAACACCTTTATAAATAGGCTGAAAAGCATATTCTCCAGGAACCAGTGATGGCATTATAATTTCATAAAGGTTTTCGTCTATTTTCTTAAGTTCTGGAACGATAAGATGCTGACTTATATCTTTACTGCCGCCTCCCATAGAATTTCCTTTTTGTATAAATCTTCTATATTTTTTTCGCTTCTTTACCACATCCGCCTTAGAGATAATTACAATATCAAGAGGATCAATCCCTTCATCTAAAGACATAATAAACTTAGGAACATCATTAGATTTAAATCTAACGTTAGAATATTTACTATTAAAAATAGTTAAGTACTGGTTTACTCCTCCATAACCAAAACCAATAGCTTTGGCTTCGATTTTAGCACCTTTGCGTTCGAATGATTCCACCTTTCCATCTTTCATAAAATATGGAACGAAGTTTTTTTGAACCTCTTGTGCTTTTATTCCGCTTGACAATACTAATTGAATAATTAAAAGAAATGTAATTTTTTTCATCTGACTGTTTTTAAAAAAATGATATGCACAAACATAGAGTCATATTGATATTAAAAAAATACCCAGTTACTGGTATATTGTTGAGTTCTTAATACACCTTTCCTTTAATTCAATGGTTCAAACTTATTTGAGATTCAACTTTTTATCCTATTTTTGGAGAAAAGAGCAAATAAACTATGCCTACAAACACGATAGACCCTAATACGTGGATTGACAAATACAGTGATTATTTATTTAATTACACCATAGTAAGAGTCGACGACAGAGAAATTGCACAAGATTTAGTGCAGGAGACCTTTTTTGCAGGTCTTAAATCAATGAAAAACTTTAAAGGAGAAGCTAGTGAGCGTACTTGGCTAATTTCAATTCTAAAAAGAAAAATTATTGATCACTATAGGAAAATAAATAGCAATAAAGGAAAGGCAGAAGTACGTATCAATTATACTAATGATGGCGAAACAGAAGGAGATTGGCTAGAAGAAAGAGTTGCTGATCCTTTTGACCAGAACGCCGAAGGTAAAATTGAAAATACTGAATTAGGAGTTGCCATACATAATTGCATTGGTAAATTACCAGAAAAACAAGCTCGTATTTTCTCTATGAAAACGATTCAAGGATTTGATACAGAAGCAATCTGTAATGAATTTGATATTACTGCGTCTAATTTATGGGTTATCATTCATCGCGCTCGTACTGCGATGGCCGAGTGCCTAGAAAAAAACTGGTTTTAATAACACATGAGTAAGGAAAATAAAATATTTGTAAGTTGTGAAAATGCAAATCACATTTGCGATAAAAATCAATATAAAGAAGCCTCTTTTTGGGAAAAAGTAAAATTAAATATTCATTTAATTTATTGTAAGGCTTGCAGAAAATATTCGTCAAAGAATACGAAACTAACTAATTTATTCAAAGACCCTAAGGTGATAAGTATCAATCAATCAGCGAAGGATTCGATGAAAGAACAATTGAAGAAAAAAATGTCAGAACAAGAATAAAAAATTAACAAAACCCCAAATAATTAGCATTTTAAAATTGTAATGAAAACAAGTAATAGTTTATTAGTATCCTGTGAACAGGCGAAATTTATCTGTGATAAAAATCAATATGGTGAAGCATCCGTTATGGAAATCATCAAATTAAATATTAGATTAATCTATTGTAAGGTAACACGTGCATATTCTAAAAGAAATATCAAGCTTACTAAGACAATAAAAAAATCTAATATAGAAGTGATATCATCTTCTAAAAAAGAAGAAATGAAAGAAGCATTGCGAAAGAAATTAGCCAAATAGGCTTTGCATCATAACCAATATAAACAACCACATAATCGGAATACTTTCTACCCAAAAGGAACAAAAGTATTCCGATTGTTTTTTATCAGTACCCCATAAAAAAAGTAGACTTACAATTGTAATCAATACAGTAGTCAAAATCTCTGCAAAGGAAAGGTCCTCTTTAAAAGCTGTTAATAGCAAAAAGATAACCAATAATATACTTCCAAAAACCTTAGTTTTTGTAATTCCAATTTTCTGGGGGATTGTTTCTAATTCTCTGTTATCGTATTGTAAGTCTCTTATTTCAAAAGGTAACATTATTACCACTATGAACAAAAAACGTTGAATAATTTCTATAACCATGTCAAGACCTAAACTTCCTTCTGCATAGAGCATAGGCACTAGAACTGTAATTCCTGTCCAGGTTGTTCCAATAATAAAAATCTTAATCCCTGCAACACTTCTTAAGTTCTTCTTATTCGGAAAAATTGGAACGGTGTAAAGAATTGTTAGTAGTATAAAGGGGAGCATATACATTAACGTATCTATAGATAACTGAAAAGCAAAATATACAAATATCAATAGACAGATACCTGTTAATATTTTGATTCCTGTCATTGATTTTGTTAATCGCTTATGATACAATTTTGAAATCGTAGCGTACTTCACAAAATTATATGCGACAATAGCTCCAACAAAACTGAAATACACATACATATCACCTTCCAAAATCTCGAACTTCAAAAAAGTAAGTTTTACCAAGGAAGCCACAGCTAAAGCCACGTGAATACTGCTATTTAGATAAAAATTAAATATACTTTGTATGGTTTTCACTTTGCTAATTTAGGGGAATCTGTTAATAACACTCTAAGTTGGTTAAAAACTTACTAGTGTTAGGTTAATTTATTGTGAAAATTTTATGGATTAAATATGTACTTTTGCGCTTTAAATCTCAACTGTTTTTTTGCTATGAAAACTGACTCATTTAAACTACGTCATATTGGGCCTTCAGAAAAAGATCTAGGTGACATGTTAAACACCATCAAAGCTGATTCTATAGATCAACTTATCTTCGAAACGGTACCAGATGATATTTTATTAAAATCACCCCTACAGCTAGATGAAGCTATGAGTGAGCAAGAATATTCTGCTCATGTGCAACAGTTAGCTGCTAAAAACAAAGTATTTAAAACTTATATTGGTTTAGGATATCACGAAGCAAGTTTACCTGCAGTAATACAACGTAATATTCTAGAAAACCCAGGTTGGTATACTGCGTATACTCCTTATCAAGCAGAAATTGCTCAAGGTAGATTAGAAGCTTTATTGAATTATCAAACGATGGTTTGTGATCTTACAGGAATGGAATTAGCCAATGCCTCTTTACTTGATGAAAGTACAGCTGCTGCAGAAGCTATGACCATGTTATTTGCAGTGCGATCTAGAGCTCAGAAAAAAGAAAACATTGACAAATTTTTTGTTTCTCAAGAAATTCTACCGCAGACACTTTCGTTATTAAAAACAAGAGCAATTCCTTTAGGAATTGAATTGGTTGTTGGTGATCATACTACATTTGATTTTTCTTCTGATTTTTATGGTGCTATTTTACAATATCCCGGAGTTTCTGGTCAAGTATATGATTATGCATCTTTTGTAGAAAAAGCGCATCAATCAGAAATCAAAGTTGCTGTTGCGGCAGACATTCTAAGCTTAGTAAGCCTGAAATCTCCAGGTAGTTTTGATGTTGATGTAGTAGTTGGAACAACACAACGATTTGGAATTCCATTAGGATATGGAGGTCCTCATGCAGCATATTTTGCAACAAGAGAAGCATATAAAAGAAATATTCCAGGAAGGATCATTGGAGTTACCCAAGATATGAATGGAAATCGTGCTCTGCGTATGGCGTTACAAACACGTGAACAGCATATCAAACGTGATAAAGCGACTTCAAACATTTGTACAGCTCAAGTATTACTTGCTGTAATGGCAGGAATGTATGCTGTATATCACGGTAAAGACGGACTACAATATATCGCCAATAAAGTAAATAGTTCTACTACAAGTCTTGCAAATGCTATAACCAAACTAGGCTATAAGCAACTAAACACCGTATTCTTTGATACTATTAGATTTAAAGCAGATGCTAATAAAATTAAAGAAATATCTGAAGCTCAAGAAGTAAACTTTTATTATCCCGATACAGAAACTGTATCCATCTCTTTGAATGAAGCTACCACAATTGTTGATATCAATAATATTGTATCAATTTTTGCAAAAGCAGCTGGAAAGGAATCTATCAAGATAACAGCAATTGATGCTGCCACGAGTATTCCTGATTTTGTAAAACGAAATACTGAATTCTTAACAAACGACGTATTTAACACCTATCATTCTGAAACAGAATTGATGCGTTACATCAAAAAACTAGAACGTAAGGATCTTTCTTTAAATCATTCTATGATTCCTTTAGGCTCTTGTACTATGAAATTAAATGCCGCATCGGAAATGCTTCCGTTAAGTAATGCGCAATGGGGTAATATACATCCATTAGTTCCTGTTGAACAGGCTCAAGGATATCAAGAAGTATTAAAAAAATTAGAAGATCAATTAACGGAAATTACTGGTTTTGCAGGAACTTCTTTACAACCCAATTCAGGTGCGCAAGGAGAATTTGCAGGATTAATGGTTATTCGTGCTTATCACGAATCCAGAGGAGATCATCATAGAAATATTTGCTTAATCCCTTCATCTGCTCACGGGACAAATCCTGCATCAGCAGTAATGGCTGGAATGAAAGTTGTTGTAACCAAAGCAACAGAGGAAGGAAATATAGATGTAGAAGATCTAAAAGAAAAAGCAGAAAAATATAAAGATAATCTTTCTGCATTGATGGTAACATATCCATCTACTCATGGAGTATATGAATCAGCCATCAAGGAAATTACTCAAATAATCCACGATCACGGTGGACAGGTTTATATGGATGGTGCTAACATGAATGCTCAGGTAGGATTAACTCATCCTGGAGCTATCGGAGCAGATGTATGTCACCTGAATTTACATAAAACATTTGCAATTCCTCATGGAGGTGGTGGACCGGGTGTTGGACCTATTTGTGTAGCCAAACAACTAGTACCATTTTTACCTGGGAATCCAGTAATAACTACAGGAGGTGATCAAGCAATAACTGCAATTTCTGCAGCTCCTTGGGGATCGGCTTTGGCTTGTTTAATTTCTTATGGATATATAACAATGTTAGGAGCACAAGGTTTAAAAGAATCGACAGAATACGCAATCCTTAATGCTAATTATATCAAAGATCGATTAGATGGTCATTATAGCACACTATATTCTGGTGAACGTGGTCGCGCAGCTCACGAAATGATTATAGACTGTAGGCCTTTTAAAGCACACGGGATCGAAGTAACTGATATCGCTAAGCGATTAATGGATTATGGATTCCATGCACCGACTGTTTCTTTTCCTGTTGCAGGAACTATTATGATCGAACCAACAGAAAGTGAAAGTAAAGCAGAATTGGATCGTTTTTGTGATGCAATGATCAGTATCCGTCAGGAAATTTCGGAAGCAAGCTCTGACAATCCAAACAACATTATGAAAAATGCTCCGCATACAATGGCAATGCTAACAGCAGATACATGGGATTTCCCATACACCAGAGAGCAAGCTGCTTATCCACTACCTTATGTTGCAGATAATAAATTCTGGCCTACAGTTAGACGTGTGGATGACGCTTATGGTGATAGAAATCTAATTTGTACTTGTACTCCTATTGAAGAATATATGGAGGAAGTATAAAGCATCATTATACAATAAATAATAAAATTGCCTGAGACATAGAATGATAGTGTCAGGCAATTTTTATTTTATAACTAAATGGTTTTTAGAAAGCCTTTGACAGCTTTCCAATAGCTTTCATTATCCGAAAACCTTTCCCAAAGCGCTCTAGAACCATGATTCCCTTTAGTCTCAGGTAAAAAGAATTGTTTCTTTTCTGCGTTAATTGCGTTATAGATTCCTGACCAACTCTTTTTTTCGTTTTGTGCAGAAGTAATAAATACCGGAATCTTAATGTTAGCCGCACTACTAGTAATATAATTCTTTTCGCCAAAATATTCCCCAGGAGAAAACGATAATACTCCATTCACAACATCTGGATGATCTCCTGCATATTTTAATACTAAAGATGAAGAATATGAACTTCCCCAAATAATAATTTTCTTAGGCTTATATGTCTTTTTTACATATGCAATAGCAGATTCCACATCTTGATAAGCATCCTTAAATTCAGTTTGCTTACCTTCTGTTTTAGCTACAGTATTCGTTTTATTTGTTATATCATTTACTGAACCTCCTGATCGTTGATCCACAGCAAAACAATTATACCCTAATTTATTTAGCTTTGGGGCAATCTCCACATATTCCCCTCTACTCCATCCTGCCTGATGAAAAAGAATAATAAACCGACCACTTTCTTTGGCTTCATATAGATCTGCGGTCATCATTAATCCATCTTTAGATGGAAAATCAATTGTTTTTTGACCATATAGTGAAACTGTTAAAAATATGATTACTGAGGTAAGAATATTTTTCATAGAAAATAAATAATTAGTTAAAACCATACGGTCGTTAAAATACTAAATTACTTACTCGATTGGTATTATTGTTTTGTTATAGTTTCTAGAGATATTATATAGGGACAATATTTCTATCTCCATTTTTACGGAGATAACTTTTAATTATTTTAGTGGTATGATATGTATGCTTCTGAAGATTCAAGAAATTATCAAAATCTTCTATAGAAATGATTTGTTCATCTTCTTGAAGATATCCAAACCCCTTATAAATCCCATCTTGTATCATTACAAAACTTTGTTCATTAAAAGTTCTCCCTTTTTCTTTTATAAAATAACTTTTTTGATCTCTCCTAAGAGAAGATAATGCTTTTTGCACTCTCATATTATATAATGCAACAGATTCATTCCCAATACAAATACCTTTGCAATTCTTAATTTTATAATGAGAACAGTTATCTGTAGTACTCTGCAGAGTGCAATACCTAGGACATAATTGAAACATTTCGCAAAGCTGTTCTAACTTCTCTATTGCTTCTGCCCTACTATAAAAAATCTCAACAGAGTGATCAAATGTTTGTGATCTATCTATTGCTAATTGAACAACACCTTTTCTATTCGTATAAAACATAATACAATATGGAGCTACCGGTTTTTTTTGAGCTCTATTAAATTTTGGGTAGTGCTTTTGAATTTTTTCTGATTCTAATAATAGAGCTACTAATTCATTACCAGTAACTTCATAATCTATCGCATACGTTTCCTGACCTAAAGCGTATTCTTTATTTTTTTTATCATAAAAATGACTAATCACACGCTGTTTAATATTCTTCGCTTTACCTGCATATATAACTTTCCCTTTTTGATCCTTAAACAAATAGATCCCTGTTTCTTCTGGTAATACATCTATATTTTCTGCTTTAAGATGAGGAGGTAATGTTGCTTCTTTAGATCGTACATTTAAAAACTTATTGATAATTTTAAATTCTGGATCAAGACTAAGAATACGCTGAAACAATATAACTGTAGCATCCGTATCGCCTTCTGCTCTATGTCGACCTTCTAAAGGAATATTAAGTGAGGAACACAATTTTCCTAAACTATAAGAAAACATACCAGGAATTAACTTTCTAGACAAACGAACCGTACACAATTTCTTACGGACAAAAGAATATCCTAAATTTTTAAATTCCCCTTTGATCACATTGTAATCAAAATTTACATTATGAGCCACAAAAATAGCATTCGATGTCATCTCTATAATTCGCTCTGCAATTTCATGAAACCTTGGTGCATTTCTTACCATATCATTATCTATTCCTGTTAATCCCGTTATAAAAGGAGGAATATGACATTCTGGATTCACCAAAGAAGTAAATTTATCCATAATAATATCACCCTTTAGCAATACAATACAGATTTCTGTAATGCGATTACCATTAATGCCTTTACCTGTAGTTTCGACATCAATAATAGCATATAATTTTTCTGACATTACATTTCTTTTGAAATGCAAATCTAAAAGAAATATTTGATATTTGGAATTTTTCCTTTCAGAATGGAATTTTTCCTAAATATAGTTTATAATAAACAGGAGAAAAATACAATGATGGTTATAAATCTTTAGTATAAAACATTAATTATCACCTAAGAAGATAAGCAGCTAACCGAGTAGCATTCTCTTGATATGTATTTGCATAAGAAACAGGAAGTTCATTCTTTTTATAATAAGCAGTCAAGGTTTGTTTAGAGACAAAACTCATTGTTGCTTTTGAGTAACATTGAATCAATGCTTCTAATTTAAAAGAAACCGAAGCTGCTGCAAATTTCCCCTTAGTTTGTCTAGTAACAATAGCAATATGATCAGGCTTAATAGTATCAAAAAAGCCATGAATCTCTTCTAAAAAAGTCTGAATATCTTCATTTTTTTGGCCATCTTTAATTTCTATATATTTTTCCTTACCTGTAAGATTTATATAGTCCCCCTGTTCATTCTTAGACAACACTACAGAGATAACTCTTTTTTTATTTATTTCGATTCCTATTACTTTCATTTTATCAAAGTTAGTATATAATTTCTAAAAGATATCCTCCAACATTTATTTGAAAATCTCATTTAACAAAACTAACCTAGAATGACATAAGCTTTCTCAATGATTTATCCTTATACATCAGGAACGCAACAACTCTTATTTATTTAATTAATTAACGAAATTAATATATCAATCACATTTAAAGCAAAACAAAATTAACATATCATCAAAAAAATGATTAAATTGGTCAACCAATTTAAAAACACAAAATTAACACTAGCTTTTAAAACCTAAAAATCAAACCAAAACTTCGAAGGCTAGCTCATTTTATAACTAAACTATTTAACACATTTAATATGAAAAATCTTCGCACATTTTGGTCTAAAAAAAAATATGATTTTGCCGTTTTTCTTAATAAAGGGTTAGTAAAAAAAAGAGGGTTGAAAGAATTGTTTATAATTTCTTTTCTGTTTTCGTCTCACATTTTTGCTACTGAATACACAATTAACTCAATAGATGACTTCAACAATTTAAGCTTATCTCCAGGTGATGTAGTTATTTGGGAAGATGGGGTTTATAACGATGATGAACGACTTGTATTCAGAGCTAATGGCACCTCATCAAATCCAATTACATTAAAAGCCGAAACTCCAGGTGGTGTTGTTTTTAATAATGGACTACAAATGGATATTGCAGGAAATTATCTAATAGTAGAAGGCTTTCATTGGAAAGGAGGTTACGGAGCTAGTAATTTCATCCAATTCAGAAATGGAACTACATATGCACAAAATTCTACAATTCGAAATTGTGTAATTGATGGTTTAGGAGTTGAACCAGGCGATGCCGCAGAAGCCGAACAAGATGGAGCAATCGTAAAACATAGATGGATCGTATTATACGGAAACAATAATAGCGTATTACATTGTTCTTTTTTGAATAAATCTACTGCTGGCGCCTTAGTACTAGTAGAATTAGAATACAATGCAGAAACTAACCGATGTGACATTGTTGGTCATACCATAAGCAACAATTATTTTTACAAATATGAAAAAATGGATCCTTCACTATCAAACGCTGGTGATAGCGAAACAATTCGCGTAGGTACTAGTGAATTCCAAAATGTAGATTGTAGAACAACCGTTAGCAATAACTATTTTGTGGAAGCTGATGGAGAAAATGAAATTATTACTAATAAAAGTGACAATAACATTTACCAAAACAACACTTTTAGAAGGTGTAGAGGTTCTCTAACACTACGTCATGGTTCTGGTGCTACGGTAGAAGGAAATTATTTCTTAGGAGAAAATGTTGATGGAACAGGTGGAATTCGAATTGTTGATAGTGACCATACGATTATTAACAATTACATTCAGGATTGTATTACTGTTATTGATCAAGCAAAATGGAACAATGGAATTACGTTTATGGGAGGTTCTACCAATTCTCAGGATGATTGTAACTCTACAAGTGTCTCTAATGGATATCAAAAATCAGAAGATATTACTGTTTCAAACAATACTATAGTAAACACTAATGCACCATTATTTTTTAATGGAGATAAAGGTACTAGCAGCAATACTGGTAACGTTTCTAACAATGTTATTTTCTTCTCCAATAACTCATCAAATATTACCGATGTTATAACTGAAGACGATCCTGGAGATTTTTCAGATATCGGTTCTTCTGTAACTTATTCTGGGAACGTTTATAATAATACGAACTTAGGAGCATCTGTTAATGGGTTTTCTTCAGCAAATTTATCCGCTAGTAATAATGGTGGGATTTTTAGTATTTCTGGCACTAATGCAGGGTCCAACATCTCACAATCTCCTTACTCTAATAATGATGTAGGATCGAACGTTGGTGCTTGCTTTGTTAATTCTATTGGAAATTCTCTAGGCACATGTAGTAATACACCTCCAACTGATATATTAACCGTATCCAACATTGATGATTTTAGTGCTAGTTCTCAAAGCAAAACACTTACCATAACATCCAATGTTAATTGGACAATATCCGATAACAGTTCTTGGATTACTGTAAGCCCATTATCCGGAACAAATAATGGAGATGCTACAATAACAGTCACTGCTAATTCTCAAAACACCTCCAGAACTGGCATCATAACAGTCGCCGGAGGTTCTATAACTAGAACTATTACTATTACGCAATTGAGTATTGCATCAGACATTTTGGTAGATTCTGTGGTTCTTACACCTAATGATACTTCTGTTGAAATAGGAAATACATTACAGTTAACAGCCACCATATCGCCTTCGGATGCAACCAACCAAAATGTTAGTTATACCAGTAATAATCCTACTATTGTAACAGTTAATTCAAATGGGTTAATTAACACTATTAATATTGGAGAAGCTGTTATAACAGTTACAACAGATGATGGAGGATTTACAGACACAACTACTATAAATGTAGTTCCTTCAACAACAGGAACAAATCTAGCTTTAAATAAACCAGTCATTGCTACGGGCACACCAGATGGTAATAATATTGCTTCTAATCTTGTAGATAATTCTACTACTTCGCGTTGGTCGGTTAATGGCTTTCCAAATTCCTTTACCGTAGATCTTGGAGCTATTTTTAGTATTAATAAAACAGAACTGGTTTTTTACCAAGATAGAGCCTATCAATATACTATAGAAGCAGCTACAGAACCTAATGGTTCGTATACAGAAATAATTGACAGAAGTAATAACTCAACTCCAGGAACCGTTGCTTCTCCCGTAACCGATCTATTCTCTCCTGTAAATGCTCGTTTCATTAAAGTAACTGTTTCTGGAGCGTCAGGTTATTCAGGACCTTGGATTAGCATATTAGAGTTTAGAGCTTTTGGTTCTTCTATTGATACTCCAAATTGTGTTGCAGGAAGTAATCTATCATTAAACGCAAACCTATCTAGTTACAGCAACCAACAAACAGAAAATCCAGCAAGCAACATTTTAGATGATAATATCGACAACAGATGGTCTGCAGAAGGTTTTCCACAAAACGCTGTAATAGATTTAGGAGAAGAATACACGATTAATGAAATTAACTTATATCCGTATAATGACAGAGCGTATCAGTTCATTGTAGAAGGTTCTAGCAACTCCCCTACTTCTGGGTTTTCCATTTTAACAAATGCTTCCAATAATACCTCTGGCGGCTCAGTAATTAACAGAGATTTTTCGGAGCAATCAGTTAGATATGTCAAGCTTACAATAACAGGTGCATCTGGATATTCTGGCAATTGGTCATCTATTAAAGAATTTGAAGTAATCTGTTCTGGTAGTAGTCAAAGCCTATCAAACAGAAGCGAATCTATAGAGAATACTGATATTTTGATATATCCAAATCCTTTTACCACAAACCTTACGATTCAATTACCAAAAAACAATACCGAAATTACCAAAGCACAAATCATTGATATATTTGGTAGAGAAGTTGCTAGTAAATCTATACCAAATTCCTCATCTAACAACGTTAGTTTTGTCACAAACTTACCTAAGGGTATTTATTTCCTGAGGTTATTGAACTCTGCAAACAAAGTAATTAAAACGAAAAAAGTGATCAGCGATTCTAACTAAATCGTGATTTAATAAATTTTATAAAGTAAGGCTGAATTTTAAAGTAAAACTTAGAAATTCAGCCGTAGTTTTTATATCAAATAGTCACAAAGGCTAACTATCTTTTTCGTGCGTTAACAACCATTTTTTGCGTTCTATTCCTCCGCTATATCCTGTCATATTCCCATTTTTTCCTATAACTCTATGACAAGGAATTATGATGGATATTCTATTACATCCATTAGCAGAAGCTACGGCTCTAATTGCTTTTGGTTTACATATCCTTTCTGCTTGTTGTTGATATGTTATCGTTTCTCCATATTTAATTTCTTTTATACAACCCCAAACTATATTTTGAAACTCAGTTCCTGGTGTTTCAAGAAGCACATCAAAGACTTTTCTTTTACCTTCGAAATATTCTGCCACCTCTCTTTTAGCTTGTTTAATATGTTTATTATTTCCTACCAGTATCGAAGCATTCAATCGCTTTTGCAAATCTTCAAATTCTTTTTCTAGTAATTGTCTATCTACAAATTCTAAAAGACAAACTCCCTTTTCGGTAGCACAAATAAACATTGGACCTAACGGTGTTGTTAATCTATCAATTAAAATGATTTTTTTATCACTGCTTTTTTTAGGAGAATTTCCTATCATCTTCTTAAAAGTGTACCCAAAACCACTTAAAGACTCATAGCCCATATCAAAGGCTGTATGTGTGGCATTTTTACCTTTTTTTAATTCTTGAAAAGCATTATTAATTCGATACATTCTTTGATAACTCTGAAATGTCATTCCATAGCTTTTCTTAAACCACCTTCTTATAATATTTGGACTAATTGCCAGTTTACGCAATTGATTATCAGTAATTTTCTCTTTTGGATTTTGTTGCACTAAAGCTATTGCTCTTTCTACCTGATCAGGAGCCTTATTGGCATTCTCTGTTGGTTTGCAAATTTTACAAGGTCTGTATCCATTATCCAAAGCCTCTTTAATCGATGTATAAAACTCTACATTTTCTAATTTAGGTTTTCTCGCCCTACAAGTAGCTATACAAAAAACCGAAGTTGTTTTTACACCTACAAAAAAGATCCCTACAAAGCTTTCTTTTCGTTCCAATAAAGCTCTATAATATAATTCTATTTTATCATTTTCAGTAATCAGCATATCTCAAAAAATAGATTGAAATGATCCTTGATCTAGTATTCTTTTGGTGGTACTACCTAATTGACTATACATTTTATCAAACAAAAAATTACCAATACTAATTCTTCGTACTCCTAATTTTTTCAAAGTATCAAAATCTGATAAATCAGGTACACACATTACATTGACAGGCAATTGAGTATACCTTACAATTTCCTTGATTTCTAGCTCTTTTTTAATACATGGAATAAAAATCCCATCGGCACCTGCTTTTTCATACAATTGTATTCGTTTTTTAGTTTCCTCAAGCACATTAGGATGTTCTAACAAAAAAGTATCTGTTCTTACATTTATAAAAATATCCAAATTTTCTTTTGATACTACATTCATTATTCTTTCCAACTTATTAGCAAATTCTTTTGCAGGTAACAATATTCTTTTATCATCAACAATACTATCCTCTATATTAATTCCCGAAACACCTAAATCAGCCATTTTTCTTATATGCTCCGTAATAATTATAGGGTTTCTGCTATAACCAGCCTCCAAATCTACAGATAAAGGTAAATTAGAATTTACTTTAATTCGTTCGACAAAATATCTTAATTCAGAAAATTCCATTTGTTCGCCATCTTCATATCCTAATAGAGCTGCAATGGCGGAGCTCGATGTTCCTATCGCCTGGAAACCTAGTTTTTCTGCCATTTTACTACTAGGAACATCCCATACATTTCCTAAAAGCAATGGTCTTTCTTGATTATGTAATTCTTTAAAATTCATCGTTTTTTGTTTGTAACAAAGTACCGATGACGATATTTATTCAGCAACCGAAAACTTGACAAGTATTTTTATTCTGAAAAATTTATTTTTTGGAAAACTTAAGAATCAAATCCAAATTAGATTCTAATTCATTTAATTGCCATTGTCTTGCTTTGACTTTTTTGGCTAGCAAAATAGCCTGACGACTTGCCTGTTCAGCTTCTTTTATTTTTTTTCTAGCGGTATATATTTTTGACAAACCATCATAAGCACGGAACGAGTTCGGGTGGCTTTCCAAACTCTTTTTAAAAGTTACTTCCGCTTCATTATATTTCTTATCTTCTAACTGATACCCTCCTAGTGTACTATAAAAAATATCTAATGAATTTGGGAAATGAATTTTTATCTCTGATTCCAAAATTGCTATATCTTCTTTTAAATTTTTACGATAATAATAATTCATCATATTACCAAAGTTATAAGCAGGTAGTGAAAACTTAGTATCAAAATCTGTATTTAATTTTTTAAAATGATTTATTAGATCTTTCGCAGATGAAAATGAGTAGAATTTATCTCTACTAACTTCCCAATCTTTAAATAATTGAATTAATGCCTCTTTCAATGCAATCATATGAACGGATCCGTGATTCTCATCCTTATAATATGTAAAGCTCCAATTAGTATCGTAAGGAAAGTATTTATCTAATACCCCTACAAAACCTCTCACACCCATACCCTGCGTATTGGCTAAAGACAAAAATAAGTTAGCACTTAACTCTTTTTGATTTTTAAAAACCGTATCTGCTGTTTTATTAAGTGTATAATCATTCCACCATAAAGAAGGATCAATCGCAATAAAACTATCAAATGCAGTCTGCTTTTCTAGATAATGGTTTACAACAAATAAACCTCCCATAGAATGTCCTACTAGTATATCATATGAAGATGTCCTGTATTTCTTATTCACTAAAGGTTTTAATTCTTGTTCCAAAAATGACATAAACTTATTTGCACTTCCGCCTTCTGAACCTTCTGCATTGGGGCGACAATATTCTCGATACTTTACACTTCCTTTATCAGAAATTGCAACCACAATCATCTCCGGTATTTTATCCGCTACACTAGATAGAAATTCTACCAATCCAGAATCATGATAAAAATTGTAATCTCCATCCATTAAATAGATAACTGGAAAGTTCCCTTGATCGCTATAAAAATAACTAGGTGGTAAATACACCTGGAAACTTCTTTTTTCCTGTAAAATACTCGAATTGAGAGAATGTCGTTCCACAGGAATTAACGCATTATCTGTAAACTGACCAAATGTATTAAACGTTATAACTAATAGTAGTAAGAGAGAGAAATGTTTCATAAAAATGATTTAAAAAGCAAGCAGAATAATCTTTACATTGCAAAATAAGAAACATCAATTGCGATACTATTAAAAATATGGTAATTTTAATTAAACCGGTTATCTGCAAAAACCTTAAACAACAAAATCTCGTATCGTAATATAATCATTCTATGGACTCTGTATATTCTAAAAACAACTTACAACCAGCTATTGTCCAAGCATATGTTTCAGACAACTCTCTTTTTCCTCGACTTTGTGCAAGCTCTCCTTCTATTCGGCATACACGTGTTATACGCTGTATAGCACCTTCCATTAAATTATACAATCGATCATCGGATTTAGTAATAACAGGAGATTGATTCGCTATTTCTAGTTTGTTTTTTATATCAGCAATTTCACTACTGATACCAATTTTCATTACCTGCATCATTGATACTAGACGTATCAATTCTGATAAAAATTCTCTTGGCATGCACAAATATCCTGATTGTGCAGGATTAGGAATTGCGTCCTTACTGCCTTCACTGATGATTTGTTTAACCATCAAAGAAAAAGTGGTTGACATTTTGATAGCTCTTTTAAAAACTGCTGGTTATTAGATTGTTATATAGTCTCAAAACTATATAAGTATATCCTAACAAAAAACGGGTAAAATCCCCCGTTTTTAAATCATGCAATAATAGGGAGTTTTCCCTTATTTTATAAAATAAAAGAGATAAAATAATTTTGAATTTTTATCCATTAAATTATCAAAAACTAATGACTATTTAACAATAGTTATAATCTAATTACAAAATTTACTAGATAATTTATAAAAGTGAATAGTACACATAAATAGTTATTATAAATAATAATTATTTACAGTAGTTAAAAATTTAGCCTGAATCTAATGGCTACAAATTTTCTGGATTTACCGCTAAGTTTTTAAATAGTTTTGCTTTGGTATCGAAATACTTATTTTGTAATTTATTCTGTTTCAATTGAGCATCAATTAATTTACTTTCTCTAGAATTGATCAAAAACAAAGAACTCTCTCCAAAACTAAATTTTCGTTCTTCAGCTCTTAATAATGTAGTATAGTCTGTTACAATATCCGCAATCAGTTTATTTTGAGTTTTAAAAGAATCTAGCTCATTATTGATTGCATTTACTTTATTTTCGATTTGCAATTGCACACTTGCTAACTCATATTGACTATCTTGGATTTTATACTTAGCCAATTTAACCGCACCACGTTCTTTTCGTAAAAATAATGGAAATTGAAATGCCACTCCTCCTTTATAATCTGCAGTATTAAATGAATTCGCAATTTCTGGCGAAGGAGTTAAAAAATTATATTCCAAATTAATTTTAGGCAGTAACTTATTTGCTTTTAATTTACGATCCACTTCTAGACCTTCTATTTTATAATTCAAAGATCTTAATTTAGGATGGTTCGCTAAATCCACTTCTGTAAATAAGGCTTGTTGTATCTGCAATGTCTGATCAATAACAACATCTACTTCATTATCCGGAATCACATTAGGTTGTATCTCTACGGGAATATTATTTCCGATCCATAAATAATTAGATAATTCCAAACTTGATTTCATCAATTTTACTTTAGCTTGTTCTAAACTTAATTGACGATTCTGTACTGTGATCTGTGCTTCTACAGTATCAATAATCGCTTTATCTCCGGCTAATGCACTTTTCTTTACTCCACCAAAACGGGCCCTCGCGTTAATCAAAAAGTTCTGATAGATTTCTTTTTCATTATATGCTTCTAACCAATTAAAATAAGCCAACGATGCATTATACAAAATTTCATTCACCAAAATATCTCTATCTACCTTGGTTTGTTCTCTAAATAATTTTGCTTTTTTAAGTGCAGCCATTCGATCATTAATTAACAATCCTTGTGCAATTGGAACCGATATACCAGCGCTATATAACCCTTCGTTGGGTACAGTTCTTTCTGGGTTTAAAAATATCCCTTCGTTCTGCTCAAAATTAGCCTTTAATTCTATCCCATACCAAGTAGGTACTTTAAACGTAGCGTTTAATAAATCATAGTATTCAAAACCTTTAAATTTTTTTCGATCATAATCTACTTCAATTTTAGGATCAAAACCTCCTCTAGATTTTAGTAGATTAGCTTCTCCTACACTTATATTTAACTCCGCTTGCTTTGCGATGGGATGGTGTTTTTTTACAAACCCTAAATACTCTCTAAAATTCAGTTTTATCGAGTCTTGTCCCTGCGCATAGATTGCTGTTGTCAAAAAAAGAAAACTGTACAACAAAAGTTTGTTCATAGATTATTTCTTTTTGGTAGTTGCTATTTTATCTTCGGGTTGATAATAATTAGGTGGAAAACCGTTCAGCTGTCTCCATAACTCGAACCAAATTGGCACATCTTCTAGTAATGCAATAGTATTAGCTCCTGATCCAACACGCACACCGTCTGGCCATCTGTGATCATTAGGATCTGGCGATATCAATACTCTGTATTTTCCGTTTGGACTAATAAACGTTTCTATAGCCACTACTTTTCCTCCATAGGTCCCGTATGATACATTAGGCCACCCACTAAAGATGATGGCCGGCCAACCATCAAACTGCACTCGTACCTCTTCACCAATGTGTACCAAAGGAAGATCAATGGGTCTTACAAAAGTTTCTACGGCCATATCATATTCTGATGGCATAATCCCTACTAATCGATCTCCTTCTTTAAACGTTTCTCCTATACCTGATTGTATCGCTTTATTGATATACCCATTTTGTGGTGCAGTGATAAAATACAATCCATTTCTTATCTCATAATTGGTATACTGATTTTCTAATTTAGTTACCTGCGCTTCTGCGTCAAATTGGCTTGACTGTGCAGTAAATCGATCACTCTGAGATTTAGATATTTTCTCCGCATATTCCGCTTTGATTCGATTCATTTCTATCTGCGCATTGATCACATTATTCTTACTAGCCAATAACTTATTTTCTTGCGAAATTAATTTCGCTTGAGTCTCTTGCAATTTTAACCGTTTCGTTTCTACATCTGTTAACGACTTCAGTCCTTCAGTTTCTAACTGCTCGGTTCGCTTAAATTGTCTTTCGGCTATTGCTATGTTTGTCTTTGCAGCTTCTAGATCAATACTATCACTTTTTACTTTTAAACCCGATTGTAATAGCTTATTTTGTGCTTGTTTTAGTTTTAAAACTCTTTCTCTAACTAATGCATCTGCTTGATTTCCTAAGGCTTTTACCTTTTCCTCATAAGAAGTAACAGCCATGGATTTTGCTTTTATCTGTTGTCCTGTTCTAGCAACAAGATTGGGATCAAAATATTCATTTTTAATCTCCGAAATTCGTAAAATTGTATCTCCTTTTTTTACGTAATCTCCCTCCTTTACATACCATTGCTCTATTCTACCGGGTATGGGTGATTGAATCGTTTGAGGTCGCTGATCCGGTGTTAGTGTAGTAACAAAGCCTTCTCCGGAAATGTTCTGTGTCCACGGAAAAAACAATACAATAAAAGTAAAAATTGTAAACCCTAACAAAAAGCGATTAAAATACTTGTAATGTGTTTTATCAAATACTTTTTCTGATGCTTTGTATCCTAAAAGATCTACCGTTTTATTCAGCTTATTATTTGAAATATTTAACATCTTTATTTATTTTTCAGTAACTATTTTACCATTATTCATGTTAATAATTCGTTTACAATGAGATGCCCACTTATTGTTTTCACTTACTACAATTAATGCCCAAGGATTGGAAGGGTCTACAAGAAAATCCATAATGGCACTAGCCTCTTCTTCGTGGAATTGATCTAGTGGATCCTTTAGCAACAATAATTTGGGTTTTGCTACAACACTACGAGCCAAAAGAATCTTCTTTGTAACCGTATACGGCAATTGTCTTCCTTCAGGATATAGCATGGTCGACAATCCTTTTTGCTGTTCCTTTACGAATTGTAGCAACCCTACTTTTTCTAGTGCCCAATACACCTGATCCATTGTTATACTTACATCTCCAAAAGTTATGTTTTCCAAAATCGTTCCTTCAAAAGGCGACTCTGCCGCAAGAGATTGTCCAAGATACCCTCTATAATAACTAAGATTCACTGCCTTTAAGGAAATATTATTTATATAAATACTGCCGCTATCCGGTTCTATCAAACCAGCGATCATTTGCAAGAGTGTTGATTTCCCAGAACCTATAGGACCTTGTATTAACACAGAACAGTTTTCGGTCACGGTTAAAGAAACATTATTTAAAATTCTCTTATCCTTTTCAGGTAATTTGTAAGAAATTTGATCTAATTCTACAGTAAACCCTTGATCTTCTTTAAAAGGTTTTTCTCCTACCTGAGGCTCTAACCCTTTATCAACAACCTGTCCTATTTTCTCTAAAGAAGTTAGTATATCGTATAACGATTCTAATCCAACAATTAACTTTTCTACAGAACTAATAATCAATAAAATGATAATTTCTGCTGCTACAAATTGACCAATATTCATTTGTTGCTTCAATACTAGAATACCTCCAATGATTAATAATCCTCCGGTAACCAACACCTTAAAACCTATCATTTGAACAAACTGCAACACTAAGATTCTAAAATGACTCTCTCTGTCTTCCAAATAATCCACAACCAAAGCATCATTTTTTTGTAATGCCAGACTCGTTCTACCGGATAATTTAAAACTCACAATTGATCTGGCAACTTCTTGTATCCAATGAGCCACTTTATATTTACTTTTCGATTCACGCAGGCTTGTTTCTAAACCTTTAACTGCAGTATATTTAAATACCACATAAATTAGGACAAGCAACAGAAGTCCGTAGATAATAAAGAATGGATGGTAAAACGATAGTAGCAAGAGTCCAAAAATGATTTGCACCAGCGCCGTAGGAAAATCCACTAATATCTTAGACAGCCCTTTTTGTATGGTTAAAGTATCAAAAAAACGATTGGCTAATTCTGGTGGATAGAAATTATGCAATTCACTCATTTTAATTTTCGGAAATCTATAGGTAAATTCAAAAGATGCTCTGGTAAAGATCTTTTGTTGTACATTTTCTATTATTCTAATTTGCATAAGCTGAAGAATTCCGACGAATAGCACCCCTACAGTCACAAGAATTACCAAGATTATCCAGGAAGTACTTACCTGGGCTCCTTGCAATAAATTGATAATCGCCTGTATTCCTAAGGGTAAAGATAAACTTACCAGTCCCGCAAAAACTGCATAATAAAATACTTGGAGGATATCTCTTTTATCAAGTTTTAAGAGTCCCATCAGCCGCTGCCAAGCAGTCAATATATTTTTAGACATTCTTGTGGTTATTTAAAGAATTAAATACTAAATCAATAAAATATTTGGTAGGTGTAACTTTCTCATCACAATCTGTTAGTGAAGAAAAATGATCTCTTAAAAAATGTTGATGTAATGCTCCCTCAGTAATAGTACTGGCCAAACTAGTAGGATATTGATATGTTTCATCCACTTGTATAATCATATCTTTAATCCTGTTTACCAGCCTTTTATAAATAGAAAAGTATCCATCTTTATTCTCGTTATCAACTTCTTTTGTCAGATATGACTTAGAATATTCATTAATGACAATCTTGTTTAATAAAACCTCATTGATGTGCGAGAAGGAAGAATCTTCTTTTGTAGTACGAGTTACAATTTCTATAGCTTTGGTTAATTTTTCTTTAGCATCAGAAATACTATTAGTAGTGAATACTAATTGATACTCTAGCCAACCCCAATACCAAGAAGTTAAATATAACAAGAGCTTATGCTTGTTTTCAAAATAGCGATATATAGAGCTTTCATTAGATCCTATCTTAACGCCTAATTTTTTAAAGGTAAAACTATCAAAACCGATTTCATCGATTAAAAGAATACTATATTCTACAATTTTCTTTCCTAAAGTAGAAGATTCCGGATCCTTTAAATATATATTATTGTTGATATTAACCTTTAAGTCTTGGAGTATATATTTCATAACTAAAACTATTTTGCTCAAAAGTAATAGTATTACTATTATAATTTAATACATTAACTATTATTTAACCAAAATTTATGTTTTAATGTTAAGTAAATAATGCTATATTTATTGTAGACGTCTCTCTCAATCAACTCAATACAATACACATGAAAAAACTATTATTTATTGCATTTATATCGGTACTATCGATAAATGCGCAAGAGCAAAACTTTATATCTCCTCATACTGTAAATATTGGGGATATTATGACTTTAGGAAAACCATCTGGAAAAACATATAAGCATATTCTATTTCCAAAAACTAATTTTATTATTAAAAAAGGGGGAACCACAAACTATAAGAAATTAAGTGGTTTAAGAGTAATTATTACTAACAAAGAAACCAAAGAAGGAAAAACGACTATATCTATTAAAAGAAATGATCAAAAACAATTTCTGAACAGTATTCGGATAGTAAAAGTAAATCTTGAAGCTGCTTTAAAAGCAAAAGAAATTTTTTAGAAAATAGGAAAAATGGATATATTATGAATTGATAATTACATTATCATTTACTAGCAATTTCCAGAAGTTTATCTCTAATATCCTTATCATCTAAATACTGCAACAAAACTTGCTTAAAATAATCCTTCTTACCATATGTTACCGCGGATTCTTGAACGATATGATCTTCTTTTAGCATATTTCCTTCTCCAGTAACAAGCCAAGTAGGATTAATTTCTGTATACAATTGTATAATTTTTTCTATAAAGTCACCTCCGATATTACTATTTGCAGACTGTAGCCTATGTAAATAACCTGCACTTGCCCCTATAGAAAGGCTAAAACTCCTAAGGCTGATACCCAAATGAGCAGCAAATACAATAACTCTATCTAAAATTTTATCTTTTTTATCCAAAATATTGATTGTTATTTGCGTATATCTAATATTTTATATAATATTGTATACCAAAACGATAACATTACATTCACAAAGATACTTATACCTATAACATTAGCCAACTTATTTATGATAACACCTGAAGAACGTACTGCGATCTTAAAGGTCATTGGAAGCAAGCACGTAAAAAAAATACAAGCTTATCTAAACCAAAACAAGATTTATAGTTCCCCAAAAAAACCATATTCAAAAACAAGTATATCCTATATTCTTTCTGGAGAAAGAGAAAATGAAATTGTAGAGAACGCAATCTTTGCCTATGCACATCAAAAAATGATAGAGAAAGAAAAACAACAAGAATTAAGAGATTTAATTGTTTCGAAACAAAAATTATAACCCAAAACCAGAGTACTTGTCCAGATACCTTGTAATTTTGTATTTACACTTATGTGCACAAATCAAGGTATTTTGGACAAGGATAATTTAAGAGATATACAGAATAGAGAAGATATCGAGCAAATTTTATGGGCTTTTTACAAAAAAGCATTAAAGGACTCTAACATTGGTATGTTCTTCACGGAAATAGCAAAAATTAACTTAGAAGCCCACATGCCTCATATTTCAGATTTCTGGGAACAACAATTGTTTTACACTGGAAATTACAAAAAAAATGTACTACAAATCCATAAAGACTTACATCTAAAAAAGGCAATGGAGAAAATTCATTTTGATACTTGGCTAACATTATTTAAAACAATTATAGACGCCAATTTTATGGGAGAAAAAGCCGAACTCATGAAAACACGAGCTCTGTCAATTGCTACAGTAATTCAGCTAAAAACATAATGATATCTAGAATTCGTATACCATAGGCATCGTAAATTTTATTATGCAAGCATAACAAATAGCCAATTAATATCTATCTTCTATATACACAAGCTAAAAAAAGAAAGATGGGTATTAAAATAACAGGTTCAGGAAGCTATATTCCTACAGAGATCATACAAAATGAAGATTTTGAAAATCATCAGTTCTTTAATTCAGATGGCGTACAAATCAACAACTCTAATACTGTTATTATTGATAAATTTCGAAAAATTACAGGTATTGAAGAGCGTAGATACGCTTCTTCAACATTAAACACTTCGGATATTGCTTTTCTTGCAGCAAAAAAAGCTATTAAAGATGCTGATATAGACAAAGAAACTTTAGACTATATTATTGTTGCTCATAACTTTGGAGATGTTGATAAAAATTCATCTCAGGCAGATACTGTTCCAAGTTTAGCAGCTAGGGTAAAACACCTTCTAAAAATAGAAAACCCATATTGTGTAGCCTATGATGTTTTATTTGGATGTCCAGGTTGGATAGAAGGTGTAATACAAGCAGTTTCCTTTATGAAAAGTGGTATGGCTAAAAAATGTTTGGTTATTGGAGCCGAGACATTGTCCCGTGTTATTGATGAATATGATAGAGATTCTATGATTTATTCTGACGGATCTGGTGCAACTATATTAGAAATCACCGAAAATACTGGTGGAATATTATCTTCGATTAGTGCTTCACATACTTTTGAAGAATCTAATTTCTTATTTTTTGGAGATACCTACAACACTACCTCAAATGACCAAACTAAATACATCAAAATGTATGGTCGTAAGATTTATGAGTTTGCTTTGACTCACGTGCCTATGGCAATGAAAAAATGTTTAGATAAAACAGATATTAACATCTCTACAGTAAAAAAAATCCTTATTCATCAGGCTAATGAAAAAATGGATGAGGCTATTATAAAACGGTTTTATGAACTTTATGAACAAGAAGTCCCTGGCAACATTATGCCAATGAGTATACAAAAACTTGGAAACAGCAGTGTAGCTACTATTCCAACATTATATGATTTGATTCTAAAAGGTAAAATCTCTGATCATTCTTTTCATTCTGGTGATATTCTATTATTTGCTAGTGTAGGTGCCGGTATGAATATCAATGCATTTCTTTATCAGTTCTAATCGCCAATAGAAAATTCTACAGGAGGAACACATAGTAATCTATGTAATTGTCTATTTTTACAACTTATTAGTCAGATAGTAATTATTCCCAGATGTACGAAGGAACTTTTCCTCATAAGAGATATAAAGAAACGTTAGAATTCTTAAGAGAGCACATCACTGCTCCAGCAACCATATTAGATCTTGGTGTCCATAACCCTTTTGTAGACTTTATGGAAAAGGAAGGTTACTCGGTAACGAATACATCCGGAGAAGATCTTGACCTACAAACTGATGCTGTAAAATTAAGTGAATACGAGGTTGTTACGGCTTTCGAAATTTTTGAACATCTGATTGCACCATTCAATGTTTTACGTGATATAAAAGCAACAAAATTAGTAACTTCTGTCCCATTAAAACTATGGTTCTCCCCAGCTTATAAAAGCAAGACTGACCCTTGGGATCGTCATTATCACGAGTTTGAAGATTGGCAATTCGATTGGTTATTAGAAAAAGCTGGATGGGAAATAAAAGCAACAAAAAAATGGACGCATCCAATTAGTAAAATTGGATTTAGGCCCTTACTTCGATACTTTACTCCTAGATACTATATTGTATATGCAGAGAGAAAATAGTTTACATCAATCACCGCCCTTTTGAACATTTATATTGTCATACCAGCTCATAATGAAGAACTATTGATTGCTAAAACTCTAGAATCTTTAGTGTCTCAGACATTTCTTCCAAAAAAAATAGTGGTAGTTAATGATAATTCCACCGATAATACAGAGGCTGTAGTTCTCGATTTTATAAACAAACACGAATACATTTCATTAGTTAATACCAGTTCTTCTAAGGATCATATGCCAGGAAGTAAAGTTATTAATGCGTTTTATAAAGGGTATGCTTCGTTAAATGATCAATATGATGTGATTTGTAAGTTTGATGCAGATCTTATTTTTCCAAAAAATTATCTAGCGACTCTAGTGAAAAATTTCCAGGAAAATCAAAAAATCGGAATGTTTGGTGGCTTCTGTTATATCCAAAAAGACAACAACTGGATTTTGGAAAATCTAACTAATAAAGATCATATCCGTGGAGCACTAAAAGCATACAAAAAGTCCTGTTTTCAAGACATTGGGGGATTAAAACCTGCGATGGGTTGGGACACAATAGACGAGCTATTAGCGCAATATCATAACTGGAAAATCAAAACAGACGAATCACTAAAAGTAAAGCACTTGAAACCAACAGGGAACACATACAACCTCAAAGCTAAATACAAGCAAGGAGAAGCTTTCTATGCAATGCGATACGGTCTAGTCATTACATTAATTGCATCTTTAAAGCTTGCTATCCTAAAAAAACAACCTAAATTATTACTTGACTATTTAATAGGTTTTTTTAAAGCTAAAAAATCAAAACAACCTTATTTAGTTTCTAAACCTGAAGGTGATTTTATCCGCAAACTAAGATGGGGAAAAATCCTCCAAAAGTTATTTTAATCCTAAAAAAACACTCGCTCTATATATTCTAAGTAATGCTTTTTATAAATTAAGTCATTAATAATTTAAAAATAAGAATATGTTACACAAAAATTTCAGTCTAAAAGGAGTTGAAATTTTAAAAAAAAGAGCAACAAAAGAAACTTAAAGGAGGATATCAATGTTATCATTGGACCTGTCTACACCGGGGTCAACTTGTTCTAGCGCCCGCCTGTGAATGCGAATCATAAACGAATTATTATAAAAGCTACAGTCCCTAAAAGACTGTAGCTTTTTAATTCATCCTTAATTTACTTTTATGGGATGCTATATACTTGGTTATTATAAAAAATAGACCTAAATTGGTCCCACACACAACTTATGGGTATTCACTTCTATTGAAGCATTAAACGATTTAGTAGTTTAATGGGAAATGTTTAATACAAATATTTCAAAAGAAACTAATGAAGAAAAGTAGGCTCTTTAGCTACCTAATAGCTACGCTATTTACTGTAAGTTCTTGCTCAGAAGCAAGTAAAACAAAACAATCTGATAACAACGACCTTGTTACCAATACTCAAGAATTTCATGATGCTATTAGCAATGCAAAACCTGGAGATGAAATTATACTGGGTAATGGGATATGGCAAGATGCTCAATTAGTAATTGATGCTATAGGAACAGAAGAAAAACCAATTACAATAAAAGCTGAAGAAAAGGGAAAAGTCATTTTTTCTGGTAATACTTCTCTAAAAATTGGAGGTCAACACGTAATTATAAAAGGATTCGTATTTACCAATGGTTTTACCGAAGAAAACGCATTAATCATTTTCAAAACTGACGACGGAAAACTAGCTGAAAACTGCAGACTTACGGAAATTGCTATTGATCACTTTAATCCAAGTAATAGATTTGATAAATCAGAATGGATTCATTTACACGGAAAAAACAATCGAGTAGATCACAATTACTTTGGAGGAAAGCTTAATGCAGGTGTAACATTAGTAGTAAGATTAAACAACAAAAATAGTCTAGAAAACAATCATAGGATTGACCATAATCATTTTGGTTATAGACCAAACCTTGGATCTAATGGTGGAGAAACATTAAGAGTAGGAGTTTCTACATATTCTCTAAGCCCATCAAGAACTTTGATAGAAAACAACTACTTTGAGCAATGTGATGGTGAAGTAGAAATTGTATCATTAAAATCGAGCGACAACATCGTTCGCAACAATATTTTTTATGAGTCCGCTGGAGTTCTAGCTTTAAGACACGGAAATAGAAACTTAATAGAAAACAATTTTTTTATCGGAAACAACAAACCAGGAACTGGTGGTGTCAGGGTCATCAATGAAGGACATACCATAAAAAATAATCATTTTCAGGAATTAAAAGGAAAACGTTTTTTTGGAGCTCTTCCTGTAATGAACGGAGTTCCTAATTCGCTTATTAACAGATATCACAGAGCTGAAAACACTGATATTACGGGAAATATGTTTTTAAAATGTGATCACATTCAATTTGGCGTTGGCGCAGATAATGAGCGAACAGATCCTCCTCAGAATATACGATTCACAAAAAATATATTTTATCATCCTCAAAGAAAACAAGTTTTTGAAGCAATTTCGGATTATAGTACCTTCTCATTTTCTGAAAATGAAGTGGTTTCCGCTAATTCAAAATTTAACCATAATGGGTTCGAAACAACAAATATTTCCTTTATAAAAGATCCGAAGGATGGTTTATTAAAGAATGAAAATTATCAACCTAAACTTCCATTTATTAAAAGTGAAGTAGGACCAAATTGGTATACTCCTCAGCAAAAATATTTTGAAATCACAAATAAGAACTCGAATGCGACACAAGTATCCGGGAATGAAAATGACGCGTTATTCAATACCATAAAGAGTGCAGTTTCTGGTGATACTATTTTATTAAAACCAGGGACATATACTTTTACTAAACCTTTGATTATAAATAAACCATTAACACTTACCACATCTGAAAACGGTAAGCCAGTCATATTTAAATATGATCAAAATGAATCACAAAAGCCGTTAGTAGTTATAGAGAATGGAGGAAGCCTTTCTATTCAAGGGGTTCAATTCGATGGTGCTTCAGAAAATGGAATTGCACAATCTGCTATAGCTACCTCATCGAAACCAATGATAGCGCATTATAAGTTAAAAGTTATGTCTTGCGAATTTAAAAATTTTGATGCCAGTCGTAAAACAGCTTTTAGAGCTTATAAAAATACATACGCTGATACCATTGTTTTCAAAAACTCAACCTTTCATAATATTTCTGGAAATGCTATCAGTCTCGATGGAGAAAATGAAAACAGAGGACGTTACAATGCAGAATATATAAAAATAGATAATTGTCATTTTAGTAAAGTCATGGGGAATGCAATTGCTCTTTTAAGAATGGGGAATGATGAAAGTACTACTGGACCTTACTTAGAACTAAAAAACTCTACTTTTATAGATGTAAATAATAAAGATTTAGGAAGTGTGGTTTTATTATGGGGTGTTCAAAAACTAAATGTTGACAATTTATTATTTATCAATTCCGGAAAAGGAGGGCGCGCATTAAAATATGAAGATCCAGGATGGGCAATTAGCACAATAGATGATATTAGCTTGATCAATTCGGGACGAATCGAAACCTTTGGAGAACGCACTGGTAAAAACATTCAGATTATAAATACTCTAAACCCAACTAAATATCCCGCTAAATATAGTGGCTACAAGCCCGTAAAATAAATGTAGATTTTGTTAAAAATATTCAAAAATAGACAGACTTGTCTGTTTTTGAATATTTTTTTTATATGTTTGTCATATGAAACACTCTAAGACAAGAGCTCATATCGTACAAACCGCCTCTACTCTATTTTATCATAAGGGTTATAATCTAACAGGAATCAATGAGATTATTAAAGAAGCAGGAATAGCAAAAGCAACACTATACAATCATTTTCCTTCTAAAGAAGATATTTGTATTGCTTACCTACAATTTAAGAATGACACTTTTACTAAAGATATTAGAGAGTATGTATATAAAGTGCCTAAAGGTAAAAAACGGATATACGCTTTGTTTAATTTTCTAAAATTATTCTTTGATCAAAAAGACTTTAATGGATGTTGGTGTTTAAATACATACGCCGAAATGCCTAAAGAAAATGAAACGGTACGATTAGAGATTCAACAGCAAAAGCAGGATTTCATAAATTTCATTAAGGAATTAGTTATAGAAAATTATAATCAAAATTCTGACAACGAAAATAAAATGTTAGCAAGAAAAATTTACCTATTATATGAAGGAGCAATTTCTGAAAGCAAATTACACCAGAATACTTGGCCCATTGAGGCTTCGTTATCTCTTTGCGAAAAGATTCTAGAATAAAAAAATTTATCTTAACAAAGACAGACTTGTCTGTCTATTTTTAATTAATTAAACATAAAAATAATGACACAATTTAAAAACAAAACAGCCTTAGTTATCGGAGGAACCAGCGGAATTGGTAAAGCAACAGTAACATCTTTAATTAATGAAGGTGCCACAGTTCACGTTGTAGGAAGAAATACATCTAAAATTGAAGATGGCGAAAACATTATTAAACATCAAGTTGACATCACTGATAAAAATAGTGTAGATCAACTGCGTAATACAATTGCTAACTTAGATAGTTTAGATTATTTAGTAAACGCATCAGGGATTTTTGGTCCAAAACCTTTTCTTGATCATACTCTAGAAGATTATGACTCATATCAAGATCTAAATAGAGGTTTCTTTTTTATTACGCAATCTGCAGCTAAGAAAATGAAAGAAAACAATACTGGTGCGATTGTTAATGTTGGTTCTATGTGGGCTAAACAAGCCGTAAAAGCGACTCCTTCTTCTGCATATTCTATGCAAAAAGCAGGATTACATTCGCTAACACAACATTTAGCTATGGAATTAGCAGATCATGGTATCAGAGTAAACGCTGTATCACCTGCTGTGGTTGAAACTCCAGTATATGATGGTGTTTTCGGTGGTGCTGACGAAGCAAAAAAAGCACTTGTTGGATTTAATAATTTTCATCCAATAGGAAGAAATGGAACTGCTCAAGATGTAGCTAATAGCATTACTTTTTTATTATCTGATCAAGCATCGTGGGTAACCGGAGCTATTTGGGATACTGATGGAGGTGTAATCGCAGGAAGAAATTAACATAAAAAGTTTGATTATGTATGATATGAATCACCTAAAAAAGTTAGGCACACTTGGCAAAAATGCTTCTGAAACTATGAAAGCTTTTCAAGCTTTTGACAGTATTGCTTTGCAAGAAGGAGTTATTCCTGTAAAGTATAAAGAATTAATGGCTGTCGCCGTTGCACTAACAACTCAATGCCCATATTGCTTAGAAATTCATAAAAAAAATGCGGTAAAAGCAGGTGCTACACAAGAGGAATTAGCGGAAGCTACATTTGTATCTGCTGCTCTTAGAGCAGGAGCTGCTGTTGTGCATGGCACCCATTTAATGAATGATTGAGTTTTCTTAACTTAACAAAATAAAACTCCTTTTATTAGGAGTTTTACTTTTTACATTTACTAAGTATATGAAATCAGAAGTACTTATTATTGGAGCTGGTCTAACCGGTTTACTACTAGCTTACAGATTAAAAAAAGATGGGAAATCTGTAAAGATTATTGAAGCTAGAAACAGGGTTGGCGGAAGAATCCATACCCTTAAATCCGCAAAAGAAACCCCAATCGAAATGGGAGCAACTTGGTTAAGTTTACAACATCAAGAATTGTTAAGGTTATTAAAAGAATTAGAGCTTCCTGTTTTTGAACAATATATGCAAGGAATAGCACTTTTTGAACCATTATCAACTGCTCCTCCACAACAAATTCAATTACCAACAAACCAACAACCAAGCTATCGAATACAACATGGAACTATCGCTATTATACATAAACTTGTTGACCTTCTGGATCAAAAAGAATTGATTCTAAATGAAAAAATAGAACACGTTAATTACACAAACAATAGTTTTAAAGTTACATCTTCCAATAATATATATTATACGGATAAAGTTGTTTCTACTATTCCTCCTTCACTTTTAGTAAACTCTATACAATTCTATCCCGCATTATCAAATAAGGTTATTGAAATTGCCAATAAAACCCACACATGGATGGGAGATTCTATTAAATTTGGTGTATCCTATGAAACTCCTTTTTGGAAAAATAGTAATTACTCAGGAACCGTTTTTAGCAATGTCGGTCCCTTAACTGAATTATACGATCACTCTAATGCAGAAAACACTCATTTTTCCCTTAAAGGTTTTTTACAAAATGGTATGGCCGCGTATACTAAGGATGAAAGAAAATCAAAAGTGATTCATCAACTCCATAAATTATTTGGAGAGGACGCATTAGAATATTTATCCTATGAGGAATTAGTCTGGAAACGAGAACCCTTTACTTCTTTACCTTCTAATGATTTTATATTCCCACATCAAAATAATGGTCATAAAATATATCAACAAGGATACTACGACGACAAGTTCTTTATAGGAGGTACAGAAACATCCCCTATGCATGGAGGATATATGGAAGGTGCTATACTTAGCGCACAATCCATATATCAAAAATTATCAGATAAATGATTACTCTAAAACAAAAGACAACACATCACCAGTAGCTCCATTAGGAAATGTAATCCCTAATAATGCAGAAATAGTTGGAGCAATATCTGGAATTGTTGTCTTAGTAGTGGTGCTACCTTGTTTAATTCCTTTACCCATAAATAATAACGGAGCATGTGTGTCATAATTTAAACCACTACCGTGCGTAGATCCAGTACGAGAATACGCTATAGTGGCAGGATCTAAAACATATACCAAATCACCACTTCTTTTTTGGTTATATCCTTTTTGAATAAGTGCACCAATTCCTTCTGTAAAGGTTCCCATTTGTAATTGTTCTCTAGTAAAAACCTTATCTATTTGATCATATTGTAATATATGATGTGCTATAGCTTTCTGTAATTCTTGTGGGTTTATCTTATTTTTTTCCAGTACATCATACGCAAAAAACACTTGATCATTAGCTACTTTTTCGATTAGTCCGTTAACTTTAAAAGTTCGTTTTGCAAAATCCATTACACTAACAGTGAGCTCTACCATATCAAAATAACCTGAAGGTATTTTTACTTTTTTCAGATACGACGGCACTTGAACAGCTCCATGATCTGCAGTTAAAAAAACTGTATAATTACCTTTCCCAACCTTAGTATCTAATACTCCAAAAAAGCGTTCAAGATCCTTATCTAATCTTAAATAGGTATCCTCGATTTCTTTTGAATTAACTCCGAAATTATGACCAACATAATCTGTACTAGAAAAACTCACAGTAAGAACATCTGTAATATCATCCGCTCCTAATGACTCCCCATCTATGGAAGCTATTGCGAAATCGGCTGTTAAACTATTCCCATATGCAGATCCCTTAATAATATCATACCCTGCATTTTGATCTTTTAATGCAGCTAAATCATAAGGAAAAGTCGCCTTTTCTTTTCCTTTAAAACCACGTTCGAAATTGTTCTCATCAGCTCCACTCTCTCCATAAGTAGTAATATCATATAAAGTATTCCACTCCTTAAAATAAGAAGCTGCTTTATCAGATTCATTAAATTTTTGCACCCAATCCGGTAATTCATTTCTATAATACGTACTAGTAATCCAATTACCTTCATCTTTTCCTCTAAACCAATAAGCTCCATTAGCTGCATGGCCAGCAGGCAATATTGCTCCTCTATCCTTTATCGCAATACCAATACTCTTTCCTTTTAATTGCGTATGCAATCTGTTTTGATCGGCAAAAGTTGTTGTTTTCATACGTCGAGGAGACATTCTTTCTAATTCACTATCAGAACCAACAGCACGTACTAAAGAATCACTAGCACAATACACCATATCTTTCCCAAACTTATCATACCAATTATTAGAAATAATTCCATGATTTTGAGGTGTTGTCCCTGTAAATACCGAAGCATGTCCAGGCCCTGTATATGTTGGTATATAATTAAAATGATTGTTTTTACAATTAAAACCTTCATTAATCATTCTTTTAAACCCTCCTTGACCAAAACGATCATAAAATCTAGTCAAATAATCATACCTCATCTGATCCACTACTATCCCTACAACTAATTTTGGTCGGACAGAAATTGTTTCTTCAGAGTTTATCTTTATTGATGATGAATCTTTGGTTGCACACTGAGTAACTGTTATTATTAAAATAATTGCTAAAAATATCTTCTTTATCATTATCTGTTTACATTTTAAAAGGCTAAAATACCTTTTATGCAAATGTAAAACTTTAATAGAAGGTTAAATGCTGTCCCTATTTTTTTTTCTATTTTAGCCCTTCTAATGTAGAACATATGTTTTATCTCGACGATATTGGTCGCTATTTTTTAATGCTGAAAAAAGTTTTTAGTCGAATGACTAAAGGCTCTGTGCTTAGAAGCCTGATATTTAAAGAAATAGATGATCTTATTATTGGTTCTTTAGGAATTACCGTATTTCTTGCTTTCTTTATTGGAGCTGTAATCGCTATTCAAACAGCTTTGAATCTAACAAATCCATTAATTCCTAAACAATTAATTGGGTTTGCCTCTAGACAATCTATGATTCTCGAATTTGCTCCCACTTTCCTTTCTGTTATTATGGCTGGAAAAGTAGGATCCTTTATTACATCTAGTATCGGAACGATGAGAGTTACTGAACAAATTGATGCCTTGGAAGTAATGGGAATAAATTCATTAAATTATCTTGTATTTCCTAAAATCATAGCGATGTTAATGTATCCATTTGTAATAGCGATTGCAATGTTCGTAGGTGTATTTGGAGCTTATATTGCTGGGGTTTATGGAGGATTTGTTTCAGGCTCAGAATTTTTAACAGGTTTGCGAGAAGAATTCATACCGTATCACTTAACATATGCGTTTATTAAAACCTTCATCTTTGCCTTTCTATTGGCAACAATTCCATCTTTTCATGGATATTACATGACCGGCGGTGCCTTAGGAGTTGGTAAAGCAAGTACCTCTGCCTTTGTATGGACAACAGTGGTTATAGTAACTTCTAATTATATATTAACTCAATTATTGTTAAGCTAATGATAGAAGTAAAAGATATACATAAAGGTTTTAATGGCGAACAAATTCTTAAGGGAATCACAACTACATTTGAACGCGGTAAAACAAATTTAATCATTGGAACAAGTGGTAGTGGTAAGACAGTTTTTCTTAAATGCATGCTGGGTTTATTTACTCCAGAGGAAGGCTCTATTTGTTATGACGGAGCTACCTACTCAGATCTTTCTACAGAAGAACAACGTGACTTAAGAGAACAAATGGGCATGGTATTTCAGGGAAGTGCATTATTCGATTCTATGACTGTAGAAGAAAATGTAATGTTTCCTCTAATGATGTTTACAAAACAGAAGAAAGAAGAAATGCTGGTACGAGTAAATGAAGTATTAGCTCGTGTTAATCTAGAAAATTCTAACAATAAACTTCCTTCAGAAATAAGTGGTGGAATGCAAAAACGTGTAGCCATAGCAAGAGCAATTGTAACTAGGCCTAAATATCTTTTTTGTGATGAACCTAACTCTGGATTAGATCCAAGAACGGCCATAGTAATTGACAATTTGATTAAAGAAATTACTGAAGAATATGATATTACAACTATCATCAATACCCATGATATGAATTCTGTTATGGAAATTGGTGAAAAAATCGTTTTCTTAAAATTTGGTAATCTAGAATGGGAAGGAGATAAAACACAAATTTTTAAAACTGATAATGAAGCAGTAACCGAATTTGTCTATTCCTCTAACTTATTTAAAAAAGTACGTGATGCGCAGCTCAAAGGGTTGTAAAAAGTTACTTACTACGAATCTTATAAATTTTAAGATATTTTTCTATTTGTCATTAAAACATTTTCTGGAATCATATTTTCCATCTTAGCAAACGCTAAACTTAAATCACTGTCTTTAATAAAATCCAAAAACTAACAGAATTACTTTACTAACAACGTATCAGCTTTTAGTTCTCCAGTTATCCACTCTCTTAAATCTTTATTTCTAACCTCGTTAAGACTGTCAGACACCTGAAATTTCCATTGCGGAAAAATTACTTTTACCGTATCCACTTTTAAGAAATTAGATTGTAAAACTTCGCCATATCCCAGTTGTAACAAATCCGGAAAGCGAATTTTAGCATCTTTAGCAATATTGTTATATGGTAATATATCTGCAGGAATAACTTTCTGGGCTTCGGCTAACTGAGTTTCCAATAGTGCCAATCGAATTTTTAGGTCTTCAACTTTATCTAGCAATTCTTCGTTCTCAGTTTCTAGTCGATTTAACTCTACAATATATCGATCATTTGCCTTAGAAATTTGATCTATTCCTCTAGCTTTATTACCTCTAATTATTAGCTGAAAATCACTTATATTTTCATACTTGAGAATTTCGTTTTCGAGATCACTTTTAGTTGCTTCGGTTATCTCACCATCAAAGAAAAGTTTAATTGTCTTCTTATCATAATCAGGTATTGGTTTTCTTAGATATAGATCTGGATTTTCATCAATTTCTTCTGCTATAAAACGATCATAATCTCCTTCCATCTTGCTTTGATTTAACGTAATAACAAAAGTATAGATAGCCGGTATCATGACTAACACTGCCGTAAAAGAAACTAATCTAGCAATCAATTTACGTTTTGCAGAATTCGCATATCGAAGCATTGGAAACCTTAATAGCTTTAGAACAATAAATGTTGCCAAAGCGATAAAAATAGTATTAATAGTAAATAAAAACATCGCTCCCAAAGCATATTCATACTTACCAATAGCCAGTCCAAAACCAACAGTACATAACGGTGGCATTAAAGCTGTAGCAATTGCCACACCAAATATCACACTAGCAATAGTTCCTTTTTTTGTTCTAGCAATAATTAATGCTAACCCTCCAAAAAAGGCAATCAATACATCTCTTATATCAGGTTTAGTTCTAGCTAATAATTCTGAAGATTCAACTTTTAATGGAAATAAAAAGAAAAACAACCAGGCCGTAAGAATACTAAGAACCACCATAACGGTGAAATTAACCAAAGACTTTCTTAAAGTGTCTATATCATTGACAGCAATAGACATTCCTATTCCTAAAATAGGCCCCATTAACGGTGATATTAACATCGCTCCTATTACTACGGGAATTGAATTTGCATTTAAACCAATAGAAGCAATAAATATAGAACATATCAAAATCCAAGCAGTAGCTCCTTTAAAAGGTATATCTGCTTTTATCAATTCTATGGTACTCTCTCTATCAGTATCATGACGAAAATCTAACAATTCCTTCAAAAAAGTAGAACCACTACGAAATAATCCTTTGGCATCTTTTTTTACCGCTTGCTTTTGTTCTTCTACCTTTTCATCTTGAGACTTCCCTTGAGGATTTTGCGTATTTTCTTCCATCAATATTATCCGTATTTTTCTCCGTACGTATCTTTTACTTTTTTAAGAACTTGTTTAATATCCTGTTCTTTTTTCTTAGGATAAATCAACAAAACTTCTTCTTTATCTACTATAATATAATCTTCTAAGCCATCGACAACGACGATTTTATCTCCAGAAGTTCTAATCATATTCCCTGAAGAATCTTCTGATAGAACTCTAGCATTTACAACAGCATTCTTAGCTGCTGTCTTATCTAATTTATCATATAAAGACCCCCAAGTACCTAAATCATTCCAATCAAAAGTAGCTGGTAATACATATACATTTTCTGCATGTTCCAAAATAGCATAATCGATAGAAATGTTTTCGGCTAGTGGATAGTTTTTTTCTATAAAACTACTTTCTTCGGATGTATTATACACTTCTATGCCTTTTTCGAATAATGCTGTCATCTCTTTTTGAAACTTAGCAAAGGCATTCACGATACTTTTTGCGCTCCAGATAAAGATCCCTGCATTCCAAAGATAATTGCCTTGATCCAAGAATTTTTTAGCCGTTTCGTAATTTGGTTTTTCTGTAAATTGAGCTACTTTTTTTATTGCATCGGCTTCTTCATTGTGCTGTATATAACCATAACCCGTATTCGGAAAAGTAGGCTGTATCCCCAAAGTCATTAAGATATCTTCTTTTGAGCAGGCTTCAAAACTTTGCCTTAAATTTTGTGTAAATGCATCTTCATCTTCAATCCAATGATCACTAGGCGCAACCACCATAACTGCATCAGAATTCTCTTTCTGTATTTTTAAAGCTGCATATAATATACAAGGGGCCGTATTACGCATGGCAGGTTCTGTTACAACTTGTCGCTGCGCTGCCTCTGGTAATTGTTCTAAAACCAAATCATTATATCTTTCATTAGTCAATATAAAAATATTCTCCTTTGGGATAATCTTTGATAGTCGACTAAATGTTCTTTGAATCAGAGTTTCTCCAGTTCCCAGCATATCGTGAAATTGCTTTGGAAACTCTGTAGTACTAACAGGCCAAAATCTAGACCCAACTCCCCCAGCCATTAAAATAGCATAATAATTTTTTTCCATAATTAATTTAATAATTCGACTTCTGCATTGGGGTTAAACAGGTATACCCTGCCTGTGCTTAGTTCGATACATTCGTAACGTTTAACTCTTTTATTTCCTCTTTGGAAAATTTTTCCATTATATAATCTAAATCGACTTCCTAATGGTATCTCAAAGATATAATTTTTATCATTCTCTGGGTCATATTGTTTTAATGCAAGTGATAATTTTTCGTCAGTATCGCTACTTGCCCTTGGATTCTTAAAATGATTTGCAATAACAGGTAATAATTTAGAAGGAAAGACATCAGGGTTAATATATGGTAACATGAGTTGCTGAAAAGTTCTTTTCCACTCTATCCCATGAGGTTTAATATTGCGCCCATACTTCTCGAAAGCTACTAAATGTCCAATTTCATGAATTAAAGTAATTAAGAAACGATATGTGTTCAAAGAAGCATTTACAGTAATCAGATGTCTACCATCTGGCATTTTACGGTAATCTCCATGACGCGAAGCTCGTTCATTAACAATTTTAAGATGAACATTACATCTCACAATCAAATCGAAAGCAGGTTCTATAGCTCTTTCAGGGATATATCTTGCCAAGATTTCCTTCATTGTCGCAAAATACAAAAATAAGCGCATCGGAAAGATGCGCTTACTAAAGAATTCTTATCAAATAGTATTAATTCGTTTTATCATAACTATTCATTAATCGTATAAACTCTGCTCGATATCCTTGTTCATCATTCCCTCTACTATTTCTTGCTAAAGAGACCACATCCTCAACATTTTGATTCTGTATATATTTTGAATTTTTCAAGATCATTCCGTACCAAGCTACAGAAGCTGCAAATCTAAAATCACCTGACACTAGATCATTGTCTCCCGTTTTATGTATATGAACTATTTCTATACTTCTACTTTCCTTTGGTTTTTTGTATCTAAACTTTACAGTTAATAGCTCATCTCCAAATTCTTTATTATTTGTTTTACCAGTATATTTTAAATCAGAAATTTCTCCAAGATATTTACTTTTTACTCCTGAAGGAATAATTTCATACAGTGCGGTGACGGTATGACCACTACCCAACTCTCCTGCATCTTTCGTGTCATCGATAAAATCTTCATCGTTTAACAACCTATTTTCATAACCGATCAAGCGATACGCTTTTACTTTACCGGGATTAAATTCTACTTGAATTTTTACATCTTTTGCAATCGTATATAATGTTCCTCCAAATTCAGTACCTAATACTCTTTGCGCTTCTTGCATAGAATCGATATACGCATGATTACCATTACCAGTGTCTGCCAAAGTTTCTAATTTACTATGCTTATAATTCCCCATTCCAAACCCTAAACAAGTCAAAAATACTCCAGACTCTCGTTTTTCTTCGATTAATTCCTTCATCCCTTTATCACTTCGTATACCAACATTAAAATCACCATCAGTTGCTAAAATAACTCTGTTGTTCCCGTTCTTTATAAAATGTTTTTCTGCAATTGTATAGGCAAGTTTAATACCTTCTCCTCCTGCTGTGGAGCCTCCTGCTTCTAAATTCTTCAGTGCGTCCAGTATTTTTTCACTATTGTTACCAGATGTAGGTTTTAAAACAACTCCAGCTGCGCCGGCATATACCACCATAGAAACTTTATCTTTTTCTCTTAATTGATTTACTAATAATTTAAAAGCTTTTTTAAGCAATGGAAGCTTATTTGCATCATTCATGGATCCCGAAACATCTATTAAAAAAACTAAATTGGAAGCAGGAAAACTTTCTGCAGGTATTTCTTTGCCTTTTAACCCAATTTTGACCAACTGGGTATTTTCATTCCAAGGAGTACTTCCTGATTCTGTATGAATCGCAAAAGGATGTTTATCCAATGGCTGTTTATAGTCATACTTAAAATAATTTATCATTTCTTCAAGTTTTACCGCATCATCTGGGATTTTTTCGCCATTATTAATCATTCTACGGATATTACTATAAGAAGCTTTATCTACATCAATGGAAAATGTAGACAGCGGAGCCAAACTTGTCCTTTTAAATGTATTCTCCACTACCTCTGCATATGATTCATTATTGGTTTCCTTAATAAAACTACTAGGACTTTCCATAATAACCTCATCAGTTTCCACTTCCATCATAAACGCCACTGGTTCCTCAGCTTCTTCAATTTCTGGAACTTCTATATCTTCAACCACAAGCTCTTCTTCAAAAACTTTCTCTTTCAAAATAGGCGGAGCATTATCTTCTTTGACAACTGCATCCGTTTCCTCCATAATATCTGGTAATGCGGAAGGCGTTTTTGCTTTAGGATCACAAGAAATGATCAATAATATGGATAACCCTGCCATCCATAATCTGCTTTTTTTAATACTCATTGTTTTCATACTATTTAGTTTTGTTACACTGAATACTGAAACAAACATAATACCACAATAGAGCTTGTTACAGGATAATATTACTCGATTGCTGCTATTGCTGAATGCTTTAGTGTTTTGTTATTGATATTTATACTATTTTAAAAAAGCGAAAGGCTATTTTCTAATCCATTTGTAATAGATTAGAATTAATACTCCCAATAGTAATAGTGGCCAAACATAAAAAAGCACTAAAAAAAGGTGTTGTAACAGATTCCAACCAAAAGACAATCCATCCTCTGCTCTATCTACAAAGCTTTTTACATATTTTTTTGGTTCATCTTTAGGAAGCACAGTTTCATACATATCTAATTGGATAGTACTAAATGACACTTTATTAGACATGTACTTCAATCTACCTTTAGCCGCATCAATCTCTTCTTGAAGCTCCCTTAATTTATCTTCGGTTAGTAAAATATCTTCTACATTTTTAGCTTTTGTTCTAAGAATTGTTTCATAACGCTGCTTTACCTCTAATTTGGTTTTCAACCTAGAGTTTATATCTATATACTCTTCAGTAACATCAACAGTAGATATATTTTTATGATCCACAAACTCCGCTAAAGCACAAATACTATCTAGTACTTCATCAAATTTATCCTGAGGAATTCTAATCGTAAATCTATTTTCTTTAGAATAATTAGTATTTGTAAAACGCTCATCAGACACATACCCATTATATTTTGCTGCTATATTTTTAGAAAGCGTAGTTACTTCTTCTACGCTACCCACTTTAATACGGCAACTTGCATTTTTAATAATCTTAAGTCTATTATTTGCGTTTTCTGTTTCATTTTTTATTTTGATTTCATCTTCTGTTTCAAATGCATTTAAAGCCGGTGTCTCTCCAGTATCTTCCATTACGATATTTTCTGTAGCTGTTGAGTAACTTTTTTCTGCTTGCGAGCAGGAAAAACTGATTACCAAACAACCTACCCCAATTACATTTCTAATTAATTTTAAAATATTTGTTTTCATATTTATTGTTTTTACCTTGTTAAACTGAAAACAAACATAGTATCACTCCAAAGAGTATTCTTGTATTACCTTTGTAAAACAATTGTAAACTATTTTACAAAAAATAATAACCTGACAATCAAAATAATAAACTCATCACTCGCGAAGAACACATAGCATTCTCTCATCTGAAAAAAGCAGCTACTCAGCAGTTTTTAAAGAAAAATAATGCCTCAAGCGATGATATCTCTCTATGGAAAGGGCAAGATATTATATTGTTTCAGGAGGATTTACGAAAACAGGTAAAAGGAAGTATTAGTGAAAAATCTTTCTACAGTTATTTTAAAAACACTACCGAGAAATTACCACGTGTAGATGTACTTAATATGTTATCTGAATACTGTGGCTATAAAAATTGGGTTCATTTTAAATCTTCAATTCCACAAAACAAAATTCTAGAAAAGAAAAAACTAAAACCAAAATGGCTTGTTTTTTTATTACTCGGAGTGTTATTTATCACCTCCGCTTATTTCCTTATTCCAAGAAATCATACGTTTACTTTTTGCTTCATTGATCAAGATAGAAACAAACCGATTATCAAAACACCTATTGACATCATTGTATTAAACAACAAACAATCACCCTTCTATACTAAAAGTGATAGTTTGGGGTGTTTTAGATGGAGTACAAAAGATGATTTTATTCGTTTTGTAATTAAATCACCATATCATAAGACGGATACCATCTTTAGAAGTACAGCTAAGATTACTAACGAAAACATCCAAGTAAGTACGGACGATTACGCATTAATGTTACATTATTATGCTAATGGAAGACTCGAAGACTGGAAAAACAGAAAAAGTGAATTATCAAAAATGATTGCTGATAATGCAATTATATTTCAGGTTTTACCTTCAGGTTTAGGAATAGAAGTATATTCAAAAAATGAATTTATCACAAAACTTACAACACCAACAAAAAGTCTAAAAAATATTGAAATTATAGAATCCAAAAGGGTAAAGGGACAAATTGTTAAACTAAAATTCAGAGTTAAACCATGAAACAGTTTGTATATATTCTATTGTTAATTGTGATTACGAGTTGTGCTAACAATTCCCATAAAAGTATGGAACCTGTTAATGCAGAAGAAGCAGATATTTATATTGAAGAAGAAGCGTCACCCACTTCTCTAGAAGATGCCTATATTATTTTAGTTGAAGAGAAACTGCAAGATCATATAGACAAGCAAACCTTGATCAAGAATCATCCAGAATTTAAAATAGAGAAAGACACTACACCTTCATTAGGGCTAGAAAATCAAGAAAAAATACGGCAAATAAAATTTCTAGAACAACCAGAAATACTCTCTGATTCTGTTACCAAAATAATTACTGAAATACACTTTGCAAATAAAAAAAGTGATACTATTATTTCATATATAACAACCTCAACTACAATAATTGACGGTGTACAATTTAAAACTTCAAAAGCCAATTTTGAAAGAATTACATCATCAAAAAATTAAAAAAAGCCAATTTTTAACAAGAATTTACGGTTTTTCCTTCTTTTTATGGTAACAAAACCATTGTTTTTTGGGTTTTTGATCGAAAAAAAGCTAACATTTATCGAGTTTTCGCTACATTTAACTTGTTGTTAATCAATAATTAATATTTTTGACATCCTATTTTTAACATTTCTTAAAGAAAATTTAAAAGTGAGTATTATGAGAATTTTTACAATTTTAATTATTTTTTTCATCAGTGCGTCTAATATTGCGCAAACCCAGATTGAAGATGAAAATCAAGATCAACAAGAAGTTGTTGAACTTACAAAAGAGGAACTGGAGGCTGAAAAAAAATTGTTTGCTGATCTAGCTGAACAAAGAACTATTTTATTACAACAAGAACTTAATCTTAGTAATTATACAAGTAATCGTATTAAAAGAGTCATTATAAAATACTCCATCCAAGCAAATAAAGTAATTCAATCAAACGCCTCTGAAAAAGAAAAAACAAAGGACTTAAGTAATATTGTGTACTTCCAAAATGAAGAGTTTAAAAAAGTGCTAACGGTTCATCAGTTTTACAAATATCTTAAGCTAACCGATATTTAATAGTTCGTTAATTAGGGCGTACTACTAGAAACTTGTAATACTTTACCATTATAGAATTTATTAGCGGTAAGCGAAAAATCTTTAATGTAATTTGCCATTTCAATAGCCGTAAGCGGTGCTTGGTATCCAGGAAATGCTTCTTCTAACATTTCTGTCTGTACTGCTCCCAAAGCCAAAACATTAAATGCAACACCACTTTCTTTATATTCTTCGGCCAATAATTCACTTAGTGTAATAACAGCACCTTTACTGGAACTATATGCCGCTAAACCAGGAAATTTCATACTTCCCTGAATTCCACCCATACTACTAACTGTAACCACATGACTTCCTTTTGTCATATGAGGTAACATAAGTCTAGTAATTTCTGCTACACCAAAAACATTTACTCGATACACTTCTTCAAATTCTTGAGTAGAAATTTCACCAAAAGGTTTATTCAATAATTTACCAGCATTATTAATCAAGATATCAACCTGATTCCAAGAATCAGTAACGTAATTTTTTAATTTATGTAAATCCGAAGAGTTACATAAGTCAAAAGAAAAAGTATGGATGTTTTTATGATTTAGAGCAGTAATAGGTTTCTCATTTCTAGATAAAGCCAAAACTTGATGTCCTTCATCTGCAAACAACTTAGCCATCTCATACCCTATTCCTCTGCTCGCCCCAGTAATTATAATGTTTTTCATGTTTTTCATAAAAAAATCCTTTCGAGTGTTGAAAACTCGAAAGGATTGAATTTTTTAATTTAACTTAATTTCTTTTGTTGATGTATTCAGAATCTTTGTTATAGCAGGTATACAGTCATTTATTAATTCTGCCATAAACTCAAAATTCATTTCGGAAACCTCGTCATCTACGTGGTGATAATACTCATAATTTGTAAAATCAAAAGTAGAAATCGTTTGACAAGGCACTTTGAACTTTTCATAAAAAGGATAATTATCACTTCTTCTAAACAATTGAAATTCTTTTGCTTTTGGCAAGAAACCTATTAGTTCTTTTCCTGAATACTCATTCATTTTATCAGCCATATTAGAAATTTCATATCCAGTAATGTAAGCCTTATAACTTTTATCATTTAATGGTACTCCTATCATTTCAAAATTTACCATAGTATAAAGGTCAAGATTTTTTTCTCTTAAAGCTTTTGCCAAATGACTAGAACCTAATAGACCTCTTTCTTCTGCTCCAAACAATACAAATAAAATACTACGTTTATTACTTTTTGCTTTTGCAAAATGTTTTGCTAGTGAAATAACAGCAGTGCTTCCAGCAGCATTATCATTAGCTCCATTAGCAATTACATCTCCATTTACTTCTTTTCCTGTTCCTATATGATCAAAATGTGCTCCAATTACCACAAATTGATTTGCTAAATCAGGATCTGTCCCTTTTAAATAACCAACTACATTATATGTTTCGGTCCCTTTAGCATCAAACGTATTTAAATACGAATCAAAATATGGATCAATCCCAGACTTCTTGAACTCCTCTTCTATAAATTTAGCCGCTTTTTCTAACCCTTCAGAACCAGTATCTCTACCTCCCAATTCATCACTAGCTAAAAAATTCATAATACTTTCCACATCAGAAGCTGCAACGTTTGATGCTAATGATTGTGCTCTAGTTACTTCTTTACAGTTTATAAATAAAAGTGTAATAATAAAAAGTGATATCTGTTTCATATTTTTTGTTTTCCGATATAAATGAATATTTTTTGATAAAGATACTTAAAAAGTACCCTCTGAGATCTCCTATTAAGATTCCATTATACCTTTTATTTTTAGGAATTGTAATAACATAACCGTTCTTGCATCCTTAATTTCTCCAGTTTGCATCATATCGAATGCCCTTATAAACTCTATTTCTAGCACATCAATATATTCTTCTTCATTGTCTAATCCACCTCCATTTTCCACTTTCATTTCATCTGTATACTCAGCAATAAACAAGTGCGCAATTTCCGTCATTGTCGCTGGCGATGCATATACCGAAAATACTTTTTCAACAGAATTAATAGCATAACCTGTTTCTTCAAGCGCTTCTTTTTTTGCACAAACTTCTGGAGTATCCCCATCCAAAGATCCTGCGCAAACTTCAATACTCATCCCGGATGCATTACCATTTAAGAAAGTCGGCAATCTAAATTGCTGGGTTAGCACAACTGTTTTTTTTGCTAGGTTATATAATAAAACAGAAGCCCCATCACCGTGATCATATACTTCTCGAAGATGTTTTTCTGGAGCATGGGTATTCGTATGCTTATAATCAAAAGTATATTCTTTAAGCAAAAATATCTTATCAGATAGTACATTGGACTTTAATTTATCTATTCTTTTATTCATCTTTTAAATATAAAAAAATCCCGCTTCGATAGAAGTGGGATTTTAATTATAATAAATATTCCTTTTTTAACTACGCCAACATAGTTACAGGGTTTTCTAAATATTGTTTTAGGGTCTGTAAAAACTGTGCACCTGACGCTCCATCAACTGTTCTGTGATCACAAGCCAAAGTAACTTTCATTGTATTACCAACCACAATCTCACCATTCCTTACTACAGGTTTTTCTACTATAGTACCCACAGATAATATTGCAGAATTAGGCTGATTAATTATAGAAGTAAATTCCTGAATACCAAACATCCCTAAGTTAGAAACTGTGAATGTACTTCCGCTCATTTCTTGAGGAGTAAGCTTTTTATTTCTAGCTTTTACTGCTAATTCCTTTACATTTGCTCCTATTTGTGTAAGAGACATCTGATCTGTAAAAGGTAGCACAGGAACTACTAATCCATCTGGCACAGCAACAGCAACTCCGATACTTATATGCTTAGCATATTTAGTTACATCATCAGACCATTGCGTATTTACTTGTGGATGTTTTCTTAATGCCATAGCGCACGACTTAACTACCATATCATTAAATGACACCTTAGTATCTGGTAATTCGTTTATATGCTTTCTAGATGCCATTGCATTCTGCATATCAACTTCTATAGTAAGATAGTAATGAGGTGCAGTAAATTTTGAAGCAGAAAGACCTCTAGCAATTGCTTTTCGCATTTGAGAATTCTTAACTTCTTCAAAGCTTTCTTCTCCTGCTGGAGTAAAAGCTTTTACTGCAGGAGCAGCAGCACTAGTAGCTGGAGTACTCTCTGTAGCTGAAGGTGTAAACGATTCTACATCTTTCTTTACAATTCTACCATTCTCACCAGTACCTTTTACTTGCGCTAGATCAATTCCTTTATCTGCAGCTATTTTTTTAGCTAATGGAGAAGCAAAAATTCTTCCTCCAGATGACTCGCTACCTGATGAAGAAGCTACAGTTACTTTTTCTTCTTTTTTAGGAGTTGGAGTATCCACTGGTTTTGTTGAAGCAGAAGCCGCAACAGCTCCTCCATCTTTTATAGCAGAAACGTCAGTTCCAGCTGGACCTATAATTGCCAATAATTGATCAACAGGAGCAGTTTGTCCTTCTTCTATACCTATATGTAATAAGGTACCATTATAGAAAGATTCAAATTCCATTGTAGCTTTATCAGTTTCAATTTCTGCAAGGATATCTCCTTCCTCTACAGAATCTCCTACTTTTTTAAGCCAAGTAGCAACAGTACCTTCTTCCATGGTATCACTAAGCCGAGGCATTGTAATAACTTCTACTCCTTCTGGAATTGCAGGAGCTGCAGAAGCACTTGGAGTCGTTTCTTCAGCTTTATCTTCTTTTACTGTTTCTGTTTGTGATCCTTGATCACCGTTTAATAGACCAGAAATATCTTCTCCTTCTTCGCCTATAATTGCAAGAAGTTGATCTACTGGAGCTGTCTCTCCCTCTTCAATCCCTATATGAAGTAATACTCCTTCATAAAAAGATTCAAATTCCATAGTTGCTTTATCGGTTTCAATTTCTGCAAGGATATCTCCTTCACTGATTTTGTCTCCTTTCTTAACAAGCCACTTCGCGACTACTCCCTCTTCCATAGTATCGCTCAATCGCGGCATATTAATTACTGTAGCCATAATTTATTGTGGTTTGTGTGATAAAAACGGATAATCTTCTTGCTCGTATACTACATCGTACATCAAGTTCTTTTCTGGAAATGGAGATTCTTCGGCAAACTTCTGACATTCTGCAACCTTAGCTTTCACTCCCTTGTCAATAGCTGCTATTTCTTCATCCGTAGCATAATTCTTATCTTTTATAATATCCAATATCTGAGTAATCGGATCTATTTTTTGATATTCTGCAACCTCTTCTTTTGTACGATATTTCTGCGCATCACTCATAGAGTGACCTCTGTAACGATATGTCTTTAATTCTAAGAAAGTTGGTCCTCCTCCTGTTCTTGCACGAGTAATAGCCTCATCCATTGCCTCAGCAACTTTTATAGGATTCATAGCATCTACAGGTCCGCAAGGCATTTCATATCCTAAACCAAGTTTCCATATATCAGTATGGTTTGCGGTTCTTTCTACCGAAGTTCCCATAGCATATCCGTTATTTTCTACACAAAAAACAACAGGCAAATTCCATAACATTGCTAAATTGAAAGCTTCGTGAAGGGAACCTTGACGAGTAGCTCCATCACCCATAAAGGTTAAAGTAACTGCGTCTCTTTTGTGATATTTATCTGCAAAAGCTAAACCAGCTCCTAAAGGAATTTGTCCACCAACGATACCGTGTCCTCCATAAAATCTATGTTCTTTAGAAAAGATATGCATAGATCCTCCCATTCCTTGAGATGTCCCTGTTCCTTTACCATACAACTCTGCCATTACTCGCTTAGGATCAACTCCCATTCCGATAGGCTGAACATGATTACGATACGCGGTAATCATTCTATCTTTAGTAAGGTCCATTGCATGTAAGGCACCAGCTAAAATAGCTTCTTGGCCATTATATAAATGCAAAAACCCTCTTACTTTCTGTTGGATATAAACTTGAGCAAGTTTGTCTTCAAACTTTCTCCAGAAAAGCATATCCTCATACCACTTCAGGTAAACTTCTTTAGTTACTTTTTTCATCTAAAATGTAATGATATTTCAAAATTAAGTCAGCTTTATTGCCGACCTCTCTAACAATTACAGAGTTTTTATGCTTATTTTTCAATTAAGCGAAAAACAAAAATAATATATTCATTACTAAGGAGAAAGCAGTTTTTAGATAAAAATCAACGAAAACGTTATAAATACGAATTATCAAAAATAAGTGGTAATAAATTAGCTAAAGAGTAAGATTTAACTACTTTTCCTGTTTCTCCCATAAAATATATCTCAATTGGCTTCTTCTGATTTAATTCATATTCTGCTATAGCTTGTCTACAAGCACCACAAGGAGGAGTAGGTGTAATCAATTGATGTTTTAAAGATTTTGCAGAAAGCGCCATTCTTAAAATTGGAACTCCAGGAAAGTTTGCTCCCGCCGAAAATATCGCTACACGCTCCGCACATAAACCAGATGGATAACAAGCATTTTCTTGATTATTACCCAAAATAACTTCGCCATTTTCTAACAATAAAGCAGCTCCAACTAAAAACTCTGAATATGGAGCATATGCTTTATCTCTAATTTTAAAGGACTGCTGCATCAATTCCTGAACATCCTTTGGCAACTCTTCTAGAGCATCATACACTTGCAATGTCGATTTTATTTCTATTTCTTTCACAATCAAAAATTTACAATAGTATATACACTAATACTATCTTCTAATAAAGTATTTACAATGTACTACAAACAAAAAAAGTATCAAACATTAAAGCTTGATACTTTTTTAAGGTATGAATATCATTACGATTACCTATCGTAAAAGTCTTCTCCAAAATTAAATGAAAGACCGAATCGAAGCGTTCCTTCTAGCGGACTCTGCACAGAAGATGCATTGAATAAATAAGAAACATCTAAATTTACAATTGTATATTTAAATCCAAGTCCAAGAGATACAAACTTACGCGCTCCTTTTTCTTCTGCTTCATTGAAATACCCACCTCTGAAAGAGAACACATCTTTATATACGTACTCAGCTCCTAAAGACCAGGTAAATTCTTCTAATTCTTCGCTAAAACCACCATCAGCATCTCCCCAAGATGAAAAGATAGCTCCAAATGAACTTATATCTTGATATTCTGCATTATCTTCTGCATCTATATCGCCATCGCCATCAAAATCCTGTGGACTAGGAACTAATAATTTAGCAAACTCTAAAGATGGTGTAATTCTATTGTACTCATCTAATAAGAAGTCAAATCCTGCACCCAACCTAAATGTAGTAGGAATAAAGTTTTCTTGTCCCGCGTCATCATATTTAATTTTAGGACCAATATTAGAAATATTTAATCCAGCTCTCCATCTACCATTAAAAGAGCTATAAGCAATCTCTTCACTACGATAAAAAGCAGCAACATCTACACCAAAACTTCCTGCAGCACTTGCATCGGCTCCCAAACCTTGCAATCTTAAATCAGAACGTAGATATCGTCCTGCAATACCCATAGAAAATGTAGGACTTAATTGTAATGCATATGAAACGTCTAATGTCAATTCATTAGGTTTCTGAACATTAGGCTCATCATTAGGACCTTGTCTAAATTCGATATCTCCTAGACTGAAATATCTAAAACTTGCAGCAACAGCACTTCTACCATCCTGTCCAAAACGATTGTAATAATTTACACTCCCTAAAAATATATCATCTACTAGATTACTTAAGTAAGGTGTATAATTAATACCTACCCCTTGTTGTTTTGCAACAAATGCATATTTAGCTGGATTCCATTGTTGTGAAAATGCATCCGCTGAAGTTGCAACTCCTTGATCAGCTAAACCTGCTGCTCTTGCATCTGCAGCAATTAGTAAAAATGGTGTAGCAGTAGTTATTGCTCGGTTCTGGTCTTGAGCCTTCAATTTAAAATTTGATAGTGTTAAAAACACAAACCCAAGGATTATGATTTTTCTCATGTGAAAATTGATTTTGACAAATATATAGTTATTTAGTTATTATAATATTACGAGTTTTTCAAATTTCTCAACCCGTTGATTTGTTAACGTTGATTTTACAGATATCTTATATACGTATACTCCTTTTCCTAATTTATCCCCAAAATCATCTCTCCCATTCCATTGAATATCCTCTCTATAACTTGTTTTTCCGGACAACGTCTGATTGTCTGTCCAGACCACTTTTCCGGATACGGTAAACACCTGAACTTGAACCTCTAAAACATCATTAATAGCACTAGAATGCTCAAACCAAAATTCGGTATGACTGACGAATGGATTTGGATAATTAAGAACATTATTAAGCGTAAAACCCGAAGCATCAGCCACTACAAATTGAATTTCTTGAGTCGAAGAATTATTATAAACATCCCACCCTTTGAATGTAAGCGTATGCAATCCTGGTTCTAAATCTCTAAATTTAAAATTAACGATTCCCTTTGTAAAATCATCTATTTCCGTTTCATAAAAATCGTTAAGAATAAATGGATTCGCTTCATCACCATCCAATATAGCAGAAATATCGTGACCGATACCACTCGCAGTATTTATGCCATTTTCATCTTGCAATCTAGCAATAAGTATCGGAGAATCATTGGTTACACCCCCAGAAACAAAACTTTCATCATTCATAAACAACTGAATTTGCGGACCTACATTATCTTCGGGAGCATTTTCATTAAGCCCACCTACTAAAATTGTTTGATCAACTCCAGTTTGATTCTCTAGAACTCCATTTCTAGAAGCATAAAAACTTATTCTTCCAGTATCAACCGGAATACCAATATCTCTAGGCACTATAAATTCGAAAGTAAAAAGACCATTAGTAACAGATGCTTTCCCTCTAAATATAATCTCTCCTAATGTTTCATAATTTAACTTAATAATTTCACCAGCACTATTTCTAACATTATCATTAGCCAGTGTAACTCTATCCACTTCTTTATCATATATAGTAGTAGACAACACTCCATTATAATCAGATAATAGGGTTCCTGATTCACTTACCACTTCTCCTGATATTTTTATTCTACTTAGCGCTTTAAGAGTATCAACTTCCTGTGTAATGGGCACATCATTAATTGTAGTTAAACGAATATTTGGTTTAGGGATAGCCATTTTCATCGCAGGATCTCCAAAAAAGAAAACTACTCTTCTACTATTGGTAGTATATGAATTTTTTAATTGTCTTACAGCCTCCGCAATAGTTGGATAATCAGAAGTGTCTGGAAATAAAAACCCTGACAATCTATCATTAACCGAAATTCCGAAAGTTACAATCACATCTCTTGTCGTACTAATTAGACCTACTGCCCCACCACTGGTATTCCAATAGGTTAATTCCCCAGCAGAATCTCGACAAGGATTATCAAACTTAGTAAACTCGCAAGTAACCGTAATAAAAACGGGATACTTATTTGTATTTGCTAATTCGCTAGCATCCGATTTATTAAAAATAAATTCTTTTGCCAACCCATCTTCTCCACCGTGTCCAAAATAATCAATAGCTACAGCTCCTTTTTCTATTGCATTAGAAATAGCTTCATTCACTTTAGGATACCTACTTCCGGATGCTGAAGATTCTTGTTCAAAAGCATCAGCATATATTTTAGTAAGGTTTAAATAAGGTTTTCTTTGAACCAAATCATCGCCAAGCTCATCTAAATTTCTCTGGATAGTTTCTTCCCAATCAACATCAACATCATCTGCAATCAGCAATACAGAGTTTCTCCATCGGCCAAAGGACTGCTCATTATTATAGTCAATAATTTTAGTAACCATAGCATCTGCCAATTGTGGTGTATCTGCTAATACTCTACCGACTGCAATATCCAATTGATCACTTGACAGCATTTGCCCTTCTGCAGGATCCATAGACCCAAAAAAGTCATCTGTAGCAAAAGAACTTACTAAAGAAAAACTACTCAAACTCTGAAAAGTTGGAACTATATTGCTATCCGCACAATTTTCTCTTAACAATAAACCTTTATAATCAACTGATGCATCTCCAAAAAGACAAAGATATTTTAACCGCTCATTTGCATTAGAAGCGTTATCGTATACATATCGCACTAAGTTTCTTATTGCCGCTATATCTTGTTTACCACTTCCAAATTCATGATAAATCTGATCAAGTGTCACTACCTTAACATTATAATTATTTAAGGTTCTATGATGATCAGCTAATCTACTTGCGGATTGCAACAAATCATTATTTGAAACTATTAAATAATCAATATCTTCAAACTGTCCCTGATTATTAAGAAATATAGTTCCTTTTATATCCTGATTATCAACTCTTGTAGTTTGATCTGATAGCGGGTCATAATAATTTGTCGGCACAATTGCTACATATTGCCTTGTTTCGCCCATTGTAGCTTTAAAACTTAAAGTAGATGATGCATTATCATTAACAACACTACTTATTAATTCGGGATTCGTTACATCCCATACCTGAGAAATACCAGATGCATTCGAAATATTATATTGTCCAATTCCTGCTAAGGTAGGCGCATCTTTATAAAAGAATGGCATCTGGGAATTGGTACCTATTAGTCCTCTATTAGCCTCAAGACTTATAAAATCAAGATAACCTATTGCAGAAGGATTACCATTATTATTATAACTTAAACCAACCGTCACTTGGTCAGAACTAGAAGTAACATCCTGTGTAATATTCCTCGGTGAACCTAGAGATGTTCCTGAAATTTGCCCAAAACTTAAGATCCCAACCTGTCCACCATTAACAGTTATATTCATACTGGACACAGAAGTAGAAGTAGCTGCTCCATAAACTCTTAACTCAATAGGTTCTGACGAAATTAAATTTGGGAAGTCAAAATTATAATTTCTATTATTTTGGACATCAAAACGATCACCAAACCAACGCCTTCCAACTTTTACAATATTATATTCATCTATTTCATAAAATTGATAATCAGTAAATGAATTAATCTGAATATCTGCTGCAGCGGTAGGTTCATTATAATTAGATACACGTCTACTATTAGAACCTCCTGATGTTACATAATAATATGACTTATCAGCGTACAAATTTAGATTCGTTATATTTTCCTCACTATATCCTTCTGTATTTTCACCATAGAATAAAATATAATCATCGCCAGAAAAATTACCATCTTCTCCTCCGACTATCTGTATCGCATTCTCTCTTAAATCAAACTCTGTATTTTCTTCATTTAATAAAGGTAACATTCTTCCTCCATTACCATATATCTTTATAGTATTTGGATTAACCGAAGAAATATCCATACCTAAGCTACTTAAGAAAGCAGGTGTAACTTTAAAAACTCCCGTTTTATCAACATAAAATCGAAACCAATCTCCTGTTGCTAAAACAGAATTACTTATTGGAGCTCTTTTAGCATTTGCTCGGCTAGTTGTGGTTTGATAAACAATATCAAAAGAAACAACTTTTTTAAAAGCATTACCATTTTTAACTACAGGTAAAAGACTAATAAAACCGGTTTTCTTATTTCTCGCTTTTATGGAGCGAATATCATATGTAAGTTCGTTAGGAATTAGATTAACACCAAGGTCTTTTAGATCTGCTCTAGAAATAGTTTTATAAACAACATTTTCAATTCTCGCAGTTCTTGAATTAATTTCTGCCGATTCTTCCCAAAATTTGGTATATCTAACTCCAATATCGTCTTGAAATTCAAAATTTTCTTCATCAAACCCCGGAACTGTGAAAGAAGTACTAGAAGTATTCATCTCTACATTTTTCCAAACAATATCAACATGTACTGTCTTCTGTGCCGAAATAAATGCAGAAATAAGTAAGGCGCAAAAAAATATAATTTTCTTCATCATAGCGTATAACGGGTTTAACACAGTTTTAGTGTTTCCCAAATTATGGTTTTTCTTCAAAAATAATAATAAACACCAAAATATTGCGTTAAACCAAAGTCAATCGTAAAAACATAAATTTTTCGCGATTTGATATTATTTTAAAAATATTAGGGTAAATTTAACGTTAATTATTATATTGCAAGCCCTAATTTCTACTTTAACGAACTTAAAATTATGAAAAACGCGTTAGTTTTTAAGTCGCTAATGGCCCTTACCATTAGTATCTTACTGTTCAGCTGTAACAAGACAGATTATGGCAACAGTTCTAGAGCCACTGGCTGGAAATACAACTCCAAGGATGGTGGATTCCAAGTAAACACTAATTATAAAGAACAAGAAACAGGTCCAGGATTAGTTTTTGTTGAAGGTGGAACCTTCACCATGGGACGAGTTCAGGATGATGTGATGCATGACTGGAATAATACTCCGACACAACAACACGTACAGTCCTTTTATATGGATGAGACTGAGGTTACCAATGTTATGTATCTAGAATATCTTGATTGGTTGAAAGGTGTATATCCTCCAACCGAGCCAAAATATAAAAATATTTATCACGGAGCATTGCCAGATACATTGGTTTGGAGAAACCGTCTAGGTTTTAACGAAATGATGACTAATAACTATCTTCGTCACCCAGCATATGCCAATTATCCAGTAGTTGGTGTTAACTGGATTCAAGCTGTTGAGTTCAGTAAATGGAGAACTGACCGTGTGAATGAAAGAATTCTTGAAGAAGAAAGAGTAATTAAAGAAAATGCACCTTTCGAAGATGTTTCTGCAGAAAGTACATTTAACACTGACACCTATTTAAACGCTCCTTCACAAACATATGGAGGAAACGACGAAGCTACAAGAGGTGGAAAAAAATCGGAAGATTACGAAAAAAGAAATGACTCTACAGGTTTATATATCCAACGTAAAGACGGATTACTTTTACCTAAATATAGACTACCAACCGAAGCTGAGTGGGAATATGCTGCTTTAGGTTTAGTTGAACTTAGAAGTTACAACATCTACAGAGGTAGAAAGAAATACCCTTGGGATGGTCAATACACACGTTCTGGAAAAAGAAGAACTCGTGGAGATCAATTAGCTAACTTTAAACAAGGTGATGGTGACTACGGTGGTATAGCAGGATGGAGTGATGATGGTGCTGATATTACCGCTCCAGTAGCATCTTATGACCCTAATGATTATGGTCTTTATGATATGGCTGGTAACGTTGCAGAATGGGTAGCTGATGTATACAGACCAATTGTAGATGATGAGTATAATGACTTTAACTACTATAGAGGTAACGTTTATACTAAAAACGCAATCAATCCTGACGGAACTGTTAAGATTGTTACTACAGATTCTATTATTTATGACACATTAAGTAATGGTAAAATTGTGGCAAGAGTATTACCAGGAGGTATTTTACAAACTCCTGTTGATGAAAATGAAACATATTTAAGAACTAACTTTACTCAAAGTGACAACCGTAACTTTAGAGATGGTGACAAAAGCTCTTCTAGATACTACGAAGGTTTCCAAGACGAAAACATTCCTAACAGAAGGATGTATAACTCTCCAATCCATAGTGTTGAGCCAAGTGCAGCTGATAGCACAAAACTAGATAGAAGATATGATGAGTCTAGTAAGAGAACTACGATTGTAAGTGAAGAAGTAAGAGTATACAAAGGTGGTTCTTGGAAAGACAGAGCATATTGGTTAGATCCTGCACAGAGAAGATTCTTCCCTCAGGATATGGCAACCGATTATATTGGGTTTAGAAATGCAATGTCACGTGTTGGTGAAAAAGCCAAAAACAAAAAGACACCAAAACATAGAGCACCGAGATAAATTAAAATTTATCAGTTCGTTATAAAATAAAGCCCTGTCAATATGCACAGGGCTTTTTAATACAACTATAATACATGGATATTACAAGGCTACATGAATTATTTTTAAAAAGTGATGGTATTTCTACCGATACTAGGAAAATCAAAAAAAACAGTATATTTTTTGCTTTAAAAGGCGGCAATTTTGATGGTAACACTTATGCCAAACAAGCAATTGATAAGGGTGCGTTACACGCTGTAATTGATGATGAAAAATTTGCTGTATCAGATCAATATATACTAGTTAAAGACACGCTTAAAGCACTACAAAGCCTAGCTACACATCATCGAAAACATCTAAAAATTCCAATTATAGCGCTCACAGGAAGTAATGGAAAAACCACTACTAAAGAGTTAATTAATTGTGTCCTATCTTCTAACTACCAAACAACTGCTACTTTAGGAAATTTAAATAACCATATAGGTGTTCCATTGACCCTATTGTCAATGAACGAAAATACCGAAATTGGAATTGTAGAGATGGGCGCAAATCATCAAAAGGAAATTGAATTCTTATGCAATATTGCTCTACCAGATTTTGGCTATATAACAAACATAGGAAAAGCACATCTGGAAGGATTCGGAAGCTTAGAAGGTGTATTAAAAGGCAAAACTGAGCTTTATCGACATTTAAAAAAATACAATAAAACTGTTTTTCTAAACATAGAAGACGCTAAGCTTTCTAAAGCGGCAGAAGGAATCAAAGTATACACATTCTCTCAAAAACAAGAAAGTGATATCACCATACAACTAGATGACGTTGACCCGATGGTTAATGTATTCTGCAAAAATCAAAATATCCACAGTAATTTAATCGGTGCGTATAATTTTACAAATATCTCAGCAGCAATAGCTATTGGTTTTTATTTTAAAATCAATCCTAAAAAAATCAAAACTGCAATTGAATCTTACATTCCATCTAATAATAGATCGCAAATAATTAATAAAGAAGAATTAACTATCATATTAGATGCCTATAACGCCAACCCATCAAGTATGAGTGTCGCTATAGACAATTTCCATAACTTAGATTACAACAACAAAACTGTGTTTCTTGGTGACATGTTTGAACTTGGAGATTCTGCTGCTACTGAACACGAAAAAATTGCGGAAAAAGCAACTAAAACATCTTTTGACACAATTTATTTAATCGGCAATAACTTTTTCGAAACATCTATAAAGGATGTGCGGGTAAGAAAATATAGATCTTTTGAAACATTAAAAGAAAATGAATCTTTTTCTGATATTAAAGATGCTATTTTAATCAAAGGATCCCGCGGAATGCAACTCGAACGTATTCTCGATATAATTAAATAAAAGAATTACTTTATACTATTTATTATTTACGTACACCTCTAGATTATCTAGAGATTCTTTTATTGATTTTCTGAACGATCTCTTCATAACTAAATGCAGCATAATTTTTTTAAAAATTGACTTTGCTTCTGGATACAACTCCAAAATCAATTTGCAAGAATTTTCAGAAGTAGTAACAAGTGTATAAAACTGATACATCCCATCAATCACGGGAATATCCGTAGTATGCTCTCCGTAAATTAACCTATCTGACTCTACAGATTTCGTTACTGTAGTAAAATTTAATCGTTTACCATCTATAACACACACATGTTCTGTACCTAAACGAGTTACTTCGTCTGGATTGTAAACGAATTCATTAACTCCTTTTACCCAATGATGTCGATAACTATAATTAGTAATGTACTCTAACAATTCTCCTGCAGAAACACTATACTCTTTTTGAATCTCCAATATTGGCGATTTATCAAAATGTACTTCATACGGAGTTTCATACGACGTAAGCTTTAGATTTTCTTTATCAATTTCAGAAAACAAATATTTAATATTTTTCTCATCATAAACATCTTCATATTTCGAAAAATTAAACAGTTGACTTCTATAATCATCAGAAATCCCAATTACTGTAGACAAATCTTCACTTAACAACGCATAATTATCACTTAAAATCGAATTCTTAAGTAACCTATGCGCTTCTATTACTATTTTCCCAAAAGGCTTTCGCTTAGCCTGAACAGTTATGAATTGTAATTCTCCAGAATGTGCAATAATTTTTAATTGTAAATCCGGTGCCGTGGCACAAGCGTTACAAGGACAGATTCTGTTTTTTTCTAGCACTTTAAGATGACTATAAAAAGCTGTAAACATTGTTTCTATTTGCGCCAACAACTTCTCTTGAGAAAGAACTACTCCTTCTTTATAAAAAAAAAGCGCATCTCCTTCAACTTCAGCTAATTTTAAATTTTGAGTATTAGCCTTAATCAAAACCTCTAACAGCTCTGCAATCACATGCTGACTGTGCTCTATTTCTGTATTTTGAACAAATTTTGTATATCCAGATATATCTGGTATAAATAATAAAGATTCAGCCATTAAACATAATTTTATGCTAGTATTTACTAAATCTAACAATTTCCATCTAAGGCATAGCGATTTTATAAATTATTTAGGAAAATAAAGCAACACGAAATATCAGGTTTTAAAATAGATTTTAGAAAACTACCTGATTTATTTTTTAGACTCTTTAGAATATAAATGTACATCAGTTTGCGGAAATGGTATTGAGACTCCATTAGATTCAAGTCTTTTTTTAGCTTCCTCTATAGTATAAAAATGAACAGCCCAAAAATCATCATTAAGTGCCCAAAAACGTAAAGATAAAGTCACAGCACTATCTCCTAGTTCAGAAACATATATCTCAGGAGCTGGATCTTTAATAACCTTCTCTTGACCATTGATCAAATCCAATATAATCTCTTTAGCTTCTTTTATATTACTATCGTAAGAAACTCCTATTTCTATCTTACCTCTTCTTCTATCTTCTGCAGAGTAATTAATTATATTACCGTTAGATATCTTACCATTTGGTATCACTGCTAGTTGGTTCCCGAAAGTATTTACTTTAGTAGTAAATATGGAGATTTCCTTAACAGTACCCGAAATACCTTGCGCTTCTATAAAGTCCCCAATCTTAAAAGGTTTAAAGAACAAAATAAGAACTCCGCCAGCAAAATTAGACAAAGATCCCTGCAATGCTAAACCAATAGCTAATCCAGCTGCTCCTAAAATTGCTACGAGAGAAGATGTCTGAACACCTAATTGAGTAACAACTAATACTATGAGTAAAATTTTAAGACCTATATTTATTAGATCATATAAGAATTTTTCTAATGTCTCATCATAATCTTTCCTTTGGAAGAATTTACGAAGTGCTTTACTAAAAATATTAATAATCCATATACCAACAAAAAATATAATAATTGCCGAAATTAATCCTGGTAAAAAATCCCAAATCCAAGTCGTAAATTGATCCCAGTTTTCCTTTGTAAGTCCTAATTTCTCCATCTTATTTTAAAGTAATTTATTATTCTTCAAAAATAATTGTTCTTGAATAAAAACACATCATATAAACATTCTAAGTTTTTACTTCTATTTTAATTTTCATTTTTATTCAGAAATACTAATAGTGTTCTTTCTGAAATTGTTCATTTTATTAACCAGCTTATTAAATCACTAACATACGGACATAAAAAAACCATTCAAATGAATGAATGGTTTTGTTCACTATAATGAGTTTGAAGGGGCATCGTTTCATTTTTTTTGACACAGCATATGAAATCCATCATCAAAATTTACGAGCTTCAATATTGTTTGAATATTGGAATTGGATTTATCATTTGAAGGTTTAATACTCTTGAATCAACTTCATCTTTAAATGCTATATGACATTTGTATTTATTATCTAATTGAATTTCTTTTAGGAAGAAGTTTTCTTTATCAATTATAGTTTTATTGTCTATTATCTCAAAAGAATTTAATGGAAGAGAAAGCCCAATACCAAGAGCTTTTATAACAGCTTCTTTTTGTGTCCAGTAATCAAAGAAAGAGCTTTCAGGATTATCTGAAGAAATTATTCGTTGCCACTCTAAAGCTGTCATTTGAGTTTTAAAATCCCCAAGATGAAGACTGTGTAACATTTCGATATCTATTCCTATTTCACAAGTTTCTGTTATTGCACAAACAACCATATTCCCTGAGTGAGAGATATTAAACTTCACTTTACCTTCCTTAAAATAAGGCTTGTTGTGGCTAGTATATATTACGTTATTCTCGCAAAAAGGTATATCTATATTTTCTAATCCTGTACCTAGAAGAATTCTTCCCAATAATGACAATTGAGCATCTTGCCATCTTCTGTATTTTAAGAGTTTATTTTGAAAATCAGTAGAAAATTTTGATGCTACTTCCTTCATCAAATAACAATGGTTTTCTTCTGATATATATGAATAAAGAATTTGCGTCATTATCTAGAGTTATTAATTACTTAATTCATTTTTAAGTGAACATTTACACGAGCAAGAAAAGTTTGAAACCTCAGCCAGAGATATGTAACCCTTTGCTATTAAGTCTAATTTTCTTTTACATACAGGCATACCCTCTTTATCCAAAATTTTTGGTTTATCACTTTTCATAATCGTTATTTTAATTGTAAAATGGAGAATGTTGTGGACTCCAAATAGTATTTCAGGTTATTATGAAGGCAACAATCTTGTAGAGAATCTTATTATATTTATAAAACACCCCAATAGAATAGGTAAGTAGCTAGTAGCATGTTTGAGAATAACACTGAAAAAACAATGCTTCTATCATTGATAATTTTAATCCGAACTATGAAGTATAACATAGTTATAAAGAGCAATACACTAAATATTAGTAATACGATAAATATATAATTGAAGTTTTCAGGCAGACCAAATGCTAAAACAAAATAGTTTTGACCAGCTACTTTCATTAAAGCCAAAACGAGACTAATCAAACCAGTGATCCCAACAATAGATGTTAGAGCACTAAGAACTCTTATTATTTTATCGGAATTAGTATTGTATTGTTTCTTCAATAATTTAGTCACATATGTAAAAATAAAAACAAACATTATTAATAGTGCCACAAACAATGGAAGTAAAAAGACTAAATTTAATTTACTTAAGTTATTACCAACTTTTGAGACACCTGGATTAATAACAACTCCATTAACAAAGTCTATCGCATCCTCATTGTTGAATGCAGAGACATCTAATTTTTTATTTAGATCATTAATAAAAGCTTCAACTACTTGATTACCCGTTTTTGTAAAACCTGGAACATGACCTAGATTATGTCCAATAACTGTATATCCTTTTTTAAATTTTCGAGCTACTTCATCACCATTTGTAACTGGAGTTATAGGATCATACTCACCAGAAAATACGAGTACTGGAGATGATATACTTGATAATTTAGATAAATCATGAGGCACTATTGTGTCCCGTCGATTAAGATTCCATTTCTCGCAAACCTTAAAATCCGATTTATAAAATGCAACCCCACCTTTCAGTCCTTTATACTTGGATGCATCAGTTTGATATTCTGAAATTTTATTGTTAGGAAGTGTTTCATTACAGCTTACACAAAAATACACTCCATAATCCATTCCAAGCAAGCTAGAAAATGCAGCTACTAAATTTCCAAGAGCATCTTCATTTCTTTCATGAAATTGATAGATTAAAAGCGGAATTACCTCCACAAGTTTTTTGTTATATAATGCCTGCTGTATTGCTATTTTAAAATCTTCTGAATTATATGTAAATTCTCCAGATGCAATTATTTTCTTATCAACTTTTACAGTTATCGGATTTTCTTCCAAATCTGCAATAGTTTTATAATATATCGTCTTCAAATCAGGATATTGATTATGACAATCTGAATCGCTCAAACATTTTTTAAAAACTTTAGAAAGACTACTCATATAATTAGTAGTATTCCTTGTATAGTACGTTGATATATCAGAAATGGGAGAATCCAATGATAAAGTTTTAATATCATTTGGAAACATACTTGTATAAACCTGAGCCATATATGTTCCATATGAAGCTCCATATACGTGCCAATTGGAATATCCCAATAATTTCTTTAAAGCATGTAAATCCTGTGAAACCGATAAACTATTATAAGCTTCTATATCCACTCCTTGATTTAGAAGATCCTGTTTACAGGACAAAGCCTCTGATGTTTTTTGTTTTTCATCTTCTGTTTCTGATTGATTTTTAGCCAAGATTTCCATAAATTTCTTCCCTAGATCAGGACAAAGTCTAGGTTCTGAAAACCCAGTCCCTCTAATATCAAATAAGACAATATCATTCTTTTCCCGTAGAGGATGCTTATACCAAGATCTAATGTTTTGAACGCCACTAGCTCCAGGACCTCCTTGAATAAAAACAACAGCATCGGCATTCGCTTTATTAGACTTATTTTTTAATATACAAACTGCAATTTTTATTGTATTTCCTTTAGAATCATCCCAATTTTCAGGAACAGAAAGAAACTTATATTCTATTGTATCTTCTTTTAATACGTTTACGTTAGGGAAAAAAGTTTCTGTCTCTTGTAAAGATCCTTTTTGACTTTGTATTGTGGTTAAACAACTAAGGACCAACAATACGACTGCTGTTATATTTTTCATATAAAAACTCATAATTTCTGATTATTCTAATTTTATTTATTCGTGATATTTAAAAGCTAAAATCTATTTCAATAGCTTTTTCTTGTTCAAATGCTAAGTCCGCATTTATGTCATTTATTGAGATGTTCGAGTTATGTACGAGCTCTTCAAGAATTTTTTTGTATTTCAAGACCAAAAGTTCGATAGTTTCAATTTCGTATTTACTGGTATCGTAATAAATAGAACCATGTAGATGCTTTTCATTTATAGAAAAGCTAACTAATAGCGGCAACCTATTGTATTTCGCATCTACTGTATTAAACTCTAAGGAGAAATCTTGATTTATTTCAATTTTCTCATAGTTAAACGTAGGATTTTGTAATACTAAAATTGCTTCTAATCTTAAAGAGCTTAATATTTCTTCAGGAATATCTTGATGCTTATCAATTGTCAACATATCCTCTTGTACATTTTGTAACATGTCTGTAAACAATTGATCTGGTTTTATTCTTAAACGTAATGGTAGTGTTTTCACAAACATTCCAATTTGAGAATGCAGATCTGAGAAAGGTCTTCCAGAATTTATGGTACCTATACAAATATCGCTAAGCCCTTCCATTTTATAGATCAGGATATTGAATGCTGCAGCTAATAATGTATGCAGTGTAGTCTTTTGACTTAAAGCTATTTGATTTAACTTTTCAAGAAATGTTTTATCCCAGTTAAAATGATAAAAACTCCCAGAATACTTCTTACTCAATTTTTCATCTTGATCATAAGAAACAAGGCTTCTCCATTGATAATTATTGAGGTATTGTTTCCAAAATCGATAGTTATCATTTTTGTTATCAAGCTCAATATTATGCTGCCAAACTGCATAATCCTTAAACTGGAGGCTTAACTTCTCTTGTTGTAAGCTTATTCCAGAAGTTAATGAAGTATATTTTTCAATAACATCATTAATCAAAACCTCTAATGACCATCCATCCATCATGATATGATGAGTTACAAATAATAAATAACAATCACCTGTCTCTGTTTCAAACATACCCAAACGAACTAGAGTTTCATCCTTGAGATCAAACTCGTGATTTGCATATTCTTTCAGTTCGTTTTTTAAATCAATATTATTTACAAAAAAGCGATCTATCTTAAAAAGGGTTTCTTCACTTGGTCTAATTATTTGATGCGGAACTCCTTTAAATTCAACAAAATTTGTTCGTAAAGTTTCATATTTATTAATAATATTTCTGAATACTTTTTCTAATAAAACATGATCAAAATCACCTTTCACTCTATAAGATCTAAACATGTTATAGGCAACTGATTTTTCACTTTGAAATGAAGCTAACCATATTGCATATTGTGGTAATGTAATTGGATAATATGATCTTATTGTTGTCCTCGGTATTGATTTTATTTCTTGAGCTTCTTTCAGTTCTAAATATGATGATAATAATACTATTGTAGGATGATCAAAAATGGTTTTCAAAGAGATTTGATACCCCAATTCTTTTTCTATTTTACCAATTAATCTGACTGCATTTAATGAGTGCCCTCCAAGTCTGAAAAAATTATCTGTGATACCTATTTCGCTTTTTGTTTCCAAAACCTCTTTATAATATTCGCAAAGCCTAATCTCTAAAAAGGATGTTGGTTTTTTATGTTTGGATATATTAGAAGAAACCTCTACATCTCTTGATGTTAATATTTTCCTGTCTACTTTTTTATTAGGTGTTAATGGAAAACTCTCTAATGGAATAAAAGTATAAGGAATCATATACTCTGGTAATTCTTTTTGTAAATGGGCAATTATATCATCTACATCGATATTCTTTTGATTTAGAATAACATAAGCAACTAATGAAGATTCCTGATTTTTTCTCTTTTTAGCAATAACAACTGATGATTTTATTGCTTCCAATTGGTTCAATTTCGTTTCTATTTCTCCCAACTCAATGCGATACCCTCTAATTTTCACTTGATGATCAATACGACCTAAAAACTCAATTTCTCCATTAGTATTCCACTTACCAATATCACCGGTATTATATATTTTTCCGCTTTCGTCAAATGGATTTTTTATAAATCTTTCTTTTGTTAACGCTTCGTTTTTAAAATATCCTTTTGCCAATCCATCACCTCCTATATAAATATTACCAGTAGCGCCAATTGGTAACAGCTTCTTGTATTCATCTAGTACATAAATAGATGTATTTTGTATTGGCTTTCCAATATTGGAAGCATCCTTAGGTGACTCAATCTTCTTTATACTTGACCAAATTGTTGTCTCCGTTGGACCATACATGTTCCAAACGTCTGAGCAAGTATTTAATAAGCTTTCTGCTAGGGATTCACTTAACAAATCTCCTCCACATAATACTTTCACTTTATTATCTCCTTCCCAGTTCGCATTATAAAGCATTTGATAAAAACTAGGAGTTGCTTGTATTATAGTAGGGTTAACTTCTTTTAATTCTTGTATTATAGCTAGTGGATCAATTAACGTATCATTACCTACAACGTGTAATGTTGCCCCAGAAATCAACGGAGTAAAAAACTCTAATATCGAAATATCAAAAGACTGAGTGGTAACGGAAAACAGTATATCTTCATTCGTTATTCCAGGTTTTTGTTGGATACTCAATAAAAAATTCAATAGTGATTGATGTCTTATTTCAACTCCTTTAGGGTTTCCAGTAGATCCTGAAGTATATATTACATAGGCAGTATCAGATGAATGTAGTTTGCTTGGAGAATACTTTTTATTAAGGGTATTATCATTTAATATCGTTTCAATATTGACAAACCTTACCTCCGTATCAATTACATCTTGTTGTTCGACATCTCCAATGATACATTTCACATCACTATGATCAATTATGTATTTAAGTCGTTCTTTGGGGAACCTCGGATCTAAAGGAATATACGCTCTTCCTGACTTAAAAACTCCCATTAAAACCGCCACTAAATCCGCTGAACGATCCATTAAAACAGCAATAGGAGATGTATCTTGGGTTCTAATTTCTCCAGAAATATAGTCAGCAATTTGATTTGATACGATATTTAATTCCTCATAGGTATAAGCTTTAAACCTATCTTGAATTGCAATAGTATTTGCTCCTTTTGTGACTTGATCAGCAAAATAGGATACTAGTGTTTCATCTTTATTATAGCTCGACTCAGTTTGATTAAAAGCATCTGATAATTGTTGTTTTTCTCTATTTGTTAAGTAATTATATTCTGATAATTTTTTGCTAGTACTTTTAATCACATCATTCATAAGACACTCAAAATGCGTGACTAACTGACTAGTTGAACCCTCATCAAAATAATTTACATTATAATCAAAGTCTATTTTGACATCTTCTAGCTCATCAAACTCTCGGATATAAACTGCTAATGCAACTCTTTCAGATTGATGGGTTAACGGAATAACTCTAGTTTCTGTATTCTTAAAATGATCTGAATAATTCTGCTTTTCATAAGACAATGTAATATTAAAAAGTCTATCCTTGTCTTGGAAAAGATCCAGTTCTTTTATCAATTTTCCTAGTGGATAGCGTTGATGACGATAATCTTGTCTTAGTTGTTGTTTTATTTGACCTATTAAGTCTTCAAATGTATCCTCAAAATCAAGAGACATACGCAAAGCGGAAACTCCCATAAAAAGCCCTACTGTTTTCTTAAAAACAGACTTACCTCTATTTAACACTGGAATTCCAATGGCAAAATCTTTATTTTGATGTTTCTTTCCAAAATAAAGGTATAACAAAGCCAGGATAACATGAAAAGTTGAACTTTTATATTCTTTGGCAATATCTAAAAGTTGATTATATACTGAACGTTTTATCATCAATTCTTTTCGACTGCTCTTATTGAGATCAAAAGTATCATCCAGTTTTTCAAATAGACGTTCAGGAAGATTTTGAAACTTATTTTTCCAAAAAAGTTTATCCTTTAAATAAGCATCTGAAAGACTATATTCTCTATCATTCTGAACAAAATCTTTATAACAATAAGGATATGTTGTCGCTACATGTCCTAATTCTATAAGTTCATTATAATTTTTTACTAATCGTTGAAACATTAAGGATGTTCCCCAACCATCAGTAATAATATGATGATATACCGAAAACAGATAGTGACTTGTTTCATTTACCTTAATCAAAATGAACTTGTGTAATAATTCTTTAGAATTAAAATCGAAAGGTTCTACAAAAGTTCTTTGCATGAACACCTCAGCCTTTTTATTCGCATCTTCTTCATTAGAAAAATCTATAAAACCGAGAGTAGAACCATGTTTTGGTAAGGTTTTAATTTCCGCATTTTCTCCAGCATTGACGACAATACTTCTATATGCATCATGTTGCTCGATAAGCTTTATATAAGCTTTATTCAGGGTTTTAAAATCTATATTACCCTTAATTACTATTTTGGCACCTATATTATAAATAGGTTGGTTAGGGTATAACAATTGCTCAAAATAGACATCTTGTTGTGGAAGTGTCAATTTCATGTCGATATTCTATAAATTAAAGAAATGTTTTCTCTTCTACAGAAGAGTTAACTAGAAAAGGAAAAGAATCCTTCTAGGCCCACAAACTTTCAGTAAGTTCTACTTTATTATCTACCTCTACGTCTTTTACAATCTTTCCGTAGTCAAATTTTATAATACGATCTGCAAGGTGGAAATAGGCATCATCATGAGTAACAGCAATAATCGTTTTTCCTTCTGCTCTAAGTTTTGGAATCAATTCTTCGTAGAAGTATTTTCTAAAATGTGGATCTTGATCAGCTGCCCATTCATCTAATATTAAAACCGGTTTCTTTTCAAGGAGTGCAAAAATCATTGACATTCGTTTACTTTGTCCTTTAGAAAACCTTCTTCTAGCTGACTCTTCTTTATCATCAGTAACTACCTGATCTAAACGCATGGTTTCTAGCAATCCTCTATATTCATCATTCTCTTTAAGTTGATAATCATCATAATTATGAGAAAATATATGATTGTTTGTAAAAATTGCTGTCATAGAATCTTGTAAATCGTCCTTGATATTCAAGTATTCATTATCATTTAAAATGATTTCCCCTTCAGTAGGTTTGTATAGACCTGTCAAAACATTAATAAATGTACTTTTACCAGATCCATTACCTCCCACAACAAAAAGAACTTCTCCTTGATTAATTTTAAGATCTATTGGACCTAACGCGAATGTCTTCTCATCATTTTCATTTTCATAGTTAAATGATATATTTTTAAATTCAAGAGATTCAAACTTCTGATCTTCATTTTGGATTGAAGTCGCAACTTCATCATCAATTTGAAAATCTTTCATGAAGTTTTTAATTCTCTTATTTGCAACCATAAAACGAGTATACATTTGCTGCAAGTTTATTAAGTTATTTATAGGTCCAGAAATAAATAGAATTACAACTACATAGGCTATAACATCTTCTCTTTCTAATAACCCCAAAGCTGGTAAACCAAATAAAATAACTCCAATAACAATATACAATCCATATTGACTTATCATATTGATGGATAGAAAAACATAGTTAACTTTAAAATCTAAACCTTCAGCATCATCACGATTAGGACCTAAATGTTTTCCCATTATGTTTTTTCTTCGGGATACACTTAATTTTAATTCTTTGAAACCTGAAATTAAATCATTTACATACTTATAATAATGTTCATTATATTTTCTTAACCTTTCTACTTGACTAGACATAGAGTTCATAACAACAAAATAACAAACTGCTACTAAAACAATTAAGCCCAATACAATTCCTGCAGACATAGGTGATAGTGTGAACATATATACAACTCCTAATACCAACATTAATAGTGAACTAACTGTATGAGTAACTGTATAGGGCAAATTGGAAAATATTCGTAAATCCTCCATGGCTGTATAAAAACGTTGCGTGCCAAATTTTTCAAGCGTTATTAAAGGAGCTCTTAGTATTTGATTGAACAGGTTTTTTTCGTTCTTATATAAAATTTCAAAAGCATACTTATTGAGTGCTTTCTGGAATATTACATTTAGTAAATATGTATATCCTACAGCTGATAAAAAGACTATAATCATATAATCCTTTAAAAATTCTTCGTTCCCTGCAAGAACCTTGTTTATTATATATATGATCCCAAAACTTAAAATTGTATTTGGTATGGCATATAATAATAAAAGAATAATATCTTTTGGTTTTAATTTTAACATATGTAAAGTTTTTGGATTAAAATAGAACTGCACTCACTATAATTCTTATAGTTTTATTGTACTACAACATAAGAGTTAGCGGCACTTTTAAGCTTTACCTATTGTATCTAATTTGAATATTTCATTTTAGAATAAATAGGGAAGTCAGAAAAATATTTAAGTACTACTGTTATTTATACAATTCATTTAAGAAGTTCACTTTTTAGTGTAACAAACTTACCTTCGAGATATTTAATTAAAGGAAGAACATGCGTATCATATTCATCCCATTTGCTTTCAAAATCTTCGATAATATGATGAGTTGTCACTAGTTCTCCTTGGTAATACTCTCTAACTATAGGGTGTAAAAAAGCACTTAGATGTGCATTATCAACATCATCTTTATGAACACGTTCTACTGCAAATATATCACTAGCATTCTTGAAGATTTCGTCTCCATATTCTAGTGTAATTACAAAATATCTAGAACCAAATAATGAATAATTATCGTGTAAATAATCAACAGGAACGTCATAAAAGTACTTTAATGTACCCTCATCAGTTAAAACAATAACATGTCCTATATATCCAAATTGTTGCCATAAACTTGATGCCCTATTTACGTTATCGATAATTTTTTGAGCCATACTTTCAGGAGAAACCAATTCTTCTGATTCGTATACCCACTCTTTATCATTAATTTTATTATCTAATATGTGGTATAGACATTTACTATTATATCTAAATCCATGAATAAATCCAGAAGTAGATTTTTTGTAATCTCTCATTTGAGTTATAGTACCTGCAAAATATAAATTCTCGATATTTACCGATTCCCAACTAGAGTTTTGCTTTGGAAATTTATCTCTATTACTTAATTCTGGTTTTATACTATCATGAAACATTGACGTATCAAATTTAAAACCTGTACAATTGATTATCTCATCATATATTAACTCTTCAACCTCACCATTTGCATTTCCATAAGCGACAGTGACATAATATTGGTTGTTTTCGAATTTGATTGACTCAATTTCTCCATTAATAACAGCATTTTGTGATTTTAACTGGTACGTATCTAAGAAATTATTATTTACAGCTCTCAAATGACCCACATAATGTGTGCCCCAGGCAAGTTTTAAAGGGTTTGGACTCAAACAATGAATCAACGTTGCATATGGGATTAAGTGATCAGCTGTTTCAAAAGCAGAATTTGCTTTTCCTAATATTAATATTCGTTTTCCTGTATATGGTTTAGGATCAAACTCTAGATCAACATAATTCGTACATAAATCAATATTCTCTATATTTGGCATATAAGGCTTACTCAAACCAGTAGCAATTACTAAGTGCTCACATTGATATGTTTCATCATTCGTTTCTATTTCAAAATGATCCGATTTTCTTATTTGTTTTACTTCGGAATTATATTTTATATTAAGATTATGATATTCAGAATATTTATTTATATATTCTACAAATGAATCTGAACTTGGAAAATATTCTTCAGAAAAATCTTTGAATAATACTTCATTATCATCACTTAATAGTGAGTTCCAATCGAATCTCATATTAACCTCTGGATCCTCAAAACCTGTATGTACCTTGTTAATAGAAATTAACTTTTTGTGAATAGGAAATTTTTCATAAAACGAACCTGATTTATCATTTCGCTCCAGTACTAGATAATCTATATTATTTTTTTCAAGATAGTAAGCTAATTGAATCCCCCCAGGGCCCGCTCCGATAATAATAATTTGTTTTCTCATTTTTGCTTAATTTACATTTATATAAATTTTTATAAAAGACAATTTCACTTTTCGGTATTATATATTGTCCATAATTTCTTCACGTAATTCATTTTTTTACTGTGAAGACATGATTTATTTTATCACTTTTAGAAGTGCATGATTATTAATTCCTACGATGTATTTATTTGGCACGGCAATCTGATCTAGATCACTATGTAATTATTTTTAAAGTCAATGAATGAAATTAGATCAACAGTTTATTACTATTGATTTAGAGTTGATCGATATTATGAATAGCATTAAAAGAATGAAATAAGGCTGTAAATATTCTATATAATATATGATGAGTAGGAATGTTTCTCAATTAGTTTTCCTGTTTTTTGTTTTATCACCGATAAAGAAACACTCTTTGCTTAATAAGGGGAACAGGAAATTTAATGACGCAAAATTTTTAAATCCTTAGTAATAATCTTGTTGTGATTATTAAACAAATGAGTATTGCGGATTTTGCGATTTAGTGCAGGTATTTTTAATATATTACTCCTGTGCTAATCAAGCATTTTTTAATTATCTCTGTTATTTTTTGTGGATGGTCATATATAAAAAAATGATCTCCACTTAAGATTTGAAATTGAAAATGACCAGAAGTGAAATTATTCCAATTTTCAATATTCTCTTTTTTCCTTTCTTCGGATCCCATTAAGGCATAAATTGGTATCTTAATCATAGTGTTTTTTTCATATTCCCGATCAGTTTCAACCACTGTAAAATCAGCTCTTAAAATGGGAATAAAGAACTTAAAAAATTCATCATTATTGATCACTTCTTTAGGTATTCCGCCTAATGAAATAATTTCTTGTTTAAAATCTTCATCATTCAACTTGTGACGGATTTTTGGTTCTTCATCGTTTACATCATTTGAAACACCTGGACCTGGATTACCGGAAACAATTAACTGCATTGGACTATCACCTGTTTTTTCCATTTCGAAAGCGACACTTAACCCTAAAGTGGCCCCCATACTATGCCCATATATAATATAAGGTACATCATTATTTCTAAAACTTTTAATTTGTCGAACATAATCCTTTACACAGCTTTGCTTGTTTTCTAAAAAATCTTGATCAAACCTTTTTCCTCTTCCAGGTAATTCAAGGGGTGAAAATTCAAATAATTCCGAATTATATTTTTTTAAAAAATCAAAAGAATAAGAGCTCCCTCCCGCAAAATGAAGTAAAAACAACTGTACTTTTTTAGTCATTTTATAATGTTTAATTTCCAGATCTTCTCTTTTCTTCTTCATTTCCAAACTTCCTTTCTCTTACTTTGATTTTCTTGTTTCCAAATTTGTACATCAGAGAAAGTCTTACGGATCGATCCCTCATGTATACTCTGGATGACTGTCTTATATCATTCACAAAAGATGTTTTCCCTAATTCATTTAATCTCAGAATGTCAAAAGCACCTGCGGTCAACTGAAGACTTTTATTAAGTAGTTGGAACTGAAAAGAAAGATCTAACTTATGTCTTTCGGCATATTCAAATTGGTTTTTATTATAAGGAGAACTATAACTATAATTTACTTGGGCCCTAATGGTTTTTTTAGGATTTAAGTGCAATGTATTATTAGTTTCAAAATAAAATCTAAGCCCTTGTTGAGTTCTAGTGTTTATTTCTCTTTCAAACTTAACATCACTCCCTAAAATATAAAACCCATTTTGGCTTTCCAACCAATTCAATTTATTAAATATATAGTAAGTATTTATCCCATAGTTATATAGGGTATAATAATTCTCAATACTATTAGCCTGTTCGTCCGAGTTTTCGTTAATAATAGCTACTTCTCCAAAACCATCTGATTCTATACTTAGAAAAGCTCTTGAAAAGAATTTTCGTTTATGGGAATATGAAAGCTCCATATTATCTGAAAAAGATGGTCTCAATAATGGGTTTCCATCAACAAAAAATGTATTTGTATAATATCTTCTAACGGGACTTAATTCATAATACAACGGTCTTCTAATTCGTCTCCCATAGTTAAAAGAAAATGTATTTTTTTTATCCTTTTTATATGATATATAAAATGTTGGAAATAATCTTAAATAATCAAACTCGTTAACAGTATCTTCTATAAAAGAAATTCCTTCAGTTTCTGTGTTCTCTAATCGCAATCCAAGTTGCATATCAACTTTTTTTCCTAATTTTTTAGTTGCATTTATATATACAGCTTGTTGAGTCTCAAGATATTTAAAATCATCTCCAAATTGTGGGTTCAACACGTTGTTTCCTGACAATGTATTGAAATTATCAATTTTATATAAGCTCTCTGAATGATTTATTCTTCCACCAAATGAAAGATTCACGGTAGATAGTGGATATTCTACATCTATTCTTCCACTATAATTCTTTAAGTCCTCATTTGAAATATTTAAATTAGAAAATACATCGTTTATTCTAACGCCATCAGAATTAAATGAAGTGGTCAAAACGTCAATTTCTTCATTTTTCTTATTTCTGAAAAAATCCAAATCTATTGATATTTTACGCCCTAAGGTATCTAGTTTATGAGTAAAATTTAAATTGGCTGCATTGTACGCCCCATATACATCATAGTTAGTTGATCCTTTATAAATAGAATCCAACTGGCTCCCTTCAAATACATTATTAACATTCCTAATATCTATATCTGGAACCCATAAACTATTTAAATATTGTACTCCCATTGTTGTTTTATCAGAAATACTATAATCAATCATTAAACGAGTAGCCAATTTATCTTCTCTCCATTTATCAACTCGATCAAGTTCCCATAAGCCTCGGTCATAATTAATTTCTGTATTTCTTTGGACTTCGTTATCACCTAAAGTAGCATTAACACCTAATAATAGTTTTACTTTGTTTTTATTATAGCTAAAGTTATTATTCAGATTATATATTGCATATTTTGCTTGAGTATACGAAAGGTTTATTCTGTTGTTCCATATTTTTTCTGTATTTCTTTTGTAGATGATATTTATAAGTCCACTATTTCCTTCAGCTTGATACTTTGCTGGAGGGTTGGTAATAATTTCTACCTCTTTTACATCATCTGCCGAAATCGAAGATATATAACTTACCAGATCGTTTCCAGATAGTGGTACTAATTTGCCATCTACCATTAATCGCATTCCACTCTTACCAATCATTACCAATTGATCATCACTAATAGTAACTCCTGGAGCTACTCTAAGAACATCAAGTCCTGTTCCACCGCTGGTCATCCCATTATTTTCGTTATTAAACACCAAACGATCTACTTTTTGTACTATGCGTTCCTTATTTTTAACAATAAGAACCTCATCTAGTTCATTATCAAAAACTAAAGATAGTTCTCCTAAATCTAGGTCACTATTTATCTCAATTTGCTTTTCTAGATTTTGATATCCTACATGACTTATCGTTAAAGTATATAAGCCTTGGTTAAGATCTATAGTAAAGGTTCCTGCTTTATCGGTTATAGCGCCAGTTACAAGATTATTCGAAGTGCTTTTTACTAATATATTAGCAAACGGAATAGTTCCGTTACTATCTTTTATTGTTCCGTTAACCTTATATTGACAAAATGTAATTAATGGTAAAAATAATACTATGAAGTTAATTACAATTTTCCAAGATTTTTTTTTAATAATCATTTTTAATTTTTTTTATTTGAAATTCAATTTGATGTAGGCTATTTTTTTGGGGTAATTTTTTACACGACACCTTCAATAATGGCTTTGAAACTGTTTTAAAAATTATTGTGGGTAACTTAAATTATTCTAATATCTTTAAGAATAATCCAAGATATGATGGAAGATCTAGCAAAGTAGAGTTCTTATTATATATTTCGTTGAGGCAGAGTAATTCTAATTCTAAGGCATTGTTATGCTGATAACAATTTAAAATTATAGACTCTTTTGCATATATTTCTTTGTTTTTTTTCGTGTGATTTCGACTTACAACTAAGTCTCCTTCTAAAACATTGAAATTGAATGTACCTGCAATGAATTGATCAATATTTGAATTATGAATTTTGTTAAAATCTTGATCTATTACAGTAAATGGAACCCTCTGATTCATTCTTGCCTCACAATATATTCCAAAACATTCATACAAATATTTCTTAATATCAATAGAAGTGTTTTTTAATACAGGAATTGGAAGTGTATTGTTCATAACACCGACAAAATTATTAGCATCAAGATCTATGTAAGAATTATCTCTACCATTCATTCTGACATTAAAAAACAACGAATCTGAGTACAAAAGAGATATTAGATTTTGAAAAAAACCTAACATAATTGCAGTGACTGGTAACTTAAATTTGTTAGTCACCGAATTAAGTTTTTCGAAATGAACCTCGGTTACTATAAACTTTTGACTTACATATTTATTTTTATCACCCTGTGGTAGAAAAACGCCATTCCCTATGGTATAACTTTTTAATACCTCTCTCCAGTATCGTCTATTAGCTTCTCCTTCTTTAGAAACAAGAAATTTCTTTTGACTTTTAATAAAGTCCAAATTAGAAAAAGATTGTCTTTCTAATTTAATATCTCCATCAAAATGGGTTTTGATGTCTTTGCTTAAAATCAACTTACTTTGAGCATCTATTATTGCATAAGGCATGCTAATATATAACCCAATTTCGTTCTTGTTTTCTACTACAACTACTCGTATGATTTCTTCATCAAAAACATTGAATGGAGCTAATAAAACTTGATTAATTTCTTTGCTATCGTTTATTGATAATTCATAAACAAACCTAACTTTAACCTTAGCTGGCTTTACATAAGCCTGGATAACGATATCTCCTCGAGTATTAAAAATTGTGCAAAGCGAAGGGTGATAGCTGATAAAGTCTCTAAACTCTTCTTCAAAATCTTTTAATGATCTTTTTTTTATTTTTATTAATGAAAATAATGCTATAGCACTGGGATGCAGCATATATTTTTGGTTTTCCGAAAGCTCAAAATATCTAATATTGTCTAAGACCATCTTTAATTTAAAACGTTAATAACTTAATTAAAACAGGAGTTTATGACAAAACCTTATCAGATGTTAAAGCAGCAATTTCCTTAATAGTAAGATTATTAATAAAGTCCTGAACTTCTATTTTGATCCCATCCTTGCTTAGCTTCATTAAAATTTCAATCAATTTCAAAGACGTTCCTCCTATTTCAAAAAAGTCATCTTCAATTCCTATTTCGCTTTTTCCCAATGCTTCTTTCCAAGCTTCAACTAATTTGACTTCTAACTCATTTCTAGGAGAAACTATATTTTTACTTCCTAAATATGATTCTCTATAGTACCTTAATAATCCTTTTTTATCTATTTTTCCATTATGCGTTAATTTCATTTCATCTACTTCAATTATATGATTAGGTAACATATAACTCAAAGTATTTTCAGACAAAAGTTTTCTTAAAGAAGGGATTGTTAAATTGTTATCAGACAACACTATAAAAGCAATTATTTCCTTTTCTACGTTTCCATTTTCATTTATTAAAACTACACTTTGGTCCACACCATCAATTTCCAGTAGCTTATTTTCTATCTCTCCTAATTCTATTCGATATCCATTGATTTTAACCTGATCATCATCTCTTCCTATAAACTCTATAGTTCCATTTTGTGTCCAACGTCCTAAATCACCAGTCTTGTATAATCTTTCCTCGCTAATGCTTTTATTGTACAAAAATTTCTGATCGTTTAATTCTGGACGGTTCAGATACCCTTTCGCAACATTTTTACCTGAAACATAGATTTCTCCTGTTACGCCTTTAGGAACAAGTTTTCCATGCTTATCAAGAATGTAAACAACTGTGTTCGCAATCGGTGAACCAATTGTAATGACTTCTACATCCTTTTCAATTTCTGTCACGGTAGACCATACTGTATTTTCTGTTGGGCCATATTCATTATACAGTTTACAAGATGGTAAGAAATCATAATGTTTCTGAACAATATATTCTTTCAAAGATTCTCCTGCCAGAATAATTCGCTTCATTGATTCTGGTTTCTTTCTGAAATGATTTAATATCATTTCATAATAAGAAGGAACACATAAAATTCCTTCAATTCTTTCCTGAATAATTAAGCTTTCGATAAAGGTTAAATCTTTTAAATCAAAATCACTAACCACATAAAGAGTACTTCCATTTGTTAAACAATCCCAAATAACTGCAACTGATGAATCAAAAGAAAAAGATGGAACTAATAAGTAAGAGTTTAATCCATCATAAAAATTATTTCTTGCATAAATAGAGGAAACCAAATTATTGTGAGTAATCTCTACTCCTTTGGGAATCCCAGTCGATCCTGATGTATATATAACATATCCTATGTTTTCAGATGATAAGGAAACCTTTGGTCTTTCGATCGAGTAATCTTCTTCTGAGAATTCTATATCCAAAGTCAAAAGTGAATGAGGATAAAAGTCCATGTCAAACATATAGGTAGAACTTACGAGTATCAAATTTATATTTGCATCTTCTACTATAAATTGTTTTCTTCCTTCAGGATAAGTTGGATCAATAAAAACATATGCACATCCAGATTTTAAAATAGCCAAAATAGCTATTATGGCCCACTCGCTACGCTCTAAATGAACTCCTACAAAATCTCCCTTTGTAACTTTATATTTCTCAATTAAACAATTCCCAAGTCGATTGGTTATTTCATCCAACTCTTTATATGTCAAGGTTTTGTTTTCAAAAAATACGGCTGTATTATTAGGTTTTTTTAAAACTTGATTATTAAACAATTCCAAAATAGATGTGTCTTCTGGTATTTCTAATTTAGTGTCATTAAATTCAAATAAAAGCTCTTCCTTTTCACTTTCATTCAGAAGATCTAATTGTTTAATTGTTTCTTTTGGGGTTGCAATTACATTTTTGACCAATTGTTGAAAATGAATGACTAGCCCTTCCATTAATTTTTGGTCATAAACATCTTCATTATAGGTAAGTTCTAATAAAATTTGATCTGCTACTTTTTGAAAATGAAACTCTATATCATTTTTGCTACTTACTGTCCCCATATCCATAATTGTTGATGGTTCCTTCTTCACACCAATACTATTCCCCTTCTGTTCTTCGTGTAAAGTAATTGAGACATCATAAATAGGAGTCCGGCTCATATCATAATCCAAACCTAAAGCATCTACAATTTGATCAAATGGATATGAAGAATGCTTATATGATTCTAAAGTAGAATTTTTAACTTTTTCATAAAAATCAAGAAAGCTATCACTAGGATCAACAATATTTCTTAATGGAGTCGTATTAACAAAAAAACCTATTTGATCCAGCAATTCTAGCTGATTTCTTCCTTCAATAGGAGTACCAATAATAATATCAGATTGAGAAGTATATTTATATAATGCTACATTGATAAATGAGAGAAGACTTATAAATAAACTCCCATTATTTTCTAATGTAAGTTCATCAATACCCCTAGTTAGAGGAGCTGACAAAAATACCCTCAACTTTTTCCCGTTATTTGTTTTAAATTTTGGTCTTACTTTCTTAGACGTTAAATCTATTCGAGATAGTTCTCCAGACAATTTCTGTTTCCAATAATTCCGATGTTCCTTAAACTTCTCACTTTTCAAATTTTTAAGCTGCCATACTGCATAATCTTTATATTGAATATGGAGTGGTTTTTTCTTAAAATTGACGTTTCTTAATAAAGCTTCATAATGAGATTGAATTTCTTTTGCCAAAACCTTATTTGACCAATCATCGGTAATGATATGATGCATATTGTAATAGAAGATGAATCCTCCTTTTGATAGTTCAAACAACTTTGCTCTAATCAATGGCCCTTTTTCTAAATCAAATTCTATAGAGATATCTTCTTGAATTAGGGTAAGCCAATAATCATTTTCATCTTTACTATTGTATGTTTGAATTTGAAAATCAAAACTATCAAAAGGAACTATATACTGTTTAACCTCTCCAGACTCTTCTTTCTTAAAAATAGTTCTTAATATTTCGAATCTTTCGATAGTCGCCAATACAGATTGTTTGAATATTTCTATATTAAGGTTCTTATCCAAATTAAAATAACCATATGAATTATAAGCTATAGATGCTTCTTGAAATTGACTCACCGCCCATAATCGAAATTGTTGACTCGATAATGGATAACAGTTTTTTTCAGAAACCGGACTTATATGTAGACGTTTAGTTTCATTATTGGATTTCAAATGCTCTATTATTTCCTTTTTATGAAACTTTACTTTATCAATAATATCCTTATCAATAATACCTCCGTAAGAAATTATATCCAGCTTATCCTCTTTGTACTCCAGTTTTATTTTTTTCTCTTCAAATTCAAGAAGAACCTTTGTTATAGCTTCCATATCTATATCTTAATTAAATTAAAGAATTAGTATTCTATTGTTTTCTCTCCAAAAAGTCTTTCAGCATCTCTACCTTGTTCAATACATTTTTCTACTAACCTGTTTGATTCTATAATTGGCTTGGATTCATCGGTATATTTTATAGAACTAATAAACTGTAGCCAAGGTTCTAAGCCCATGGCATAAACAAATACATTTTTAGGATTAAATATATTAATGAGTGATATCCCCTGATCATAATCACAACCCGCTAATCTCCTAGATTGATCTTTTGATCTTTCTAATTTTTCAAACATCAGAGGTCCATAAAGCCAGGACAATGGTGCTCCATCACACTCCATTCCCAAGAAAATCACATCTGTATCTCCTAAAACCTCATGAACTCTTTCGTATACTTTGGGTTCTACATTACAAGAATCAGCTACAAACAACACTTTGAAGTCATTATGTAATGAAACATGAAAGGAAAGTTTTGATCGAACATCTATATCACTGTGTTCTCCCAAAAAAGGAATTCCAGTAATAACACATTTATCACGTGTAACAGATTCCATATCATCCAATTCAATTACATTATCAAACCCTATAGCTTTAAACATTAATTTAAGGCTAGGATCTTGTAAGTTTCCTTTTCCGCTACTTGGAACTACAATATTCTTAATACAATGTCTTAATTGAAGTAAGGTTTCTAACAATACATGATCCTGATGATTATGTGTTATTAACACGTAGTCTATTACTTCAGGTAAATCATTAACCGTATACCTGTTAACGTCAGTCTCATAGCCATCGTAACTAATAACAGGATCCACCAATATAGATATTTCATTAGTTTCAACCAGAACACAAGCATGTCCAAAATATCTCGTTCTGATTCCATTTCCGGTATATCCTTCATATTTTTTAGGAGGTTCTTCTGTAAAAAGGCTTTCAAATAATTCTTCCTGATCAGGTTTAATTCCTATATCTTCTTTTATTTTTTCATAATCTCCAGGTATTCTTTTCATCCTGAATAAATCATCAATCAACTTATTATTAAAAGGTATATCCAGATGTAATAAGTGATTATCATCTAATCTTGGTGTGCTAAGTACAAAAGACCTTGAATCATCAGCGTCTACAAGTTGTAAAGAAATGGTTTGTGTTGACTGATCATAGTATTCTGTATTATATAATAAAGATTCAAAAAACCTGAAATTAGGTTGATTATTTAAATCATAATAAAGTTCTACAAGCCCTTTAAGTTCGTTGGGAACTTTTGGATACAAAGAATCTAAAGAATGTCCATCAGCCTCATTTTGTAACAATTCATTTAATCCATGAATGGCCTCAGTCAATTCAAGAGATTTTGTTCTTTTCTTTTTGGTTTCTTCTAATAGTTCTTTTATTTCTTCTACTCTACCGCCATCATAATCTATAAATGGGCCTCCCATCATTTCAGGCTTTTTAACCGCTGCTTGATGAATTTTTGGATTCTTTATATAAGATTCCATTATTTTAATATGTCTTTCTTTAATATTCAGAGCAGCAGTTGCTGGTGAAACCAAATGAGACCAAGCATACCACCTGTCTATCAATGCTTCTATTGCTACATTTAACTTTAAATATGATTTTTTGTTACTATTTTCACTCATGATTAATTATTTGATTTTATTTAATAAGATACCACCCCATATTTCTATAGGTCAGCTAACTATTTATTGTTTAAAAATGATTTTTAAGTAAAAGTTGGATTTAGATCGTTACCTTATCTACTACTTCTCCTAGAGTTTCTTCTTTTTTTAATTGCCTGGAAACAATCTCTTCTGAAAGTTTTTTGATTGTGGTGTACATGAACAGTTCTGCTATTTCAAAGTCAATATCAAACTTGTTATATATTTCTATTTTAATTCGTATCGCTTTTAAACTATCCCCTCCCAAACTATAGAAATTATCATGGATTCCTATTTTTTCTATATTCAAATTTTCCTGCCACAATTCTGTAATTGTTTTTTCCATTTGACTTGAAGGAGGTACATATTCTATATCAAAAACCGGATCTGGCAGCCCTTTTCGATCTATTTTTCCATTATGGGTTAAAGGTATCTCTTCCAGCTTTACATAAATTTTAGGAATCATATATTCTGGAAGTTTCTTCGATAGAACATTCTGAATCTCATGTTGGTCAATTTCATCATCACTTACTAAGTATCCAACCAATTGTAACGTTCCGTTGCTATTCTCAACTGCAATAACAACAGCTTGTTGTATATTATAAATATCTAATAAAGCAGATTCGATCTCTCCTGTTTCAATTCTATGGCCATTTATTTTCACCTGATGATCCACTCTTCCTAAAAAATCAATGTTTTCATTTGGTAACCATCGTCCCAAATCACCTGTTCTATATAATCTCTCATTTATATTGAATGGATTCACAACAAATTTTTCTTTGGTAAGTTTGGGTTTGTTTAGATAACCTTGTGCTAATTGTACTCCGCCAATACAAATTTCCCCAACTTCTCCAAAAGGCATTAGTTCCAGATCTTCTGATAAAATCATTATTTGGGTATTTGCTACAGGTTTTCCTATGAGTATTTTTTCATTCTGACTTGTAATTTCTTTAACCACACAGCCAACGGTAGCTTCTGTAGGGCCATATTCATTATAAATTTTAATATCAGGATTGATATTTTTCAAAATACCGATATGATGGGGTTTTAATGTATCTCCACCTACAATCGCAACCGAAATTCTACTTTGATTTGGTATTTCTATTAAATTTAAAACATCAATATGCGCTGGTGTTAATTTAATACAGGCTATATTGCTATTAATATATTTTTCTAGCTTTGTAGAAACACCTTCCTTAGCTTTAAATATTGTCAATGTGTTTCCACTAACAAGAGGTAAAAACAAACTAGTTATAGTAAGATCAAAGGTCAATGATGTAAATAGACCAAAACTAAGATTCACCGTTCCATTATCTGAATAATAAATTCTAGCCCATTCCAAATAATTGACAAGAGAGCCATGGGAAACTACTACACCTTTAGGAGTTCCTGTTGAACCTGACGTATAAATAAGATACGCTGGAATTTCTTTGGAAGAAATAGAATATACTATCGAAGTATCCCAGGAAGACTCAAAATTTGCATCAATTACAAATATTTCCCCCGAAAAATGAATATCATTAATATCAGGTTTAAACTCAACATCTGTTATGACTAATTTAGCTTTTGAATCTTTGAGAATAAATTCTTTCCTTTCTTGTGGCATTTCAGGTGCTACATAAACATAGGTTGCTCCTAGTTTCAATATTCCTAACAATGAAATAACACTCCGCTCTTCTTGTTCCAAATAAATAGCTATTACGTCTAGTTTACCTACTCCATATTCTTTCTTTAAACCATTAGCCAATTGATTTGATAACTTATCTAATTCTGCAAAGGTTAAAGTTCCATTATTGTATGCAATAGCAATAGCATTTGGATTACTTTTTACTTGTTTTTTGAATAAATCCAGAACGGTGAGATCAAGATTAAAATTCTCATTTGTTTGATTTAATTTATTTATTAAAAATGTTCTTTCTCCATCCGACAAGTACTTAATATCCTTTATATACGACTCATTATTAACTAATACAAAATCTACTACTTTTTTAAAACGCTTTATCAACTCTCTTACAAAATTCTCTTCGCATATATCCGTATTATATGTTACCTCAAGAGTTATGTAATTTTGATGCTCCAGAAAATCAATATCCAAATCCAACTTAGCATTAGTTGTTGTTTTATCAAGCTTTATAGTTTCTAACGCTATTTCCTGATCAGGTTCAATTTTCTTTTTTCTGATATTTTGATATGTCAACAGTATATCAAACAAAGGGTTTCTACTTATATCCTTCGGAATCTTCAGATCTTCTATAATTTTATCTAAAGGACACATCTGATTTGAAATCCCTTCCAGCATTCTTTTACTAATTCTACTGAATGTTTCCAAAAAACTATCTTCCGAATTTACGCTATTTTTTAACGGAATAGTATTAACATAAAATCCTATTTGATTTTCCAACTCCTCCAGTCCTCTCCCAGCAACAGGAACACCTATGACAAATTCTTTTTCACCAGTATATTTATATAACAATATATTCCACATAGTTAACAAAAATGAATAGGTGCTTCCTTTATGTTCCTTTATGAATTCACGTATTTTACTGGTTACTTCAATATTAAGGATGGTTTGTAACTTTTCTCCATTAAAAGTTTTTACTTCTGGTCTTTTTTTTGTTTTAGAAAGGTTTAATAAAGGAATGTTCCCTTTAAGACTTTCTAACCAATATGCTCTTTCTTTATTCAAAGATCCATTCTCAAAAGATTCCAGTTGCCATGACGCAAAATCCTTATATTGAATTGATAAAGGTTCTACTTGCACTTTTTCTTCTTTCAACAGTGATTTATAAAAAATCATCATGTCATTAATAACTACATCCAGTGACCAACCATCACTAATAATGTGATGCATATTATAATACATGATATAATCTTCAGAATTCTTTTGAAACAAGTACACTTTAAAAAGTGGTCCGGTAGTTAGATCAAATGGAACTTTAGCATATTCCCTTATTTCATTTTTGATATCCTCTTCTGATTTATCTCTATAATCTCTACATTCAAAAAAAGATTTTATTTCATTGGGTTCTTGTATATGTTGATATAAGTGACCATCTTCTCCAAGATTAAAAACTGTTCTTAGTGATTCATGACGTTCAATCAAGCATTCTAGTGCTTTTTTAAATTTTAGAGTATCACAATTCTTAATCTCTCTTAAATTAGACAGGTTGTAAGCTGCAGAACCTTCTTTGTGTTGACTTAATAACCATATTCTTTTTTGCCCAAAAGATGCTCTATATTTTGTTCTTTCATTTACTGGTTGAATAGTACAATGTTGATTCGCCTTTTTATACTTACTCAAATACGCTATTAAGTCATTTTTGTATTTTCTTATTTCTTGTAATAAGGTTTCATCGATATAATCGCCATCATAATTTAATTCTAGTTCCTTTTCATTAGTAACTGAAATGCTAATATCTTCTTTTGCCAATATTTTAAGTAACTCTTCCATTAAATAGTGATTTTATTTTTCTTAGTTGATTCCTTCTTCAGACTTAAAATATTCTTTGCTCTATCTATTTCTTTTGCAAGCTCTTCTATATTTGGTTTATTAAAAAAATCCAATAAGTTAATCTCTATATCAAACTTTCTTTGAATTCTTTTTACTAATGTCATTGCTTTTAAAGAATCACCTCCTAAATCAAAAAAACTGTTGGTAATTCCTATTTGATTGTACCCGAAAAAAGATTCCCATATTTCACATAAATCTTTTTGAGTTTTAGTGACGGGTGGCATATAATCTTCTTGTATCAAGGTTACTTTCTCCTCTTTACTTTCTTTTTTCGGCTCTAACTTGAACTTATTTGGATCAGTTATGCTGATTATCGTTTGATTATAATTATCTGAAACTAAGGTTTCTTCAAATATTTGTATTAATTCATGATCTCTAATTGCTCTGTTACCTAAACCGTCTAAATTAACGGACTTCCAATTATATAATCCTTTGTTATTTTCGATAAATGCGTCGATAAATTTATTAGAAGCCGCATAAGAACCATAAGTTAATCCTCCTAATATTGATGAAAGACTTGAGCTGATCCAAACAAAATCCAATTCCTTATCTTTAAAATTTTCGTAAAGATTAAGTGTTCCATTTACCTTAGGGTTAAAATGTGTTTCGATATTAGTTATATCTATATTTTCTAAAGGTTTAAAGGAATAATTATCAATGACTCCAGCTGCATGAATAACTCCTGAAATTTTGCCAACATTATTTTCTATAATCTGTACTACAGATTTCATTTCTTCCATATCAGAAACATCCATTTGGTAATAATGGATTTTTTGATTTTGTTCCTTTAAACTCTTTAATCTTTTTACTTTTTTTACCAAACTTTCTTCTGACTCCGAATTAATAACAAAAGTATCCCATGTATTTTCTGATGGAACTCCTGATCTCCCCGTCAAAATTATTGTAGCATTATATTTTGTACTTAGATGAGATGCTATTGTATATCCTAAATGCCCTAAACCTCCAGTTATTAGATATATTTTCTCTTCACTTAGGTTTATTTTTTTATCAGAAGACAATACGATATTATCATAAAACTCTACCCATCTATATCTATTTCTATAAGCAACTTTGACATCTTGAAAATTATATTTTATCTCTTCTGTAATATCCTGAATTGTTTCTTCAAAAGAATTTGATCTATCAACAATATCTAATTCAGAAAATAATATATGTGGGTTTTCTTGTGATAATACTTTAAAAAGGCTACTGATTACGGATACAGAAATATTAAGTTTTTCTCCCCCTAATACTTCATTGTTAAAATCTGATAAAAGTGTTATTTTTTTTCTTTTCTCTGGATAATATGCTAATATTTCCTTGCATATATTTAAACAATAAGTAAAATTCTTTCTTAATTGAGATAAATCATTTCCAAAAGAAAAATCTAATACAATATTATTAAAGTAAGTATCTTGTTTATTTATAGTTTCGAATAATGATTTCACACTATCAATAGTTGTTCCTTCTTTTGCATCTGTTTGACAAAACAATTCTAAACAGGTATCTCCCTGAGTTTCTAATTTTGTTTGTAATGCGGAGCTTGACTTATTATTCGAAAGGATCAAAAATCCTTTGCTATCCAATGATTTCTCTTTATTTAGTTTCGATTTTTTCCAGTTTTTTTCGTAGAACCAATCTTTAAAAAGATTTTTTCTTTGAGCAAGCGTTTGAATTCCAGAATAAGGATCAACTTTATAATCCAAACAGGTACTGTCAAAACTATAAGTTGGTGCAGAAATTATTCTTGCATCCTGATTTTCAAAATACTTTTCCCAATCTAATTCAACGCCATAGCTCCATAGTCTTCCTAATGCACTTGTAAAATGAAAGGTATCATTTACTGTTTCATTCTTAGGTCTTAATAAATACAACATTTCTTGATTTCTAATATTTTCCTTTTGTCGTACATAAGGTATTAGCGTTTTTCCTGATCCGATTTCAATAAAAATATTGTTTTCCTTTTTATTTAAGTATTCTAATCCTTCAGAAAAACGGACCGTTTCTCTAAGATGTTTAACCCAGTAAGATGTTGAAGTTACTTCTTCATTTTTTATTGGTTTTCCTGTAAGATTGGAAATAAAATCTATGGTAGGAATTGAAAGAGAGAACTTTTTCAAAAATTCTTCATACTCAAATAAAATACCATTCATCATATCTGAATGAAATGCGTGGGATGTTTTGAGTATTTTGTAGTCAATATCATTTGTCTCTAAATATTGAATACATTCCTGTATTTTTTCATTTCTTCCTGAAATCACGCAAGAGTCCGATGAGTTTATTGCTGCAATCGAAAGATCTTCTCCAATAAACGAAATAGCTTTTTTGGCAGATACACCTATAGAGACCATTGTACCTGATGAAACACTATTCATAAGTTCTGCTCTTTTTACAACAATTTCTAGAGCTTGCTCGAAAGGAAATACCTCAGCAATTGTAGCGGCAACATATTCTCCCAGACTATGACCAATCATATAAGTTGGCTCAATACCTAGATATCTTAAATAGGTAGCCAAAGCATACTCAATTAAAAAAATTAAAGGTTGTGTATAACGTGTTTCGTTGATCAATTCATCATTTTCATTTTGGTCTATTTCTATACCTAGAATTGACTTAAAATTTTTGCTTGTTAAAACTTCTAACTTCTTAAATCCTTTGTCTAAAATTGACTTGAAAAAAGGTTCTTCGTGATAGAGTCCTCTTCCCATTTCAAAATATTGACTTCCTTGTCCTGGAAATAAAAAAGTTATTTTGTTAGCGTTCTTTTTAATCGTTGATTTATATACTTCCTTTTTTTCTAACTCATTTTCATCAACGCCACCAATCAAAAAATTACGATAATCAAAATGTTTACGTCCCTTACTTAATGTATAGGACAGATTTAGCAAATCATTTTTACTGGATTCCTCAATAAAATTTTCAATGTTTTTTTTGTTTCTTTCCAGTGCAGAAGGTGTTTTAGCTGTATAAGGGAATATGTGATTCGACCTTAATGATTTACTTTGTATTTGATTTTTAGAAGGATATTCTTCCATTATCACATGTACATTGGTTCCTCCAATTCCAAAACTACTAACCCCAGCTCTAAGAGGTGAATTATCAGGACTACGCCAATCTTTAAGTTCATCATTAACATAGAATGGTCCTGATTTGAAGCTTATTTTAGGATTTGATTCTTTAAAGTGTAAAGAAGCTGGTATTTTTTTGTTTTTTAAAGAAAGACAAGTTTTAACAAAACCTGCTATTCCTGCTGCCGCATCAAGATGTCCTATATTTGATTTTACTGACCCAATTGCACATCTATGTGTGTTGTTATTATTAAAGGCTCTATTCAAAGCTGAAATTTCAATAGGATCTCCCAACTTTGTCCCTGTACCATGAGTTTCAATATATGAAATTGAATCAGGGGTGACATTAGCCATTTTATGTGCAAAATTGATACATTCTACCTGTCCTTTAATACTTGGAGCTGTATAACCTACTTTTCTTTTACCATCATTATTTGATGCTGTAGCACGAACGACGCCATAGATATTATCCTTATCTCTAATTGCTTCTTCTAATCTCTTAAAAACAACAACAGCACCACCATTACCTCCTACAGTTCCTGTAGAATCCTTATCAAATGGTTTACAATGTCCATCGATTGATTCTATCATTCCTTCTTTATGAAAATACCCTACGTCCTTTTTACAATTTAAACTTATACCACCTGCAATTGCAATTGAGCATTCTCTCATTAACAAACTTCTGCAAGCCAAGTGAACAGAGGTAAGAGAACTTGAACAAGCTGTAGAAGTATGATAACTAGGTCCTTTAAGATCTAACGAATAGGATATTAAAGAACTTAAAAACTCTTTATTTGTTACTTGCGAAATAAAGAAAGTATTTACATCGGTATTCTGAGTTAATGCATGTGCTACCCATCTTAAATTGTTAGATGCAGATAAAAACAAACCTATATTTTCGGAATATTTAAACGGATCACAGCCCGCATCCTCTAATCCAGTCCATACGAGTTCATGCATAACCCTGGTTTGCGGATCCATCAAATTTGCTTCATCTTTGGTGTAACCAAAAAAGGAGAAATCAAAACTCTCTGCGTTATTTACAATTGAATCTACAGGAACAAATTTTGAATCATAAATTACTGATTTATCTACTCCTAATTTTAACAATTCTTCTTTGGTAAAAAATTTAAATAGTTCTTTTGAATTATATAAATTTTCCCAAAATTGATTAATATTATCTGATCCGTGAAATCGTCCTGCAACTCCTATTATAGCTATATCTTTTTTTCCCATCGTTTATGCTTTTAAAAATTATTCTGCCATCATATCGAAAAAGTCATTCATCTCTTCTACTTTACTCTCATAGTCCTCATTTTTCTCTTCTAAAGTCACTTTGGAAAGAATCTTAGCCAACTCAAAAACACTTGGGTATTCAAATAATACTTCAGGCATAAGTTCTTCATTAAAAGTTGAATTAATCAGCTCTAAGAATCTTAGTAGTTTTATTGAGTTTAATCCCAAATCGAAAAAATTATCGTGAACACCTATTTTTGCATCCTCATTCAATTCTGTTCTTAATAATTCTGCTAATTTTTTTTGAATTTCATTTTTAGGGCTTTCGAATTTTACATTACTCTTAAGCACCTCCCCTTTATTTAGAAGCAATGCTCGTTTATCAATTTTCCCATTTGCCGATAATGGAATGGTAGAAACTGAATAAAAAATCTCTGGAATCATATAAACGGGCAATTTATTTCTTAAAAAACCTTTTAAACGATCCAAATTAATTTCTGTGCCTACCAAATACGCTGCTAATATTTTATTGGTACTAACCCCATCTGCCAAAACAACTACCTGATCAACTTCTTCTAGCGATAATATCGCTTTTTCTACTTCTCGAAGTTCAATTCTATTACCTCGAATTTTTACTTGGTTATCTTTTCGCCCTTTATAATAGATATAACCATCATCTAACCACATGCCTAAATCACCTGTTTTATATACTTTCCCTACTCCGGAAAAAGGATTTGGCACAAACTTATCTCTAGTTAATTGTTCTTTCTTGAAATATCCTTCAGCAACTTGAATTCCCCCAATTACAATCTCTCCAATTACCCCCATTGGCAATAACCTATTGAATTCATCTACAATATATATTTCTGTATTTGCAACAGGCCTACCTATACTAACACCCTTGTAATCAAAGGCTAACCCTGTCAAATCTATTGCCGTGACATCTATTGCAGCTTCAGTTGGGCCATATAAATTATGGATTTTTGAATTTTTGTTATTTTTTCTAAATTCCTCTATATATTCTATTGATAATTCTTCGCCACTGCATATTAAATTGCGAACCGAATCAAAGGAGTCTTCTTTTATACTTTGCATATAAACACCTAACATTGAAGGAACAAAGTGTACTATGCTTACTTCATTTTTTTTAATAACATCTCTTAAGTAATAGGGATTTTTATGCCCATCTGGTGATGCAATAACTAACTTACTCCCACAAAGTAAAGGAAGAAAAATCTCCCAAACAGAAACATCAAAAGTGAAAGGGGTCTTTAATAAAAATGTATCTGATTCATTAAGATTTAAATAGTCTTTTTGCCATAATAACCTATTCATAAATCCTTTATGATTATTCATTACACCTTTAGGGTTTCCTGTGGTACCAGATGTATATATCATATATGCCAAATCCTTAGAAACTACTTCGATGTCATCTACATTGAATTTTTCATTCTTAAGGCCTTCTATGTCGATCCTCTCTAACTCTTCAAATTCAAATTCAACAGATCTTTCACTTAAAATGAGTTTAGCTTCTATTTCCTTTAAAATGTGATCAACTCTGTCTTTAGGGTATAAAGGTTCTATGGGCACATAACAACCTCCTGATTTTAAAATACTTAATACACCTATTATCATTTCAAAAGAACGATTTACACAAATAGGTACAAAATTGCCTGGTTCTATTCCTTTGTTTGTAAGGAGGTGAGATAATACGCTAGACTTTTTATCTAATTCTGAATACGTTAAAGTTTTATCCTCAAAAATAAGTGCAACTGAACTTGGATTATTTTTAACGTTTTCTTTAAAATAATCTAATATTGTTTTTTCTAAATCGTAAGCAACCTCTGTACTGTTAAACTTGCGGTATAATTTCGTTTTTTTCTCTTCATTCAATAAATCAAGTTCATTTATAGGTTTTTCTGGACACTTAAGAACGGAAGCCAACAAATGCTTAAACTGTTCCATAAACTCTTCCATCATCCACCTATCATAAATACTTGTATTATAACTAACATGGAATAATATCTGTTCACCTACCTCTTCAAATATTATACTAAGGTCAAATTTAGCCAGGCTATCGCCTAAAAACTCTATTTTGTCATCAACAGTTTCATTAGTAGTGCTGATAGAATTAGAGTTATAATTTATAAAAACATCAAAAACTGAGTTTCTAGAAACATCTCTTTTTAAATCTAAGTACTCTAGTAATTTATCAAAGGGAAAAAGTTTATTGTTAAATGCTGATAAAGTAGAATCCTTAATACGCTCATGAATACTACCAAAAGAATGAGAAGGTTCAATGGTATTTCTCAAAATAAGTGTATTTACATAAAACCCTATCTGTCCCTCTAAATCGGTGTGATCCCTTCCGTCTACTGCGGTTCCAATAATAATATCTTTTTGAGACGTATACCGATGCAACAATACTTTACAAATACTCAAAAGACTAATAAAAAAACTTCCTCTATTCTCTTGAGTAAATAATCTTAACTTTTTAGTACTTTCCGATGATAAATATGTTCTAAGAGCCTCGCCTATATTAGATCTGACACCTTTATTTTTCTTTCTAAAAGGTAGATCTAGATACGTCCATTCTCCCTTTAATTTTTCTAACCAATATTCTTTATATTCTTCGAATTTTGGGCTCACTAATTGTTCTAACTGCCATGCACTATAATCTTTATATTGTATTTTCAGGGCTGATAATTCTGGTATAGTATTGCTCACAAAAGCACTATAATAGGATTTAATATCTTTTTCTAAGATATGCATTGACCACCCATCACTTATAATATGATGCATATTAAAATAAAGTACCCATTTGCTCTGAGAAACTTTAAATAATGTAACTCTCATTAAAGGACCTTGCTCTAAGTCGAAGGCTATAAATGAATCTTCTGAAATATATTCTTTAACTGCTTTTTGAGTTTTATTTACATTTACCAAATCTTGGTAGTCTACTCTAAAATTTAGATCTTTTCTATCTAAAACTTTTTGATATAGGACATTGTTTTCTTCGACAAAAACTGTTCTCAGAATTTCATGACGATCTACTGTCGCTTCGATGGCTTCAATTAATTCTTTTTTATATATCTCACCTTCTAATTCTATAGAGTTAGGAATATTATATGTGTTAGAATTACCATCAAGTTTTAATTGGATCCATAATCGCTGTTGAGCACTAGAGGCTAAATATCGATCTTTTTTTTGCAGTGGAATTATATCTTCCTTTCTCGAGTAATAGTTTTGTTTGATAAAAGCTATCAATTCTTCTTTATTTTCTTTTATCTTTTGAAGAAGAACTTTGTCGATTTCGTCTGTATCAAAACTAACCTCTAATTCACCATCAGACAATGATAAACGAATATCATTCTGATCCAATTCGTTAATTAAACTATACATTTTTGTAGATCTTATTAAATATTAATTGAAATAAATCAAATAACCTTTTAGGAGATGATCAAATATTGTTTTTTCGGAAATAATGTTGATTACTAAATTTGCCTTTATAAACAGTTATAAGACATATTGTAGTAAGAATGTGAGTTATTATGACAACTATCTTTGAGAATTGTGAGAACGTTATGTTCAATTAAACTTCTATTCTGGAAAGCAATATTACTTATTACAGAGTTTCTAGTATAAATAGTGATTATTTACTATTAAAGAATCCAATATTGCTACGCTACCTCCAGTCACAGAAGGTATATATTATCATATTAAAGAATTGTAAATATATAACAATATATTTACTTAATAAACTATATTTTGATTATATTTTTACCTTTTTCTTTATTTTGAATTCTACTCATCTTTTGTAATAAATCAATTTTCAAACCTAGTTTTTTAACATCGGACATTGAAAAGAATTCTTTCAAATTAATTTCGACGTCAAATTCAGCATTAATACGTTTTATAAATGTCATTGCTTTGAGCGAGTCTCCGCCCAATTCAAAAAAATCATCTTTTATTCCAATTTCACTAATCCCAAAGAAAGATTGATACATTTCGCATAATTGAATTTCTAAATCAGTCGTTGGTAACACAAAATCTGTGCGAAGTAATGGTCTCTCTATTTCATTATTTGAATCTTCTTTAGTTTCTTTATCTAATGAATTGGACATTTTTTGAATTACATTATTAATGTCTTTAATAGATATAATTAGCTGTTTATAATCCAATAAACTTAATGATTTTTCAAAAATCGTTATTAATTCATGAGAGGTGATCATGTTATCTCCAACTCCATCTAGATTTATACTTATCCAATTTCTAAGGCTTTCCTTATGATGCTTTACGAATCCATCTATAAACCTATTTGCACATGCATACGCTCCGTAAGTGAGTCCTCCCAAAATAGAAGAAAGACTTGATGTTATCCATACAAAATCAAGATTTTGATCACCAAAGATTTTATGAATATTCAAAGTTCCAGCAACTTTTGGATTAAATTGATCAATGATAGCATTCTCATCGATTTCTTCTACAGGTCTAAAAGATTTAATATCATGGTTTCCAGCAGCATGTATAATACCAGAAATACTCCCATATTTTTTCTCTATTTCATTAATAGTGTTTTCAAAATCTAATAAATCAGAGACATCAGATTCATAATAAGCAACCTTATACCCCTTATCCTTAAGGGTTTTAAGTTTAAATATATTTGATTTTACTGAATCTTCAATTACATTACTACCTAAGTAATTTTGCCATTCATCTTCTTTAGGAAGCTTGCTTCGTCCAATTAAAATCACTTCTGCGTTATGGGTATCACATAAATAGTTTGTCAAATATTGCCCTATTTTACCTAATCCTCCTGTAATTAAAATTAATTTATTGTTCAGGTCTGGTTTTTTATGATCATCTATTTTGATTTGATCATAAAATTCAATCCACCTTTCTTTTTTCCTATAAGCAATACTTTCATTAATATCATCAATATATAATTCTTTGACAATGTTATTGATCAGATTGGACTGAATATTAACTTTATTGACATCTATAAATCGAAACGATATATTGGGGTTTTCCTGTGCCATTATTTTACCCAACATCTGAGATATTGACATTGTAATATTTATACTCTCATCACCTAAAATACCATTATTTAAACTTGACAAAAAATATACTTTTTTATCTTCTAAGGGTTTAAATTTTAATAACTCCTTACTAATATTAAGATATTGCTTATAAACATTTATCACTTCTGATTGACTATTTCCTTCATAGTCCCATCCCAAAATAATTTTATCAATATTATAAGTATCAATAGATTTAAATAATTCTACTACATTTTGATTTATAGCTGGATTTACCCTAAATAATTGTTCTTCAATTTTCTCAAAACCATCAGCCAATAATACAACGTGAACTGTATTACCCATTGATCTAGTTTTTTTTACCAAACTATCTATTAAGGGACTCTCATCCGAGAAAATTAAGTAAGTATCATTCTTATCTTCAAGATTACTATTCTGCAAAACTGATTTTTTCCAATTAGGAGTGTAAAACCACTCGGAAATTGGTTTCCGACTTACAAAATTTTGACTAACAATTTTCTTAAATGGATTAATATCAAAATCAAGTTTATAATGATCAAAACTATAACCTGGTATACTAATTTTTCTTCTATTTTTATTCTGATAAACCTTACTCCAATTCATCTCTACACCATGTACCCAAAGTTTACCCAATCCATTCATAAAAAACTGCAAATCATCAATATCTTGTTGGGCTTTGCTTATTAAATTAATTGAGGTATGTTTAATGCTGGAGTATTGTTTGTTTTGTTTACAAAAAGTTGTTAGCGTTGAGCCTGCTCCAATTTCTATAAAAATGGTATCCTTTTTAGCTAAATAGTCTATTCCTTTAGAAAAATTAACTGTATGCCTTAAATGATCTACCCAATATTGTGCTGACTTTACCTCTTCATTCTTTATTAGTTCTCCTGTAAGATTTGATATGAAAGGAATCTTTGGATCAGAAAGTGAGATCTTTTCCAATTCATTTTTAAAATCATCTAACATATCATCCATCATGTATGAATGGAATGCATGAGAAGTTTTTAAAACTTTACTAGGAGTATCTTGTTTGTCCAGTAAATTTTGAAGTTTATCAGTACTTTGTTTTGTTCCTGATACAACTACTGAATCTTTAGTGTTAATAGCAGCAATTGAGATATTATCATCTAATAACGATTTGATATCACTCAAAGGAACACCAACATGTAGCATAGCTCCCTTATTCATTTTATCCATTAAAGAAGCACGTTTTAAAATGATCTCTATAGCTTCTTCTAAAGAAAAAACATCTGATAAACAAGCTGCTACATACTCTCCTAGGCTATGACCTATCATACAATCAGGATATACTCCCCATTCTATTAAAAGTTTTGCTAATGAATACTCAATCAAAAATAATAGAGGCTGAGTATATCTAGTCTCATTAATCAGCTCTGAGTCTTGTCCTTGTTCTTCACCGTACCCTAGAACAGCTCTAAAATCTTCACCCGTTTTTCTGTTTAAAATCTCTAAACCTAGATCAATATTATTTTTAAAAAAATTGATTTCATTATATAACTCCTTTGCCATTCCGAAATATTGACTTCCTTGTCCCGGAAACATAAAGACAATTTCTTTTTTACTATTCAGCTTATAATGTTCTTCCTGAGTTAAATTGTTTAGACTAGCTAAAAGCCCCTCTTTATCTTTACAGACTATGTAATTTCGATATTTATGAAAGGTACGACCAGTTCCCAAAGTATATGACAAATCCGCAATGTTAATTTCATCTTGTGTTTTTAGGAAATCTGTGAATTTAGCACAATAACTTTTTAATGATTTGGTTGTTTTTGCAGATAATAAAATTAATTGAGGATCAACGGATGGAATTTTCTTGTTTTCTAAAAATTCTTCCAACACCATATGCACATTTGTTCCTCCGATACCTATACTACTTAATCCTGCTCTTAATGGTAAATTTCCTTCAGTTCTCCATGGTTGTCTTTTACTATTTACATAAAAGGGTCCTGAATCAAAATCAATGTTTGGATTTGGTTCATTGAAATGTAAGGAAGGAGGTATGCTTCTTTTGCTTAATGCCAAACACGTTTTTATTAGACCTGCAACTCCTGCAGCTGTATCTAAATGACCAAGATTTGTTTTGACAGAACCTATAGCACATTTATGATCTGAGTTATAATCAAAAGCCTCATTTAGAGCATCAATTTCTATTGGATCACCTAATTTTGTTGCTGTCCCGTGTGTTTCTACATATGTAATTGTTTTTGAATCGACTCCTGCAAATTTATGTGCAGATTTAATACAATCAGCTTGTCCAGTAACACTTGGAGCCGTATATCCAACTTTCCTTCTCCCATCGTTATTTACTGCAGAGGATTTAATGATAGCATGAATTGGATCTCCATCCTCAATAGCTTCTTCTAATCTTTTAAGAACTACAACTCCAGCTCCATTTCCTCCTACAGTTCCTGAAGAATCACTATCAAATGATTTACATTTACCATCCTTAGATACGGTCATTCCATCCTGATAAAAGTAACCATAATTCTTTACTGGATTTATTTTGATTCCTCCAGAAACTGCAATAGAACATTCTCTTAATAATAAACTTCTACAAGCCATATGAACAGCAGATAAAGAACTTGAACATGCTGTATCTATATAATAACTTGGCCCTGTTAGATTAAGATTATATGAAATTAATGAACTTATATAATTTTTATTAGAAATTTTTGACTGATAAAAAGGAGCTATCTTCTCATTTTGATTAAGCATCGAATGTGCTAGCCAGTTTAGATTTTCACTAGCCGCTAAATACAGTCCAATTTTATCTTTAGATTTAGAGATATTACAACCTGCATCCTCTAAAGCTAACCAAACTTGTTCATGCAAGATTCTTATCTGCGGATCCATTGCATTTGCTTCTTCCTTAGTATATCCAAAAAAAGGATAGTCAAAACTTTCTGGGTTATTTACAAATGAGCTAACTTTTATAAAATTTGGATTATTTACAATTCCTTCATCAACACCTTTTTTTATAAGATCACTGGCCTCATAATGATCTAGCATTTCAACACCATTAACGAGGTTATCCCAGTATTCTATATAATTAGATGCTTTATTGAACTTACAAGAAAGCCCAATTACTGCAATGTCTTTTTTACTAACTTTATTTTTCATAAAATCAAATATTATTCTGATATAATGTCGAGAATCTCGTCAATCTCAGGAGCATAATCTTTCTCTTCTTCTTTTTCCACTTTATCGTTGTTATCCTGCAAAAACAGATTAGTCAGTTCATTAACGTTTGGATACTTGAACAATAAAGCCATCCTGATTTCTACCCCAAATTTTCGACGTATTAAATTTTCCATTTTCATCATTTCCAATGAATTCATACCCAGATCAAAAAAGTTATCATTAATCCCGATTTCATTTTTTTCTCTATTCAATAAATCTGCGATTAATTGTATTAATCTTTCCTCAATTTCATTTCTTGGCGCAACATAATTCTTCGAAGAAATAGACTTATCTACTTTTGGTAGTTGATCTTTATCAACCTTACCATTTATTGTTAATGGAATTTTATCTATACTGATGATATGATCAGGAACCATATACTCCGGTAATCTTTCTAATAAATAATTTTGTATAAATTCTAACTTGATCTCTTGATCAGAAATATAATATGCTACTAATTCCTTATTTCCTGAATTATTAGCTCTAGATATAACCACACAATCTCTTATTTGTTCTAAAGTCTGCATACAAGAAACTATCTCGTTAAGTTCTATTCTATACCCTCTAATTTTTACTTGATTATCTTTTCTTCCTAAAAATTCAATTTTCCCATCTTCTAACCATCTTCCTAAGTCGCCTGTTTTATATAATTTTTCGGATATATTAAACGGATTTTGAATAAACTTTTCTTTAGTAAGATCAGAACGATTAAGATATCCGTTAGCCAAGCCTACTCCTGCGACACAAATTTCACCAATAACTCCCTTAGGTTGTATATTGTTATTTTGATCCAGAATATAAATTTTAGTATTATCAATAGGATAACCTATCGAAATTAAATCTTGATGCTTATTAATTTCTTCGGTTATACATCCTACGGTACACTCTGTAGGACCATATTCATTAAATATTTTAATAGAAGGGTTTATATCTCTAAGTATCCTAATATGTTGTTTATTTAAAGTATCTCCACCAATTATTGCTAATTCTATTGTTTCTGATTTTAAATCCAGACCATCCAATAAACTAACGTGAGCAGGAGTTAGTTTGATACACGATATATTACTGTCCAAATATGTTGATAATACATTGGTTAAATTATCTGCTACTTCAAAAACTTGTACCGCACCTCCCGAAACAAGCGGTAAAAACAAACTTGATATTGTAAGGTCAAAAGAAAGAGATGTAAACAATCCAAAATTAGTATTGATCAAATTATTTTCTAAGTAATATGATTTACCCCAGGATATATAATTATATAACGATTTATGTTCTATAATAACTCCTTTAGGGTTTCCTGTAGATCCCGAAGTATAAATAATATATGCAGGCAAGTCATTTGATAGATTGTAATCTAGAGGATCTATTTCTTTTGATATATCTAATTCGATATCAATTGCTAATACTTTTTCTTCATAATAATCAAGATCAAACATACTATTTGAATCAGTGATCAATAATTTGATGTTAGCATCATTAACTATAAATTCTTTTCGAATCCTTGGCAATTTTTCATCGATAGGTACGAATGCTGCTCCAGATTTCAATATACCTAAGACAGCTACTAAAATCCAATTACTAGGTTCTATTTGTATACCTACTAAATCCCTTTTACTAATACCATGATTATTTTTTAATTCATAAGCTAATTGGTCTGACAGTTTGTTTATTTCTTCATATGTCAATTCTCCATTTATATCTCTAACTACTATTTCATTTGGTTTTTGTTTTACTTGTTCAGAAAAGTCATCCAGAATTGTTTTGTTTGAAGGCTTTATTTCTGATACATTAAAAGTATTTGTAATTTGATTTACCTCTTCATCAGAGATATAATTAAAAGAATATAAAGGTTCTTCTGGAGCATTTGAAAATCTTTCAAGTAATCTATAAAAATGACTTACTAATAGTTTAATTCCTTCAGAATCATATTTAGATTCGTTATACCTGAAGTTTATTTTAATAGAAGAAGCAGTAGGTAAAATTGTCAAGTTAAAATCATAATTTGACTGGTCAGTTCCTCCAACAGATTCTACATTGATATCAACAGAATCTGATTGGTTCAAACGTTCTTGAATTGGAAAGTTTTCAAAAACAATAATACTATTTATAAGATCTTTCTTTATTGAACTTTGTGATTGAACTTCGGCTAAATTTAAATAGTGATGAGATCCGCAGTTTATCGAATTCTCTTTCATTTGATATATTAAATCGACTGGCGTAGCATCTCTTTCATAAGATAGTCGGACTGGTATCATATTACTGAATAAACCAATCATTTCTTCAATCCCTTTTAAATCGCCAGGTCTACCAGAAACTACAGTTCCAAAAACTACATCATTAACATCATTATATCTAGATAACAAGTATCCCCAAACACTTTGCATTAATGAATTTAATGTAACCCCTTTTGCTTGACAAAGTTCATTTATCTTATCAAACAATTCTCCTTCAATAGATAACCGTTCTTTTAATTCTTTATATGCTGTATTAGCATATTCAATATTTTTAAAAGGAATCTCCGGTACTTCATTGAAACCTAAAAGATAATTTTTCCAAAAATCAAGTGAGTCCTTTTTATCTCTTCGTTCTAACCATTTTATATAGTTTACATAATCTGCTGGCTTAGATAATTTAAGTTCCTTTTTCTTCTGAATAGAATCTAATATTTGATAAAAATCATTAATTAATATACTGGTACACCAACCATCTAATATTACATGATGATGACTCCAGATAAACTCAAATTCTCCATTCTTGAGTTCAAATATTTTTAATCGCATCTGCGAAGGAGCTTCTAATTCAAATCCTTCTTCTCTATCTTGTTCTTTTGCAGCTTCTATATACTTTTCTTGTTCACTTTGATCTAAAATATCAGATACTTTTTCATAGAAAAAATTACTTGGTACTGTTTTATGAACTATCTGGAGAGGTGTTCCTGCATACGCGTTAGTGAAACTGGTTCTTAATACTGCATATCTGGAAACCAATTGATCATACGCTTCTTTTAAATCATTTGTATTAAGATCTAAAGAATTTATTCTATATGTTGTTTGTTCAAAATACAGTAACGTAGAACTACTTGTTAACCAATGGAAATATATTCCTAACTGTAATGGTGATAATTTATATATATCTTCTATGGTTTGATCTTTATTTATCTCAGACAATTCCTGAATAGTAAGACCTTTGAATGTTAAATCTGATGGAGTAATACAGCTTGCTTCTTTATCTGACAATTGTAATATTAGTGATTCTAAATGTTTGTTATATGATTCACTCAACCTCTTGATGGTATCTGATTCATATACTTTATCACAATATCGGATAGAAATATTTAAACGACCTCCTATCATTATACCAGAAATATCTAAAAGAGTATCCTGACTATTTTCTTTAGCAACACTAGCACCGATATTTTCGTTAGAATATTCGAAGAAACCATCTTTATTCCCTCCTATTTTATCCCCAAAATCCCCTAAATAATTAAATAATATTTCTGGATGTATATCACCTGGTAGTTGATCTGTTAAATATTTAAGTACTCCATAACCAATACCTTTATTCGGGATCTTTCTCAGATCCTCTTTAACCTGAACCAATGCCTCTTCTGATGACAAATCGTTGGCCCTTAACAAAAATGGATATACTGAAGTAAACCATCCTACCGTTCGACTAACGTCAATATCCTCTGTGATTTGTTCTCGACCATGACCTTCCATCTTAATTATACTCTTGTCTAAGTCAAAAACATCTTTAATAGCTAATCCTAATCCTGTTAATAAAACATCATTAATCTCAGTATTATAAACACTATGTACTTTGGTTTGCAGCAAGTTTGTGACTTCCTCACTTATCACAAAACCCTGATTTGTATTAATCTTTAAAGGACCCGATGTTTCCTTATCTACTGGAAGGCGACCAAAACTTCCCTCTTCGACTAAAGACTTCCAGTACTCAAGTTCCCCTTCTAATGATTCACTCTTTGCATAATCCTGAAGTAAATTAGACCAATATTGAAATGAGTCTGTCTTTAGCGGTAATGATACCGAAGTCTCTAATGCATAACCATTATATAGTGATGATAAATCTTCCAAAAGAATACGCCAAGAAACTCCATCGACTGCCAAATGATGGATAATCAATGCCAAACGATCACCATCATCTAATCTAAAATGACCTATCTTAAATAAAGGACCTGTCTCGAGATTAATACTTGATTGTATCGAAGAACCTATTTCTTGTATTCGAGTAGTTGCATTTGTATCACCTTGTAGATCATAATAAATGATCTCATAATTATCCTTAGAAACATCACCATTCGTTTGAATCCAGCCATCTGATGAATCCTGATAAACCATACGAAGAGCGTCATGATGCTCACATAATGTAGCTATACTTCTTTCTAAAAAATCTTGATCGATTGCCTCCGAACTACGAAGTACAACAGATTGATTATAATGATGTGGATTGGCTTTCCCTAAGTCCTGAAAAAAGAATTCCTGAATAGGGGTTAAAATTATATCTCCTTCCACCAAACCTTGGTCTATATCACGAATATCTCCTGTAATATAGGTTGAAAGTTCTCCAAGAATAGGTGTACGTAAAATATCTTCTACCCTTAATTGATACCCCTGTTGTTTTAATCGGGAAACAACCTGTATAGATTTTATAGAATCCCCTCCCAGATTATAAAAATTATCTCGTAAGCCTATTTGATTTCTATTCAAAACATCTTGACAAACCGAAACCAAAGCATGTTGCTCATCTGTAACAGGAGCCTCATAAACAATACCTGTATCCAACGTAGTGAACACTTCTTTTGATAAAGCTTTCTTATCCACCTTACCATTATTATTAATCGGAATCTCATCTAATTGAACATAACTAGTAGGAATCATATAGTCAGGAAGCAACTTCTTTAAATAACTACGTAAACTATCTGAAGTCTCCTCTTCTTCTGAAACTAAATAAGCTACTAGTTCTTTTGATGAACCTGATGAATCCACCAGAACTGCAACTTCTTGAATCGAATTCTTACTACGAAGTTGAAATTCAACCTCTCCTAACTCAATCCTGTGACCATTAATCTTTACTTGATCATCCCGTCTACCCAAATACTCAATCGTACTATCAGGTAACCAACGTGCTAAATCTCCAGTCTTATATAATCTAGCATCTTCTTTAAAAGGATGAGTTATAAAACGTGTAGCTGTTAATGCTTCCTGATTCACATATCCTTCTGCTAACCCTTTACCCCCAATACAAAGCTCTCCTATAACTCCTTCCGGTAGTATATTATTATTCGAATCTAATATATAGACTTCAGTGTTACAGATTGGACTACCAATGCTAATAGGACCTGATGATAATTCTGTTCCTTGATCTATGCGAAGTATCGTACCACAAATACTTGTCTCTGTAGGACCATAAGCATTAAAATAAGTACCATAAGATAGATATGACTTAACACTTTCATAATCAGGAGACTCTCCAGCAGTAACCAGATATCTCATATCCCGTAAACTCTCTACATCCATCAATCGAAGATAGGCAGGAGGTAATGTGGCGATATCTATTTCATGTAACTTAATAAAATCTTCTAGTAATTTAGGATCCGTACGCTCATTATCACTCGCTATAAACAAACCACATCCTGATAATAATGTGATAAAAATCTCTGATATAGAAGCATCAAAAGAGTAAGAAGCAAATTGTAAACTATGGCGACAATCCAACATACAGAATATTGAAATCTGTGACATAATCGTATTAATAATACTACCACGAGAAACCATAACTCCTTTGGGCAAACCTGTTGAACCTGAAGTGTAGATAATATAAGCTAACATAGAATCTTCAATAACAACACCTAAGGAATCCGAAGCATAGTCAGAACCATCAAACTCAACATCTATCGCTAATAAATCCCCAGAATAATACTCCAAATCAAACATAAACATCGTCTCTGTAATTAATAAATTAACAGACGAATCTTCCAGAATATGAGATTTGCGATATTCTGGTAAATCTGGATCAATAGGAACATAAACCGCTCCTAACTTTAAAATACCTAAAATCGAAACAATAACACGATCACTACGCGTTAAATGCACCCCCACACGATCTCCAGGTTTAATACTATAATTATCACGTAAACAATGAGACAATTGATTAGACAACTCATCCAATTCACTATAGGTGAGACGAGTATCATTAAAATACAATGCTAAACTATCAGAATGAGAATTCACAATAGATTCAAAACCTGAAACTAAATCACTCACCGAATAAGTTACTTCTGTAGCATTTTTTTCCGAAACCAAAGAGTTAATCTCTTTCTCTGGAAGGTAGTTTAAGGTGGTAAGTTCTTGATCAGAGTTATATAAAAACTCCTCGATCATAATTTGCATATGCTCAACTATTGTGCGAATACCTTCTTCACTATATTTTAAAGTATTATAGCGGATTTTAACCCTTAATGAATCTGGATTAGGTATTATTACAATATTGAAATCATAATTTGATTGATCAAAAAAATCTACTGATTCTATTCTAGAGTTTTGAATACTATTTCCTGAATTGAAATCTTCCTCAATAACTTCTTGAACTGGATAATTTTCAAAAATCATAATATGATTAATTAAATTCATCCCTAATTCACTTTCAGATTGAATACTACCCAAACCAAGGTAGTGATGCGAATTTCCTTCAATACCTTTTTTATGTATTTTCTGAAGTAAACTTATAGGTGTTTCATCTTTTGAAGTAATTCTTACAGGAATAGTATTACTAAACATACCTATCATAGTTTCAACCCCCTTTAAATTGCCAGGTCGACCAGATACAATAGTTCCAAAAACTACGTCTTCCTTATCATTATATCTAGAAAGTAAATACCCCCACACACCCTGAATAAAAGTGTTAACAGTAACTCCTTCTTGATTACATAATTTTGATATTTGATCGTAGACATCAGGTTTTATTATAAACTCCTCTTTATTCTCTACATATGATCTGTTTTCTGTTGAAATGGAAAAAGGAATTTTAACCGCTGTATCATATCCTTTTAAATAGCTTTTCCAATATCCCAAGGAATCTTTTTCATTTATTTTATCGATCCATTTTATATATTCTGAGTATTTAGATGGTTTAGGAAGTTCTATTGAATTGATTAATTGATAAAAATCATTAATTAATATACTCATACACCATCCATCCATAATGATATGATGGTGACTCCAGATAAACTCATACTCTCCAGAATCAATTTCAATTACCTTAAGTCGCATTTGAGATCCTGATTCCAAATTAAAACCTTCTTCTCTATCTTGTATCTTTCTGGACTGAGTAAAGGTTTCTTTCTCCTGTTTACCTATACCATCAGGTACTTTTTCATACGAAAAATTACTAGGCACTGATTTATGTACTACCTGAAGTGGTGTTCCAGCATAAGCATTGGTAAAGCTAGTTCTTAATGCTGCATGTCTATGAACCAATTTATCATAAGCTTCCTTTAAAACATCAACCTGAACATTATTTGATAAAATTCTATAAGAAATTTGCTCTAAATACATAAAGCTCGAGCTACTAGACAACCAGTGATAATATATTCCTAATTGCAAAGGAGATAATTTATATAAATCCTCTATATTATTATTGCTATTGATGACATCTAACTCTTCTACTGTTAGCTCTTTAAAAGTTAAATCTGAAGGTGTTATTTTACTAAACTCATTTGCTGATAATTCCTCTATCAACCCTTTTAGGTGCTTATGATATGACTCTGATAAGCGTTCGATTGTCTCTGAGTTATATACCTCATCGGAATAGCGGATAGAAATGTTTAACTCTTCACCTGCCATAATACCAGAAATATCTAAAACAGTATCCTCTCCATTTCTCTTATCTATAGACGCTCCAATATTATCCCCAGAATATTCAAAAACACCCCCTTTTTTAACACCTGCTGTATTACCAAAATCCCCAAGGTAATTGAACAATATTCTAGGCTTGATATCTTCTTTTATACTTTGAGTTAAATACTTCAATATTCCATAACCAATGCCTTTATTTGGAACCTTTCTTATAGATTCTTTAACATTTACCAAAGCTGATGACAAACTATCCTTTGAAATATCAATTACCAATGGATACGTTGTAGTAAACCAACCTACTGTTCTACTTATATCTAACTCTTCCTTGATTTGCTCACGACCATGTCCCTCTAACTTAATCAAACTCTTCTCTAAACCAAAAACCTCTTTTAGAGCTAAACCTAACCCTGTGAGTAAAACATCATTAACTTCTGTGTTATAAACCCCATGAACCTTTGTCTGTAACAAATTGGTAACCTCAGGGCTTAGCGCAAAACTCTCCCTACTGTTAATTGTTGTTACTCCTATTGGATTTTTATCTGTGGGTAATGCCTTCAAACTTTGATCTTTTAGCAAAGATTGCCAATACTCTTGTTCCACTTCTAAAGCTTCACTCTTAGAATATTCCTGTAATGCATCTGACCAATATTTAAAAGAATCTGTCTTCAATGGTAATGATACTGCAGTATTGGATCGATATCCTTCATATAATGCAGTTAGGTCCTCTAAAAGAATACGCCAAGAAACTCCATCAACTACTAAATGATGTAATATTAAAGCTATTCTGTCTCCATCATCCAATCGGAAATGACCTATCTTAAACAACGGGCCGAACTCTATATTAATACTAGATTGTAAGGCAGAACCTAACTCATAAAGCTTATCCTTAGCATTTGTTTCTCCCCGAAGATCATAGTAGCTTATTTCATAATGAGTACCAGAACTCCCTTTATTGGTTTGAGTCCAACTTGTTTCTGATCGATTATAAATCATACGAAGAGCATCATGATGGCTACATAATGCAGCTATACTCTTTTCCAACACATCTCCATCTATATCTTCTGAACTCCTTAAAACCAAGGATTGATTATAATAATGAGGGTTCTCCGTCGCAAGATCTTTAAAAAAGAATTCCTGAATCGGTGTTAAGGCTAAAGTTCCTTCTACCGTAGCTTGATCTATATCTCGAATCTCCCCTGTAATATGTGATGATAATTCTATAAGTATAGGATAACGTAATATATCCTCTACTTTTAATTGATATCCATGTTGTTTTAAACGAGATACTACTTGAATCGATTTGATAGAATCTCCTCCAAGATTATAAAAATTATCTCGCATACTTATCTGCTCCCTATTAAGAACATCTTGACAAACGAGTACCAAAGCTTTTTGTTCTTCTGTAACCGGTGCTTCATATTCAATACCTGTAGAAATCTCTGTAAATTCCTCTTTAGATAGCAACTTCTTATCTACTTTACCATTACTAGTAATAGGTATATGATCTAATTGAATATAGGTATTAGGAACCATATATTCTGGTAGTCTAGACCTCAAAAACGTTCGTAGACTATCACTTGTTTCTTCTTGATCTGATACCAAATAACTAACCAAACTCTTCTGACCTTTATCCTCTTGTACAAAAACAGCCGCTTCCTTAATTGAAGGTTTACTTCGTAGTTGAAACTCTATCTCTCCTAGCTCTATACGATGACCGTTTACTTTTACCTGATCATCTTGTCTACCTAAATATTCTATCGTACCATCCGGTAACCATCTACCTAAATCTCCTGTTTTGTAAAGCTTCTCTCCTGACTTAAACGGATGCGAAATAAAACGAGTTTGTGTTAGCTCTTCTTGGTTCAAATATCCTTCCGCCAATCCTTGGCCTCCTATGCAAATTTCTCCCGAAATACCTTCTGGCTGTACATTATTATATGTATCCAAAATATAAACTTCCGTATTCCAAATTGGACTACCAATACTTATAGGACCTGAAAATAATTCTGTACCTTGATCTATACGAAGTATCGTACCACAAATACTCGTCTCTGTAGGACCATAAGCATTAAAATAAGTACCATAATTCAAAAAAGCTTTTACTACATCGTAGTCTGGAGATTCTCCTGCTGTAACTAAATATTTTAAATTCGATAGACTTTTTATATCCATCAAGCGTAAATATGCAGGGGGAAGTGTAGCTATTTCTATTTTATTAGTTGTAAGATAATCTGTTAAAGCTTCCGGATCATTTCGCTCCCGATCCCCTACTATATATAAACTACTTCCTGATAATAAAGTGATAAAAATTTCTGATATAGAAGCATCAAAGGAATAGGAAGCAAATTGCAAACTCCTTGTACAATCCGACAGGTTAAAAATTGAAATTTGAGACAAGATAGTATTGATAATACTACCGTGTGAAATCATAACCCCTTTAGGCAAACCAGTTGAACCTGAAGTATAAATAATATAGGCCAACATAGAATCTTCAATAACGATATCCAAGGAATCTGAAGCATAATTACATTCATCAAACTCAACATCAACTGCTAACAAATCCCCAGAATAATACTCCAAATCAAACATAAACATCGTCTCTGTAATTAATAAACTAACAGACGAATCTTCCAGAATATGAGATTTGCGATACTCTGGTAAATCTGGATCGATAGGAACATAAACCGCTCCTGCCTTTAAAATCCCTAAAATAGATACGATAACCTTTTCACTACGTAACAAATGAACTCCAACCCTATCTCCTGGCTTAATCCCATAATCATTCCTGAGGCAATTAGCAAATTGATTTGATATTTCATCTAACTCCTTATAACTAAGTTCAGTCCCTTCAAAAAACATTGCCAAAGTATCCGGGTTGGTATCTGTAATAGCTTTGAAACCTGAAACAAGATTTGTAGGAGAATAATTCACACGAGTAGAATTATTATCCTCAACTAGCATCTTAAGTTCCTGACTTGAGATATAATTAATTCCCGAAATACTCTTTTTTGATTCTTTTAAAAGGTTTGATAAAATACTTTTGAAGTGTTTTATTAAATTTTCTATAAAATCTTTTCCATATACATCTTCATTAAACTTAAGAGTCATTACTAATGAATCCCTAGTTTCCCCAAAATGAAATTCTATATCATTTTTACTAAAACAAGCTCCAGAATCTATGATTAAACCTTCTTCAAAATTGTCTTCGGTTAAGATATCTTTCTTTGAAATATTATGAAAAGTAACCGAAATATCGAAAATGGGATTTCTACTTAAATCCGTTTTAATTCCCAAATCGTTTACAATATCATTAAAAGGATACTGCTGATTTGCATAAGCCTCTAATGTATTATTTTTGATACTATTAAAAATATCTAAGAAACTTTTCTGTTGATCTATTTGATTTCTTAGTACAAGAATATTCCCAAAATAACCAATTAAATTTTCCAGTTCTAACGCATCTCTTCCTGCAATTGGTGCTCCAATGATTATATCGTTATTATGTGTATACTTGCTTAATAAAATTTTTATAGCAGATAATATTCCTATGAAAATACTTCCTTCGTTTTCATTACAAAATGAATTAAGTTCTTTTATTACATCCTTATTTATAGAAGTACTAAGTTTTCTACCATTAAAAGTTTTGATAGATGGGCGATTTTTATTTGTTATAAAATCTATCCTTGGCAGTTCTCCTTCCAATTTATTTGCCCAATAGTCTTTTTGACCTTCTATTGTATTAGAATCAAACCTCGTGCTTAACCAAGCTGAATAATCCTTGTATTGTATTTTTAGTTCGGGAAGAACAGGCTTTTCATCTTTAAGATATGCATCATAAAAGAGATTAACTTCTTTAATCAAAACCTCTTCGGACCATCCATCACTTATAATATGATGCATATTAGTATAAAATATATATCCCCCATTAATTTTGATTAGACAACATCTAAACAAAGGGCCTTTTTCGAGGTCAAATGGCTCGTTCGCATCTTTCGAAATATAATCTTCAAATTCTGAAGTCTTGTCTTCAAAATCTTTAAAATTTACCCTAAAACTAATATCATCAATACCTAACACTTTTTGAAAAACTTCTTCATCATTCGGAGAGACAAACACAGTTCTTAACATTTCGTGTCTCTTGATTACTGATAGTATTGCTTTTTGTAAAAGATTTATCTCAATATTACCATCCAACTTTACTTGTCTTGGCATATTAAATGCTACCGAATTTTTCGGAATTTTGGACATAACCCAAAGTCTATACTGTGATGGAGTTACTATGTGGTTTTCCTTTTCATCCGTTTTTTCAATATACTCAACAACTTTTTGTTCTTTACTTCTTATTAACTTCGATTGCGACTTTATAGTTAAATTAGAAAATAACTCTGTAATATTAAGTGCTACGTTAAACGTATTACTAATTCTCGAATTAAGGCGTATAAGTTTTATACTATTCCCTCCCAGAAATAAAAAATTATCTTCTAAAGAAATTGTCTCAACACCTAAAAGTTCCTTCCATATTAGTTTTAATTTCCCCTCTGTCTCATTATATACTTCCGGTTCTTTTTTTGAATTCAAGTACTCCTTTGCTATAGTTTTTAGAGCCTTAACATCAATTTTCTTATTTACATTAAACGGTATCTGTTTAAGAGGTATGAAAAAGGAAGGTACTTCATAAGTAGATAATTTTGATAGACTATACTTTTTAATATCGTTTTCAATTCCATCCTCGGAGCTCTGATAAAAACAATAAAGATTATATTCCTTTTCAATACCTTCTAAAAGTAAACATTTGGTCATCCGTACCTTATCAGAAGCAATAATCACCTGTTCAACATAGTTGGTATCAACTCTTACGCCATTAATTTTTACAATCCCGTCTTCTCTCCCAATTATTGTTACATTTCTTTGCGCATCATATTTACCATAATCTCCACTATCATAAATAATATCTTTTTCTAAATTAAGTGGGTTTTGTATAAATTTCTTAGCTGTAAGTTTTTCATCCTTATAGTAACCTTTAGACAAAAAAGGTGTTTTTATGAAAATCCTTCCTACTTCATTAATTTCGCAGACTTCATTTTCTTTGTTCAGAATTAAGATCCCCGAATTAGAAATAGCTTTCCCAATACTTACGACATCAGAAGAAGGACTATTTATATTATCCTCTATCTTATAAAATGTTTTAACTAATGTCGATTCTGTAGCTCCATATAAATTAACCATCAGAGTGTTGTTCCCATATCGTTCTCTCCAATTGATAATGTCTTTATAGAATAACTTTTCTCCTGCCAAGAACAATAATTCCAAATCCTTAAAAGGATCAGAATTCGTATCTTCTATCAACAATGTTCTAAAAATAGTTGGTACCGTATGAATTAAGCTGATTTTTTCATTTCTTATCCAATCTGATAGTAGAACAAAGTTATTTTTAACGTTTTGGGGAGGTATACAAATCGTACCACCACTGATCAATGGCACAAAAACATCTCGCAGTGAAGCATCAAATGACATACTGCCTAAAAAACCTAGCCTAACATCTTGAGAGATGTTAAATTCATTAACTTCCCAGTGTATATAATGGCTTAAACTTTTATGTTGTCCCAGCACCATTTTTGGTGCTCCAGAAGACCCTGAGGTAAAGAAAATATAATTTGAATCTTCTCCAGAAATCTCAAGATTTGGATTCATATCAGATGATGTAACTCCAATTAACTCCTTTGTATCATTTTCACCTAAACCATTTATTTCCAAATCATTGTTGTCAAAACTTAAAACAATAATATGAGGAATCGTATATTCGAATTGAGAATTATATTTTTCGATTTCCTCTACACCTTTTTTATCTAATAATAAAATTTTAGGTTTAATTACTGTGTAGATTTCTTTCCAATGGTTTTCTTTAAAATTTCTATCAATCGGAATATAGATCGAGTTGGATTTGAAAATACCTATTAAAGAAATGATATTAAGTATTTCATCAGAAAATAGTGTGGCCACCTTATCTCCTTTATTAATATCATTATTTATCAATACAGAGGCTATGTTATTTGCAAAAGTATTAAGTTTTGAATAGGTTATATTTTGACTATCTGATTGAATAGCTATTTTATCTTGAAATTTTTCAACGACAGTTTCAAAAACAGTATGTACTACTTTTTTATTCATGATTTTGTGAAAATGAAATTTTATTTAATTGTTTAAAGAAATTAATCTTTGTGAAAGGTGTAACTTATTAAATGCATAGTATTAGAAACACAAAACATCCTAAGTGATCATCTAAGGGAATTATATTATTCTGGATAAGGTTAAAAATCCTCAGAAAAATGAGTTTCAAATTGTTCTTTAAAAGAGTCATGTTCTTCCTGATCAATTTCAGTTTTTAGGATATTTTCAGACTCAGCAATGGTAGTTTGAGGATTATCAATTATATACTCTAATAATTTCAAAAAATCTTTATTAAAGTCTACGATATCAGATTCTTCAAAAATTGAATTATTAAAGATTAATGAATAATTTACTTTGTTTTTTAAAACCGTAAATCGGAAAGAGATATCGAACTTAGTTTTTGTTTCTACTATTGGATCTTCTTGTTCAAGTTCTAATTTACTTTCTACATCTATATGATTTACAACGAGAAATACTTTAAAAATAGGATTAGTTAAGCTTCCCTTATTGGTGTTAACATTTTGAACTAATAAGTCAAAAGGATAATCTTTATTTTCTTGAGCACGAAGTACATTTTTCTTGACATCTTCAAAATACTGAATTAAAGATTGTTTTTTATCAATTTTACTTCTTATAGCAAGTGTATTAAGGTGTAATCCTATTTGCTCTTTTAGATCCCAGTGAGATCTACTGCTAAAAGGACTACCTATAATGATGTCTTTTTCATGCGAATATTTATATATCAAAATACTTAAGGCAGTATAAAATTGAATATAGAAGGTAAGACTATTCGCTTGGTTAAATGCTGATATTTTATCAAAAAGCACCTCGTTAATTTGGGAATAAAGCATTTTTCCCTTGTATTTTTCTAAATGATTACTTTTAGCTATTGATAATGTAAGTTTGGGTATATTATTTTTATAAATTGATAACCAGTACTTTTCTTGATCGTTATAATTTTTTATAGTCTCATTTTGCCAAATTGCATAATCCTTGTATTGAATTCTGAGTTCAGGAATAGCCTCTACCCTTGTGCCATTAAGAAGATTGTAAAAACTCATTATATCCGAAGACAAAAGTTTAATAGATTCTGCATCTGATATTAAATGATGCATATTGTAATAAAAAAGTGAATAGTTTTGATCTATTTTTATTACCGTTGCCCTTATTAGAGGCCCCTTTTCTAAATCAAATGGTATGTAAGAGTCATTGTTCACATATACCATTGCATTTTCTTCGGCATCTAATTTCTCAGAAAAATCTGTATATTTTATTTTGAAATTAAAGTCTTCATTAGATATCACTGATTGATATGTTTCTTCTCCATGTTGTTTAAAAACAGTCCTTAAAATTTCATGTCGTTCAATGGTTTTATAAACGGCTTTCTCAAAAAGCTCTTGATCAATATCAGAAGGCAACTTTATATAACTAGGCATATTATAGGTTTCTGAACCAAATAATTGACAAGCAGTCCAAATACTTTTTTGAGAAAATGACAATGGAATTTTATCTACTATCTCATTTTTTTTGATTTCTATATAGTCCTTTTTCTTTGACTTTAATATCAAGTATTCATGTGATTCTAAAACAGGGTTCTCAAAAATGTCATTTAAGTTTAGTTCTACTTCGAAAAATTTCTGATAAGCCGCTATTAATTGTATTGCATTAATACTTTGTCCACCAATAAGAAAAAAATTGTCTTCTATACTTATGGTATCTATTTTCAAGATCGATTGCCAAATGTTTACTATATCTTCCTGTATTTTGCTCCAATTGGTTCTTTTTACTTTTTGTGTTCTTTGTTCTTTGATCTTGTTTTTTAGTACTTGAATATCAACTTTCCCATTTGCATTAGTTGGAAAATCTTCAAGATGGATGTATAAGGATGGAACTTCATAAAAAGATAAAAACTCAGAACAATGTACCTGTACAGCTTTGTCCAAATTTACATTTGCTTTATAAAAACAAACCAAATTAGAATCTTCACCTCTGTCGTGTAATATACATTTAACATCTGCAATTTCTTCTATGGATAAAATTACTTGTTCTATAGAATTAAGATCAATTCTTACTCCATTAAGCTTTACGATAGCATCTTTTCTCCCTAATACTATAATATTTCTATCCTTATCGTATTGTCCAAAATCTCCTGTTTTATATATTATATCTGGAGTAGAAGATAATGGGTTTTGAATAAAACGCTTTGAAGTTTCTATAGGGTTCTTAAAATATCCTTTGGATAGAAATGGTGTTTTTATAAATATCTCTCCTTTCTCTCCTATACGACACAATTTGTTATTAGAATTTAGGATAAGAATTACTGTTTTAGAGATTGGTTTGCCAACAGATAAAAGGTCAGAAAAATCTCCTGTTATCTTTTCTTTTACCGTGTAAAAAGTTTTAATCAATGTAGATTCTGTAGCTCCATAAAAGTTAGTTATTTTCGTTTTATTACCGTATTTGTTTTGCCAGTTGATTACATCTCTTTTATACAATTTTTCACCGGCCAGAAATACATGCCTTAAATGGAACTCTTCTGTAGTATTATCCTCGGAAAGAAGTAATCGAAAGAAAGTTGGGACAGTATGAATTAATGTAATTTTACTTTTCCTCATCCATTGACACAATTTTACAATGTTTGCTCTTATCTCTTGAGGAGGTATACATATAGTTCCTCCATTAGCAAGGGGTAGAAATACATCTCTTAATGATGCGTCAAAAGAAAATGATGTGAATTGACCTACTCTATCTTTTTCAGTAACTTTAAAAGTTTCTGACTCCCAATGTATAAAATGACTTAAGCTTTTATGCTTTCCTAATACCATCTTTGGTGATCCCGTAGAACCAGAAGTAAAAAAGATATAATTAGCCTCTTCTCCTGTCATCTCTGGTAAGGTTATATTTTTATTAAAAGCGGCTACATCTATCTTTTTTTCTTCTTCCTTCTTATAATACCAGAAATCTAATGAATTCTCTTTCCAGTCAAATAAGATAATGTTAGGAACTTTATAATTAAAAATCTCACTAAAAGTTTCAATATCTGTTATATGTTCCTTACTAGTTAAAATAACCTGAGGTTGAACAGTTTCAAATAATTCTCTCCAATGATTTCTCTTATATTTTTTATCAATAGGAACATATATTCCTCCCGATTTAAAAACCCCTATTATTGAAAATATATAGAATAGCTCCTGATTGAAATATGTTGCAACACAATCTTGCTTGTTACTATAATTACGTAATAAAAAAGCTATCTTATTGGTAATATTATTTAATTGATCGTATGTAAAGTTTCCTAAAGCAGATTCTATTGCCACATTGGTTTTATACTGCTCAACTTTACCTTCAAACAAGGAATGTATCAGCTTCTTGTTCATTAGTAGTTTTCTTTAGATTCATTACTTTTATAACTTCATCAACTAGTACCGACATTGTATCAATGTATGGGATTTTGGTTGTAATATTCTCATATCCGATCTGGACTTCGGAGCATCCTCCTACCATAACATCTACTTCATACTCTTTAAGAGTATCAAATGCTTTTTCGAAAAGATAATATGCTTCTTCCTTAATTTCGGAGGATTTTAAACCACCATCCATATAAATAGACTTCATAAAAAGTTCTTCCTGTTCTTTTTCATTCAGTGTAATCAAATCTATTTCTTCAGAGTGTTTATGAAAAAGCTTCGACTTTATTGTCCCTGTTGTAGCCATAAGACCAATTCTTCTGTAGCCTTTTTGTAATAATACATTTATAGTTAGTTCTACTGGATTTAAAATATTCTTAAGCAACTCTTTATCCAACATATTAACAAAATGATACGAGGTTATACAGGTTAAAACAATATAATCAACTTGTAACTCGTTCATCATCTTTATGGACCTTAACAGTTCTCTTTCTGGAGATTCTTTTCCATATACTATAGCTAAAGTCCTATCTGGAACACTACTATTGTTATGTAATATAAACTCCGGAAAATCCTGATCCTTAGGCGCATGTATTTGATCAATCAATTTATTGACAAAATACAACCCAGCTCTTGTTCCCATACCGGAAATAATTCCAATCTTTTTTTTCAACTTATTATTGTATTTATATGGTAATTAGAAAATTGATAACCCAAATTCTGTATTACACCCAATACATTTTAAAACCATGCCTATTCTTATATAGACATACCTAAATAACATGGAGTTAACAGGAAAAAAGTTACTTTCTTAATTAAGTGAGTTTTTAAAAACTGTATTAAATATTTACAGTTTAAGACGAGGTCGTTTTAATAGATTTCTGTAGATAGTCATTAATGAAGAGTTCTATTTTCATCTTAACTTTTACTGAAATGGTATCAAAAAAACACTTTATTTGAATAACGATTAAACTTAAAAATCATCGCTAATTTCGTCTGTTACCAGATCCAGAAAAGTCTTATATTCTTTATCTTCTTCAACATCTGATAAACTTGACATTAGAGTTTCTATTTTTATAGTCGAATCTTCACTGACGGATCTTGTCAAATCAAGAAAACTATTCACAAAAGATTTAATATCTTTTTCTTCAAATAAGATGGTATTATAAACGACAGATAAACTTACTGTATCACCATAATAACCAAAGTAAAATGTAAGATCATGTTTACTGTTATTTACTTCTAATCTTAAAGGATTTACTTGACTCTTACTATTGGCCACATCTGATAAATTTTGGTCAATTACAACCACTACATCAAATAATAACCCTCTTGAAGGAACCACTCTATAATTTAATTCTTTTAATAATTTATGAAAAGAAAAATCTTGATTATCCCTAGCCTCTAGAACAGTTTTTTGGGTTTCTTTTATATAGTTTGAATAGTCTAATTCTTGGTTAATATTAAAAAATAATGGAACGGATCTCACAAAACACCCTAATTGATTTTCTAAATCAGGATGTGTTCTACCTGACATTGCTGTACCAATTACTAAGTTTTTTTGATATGAAAACTTATAAAGCAGTAAAGAGGAAATAGCAAGTAAATGCATGTAAAGTGTTATATGCTCTTTCTTCCCTATACTTTCTAATTTATATAAATACTCTTTAGGTAAAATAACTGACTCTGATCTACCTTCATATTTCTTACTTTTAGGTCTGGGGTTTGCAAAATTTAAATCTAAAGGAACCATTCCTTTATCTAGTTTTGATTTCCAAAAATCTTTATTTTTGAAATACAACTTATCTCTATTTCCTTTTTGCCATACTGCATAATCTGAATACTGAGTATCCAATTCTGAATACACATTACTAATATCATCTGATTTATAGTAGTTAAAAATTTCATTTCTCAAAATTTCTGATGACCATCCATCACATATTATATGATGAAGATTATAGTATACTACAAACTTATTATTAGATAACTTTAGTAAATGAATTTTAAACAGAGGATATTGAGTTAAATCAAATTCTTTTGATGTATCTTCAATAATATGTTTCTCTACCAAATTATAATCATTCTCAACTTCGAGGTTTTTCTCTAAAATTTTAAAATTAAACTCCTTATAGGAAATAACTTTTTGTCTTACTATACCATCTTCATTTACAAAAATTGTTCGAAGAATATCGTATCTTTTAATAACCTCATATATCGCTTTTTTAAATTTATTTATTTCAAAATCATTCCCAAATTCGATATAAGTAGGCATATTAAATGCCCGCGATCCATTTTTCATTTGACAAGCTAGCCAAATTTGTTCTTGCTGTTCACTTAACGGATACGATAATTTTCTTTCTGATTTCTCTATAGCTTCATATTCATTATTTCTTTTAACGCTTAATAAATCTATTAAGGTTTCTTTATTTTCTTTAATTTCATTTTTTAGAGTATCTGTAAGTAATTCTTTTTGTATATCTAGTTTTAAAACTCCATTTTCAACATATAATCTTGCTTCGAGTTTTTTTAATTCTTTCAATAAATTTAAAATATCACTATTCATAATGTTCATTTTTAAATTTTATAGTGAACCTTATCTTCTCTATATTCTAAAAAACTAACCTTATATAGCTAAGGCTATAGTATTTTCTAAAATCAAAAATTTGATGGCTTCTATTTAAAAAGATATCGTTTCCTCATCTTTTTTTGATGTATTATTTTGATTATTAATTAAGCTTTGAACTTCTATTAATTCTGCATGTTTTTCAATGGTCTTAAAAACGAATAAATCTTTTAATTTTATTTCTACATTGAAAATTTTATGGTAGGCATTTACAAGTTTTATTAATTTTAAACTATGGCCTCCTAATTCAAAAAAGTTTTCATTAATACCAATTCTTTCAATTCCTAGAAGTTCTTTCCAAACCTCTACCAACTTAATTTCCATTTCATTTCTGGGCGCTATATATTCTTTTTGTTGAAGAACACCTTTTGATAAAGGTGAGGGTAATGCATCTTTATTTATTTTCCCGTTTGATGTCAAAGGTATACTATCCACTTCTATAAAAAAGTTTGGAATCATATATAAAGGCAAAATATCTTCTAATTTTTCACGCACCTGACGAAGATCAATTGTATCAGAATTAATAACCAAATAGGCACATAAATAATCTTCTGAATTCTCATTTTTTAATACAACAATTGCTTCTTTTATTTCTTCAAAACTGATTAAATTATTAACAATTTCATCTGGTTCAACACGATAACCTCTAATTTTTAATTGATCATCTTTTCGTCCAAGAAAAACAATTTGTCCATCTGAGTTCCACTTTACAATATCACCTGTTCTATATAACTTTTCACTCTTACAGTAAGGATTTGATATATATTTTTCATCGGTAAGATTCTTTCTATTCAAATATCCCTTAGATACACCATCACCTCCAATGCATAATTCTCCTTCACATCCAATAGGCAACAACTCTAAATTGGACCCTAAAACATATATTTTTGTATTCGAAAAAGGTTTCCCTATATATACACTGTTATATCGGTACGAAAGATCTACTTTATGCATTAATTTACCAATTGTGGTTTCTGTTGGTCCATAATGATTATAAATATCTATTTTAGCTCTACTTCTGTTTAAATTTTCAATTACCCTCATATTTAACACACTTCCTCCAAAAACAATAGCCTTTTGAGGGATAAGATGTGTCCCATCATTATGAATAGAGTTCCAATGTTCAGGAACAATTTTAATATAATCAATGACATTGTTTTCAAAATAAGAGATTAACTTAGGACTGTCCTTAAGCATTTCGTCTGAAAATACATGTAATGTACCTGCTGTTGCTAATGCTCCATAAAGAAATGTATATCCTAAATCTGCACCTAAAGTTGACATTAAACCATAATGGCTTTTCTTTTCGATATTAAGTTTTTGTGTCAATCCTAATAAATAATCACTCAGATTACCATGGGTTACCAATACACCTTTAGGTTTACCGGTTGTTCCCGATGTATAGATAACATACACAATATCTTCCTTATCTATTTTAATAGGCTCGGTTATTTCAGATTCAAAAGAATCTGAGAGCATATCTTCATAACTTACTAAAGAAACATCATCAATATTTCCTTTCTCTTCTTTAATGGATAAATCTGTAATAAATAGTTTTGCTTCTATATCATTAAGAATAGTGTTTACCTCTCCTTTTATAAATCTATCATATATAGGTACATAAGCAGCTCCAACTTTCATAACCCCCAACATCGTTGTAATTGCATCAACTTTATCAGCTAGAGAGAATGGTATAAAATCTCCCTTTCTAATTCCATTTTTAATCAAAAAATTTGCTATTTGATTTGAATCACTATCTAATTGGTTGTAACTTATTTTTCTATTTTCTTTTTGAATTGCTATATGTTTCGGAAATCGTTTGACTTTTTCATTAAAATATTCAAGAAATGTTTTTCCATCATTATCTCCTAGATTAAAAGAATTAAAATCAAAAAGTTGTTTTTGTTTTTCTTTTTCTGATAAAAAATCAATATCACGAATCTTTACTTTATTGGAAGTAATACATGCTTCAGACAACAGTTTAAAATGATGCATCATTTGGGTAATCATTTCTTTGTCATAAATAGCTGTATTAAAATTGATCTGAAACTTTAATAAAGATTCTACTTCAAAAAAAGTTATTCCCATGTCGAATTTGGTTCTAGACTCGCCTTTAGAATAAACTTCGCCTGGAGTTATTTCATGATTTTCGGATTTAGATATTTTTTCTGTATTCTGTAAAGCCAACATAATGTCAAACACAACATTTCTACTTGGATCTCTTTGGATATTTAATTCGTTAACTAAGAGATCAAAAGGATATGTCTGATAAGAGAGCGCTGACAGAACTCTCTCTTTCGTATAATTGTAATGTTCAATAAAAGTATTATCTGGATCTACATTATTTCTTAGCGCGAGTGTATTTACATAAAAGCCTATTTGATTTTCTAAATCTATATGTTCACGTCCAGCCACGGGAGTTCCGATAATGATATCTTTTTCTCCACTATATTTATGCATTAAAATATTCCAAATAGATAGTATACTAATAAATAAAGAGCCATTATTTTGTTGGGCAAATGAATGTAAGCCTGAAACTACTTTACTAGGCAAATACATTTCTAGTAATTCTCCTTTATTGGTCTTTATCGAAGGCCTTTGCTTATTTGAAGGTAAATTCAATTGAGGTAATTTCCCCGAAAGGTGTTTATTCCAAAAGTTTTGATGCGCCGAATAATTCCCATTTTCAATTTTGGCACTTTGCCAAGCAGCAAAATCTTTATATTGAATCCTTAATGGTCTTAAAGTTCCGATTTCATCAGAACACAAATTATTATATATTTTTATTACCTCATTGGCAAGTATTTTTAAAGACCATCCATCACTTATTATATGGTGCATATTATAATGGAATATATATATTTCGTTTTCCAAATGAATCAATGCTGCTGATAATAGAGGCCCTTTTTCAATAGAAAACACTCTGTACGTATCTTTTTTTATAAAGTTGATAATGGCTTCATTTTGCTCTTCTTCTCCTCTTAAATCTACATAATCTATCTTAAAATTAATTTCCTCGCTGGATAATACAAATTGTCGCGGTTCTCCCTCATTGTTCTTTCTAAAAACAGTTCTTAGTATTTCATGACGATCTAGCAATAGAAAAATCGCTTCTTTAAAAAGATCAATATTATAATTACCATCTAAAATAGTTTGATTACTAATATTATATGCCGGTAACCCTCCTTCTGCCTGATCCAAAATCCATAATCTATTTTGTGAATTTGATAACATATAACCTTCTTCGGATAAAAGCGTATTTGGAATTTTTTCCTTAGAATTATTTTGTTGACTCCCTTGTTTTAAGTACTTTATTATTTCCTGTTTATACTCTTTAATTCTTGAAATTAAATCATCAGGAAGCTTTTCTCCATTAAATTTCAATTTAAGTTCTTCCCCTTGTAATGAAACGTAAATATTGTGCTCTCGTAATTCTTTAAGCAAATTTCTCATCTGTGAATTTATGTTTAATCCTATTACACCAAAGAAGATTATAATATGATTTCATTAGATAACTCCCTTTCATCTTGTAACCATTGTCTTTCTTCAACTAACAGTGCTAAATCTTTAATGGTGTTATTGGTTAGGACTTCAGAAATTGATATCTCTATTTCCAACTCCTTATTAATTTTATTAATTAGCTGAGTCGCCAGTAAAGAATTCCCTCCTAATTCCAAAAAATTATCTTCTATTCCTATCTTATTTAAATCGAAAAGGTTTTGAAATAAATCAATCAGTTTCATTTCAATTGGGGAAGTAGGCTCAATATAATTAGAAGATAAAAGTGATCGATCAACATCGATTTCGTCTATTTTGCTTTTTCCTAAAGTATCATTTATAGTATTTTCTCTGTTATTTTCCTTATTATTAGTAATCCACTCAGACAATCTGTAGTCTATATCCCTGGTTGAAACAATTATTTGATTAATATCGTTTAACGACAGAACTCTATTTAAAATATCAATTACATTATCCGAATTAATACCATTATTACCGGATTGGTTATTAAAACTAAATCCATCATAATTAATGGTTATACAATTTTTAATGACCTCTGAGTTACAAAATGAATCTAAAAAGGAGTTAGCAGCTACATAAGCAATCGACTCCTTACCTCCAATTATAGTTGACAATGAAGAAGATAATAAACAAAAATCTAGTTGTTTATTATAAAATATTTTTCCCAAGGTAATTGTACTCAAAACTTTAGCTTCAAATTGCTCATCTAGGTCTCCTTTATCTAAGAAATCCATAACTTTTATAGAATTACCCGAAATAGTGCCTTCAAAATGAAAAACACCATTTATTTCCCCTATAGTATCTTCAATATTATCTACTATTTTTTGCAAAGAACTCAGATCCTTTAAATCAACATTATAGTATTTTGCATTACCTATTTGACTTAACTCTTCAAATCTTAATGCTTTCTTATTATTATCAAAATTATTTTCAATTTCACTCCTTCCTAAAATAATTACCGAAGCATTGTAATTTTCTAACAAATGTTTAGCGTGTAAATAACCTAAATTACCTAAGCCACCTGTAATTAAATAAGTTCCTTTTTCTCTAATTCTTGTGGATTCTTTAGTTTTTTCAATTTTTACAGGATTAAAACTTTTTACCCATCTATATTTATTTCTATAAGCTATGTAGTTGTCAGAGATATTTGAATTAATTTCTTTAAAAACATTTGATATCACTTCACTTTTATTATCATCCAAAGCTAGATCTATACAACAACAATTAATATTATTATTCTCTTGGGATATTATAACTGGTATTCCTGAATTGATTGAATTATTAAGATTAATCTCTTCATTTCCTATAACATTGTTAACATTATTGGTTAAAATATACAGGTTGATTTTATTTCTTTGATAGCAAGATTTAATACTTTGAACGATACTTACTGTGGTATTAAATTCAGATAAGCTTTCTTTGTACTCTTCCTTTCCAAGTGAGTTCATCTGAATTACATTCAAAGTTTTCGAGTCTTCTAAGGACAATTCTTTAAATAATAATTTTAAATGATTTTCATTTTCGGTATCTAATTCAAAATGATTATTGTCGTGACTTAAAAATTCTTTTGATTTTTTAATAACGAAAAAATTATTCTTATTTCTAAATTTCTCAACTAGTAACTTACTGTATCCTATAGAATCTTCAAAAATTAAAAATATTTCATTTTCCTTATAACCAACATTGTTCAGTCTATTTTTTCTTTTCCATGACGGTTCATAAAACCAATCAGATATTGACTTCAATGAATCCTTTATATTTAAGTCTGATATATTTTCAAATGGATCTACTTTAACATCCAATACATATTTATCAAAACAATACTTAGGAATTGAAACTTTATTTCTAACCTCTTTTTCGTAATAATTTTCCCAATTAAGATCTACCCCTTTAGTATATAATTCTCCAAGAAAAATGGTAAGTTTTTGATTATCGTCTACCATTTCTTTAGGGTGACGAATTGTCTGAAAAATTTCACTTGACTTTATGTTTTTCTTACAAAAATTTAATAAAGTATTCCCTGGTCCTATTTCAACAAATAGTAGATTCTCTGCTTCTGAAATAGAGTTAATTCCATCTGAAAACCTTACTGTATTTCTTAAATGATTTATCCAATATTCTGGTGAAATATTATCCGAAATTTCTTTGCCATATAAATTGGATATGAAACTCATTTTAGGTTCGTTAAAGCTAATTTCCTCTAACACTTTCTTAAAATCTTCGATAATTTCATCCATTAGAATAGAATGAAAGGCATGCGAAGTTTTAAGTTTAATAGTAGTTATTTCCTCTTTTTCTAGCCTAGAAATCAGATTTTCTATAGCTTTCTTTTTACCGGATATAACAACAGTATCTGGAGTATTAATTGCTGCAATTGAAAGATCTTCATTCAAAAATCTTTCTACTTTGTCTCTCGATAAATCAACATATAACATTGCGCCTTCAGATGTTTTACTCATCAACTCGCCTCTTCTTACAACAAGTTCTAATCCATCCTCAAAAGAAAAAACTCCACTTATACAAGCTACAACATACTCTCCAAGACTATGGCCAATCATATGTTTTGGAGAAACTCCCCAATGTAAAAGTAGTTTTGCAATGCTATATTCAATTAAAAATAACAGTGGCTGTGTATATTGTGTTTCATTTATCAACGTCTCATCAACCTCGTCTTCTTCAGTATATCCAATTATTTTTTTAAAATTTAAATTTGTGATACTTTTCAAGATATCGAAACCATTATCCATTAAATTTTTGAAGTATGTTTCCTGTTCATACAGATCTTTTCCCATCTTAAAATATTGACTGCCTTGGCCTGAGAAAAGAAAAACTATATTCTTTTTTAATGCACTAGATTCATTTCCTGCACTATTATTAGAAAACTTTGAGTTTTGTAATGCCTTCATATCGTTTTCAGAGACGATATAATTTCTATATTTAAATGATTTCCTACCTGTATTTAAAGAATAAGCCACATCAGCTAAATTCATCTCTTTTTCACTTTCTAGGAACTTACTTAAGCTTTTAGAATAATTGGTTAAAGAATTAAAGGTATTTGCCGAGTAAGTAAGTAACTGATACGGTCTAGAACGACTTGTAGTCTTTCTAAACGGTGCTTCTTCCAAAATCACATGCGCATTGGTTCCTCCTATTCCAAAACTACTCACTCCTGCTCTAATTGGATTTTCTACAGAAGTCTGCCATTGCTTTAATTCTGTAACAACTTGAAAAGGGCCTTCTTCAAAATTAATTTCAGGATTTGGTCTTGTAAAATTTAAAGAAGGAGGAATTAATTTGTTATTAATGGCTAAGGCAGTTTTTATTAATCCGGTAATGCCTGCAGCAGTGTCTAAATGTCCAAGATTTGTTTTTACTGAACCAATATAACATTTATGATTTTTATCATAATTAAAAGCTTTATTTAATGCTCCAATCTCTATAGGGTCACCTAACTTTGTTCCAGTTCCATGAGCTTCTACATAAGTAATTGTATTCGGATCTATTTTTGCTATTTTATGTGCTAATTTTATGCAGTTTGATTGACCGTCTATACTCGGAGCTGTATATCCTACTTTATTTCCGCCATCATTATTAACAGCAGAACTTTTAATAACTGCATATATTTGATCTCCATCATTGATTGCATCATCTAACCTCTTTAAAACAACTACTCCAGATCCTTCACCTGAAATGGTTCCTGATGAATCTTCATCAAATGCTTTACAATATCCATCCTTTGAAAATATCATCCCCTCTTGAAAAGTATATCCTTTATTCACATTAGAAACAATCTTTGCCCCTCCTGCGACCGCCATGGAACATTCTTTTAAGAGTAAGTTTCTACATGCTAAATGAACAGCTGTAAGTGAACTTGAGCAAGCCGTATTGATATAATAACTAGGACCTTTAAGGTTTAATTTATATGAAATTAGTGTATTTGAAAATTTATTATCTGCTAATTGAGATATATAAAAAGGATTTACTTTATCATTAGGATTTATTTTAGAATGAGCCAACCATAACTCATTATTAGAGGCTGTCAAAAATAAACCTATTTTTTTCTTATAATTAGAAATATCACACGAAGCGTCTTCCAGAGCTAACCATACTTGCTCATGTAATATCCTAGATTGCGGATCCATCATTTCCGCTTCGGCTTTAGTATAATTAAAAAAACGATAATCAAAACTTTCTACATCTGGTATTTCTATCTTACTCTTTACAAAATTTGATTTCGAAATTTTATCTTCTGAATATCCATGTTTCAATAACTCTTCATCTGAATAAAATCCAAATAGTTCATTACCTTCACTTACATTAGTCCAAAATTCCTTAGCATCATTAGACTTTGGGAATTTACAAGACATCCCTATAATTGCAATGTCTGTTTTATTTTGACCTTTATTCATCTCTTTAATCTATTAAATTTGTAAACTCATTTAGTTCCTCATCAAAATCAAAATCTTCCTCTAACTCTTCACTAGTTTCTTCTTCAATGATACTATCATTCTTATTAAAAAATGCCTTTGTAAGGCTACGTACTGTAGGATATTGAAAAAGGTGAACAATCTTTATTTCCTCTATAAACTCAGCATTCAAAACTGATAAAACTTTAACCATATTGATAGAATTACCTCCTAAATCGAAAAAGTTATCATTTACTCCGATTCTTCCTATTGGAATATCAAATTCATCTGATATTATTTGTACTATTTTATCTTCAATATCATTTTCTGCGGCAACATACTTCTGTTTTACAAGGCTCTGCTGATCTATATCAGGTAACTTTGCTTTATCTATTTTACCATTAGAAGTTACTGCTACTTCATCAATTTCGATGAAAAAGCTTGGGATCATATAGTCCGGCAAGTTTCTCCTAAGAATAGTCTTTAACTCTTCTTTATTATACTCATCGCCAGGAACAATATATGATACTAGTATAGGCATCCCGTTTTTTTCTGTTATCGCTGCAATTGCCTGCTTAACCAAGTTCTTTTGTTCTAATAGAACATACTCGACTTCTCCCAACTCTATTCTATATCCTCTAATTTTCACTTGTGAATCCTTCCTACCTAAAAAGTCAATATTTCCATTAGGCAACCATCTAGCCAAATCTCCGGTACGGTATAACTTTTCACCAACAACAAAAGGATTATCTACAAATTTTTCTTTAGTCAATTCTGGGCGGTTTAAATATCCTATGGATAATCCGGCACCTGCTATACATAACTCACCCATGACTCCTTTTGGTTGTAATTCGAGATCTTCGGATAAAATATAAACCTTGGTATTTGCTATTGGTTTTCCTACCGGAATTTTGTCACCTATTTCTCCTTCATACGTCAGTGTACATACGCTGCTTTCTGTTGGACCATATCCATTCGTATAGATCCCTATTTCAGAAAACTCTTTGGCTTTTTGTATTGGAGCTTCCTCTCCTGCTGTAACAAGTCGTTTTATCGTTGATAGTTTATCTACGTCTAAGAGCGTTACGAATGACGGAGGCAATATTGCCAATGTAACTTGATGCTTTTCAATATAATTGATAAAAGCTGGTATGTCTAATTTCATTGATTCTTCCAAAATCACCAATGTAGCTCCTCCTAATAGACTGATCAATATTTCAAAGATTGAGGAATCGAAACATTGATTTGAAAATTGTAAACAATTCTCAAAGGAATTAATTTTAAAAGCATCTATTTGAGATAAAATGGTGTTCAAAATTGCTTGATGCGTAATCATTACTCCTTTAGGCTTACCTGTAGTACCAGAAGTATATATGATATAAGCTAGATTACCTGGTTCAACCTTTACATCTAATCCTTTTTCGTCAAAATCTTGTTTACAGTTATCAAATTCATCTATCAAAGTGGATTTAATTATCCTTTTACAGTTACTATCATTAATGATATATTCTTTTCTAACTTCAGGAAAACTTGGATCTATTGGCAGATAAGTACACCCTAATTTAAATACTGCTAGCATTGTTACAATAAGCCATTCTGATCTTTCCAATTCTACACCTATGATATCTCCTCTATCAATAGAATAGGTAGCTTGTAGATATCTGGCTAACTGATTGGAAATCTGATCTAACTCCAAATAACTTAATGAATTCTGCTCATATTTAATCGCTACATTATCTGGTGATTGAATTACTTTTTGATTAAATAATGAATTAATCACTAACTCTTTTTGATAGGTAACCAAAGTATCATTATAACTTTCTAACAGCTCTTGTTTTTCATCTACATCTAAGAACTCTATGTTATTAATATTCTGGTTTGGATTATCAAGTACTGAATGTATTAGATTTTTATAGTGTTGCGCCAATTGTACTATTGTTTCTTCTTTAAATAAGTCGCTACAATACTTAACACCCACACTTAGTCCCTTTGGTGTTTCTGTAACACTAAAAATTAATTCAAACTGAGATTTTTCGTAAGTATAAGGACCAGATTTAAGAGTAACATCTCCTAGTTTATATTCTGGATTTTCTTCTTTATTTTGAAGAACAAACATTACTTGAAACAAAGGACTTCTGCTCAAATCTCTTGTTTTCACTGTCTGGTTTACTACCTGTTCAAATGGTGCATGCTTATGAGCGTAAGCATTTAATGTATTTTCCTTTATCGTTTTTAATAAATCATTAAATTTAGGATTTCCATCAAGGTTACTGCGTAATGCCAAGGTATTGATAAAAAAGCCAATTAACTTATCCACTTCTTCTTGTTCTCTATTGGCAATAGGTGTTCCTATACAAATATCAGTTTGATTACTATACCTACTCAATAGCACTTTGAACGTAGTTAATAATGTCATAAAAAGCGTAGTGCCTTCTTTCTCTGAATAATCGTATACTCTTTTTGAAGTATCTGTATCTATAGTAAAATGATAATGATCTCCTTGAAAACTTTGTTGGGCCTTTCTAGGAAAGTCGATTGGAAGGTTTAATGGCTCTAAATCTTTTAAATGTGCTTTCCAATATGATAATTGTTTGTCGATAAAATCACCTTTAATTTGTTCCCTTTGCCAAATACTGTAGTCAACATATTGTATATCTAAAGGTTTTAGCTTAAAAGTAGGGTCATTTATTAATCCGTTATAAAGAAGTTCAAGTTCTTTTAACAATAATGAAACTGACCACCCATCTGAAGCGATATGATGCATTAAAATCAATAACTTTGAGGTCTCATCACTTTCAGAAAAAACACTTGCTTTTAGCATATAGTCTTTTTCAAGATCAAAAGGTTTATGAATTTCACTAATTATTAATTGTTCGATACTTGTATCACCCATATTCTCAAAGTCACGAACTAAATTCATTTTCCATTGATCAAATGGAATGACTTTCTGATATGCTTCTCCTTTGTTTTGGAGATATATGGTTCGCAAAACTTTATGTCTTTCGATTATTGTTTTAAAGGCTTTTTCTAAGATTTCAAAATTCACCTGACCATCTAAATCAAAAATTAGAGGCATATGGTAATGAGTACTTCCACTTAATTTATCAAGGAACCAAAGTCGTTCTTGTGAAAAAGATAATTGGGGATATTGTGGTTTGTTTTCTACAAATTTAATTTCGGTAATACTATCTGTATTTTCTTTTTCCGCAATTAAACCTGAAAGATCCTGAATGTTTTTTGTGGTGAAAAATTCTACAATTGATATTTCTACTTTAAATTCATTTCGAATATGTGTTAGCATACGCATCACCAAAAGTGAATTTCCACCTAGTTCAAAAAAGTTATCTTCAGTCCCGATATTTTCAGATTTTAGAACTTTTTCCCAGATCTCAACCAGTATTCTTTCTGAATCATTTTTTGGAGCTACAAACTTGTTTTTACTTATATTGGAAACATTTGGTTCTGGAAGAGATTTTCTATCTATTTTACCATTTAGGGTCATTGGAAACTCATCTAATACCATCAAAAATGATGGAACCATATACTTAGGTAATTTTAGATTTAGGTATTCTAACAAATCATTAGCATTGTATGCTTCATTTATTGTTAAATATGCTGCTAGGCTTTTAGTTCCATTATTATCAACAGAATTCACTACACTTTTTATAATTCCAGGAAATTCTTCAATACTATTTTCGATTTCACCAAGTTCAATCCTATGCCCATTAATTTTTACCTGATTATCTATTCTTCCCAGACATTCTAATTCTCCATTAGGCAACCAACGTGCTAAATCACCGGTTTTATAGATTTTACCTTTTCCAGAAAAATGGTTAGTTATAAATTTTTCATCAGTCAAATCTTGTCTACCCAAATATCCTTTAGAAACTCCGTCTCCTCCTATACACAATTCACCTATTACTCCAGTAGGACATAGTTGATTAGAACTATTTAGTATATATATCTGGGTGTTAGCTATTGGTTTTCCAATACTTATATTACGATCTTCATATATTTCTTTAATAGTAGACCAAATAGTAGTTTCGGTTGGGCCATACATATTAAAAAGTGGTTTTTTTCTAAGCTCTTCTAATTGTCTGGACAAAGACAATGGAAGCGCCTCACCCCCGATTAATAAGGTTTCAATCTGTTCTAAAGCATCTCTACCTTCTTTATCTATTAATAACTCTTGAATAAAAGATGGAGTTGATTGCAGGTGTGTTATCTGATTTTCTTTTATCAAACTAGAAGTAGACCAGTCTAACTCCATTCGTTTTTTTAAGAACTGATTTTGAGTTTTTGATCTTGATATCAAATCCTGTAATCCTTTCAAGTGCTCTAAATTTGATAAAACAATATTCGTGTCAATTCCATAGTCTATTAAGCACGCGATTTCATTTACTCCAACTTTATATAATTCCTGAATGCGTTTCATACAGGTTTCTGGAGTTCCAAATAAACCACTTGTTTTATAAAAACGTTGGAACCCCATTTCAATCAACACATCAAGGTCTTTCTCTAAATCAAGCCCCTTATCATCAGCGATAGATTTCATCAGGTTTGCCGAATGACGTAAATAATTTTTAAATGGTTCTTCTACAGTTTCTTTTACAAAAGAAAGATCATCACTAACAAAAGTGTGTAACATTAATGAAACTTTCCCTTTTTCAGGATCAAACCCATTTTCTTTCAGGGCTTTTCTATAGCTGTCGATTTTAAATTCAAGATCTTCTATACTTTGCCCAAGTAAATGCGTTAATACATTAGCTCCAATAGATCCTGCATATTCAAATGTTTTCACATTTCCTCCAGAAGTAATCCAAATAGGTAATTTACTCTGAATTGGCTTTGGATGTATTCTGAAAGTGGTATCCTTACCAACTCCATTTTTTCGTGTTAGTGTTCCTCCTTCCCATAATTCAACTACCGTATTTAATTTATCCTGCATCTTTTGATGACGTGTATGGTAGTCATCTGGAGCCAAAACAAAATCATTTGGATGCCAACCAGATGCTATGGACATTTCTACTCTTCCATTTGATAAATTATCTACCATAGACCATTCTTCTGCCACTCTTACAGGATCGTGTAATGGCAACACAACACTTCCTGATCGTATGGTAACATTATTTGTAATGGTGGATACTGCTGCTGCTGCTACAGAAGGGTTCGGAAATTGATCTCCAAAACTATGGAAATGTCTCTCTGGAATCCAAATCGCTTCGAATCCATTTTCATCAGCGAATTTGGCACCTTCTAATAATAATTTGTACTTATTTTCAAATGCAATTTCTTCTTGAGCTGCAAAATACAATAAGCTAAAATCCATAGCTGATGTATTGTCTGTTAGCAAAACAGGCCTATCTGGTTGTAACACAATTTTACTACCTCTGGTTAGCGTCCAAATAGTTTCTAAAATTGAGATGTCAAAATTTATACTTGTAACAGCAAGCCAATTCTCATCTTTTTCTAGCTGACCAAATCTATCATTCAATCCCACAAAGAAATTGGATAAGTTTTTATGTGTTACCAGTACTCCTTTTGGTTTTCCAGTAGTACCCGAAGTATAAATGACGTATGCTGCATTTGAAAATGTTGGTAAGAATTCTAAGTTTTCTTTTGAGCATTCCCAAATAGACTCCTCTTCAAAAGAAATAATATTTGCATTTTTTGGTAAGAGCCCTGCAATTTCTTCTTTTGTAATTAAAAACTGAGCCTTACTATCTTCGACCATATAATCAATACGATCTATTGGATATGATGGATCTAATGGTAAATAAGTAGCACCACTTTTTAAGATTCCAAGTATTCCAATCATCAATTCAATAGAACGATCTATACACAATGCAACAGCAGAACTTTCCTGAATTCCTGAAGCGAATAAATAGTGGGCTAATTGATTTGATCTCTCATTTAACTCTGCATATGTTATTTCTTCATTTTGGTATGCAAGCGCTATTTTATCGGGAGTGCTAGAGGCCTGATCTAAAAAGTCTTCGACTACTGTTTTTTTAGGGTTATATGAAACCTTGGTGTCATTGAATAAATTTAACAGCCTGTCTTCTTCTTCACTATTTACTAGTGGTACTTTTTGAACTTCTACATTAGGTTTATCAATAGACGTCTTTAAAAATTCTTCAAAATTGAACGCTAAATTCTGTATAAACTCTTCTTCAAAAATATCGGTATTGTATTCTATAAAAAGACTTAAATCGTTATTATCTTCTAAGAAATTAAAAGTAATATCATATTTACTAACTGTGTTTTCGAAATCATTATAGAAAGAACACTTTAAATTTGTAAAACTGTCTTCCGTCTTTAAAGAATTATCATTCTTTTGTTGATGGGTAACCAGAATGTCAAATAAAGGTGTACGACTTACATCTCTTTTTAGATTTAGTTTGTCTACTAAATCTCCAAATGAATAATTAGAATTAGCATATGCCGATTCCAGATTTTCTTTTAGTAATTGGAACAATTCAAAGAAAGAAGTGGTCGCTTCAAATTGTGTTCTAATAGGTAATGTATTGATGTATAAACCTATTTGATTTTGCAATTGAGAATTATTCCTTCCAGAAACAGGTGTTCCTAAAATGATATCTGTTTGTGAAGAATATCTATATAGCAGTCCATTGAGAGCTGCCATTAACGTCATAAAGAGAGTTCCCTTGTTTTTCCTAGAAAACGATCTAAGTTCTTTTAATAATTCTTGATCAAGATTGTTTACATAACTTGACCCTGCATATGTTTTGGTTGCTGGTCGTAACTGATAGGTAGGTAAATTAATTACTGGAAGTTGTCCTTTAAATTTTTCTAACCAATACTTTTCTTCCTTATCAAGATTGTTTGTGTTATTACTCCATTCACTATAATCTTTAAATTGTATGCTAAGTACTGGTAATTCAATCTTTTTACCTGAAATCAATGAATTGTATATCTCTCCTAATTCTTTAATGATAATTTCAATTGATCTTGCATCACTAATAATATGATGAATATTGAAACATAAATAATAAATATTACTTCCACTATGAATAAGATCAACTTTAAATAATGAGTTACTTTTCAAGTCAAATGGACTGCTTGCAAGTTTAGTTATCTCCTTCCCGATAGACTGACTATCTAAAACTTCATGCTCATTTACCTCAAAACCAACCTCCTCAACATTAATTATTTTTTGTCTTATATCACCATTTTCGGACTCCACAAATTTGCTTCTCAAAATTTCATGGCGTTCCATTAACCTTTTGAAAGTCGTGTTAAGGATAGTGATGTCCAGATCTCCTTCCATCTTCAAAACAAAAGGTATGTTATATGCAGCATTAATCTCTTGCATCTGACATAAGATCCAAAACCTAAATTGAGAAGAAGTTATGGAATATGTTTCCATATCGAGTGACATAGGGATCTCCATTTGATTCTTTTCAACAGAAATAGAATTCAAATATTCTATAATATTCTCCTTGTTATCTTTAACAAGTTCTATAAGAGAATCATCTACATCATCCTTATAAAAAACAAGTTCCAGATTCCCTTCTAATAATTTTATTCCTAAGCCGTTATCTCGAATTTTCTTTATTAAAGCTGCTACTTCCATTTTATATAATAATTTTTTTCTTCTCGATTTGTTTTACTTCTTCGTTTTGCCATTGTACATTTTCAATATGTAATGACAAGAACTCAATGGTAGGTGAACTAAAGAATTGTTCTATTTTGATTACCGTTTTGTAGTTGACATTTATACGATTTAGAAGCGCATTAACGGTTAAACTATGTCCTCCTAACTCAAAAAAGTTATCTCTTATTCCAACTTGGTCTATTTCTAATAGATCTTTCCATTCTTCTACCAATTCTCTTTCCAACTTATTTCTAGGTGCCACATATTCCTGACTACTAGATTCTAAATCTTCTAATTCTAATAAAGCTTTTTTATCAATTTTACCATTGGGCGTTAATGGGATCTCTTCCAAAAATTTATAATATGATGGAAGCATATAAATCGGTAGCTGTTCCAAAAGAGATTCTCGTAATTTGTGTTGATCCAAATTGTTTCCTACTAAGTAAGCCACAATAGTTTTTTCTCCTTTGTAATCTTTTGTTAATACAACAGAATTTATTACTGATTCTTCTTGAGTTAATGCATGTTCAATTTCTCCCAGTTCAATTCGATGTCCACGAATCTTAACCTGATCATCTTGTCTTCCTATAAAACCTATTGTACCATCCGCTAACCATTTTCCCAAATCACCAGTTCTATACATTAATTCTCCAGGTTGATATGGATTTGGCACAAATTTCTCATTCGTGAGTTCAACTTTGTTTAAATATCCTGATGATAATCCTTCACCCGATATACAGATCTCTCCCACTACTCCAATAGGTTGTAATAAAAGTTCATCTGACAGGATATAAAACTGAGTGTTTGATATAGGTTTTCCTATCGGTAATGATTGTTCATGAAGTTTATCTATATGATAACAGCTACTATAAGTGGTATCTTCAGAAGGGCCATATAAATTTCTTAACTCTACATCATATTTCAATAATGCGTTACTTAAAGAAATAGGAATCGGTTCTCCCGCCATATTAATACCCACAATATTATCAAAAGGTATATTATGTTCTAATAAGCTATCTACTACAGAAGGAACAGTATTTATTAGTATCTTCTTATCTTTTGAAAGGTATTTAGTAATTGATAAGCCATTATCTATTACTCTAATTTTCTTACCAATAGTTAAAGGATAAAAAATTTCAAAAACCGATAAATCAAAACAATGAGAAGTCACCGCATACAACATTTCAAAATCAGTAGATGAAAATTCAAGTTTACTCCAGTTGAGCATTGACACTGCATTGCTATGCTTTATCATTACTCCTTTTGGTATTCCTGTAGAACCTGATGTGTAAATTATGTAAGCAATATTAGACGAGCTAATTTGTACATCAACAGGCTCTTTTGAGGTATTCTTTTCTTCTTTAAAAATTGATAGCAAGTTATCATCTATAATAACTTTACACCTACTATCTTTTTCAATATATGCTATTCTCTGTTTTGGATATTTCGGATCTATTGGTACATAAGCACAACCAAGTTTTAAAATTGCTAACAATGATACTACTAACCATTCATCTCTATTTAGTTTAACGCCTATTAAGTCTTCTAAATTAAGAGGGTAATTTTTTGACAAAAAATGAGATAATTCATTTGAAAGCTCATCTAATTCCTGATAGGTAAATTCTTTTTCTTCATATATAACTGCAGTAGCTTTTGGTATCTTTTTTACTTGTGCTAAAAATAAATCTACAATTGTCTCATTTTCTGGAAATGAAGCCTCTGTTGTATTAAAATCATCTAATAATTGGGTTCGCTCTGATTGAGTTAAATAATCAATAGTTTGTATACTTTGTAGAGGTTTTGAAATACATCCATTTAAAAAACCTTCGAGATGTTTGAATAGTTTTTCTATAAATGATGACTTATATAAATCGGTATTATATTCTAAGTATAAATGCAAACAATCTTCCTTTACAGAAAAGATAAAACTAATATCAAATTGACTTACCTTTCTATGATTATTCTTGTATTCATTAAATGTTAGTCCTTCTATAGAAGAATCATCAGATTCTAGTAATCCTCTTTGGTTTTGAAATACTACCATTACATCAAATAGAGCAGAACGACTCATATCACGATGTAGATCTAAAGTATTTACTAAATCATCAAAAGGATAATCTTGATGTGAATATGCATCTAATAATGTGCTTTTTTGTATCTCTAAAAGATCATCAAAAGTATATGATTTCTGAAACTGAGTACGGATGGCCAATGTATTTAGAAATAAACCTATCTGTCCTTCTAGATCTGGATGATCTCTTCCTGCTATTGGAGTTCCCAATACTATATCACTCAATCCTGTATATCTCGAAAACAAACCATTTATACCTGCCATTACAGTCATAAATAAACTTGCTCCTCTTTTTTCTGAAAACAGTTGCAAACGATGACTAAAATCTTTTGAAAAAGTATATGTTGATGCGTCACCTTTGTATGTCTTGATTTTAGGTCTAGATTGATACGTTGGAAGTTCTAAAACTGGTAAATCACCTTTAAATTTATCTAGCCAAAAATCTTTGGATTCTTGTAATTTAGACTGTTGTAATTCTCCTGTTAACCACTCTGCATAGTCCTTATATTGAAGTGATAGTGTAGGTAAAATAATATTCTTATTATTTAACAAACTACCATATATTACTGCAAATTCTTTACTAAGTACCTCCATTGACCATCCATCACTGATGATATGATGCATATTAAATAGTAATAAATGCTTTTCTTGAGATAATGTAACTAACTGTAATTTTAAAAGCGGTGCGTCACCGAGATCAAAACGATGTTTGTTACTATTTTCGATAATTGATGAAACTGCAGAAGATTGATCGATTACATTACTTAAATCTTTTTGATCAATTATCACTTCAACCTCATCGATACTCTTTATATATTGACGTACATCTCCATGATCATCGGTTAAAAAAACTGTTCGTAGGCTTTCATGTCTTTCTATAATAGCTCTAAGTGCTTTTTTTAGTTTATCAATAGCTACTACACCTTTCAATTCATAAGCTCCTGGAATATTATATGCGATACTACCTTCTTCAAACTGACTTAAAATCCAAAGTCTTTTTTGAGAAAACGTCAACGGATAATTTTCTTTTTCTTCTGCTTTAGGAATATCCGATTGTGTATTCTTTTGCAATCTCAAAGCTATCCCAGTAATAGTAGGATCGAGAAACATATCCTTTATTCCTAACTCGAGACCCAATATTTGCTTTATTTTATTACATACCAAAGTTACTTTTAGACTATGCCCTCCTAATTCAAAAAAGTTGTCTGTGACTCCTATATCTTCTACTCCTAATACATCTTCCCAGATCGACACTAACTGTTCTTCTAACTCATTCTTAGGTGCTACATATTCTTTTTGAATCAAGTCTTCCTTTCCAATCTTTGATAATGCTTTCTTATCTACCTTACCGTTGGGAGTTAGTGGTATTTTATCTAAGGAAACATAGTAGCTAGGTAACATGTAATCCGGTAGTTCTTTGCTTAGTTCAGATCTCAATTCTTTTTTATCTATAGTTTCTGCACTAACCAGATAAGATATAATTGCATTTTCTTCTTGAACTTTATCAACTGTAACTACACATTGATCTATCGATTTTTTTCTTAGAATCACATTTTCTATTTCCCCAAGTTCGATACGATACCCTCTAATCTTTACTTGATCATCTTTTCGCCCCATAAACTCTACGGTACCATCAGCTAACCAACGACCTAAATCACCTGTTCTATATAATCGACTATTATCCAAAAAAGGATGTGTTATAAACCTCGCAGAAGTAAGATCAGGATCATTCAGATATCCTCTTGCTAAACCATCTCCTCCTAAACAGATTTCCCCTACTATACCAATTGGTTGTACTTGTAGATCATCATTCAAGATATATACTGTGCTATTACTTATTGGAGATCCAATAGGTATTTCATTTTCTACTTCAGTTATGTTGTGAGTCAAAGAAAATGTAGTATTTTCCGTTGGACCATAACCATTAATTAATTTCAGATTTGGAAAAACCTCCTTAATAGTACTAATATGTCCAGCTGATAATTTATCTCCTCCTACCAAAACTGTTTCTAACGATTCAAATATCCCTATATCATTATCAACCAGTTGATTGAACCATCCAGAAGTAAACCACATTACGTTAACTGCAGTATCTTTAATTTGTTTATTCAATAATGTACTATTTAGCAACACATCTTTAGTACAGATGACTAACTTCGATCCATTTAATAAAGTTCCCCAATACTCGAATGTAGTAGCATCAAATGAAAATGCCCCTGTTGTTAACAATACATCTGATGGTGCAAATTGATAATAGTTGGATGATTTTACCAAGCGAATAATACTTTGTTGCTCAATTAATACGCCTTTAGGGGTTCCTGTCGATCCCGAAGTATACATCACATACGCGAGATGATTCGCTTTGGTCTTAACTTTTGGTAGCGATTTCAATGAAGTTTCAGAATTCCTAAATGACTCTAGTAAATCTTCATCAATGGTAAACTTACATTTGCTATCCTTTTCAATATATGCGATACGTTGTTCCGGATAATTTGGATCAATAGGAACATATGCGCCACCAGTTTTTAAAACAGCTAACAAAGTAATTATTAACCATTCGCTGCGATCTAATTTAACACCAACTAAATCTTCAATTTCAATATCATAATTACTTATTAAGTAATTTGCCAATTGGTTGGATAGCTCATCCAATTCTTTATAGGTTAGCTCTTTTTCTTCAAATGTTATTGCAATTGCATCAGGAGTATTTATAGCTTGTTCAACAAACAGATCTACAATTGTTTTACTACTTGGGTATGGAGTTAGAGTGTCATTAAAATCATATATTATTTGTTTCTCCTCTAATTCGCTTAAATAATTAATCTTAGTAACACTTTGATCAGAATTGGCGATACATTCTTGTAAGAAATTTTCTAAATGCAGCGCTATTTTTTCTATAAAAACAGCTTCATAAATATCTGTATTGAATTCTAAGTCTAAGTTCAATTGTGAGTCTTGTTCGGAAAAAACGAGTGTAATATCAAATTTGCTAAATGACTTGTCTGTATTTTGATATGGTACTAATTCAACTTCATTAAAAAGCGATCCTTCCGGATCGACTACCTCTTGTTGATTTTGAAAGACAACCATAATATCAAACAAAGCTGATCGACTCATATCTCTCTTTAAATGCAATTCATCAATCAACTCATCAAAAGGGTAGTTTTGATGTGAATAAGCATCTAATAAAGTGGATTTTTGAATTGCCAGTAATTCTTTAAAACTTGTTGATTTTTCGAATTGAGTTCGAATAGCCAAAGTATTCAAGTACAAACCAACTTGCTCTTCTAAATCCGGATGTTCTCTCCCTGCCACAGGAGTTCCTAGTACAAAATCTTCAGTATTTGTATATCTTGAAAACAAACCATTTACAGCTGCCATTAAAACCATAAATGTGGTTACCTCATTTTGTTGTCTATATGCATTAAGTTGTGAAGTAAATGCTTTAGAAAATATATGTTTGCTATTAGAACCATTATATGTTTTTAGTTTTGGTCTAACTTTCTGAAAAGGTAATTCTAATATTGGTAAATCCCCCTTCAACATATCCAGCCAAAATGACTCTGATTTTTTCAAATTCTCCTGTTGAACTTTACTATTTTGCCATTCAGAATAGTCTTTATATTGAATATTCAATTCTGGTAATTCTAGACTACTTCCTGATACTAGTGTGTTATAAATAAGCATAAACTCCTTCTTTAACACAGCCATAGACCATCCATCTCCAATAATATGATGCATATTAAATACCAATACATATCGATCAGGAGAAACTTTCATAATCTCTCCAATAAATAGCGGTCCGTTTTCTAAATCGAAAATATGTCTCTGAAAAGATGTAACACGATTTGCTATAATTTCTTCTGTAATATTTTCCCTGAGATCAATAAATTTTAATACTGAAGAGTGCTCTTTTATCGGAATTATATATTGGCCTAACTCTCCACTTTTATTTTCTTCAAAAACTGTGCGTAAACTTTCATGTCTACTAATTAGGTGGTTGAATGCCAATGATAGTTTATCAAGATCTAATATTCCATGAAGTTCGAATGCTCCAAATATATTATAAGCCATACTACCTTCATCGAACTGACTTAATGTCCATAAACGTCTTTGAGAAGAGGTGAGATCATAATACTCCTTTTCAGTTGACCTCGGTATAGGCTCATATGAAGAAAGTAAACTAATCAACTGCTCTTTATGAGTTTTGATATCGTTCACAATTTCATTGGTTAAAACACCTTTTGGAGCATTAATTTTTATATCTCCATCTTGTACTTTAACACCAATACTTAATGATTCCAGCGTATGAATTAAATTTTCAATCACGATATATTTTTTAAGATTATACTGATATATATCTGAAGTTAAATTTCGGATATCAGTATACAGGTATTACAATGACTTTAAGTCAAATAAATTGAATATTGATCTTGTTTTGATCTCAGTATAAATTAGTGCAAGTAAGTTCTGGTCAAACAATAAAACCAGTAGATATTTTATATTATTACTTCATCAAAATCGTCAATGTTATCGGATTTTAATTGGTTTTGAAAAACAATGAATTTTAACTTTGTTGATACCCCAACTATTTCCTGAGTATCGTATAGATCTTGAATCGAGAACCTTTTGTCAAAAGCTTTATTTATTCTATTAACCAGAATTGTTGCTTTTAGGCTATTCCCACCTAATTCAAAAAAGTTATCAGTAATTCCAATTTTTTCTATTCCTAAAACATCCTCCCATATAGATACTAAATGTTCTTCTATCTCATTAGTAGGAGCTACATATTCTTGTCGAATAAGATCTTCTATTCCAACTGATGGCAGTGCGTGTTTATCTACTTTTCCATTTGCGGTCAAAGGAATAACATCTAAATTCACATAATAACTAGGTACCATATAATCTGGTAGTTCCTGACTTAAAGAGGCTCGTAGTGATTGCTTATCAAATGCTTCTTTAGATACAATATAAGCCACAAGTACTTGATCTCCGTTTTGCACATCTACTTGTACTAAAGCTTGTTCTATTCCAGATCGAGAAGCTATTACATTTTCAATTTCTCCCAGTTCTATTCGATAACCTCTTATTTTTATCTGATCATCTTTTCTACCGATATACTCAATAGTACCATTAGGCAACCAACGAGCTAAGTCTCCTGTCTTATATAATCGTCCATCAACCATAAAAGGATGACTTATAAATTTTTCGGATGTCATCTCCTTGTGATTAAGATAACCTCTAGACAAACCTACTCCAGAAACACATAACTCTCCAACTACTCCAACTGGTTGTAATCTCAATGAATCGGATAGAATATACACCTTGGTATTTGAAATAGGACGACCAATAGGTATTGCATCTTCTAAATGATCTTTTAAATTAAAACTAGTAGTAACAACAGTATTTTCTGAAGGCCCGTAATTATTATAGATCTTTAAGTTTTTAATTCCCTCAGGTAACTTAAGTGCTTCACCTCCAGTCAAAATTTTTGTACGTTCCAGTTCCAAACTTTCTAATACTAACTGTTCGCAAATCCTTGTTGGCAAATAGGAATGTGTGATTTCATGTTGGTCTAAAAAATCTTTAAGCAAGTTAACATCATACCTAACTCCTTTACTAGCAATAGGATATAATGAACCACCTGATAACAAATATGGATAAATCTCCCAAACAGAAGCGTCAAATCCAGATCCTGCAAATAAAGTTCCTCTACTTGAGATCTTTAAGTCATAGGCATCCATATGCCAGAAACACAGATTTAATAAACTACCATGTTCTATCATAACTCCTTTAGGCTTCCCTGTGGAACCTGATGTATAAATTACGTATGCTAAATTTGTTGGTTTTATTGATACTATTGGAAGCTCTTTTGATTGAGGTTCTGAAGATCTAAATAATTCTAGTAAATCGATGTCTATAGTTAACTTACAATTGCTATCTTTTTCAACAAACGATATTCGTTGTTCTGGATAATTTGGATCAATAGGAACATAAGCACATCCTAATTTTAAAATTGCTAGTAAACTAATTATCAACGAATCACTCCTTTCTAATTTTACACCGATAAGGTCTTCAATATCAAGAGTATAATTTGATTTCAAATAATTTCCCAATTCATTTGACAATTCATCTAATTCTTTATATGTTATTTTTTTTCCTTCGAAAAAGATAGCAGTTGAATTTGGAGTTTTGATGGCTTGATCAATAAATATATCTACAACTGTCTTACCCTTTGGATATATAATATCTGTATTGTTGAATTCATGTAACAACTGATGTTCTTCTTGAGTTTTCAAGAAATTAATATCTGTAATGCTAAGACTTGGATCATCAATAGAATTTTCTAAGAAACTTTCTAAATGACATACAAGTTTTTCAATAAACACAGCATCATAAATATCAGTATTATATTCCAGATGTAAAGAAATTTTCCCTTCTTGCTCGGAGAAAATGAAACTAAGATCAAACGGAGTTACTTTCCTTTGAACATCTAAATAAGGCTCTAATGATAATTCTTCTAATCCTAGATCTGAAGAACCTAGTAAATTATGTTGATTTTGTAAGACCACCATAACATCAAATAGTGCTGATCTTCCGGTATCTCTATTAGTAGCCAATTCATCAACCAAAGTATCGAACGGGTATTTTTGATTGGAATAGGCATCTAATAGTGTAGATTTTTGAATTGACAACAAATCTTCAAAGCTTGCATTCTTATCAAATTGAGTACGAATAGCTAAAGTATTCAAATACAGTCCTATTTGTTGTTCTAAATCTAAATGATTTCGTCCAGCTACTGGTGTACCAATAATAATGTCACCTGTATTAACATATCGTGATAACAAGCCGTTAATTCCTGACATCAAAGTCATAAATAAACTTGCTCCACGTTTCTTACTAAACAATTGTATAGATGTACTTAAATCCTTAGAAAAACTATAAGAAAATGAATCTCCATTATATGTCTTCATTTTCGGCCTCATCTTATTTACTGGAAGCTCTAGTACAGGTAAATTACCAGATAATTTCTTATGCCAATATTCTTTTTCTTTATCTAATTGTTGAAGTTGTTCTTTACTTATTTGCCATTCAGCATAGTCTTTATATTGTATAGATAATTCGCAAAGATCTACTTCTTGACTGGTAACTAAGCTGTTATAGACTGTTATAAATTCTTTGCTCAATATCTCCATCGACCAACCATCTCCAATAATATGATGCATATTTAGCAGCAGTACATGATTCTCTGGAGTTAACTTGATAACCATTCCTTTGAATAATGGACCATTATATAAATCAAAAACATGGTTTTGATTTGAAACAACTAAATCTTCTAATAGTGCAGAAGAATCTGATTCTGAACTTATATCCACAAATTCTAATGTTATATCCATTGAGTTAGCATCCAAAATATGCTGTCTTACCTCTTCTTGATCATTTCCCCTGAAAACGGTACGTAGTACTTCATGCCTATCAACTATCTTAGTAAAAGCCTGAGATAACTTATCTGGATGAAATCTACCTTTTAGTTTAAATGCACTAGGTATGTTATATGCTACATTTCCTTCCTCAAATTGACTCATAACCCATATACGTCTCTGAGAAGATGTTAAACTATAACTTTCTTTCTGAGATGCTTTTGGAATACTATGGTAAATACTCGCTTCTAATTTGGAAACTACTCCTTCAATTGTAGGATTTAGAAACATGTCTCTTACGGATATTTCTAAATCTAAATGTTGTTTGATTTTATTAACCAACAGCGTTATTTTTAAGCTATGCCCTCCCAATTCAAAGAAGTTATCAGTGATACCAATACCTTCTACGCCTAACACATTTTCCCAAATAGACACTAACTTTACTTGTAAATCATTGGTAGGAGCTACATATTCTTGAAGGGCTACATCCTGATTCCCTACTGGAGGTAATGCTTTTTTATCTACTTTACCGTTTGGTGTCAATGGAATAGCATCTATCTCTACATAATAACTCGGTAACATATAATCAGGTAATTCTTTACTTAGAGATAAACGTAAATCTTTTTTATCCAACGGTTTTTCGGCTACCAAATAAGCTACAATTACCTCTTCACCTTCAACTTTCTGTGTTACAACAGAACACTGATTTATAAAATTTTGAGATAACATAACATTCTCAATCTCTCCTAACTCTATACGATACCCTCTAATTTTAACTTGGTCATCTTTTCTTCCGATGAATTCTATTGTTCCATCTGGCAACCAACGACCTAAATCACCTGTTTTATATATTTTTCCCCCTGCTAAATAAGGGTTTTCCACAAACTTTGTAGATGTCAACTCTGGTTGATTTAAATATCCTCTTGATAGTCCTTCTCCTGAAATGCATATTTCTCCTACTACTCCAACAGGTAACAATCCAAGACCTTCTGATAATACATATATTTGAGTATTTGCTATTGGACTTCCAATAGATACGATGTTTCCTTTAAATTGATTTTTATTAATCTTACAAATTGTAGAACTAATTGTTGTTTCTGTAGGTCCATACTTGTTATAAAAATCTGAAACACTACTCATTTTCATAATTAGATCTCTTGAGCATGCTTCACCACCAGAGACTATTCTTCTTATATTTTCACAAGATTTAAGATCATTTAAATGTTGTAAATAAGTTGGTGTAGAATGAAAATGTGTTATATCATATTCTTTTAAGGCTCTTACAAACCTTGAAGGATCAATGATATACTCCTTTGATATTATGATTAATGATGCGCCATTCAATAAGGTCAAAAACAATTGTTCTACGGATGCATCAAATGTTGGATTAGAAAATAATAAAACACGTTCTGTACTATCAAAATCAAATTCTAAAGATTGATTTTTTATATAATTTACTAAACTTTTATGCTCAACCATTACTCCTTTTGGTCTACCAGTCGAACCTGAAGTATAAATTACGTACATAAGATGCTCCGGTTTCAAAGGTACTTCTGGTAATCTCTCTTCATAATTGCGTTGCTGAGATTTAAAATGATCTAGTAATTCATTATTAATTACAGCTTTACAATTACTATCATTTTCGATATATGCTGAACGTTCGTAAGCATCACTAGTAGGATCAATTGACACATAAGCTCCTCCGGTTTTTAATACAGCCAGCAAAGAAATTATAAGCCATTCGCTTCTATCTAATTTGACTGCTATCAAGTCCTCGACATCTATTTTGTAATTAACTATTAGATAATTAGCTAATTGACTAGATAACTTATCAAGCTCCTCATATGTAACCTCTTTTTCTTCAAAAATTAAAGCTACTTGATCAGGTGTTTTTTTAACTTGATCATTAAATAGATCTACAGTAGTCTTATCCTTTGGGTAAGTTACTTTAGTATTGTTAAAATCTACTAATATTTTATGCTTTTCTAACTTTGTTAGTACATCTATATCTTCTAGCCTAATATGATCAGAAACTAATACTTGTTCAAATAAATTTTCCAAATGAGAAAAGATTTCTATTACAAAAGACTCTTCATAAATATCTGTATTATACGTTATATGAAGTGACAAATCTTCTTTCTCTATAAATGCAAAAGAAAGATCAAACTGAGAAGTCTCACGCGTTATGTTAAATGGACTTACCACTAATTCCTGAAGGTCTTCTCTATTTTGGAAATCCGATAATTGTTTTTGATTTTGTAATATAACCATTACATCAAATAATGGTGATCTGGAAGGATCTCTTGCTACTCCAAGTTCTTCTACTAGTTTATCGAAAGGATATTTTTGATGTGAATACGCTCCTAATAATTGTTGTTTTTCTTTTTGAAGTATATCTAAAAAACTATCCTCTCTATTTAACTTGGTTCTTATTGCTAATGTATTTAAATACAGACCTATTTGTGGTTCAAGATCAGGATGTTCTCTTCCTGCGATTGGTGTACCTATGATGATATCCTTCTGATTACTATATTTTGAAAGCAAGGTTTTAATTCCAGACATCAAAGTCATAAATAAGGTAACTTGATGTTTCTGTGAAAATACCTTCAGATTAGATAAAATCTCTTTTGAAAAATTATAATTTACCTCCTTACCTGTATATGTTTTTACAAGTGGACGATTTTTATAAGTTGGTAAATCCAGCACTGGTAATTCTCCTTGAAAAACATTTAACCAATATTCTTTTGATTTCTTTAATGCACTTTCGGTATTTGTTTCTTCCAACCAAACTGCATAATCTTTAAACTGTATTGGTAAATCCGGTAGCTTTAAAGAATTTTCTGATTGTAGTTGTTTATAGCTTTCTACAATCTCCGAAGTTAAAATCTCTAATGACCAACCATCACTAATAATATGATGCATTGATAGGAAAAACACAAAGTTGTCATCATTAATTTTTAATAATGATGCATCAAATAAAGGAGCTTTAGACAAATCATATCCTTTACCTTTTTGTTCTTTTATATAATTCGCAACTTTTTCATAAGGTACATCCGATTTAGAAAAATCCTTTACTATTAATTCAAAATCAAAATCCGCTTTTGATAATACGTACTGTCTTAGAATACCCTCCTCATTATTATCAAAATATGTACGTAATATTTCATGACGGCTAACTACATAATGAAATGCCTCCTCAAATTTTTCGATATCCACATTTCCTTCTAAAGATACAGCTCCTCTAATATGATATGCTTGTGTACTCTCCTCTATTTGACTTAGCAACCATAAACGATGTTGTGATGATGTAATCGGATAAGAATCCGAAATGCGAGCCGTTTCTATTGAGATAAACGTATCATTTTTTAAGGTTTTCCTTATATCTTCGATTGTTGGATTTGTGTAAAAAGACTTAAAAGGGATATTGGCTCCCATAGCCTTATAAGCCTTATTTATAATTTGTGAAATCATAAGACTATGACCTCCCAACTCAAAAAAATTGTCCTTAACACCAATGTTTTTTATTCCTAACACCTCTTCCCATATATTCACTAAATCTTGCTCTGTTTTATCTCTAGGTGCTACATAATCCTTTTTAACGATATCTACTGTAGTAATTTCGGAAAGTGCTTTTTTATTTACTTTTCCATTTGGGGTAAGAGGAACGAAATCTATTGCAATAAAATAAGTCGGAATCATGTAGGATGGTAAACGGATGCTTAAATAATCTCTTAATTCAGATTTATCAATAACATTATTCTCAACATAGTAACCAACTAAAATTTCTTTTTCCTTAACTTTTTTAACCGCTACAACAGCTTGCAAAACATCTTCAGAAAAATCTGATATCGAATTTTCTATCTCGCCTAATTCTATACGATATCCTCTTAATTTTACCTGATGATCTTTTCGTCCTAAAAATTCAATATTTCCATCTGGAAGCCATCTTGCCAAATCTCCAGTATCGTAAATTCGTTCTCCAGAACAATATGGATTTTCTATAAACTTTTCAGCGGTTAATTCTGGACGATTCAAATACCCTTTCGTTACTCCAACTCCAGAAACATATAATTTCCCTATTGCGCCTGAAGGTAACAACTGTAAGTTTTCATCTAAAATATAGACTTGAGTATTCGTAATAGGTTTCCCTATAGGAATTGATTTATATACTTCTTTATTTAATAATTTATAACATGTACTATAAGTAGTGTCCTCTGATGGACCATAAAGATTTCTAATCTCTGCTTTTGTAGTTAAAAGTTTTTGAGCTATATCTACAGGAAAAGGTTCTCCTGCCAAGTTCACAGCACATACATTTGATAAATCATAAGCTTCTTCTAGTACGTTTCGAATACTGGAAGGAACTGTATTTAATAACACCTTGCTATCGTTTTCTATATGCTCTCCTATTTCTAGTGCATTATCCAATAATTTTATTTTCTTCCCTACTGATAACGTATAAAAGAATTCAAAAACAGAGAGATCAAAACAATGTGATGTAGCTGCATACACTACCTCAAAATCAGTGTTTTTAAATTCATCCTTTGCCCAATTAATCAAAGCAACCGCATTCTGATGGGTAATCATTACACCTTTAGGATTTCCAGTAGTTCCCGAAGTATAAATGATATAGGCTAAATCACTCGATTTAGTATCAGTTTTTATATTCTGTTTTGAATACTTAAGTTGATCTTTCTCAAACTGATTTATTTGTTGCTGGTCAATGACCAATTTACAATTACTATCACTTTCTATGTAAGCAATTCTCTCCTCAGGATAAGTTACATCAATAGGCACATACGTAGCTCCTGTTTTAAGTACAGCCAAAAGTGAAATTAATAATTTTTCAGTCCTTACTAATTTCACTCCAACAAAATCACCAGAAGAAATACCTATTTTTTCTACCAAATAATGAGCTAATTGATTAGATCGGTCATTAATTTCTTTATAAGTGAATTCCTTTCCTTCATATTCAAGAGCAATATCATTAGGAGTATTGGTGACCTGAGATTGAAATAATGAAATGATTGTATCTGACAAAGAACCTACAGTATCTACAGTATCAACTGCAGATACTAGCTTTTCTTTTTCTTCTTCGGATATGATTGCGATTTGGGAAACCTGCTTTTCTATGTTTTCTTCTAATTCTTTAACCCAAACACTAAATCTATTTAGGAAATGACTTGCAAGCTCCTTCTTTACAAAATTTTCTGAAAAAAGTATAGAAATTCTAATATCTTTATTTTCTTGCTTAGTTACTTTTAATGAAAATGAAGAAGAATTATTTTTAATTCCATTATAAGAAAATCCATATGGCGTATATTTTTCAAATTCTTTTCCTTCAAACGTATCTAAATCATAACCTTTATGCTTGTATACATCCTGAACTTCTTCCTTAACTTCTTGAAGAAACTGTTTAAATATTTTATTGTTTATAGCTGAAAAACGATATAATAATGAAATATCTTCATCAGGAATCAAATCATCCGAGAAAATCATATAACATTCCCCAAAATAACGTTGTAAAAGCGTATTGAAAACGGTTAAAAGAATCGTAAATTCAGCAATATGATTATCTGAGGTTAATTTATAAAAATAGGATAAATCCTCTGCTTTTATTGAAATACTATCTTCAGATGAAATTAACTCCATAGAAGTATTTAAATCGTCAGAAGAAAAACCTTCCAGTTTATTAACCCAATATTTTGTTGTAATTTTTTTCTGAATCATATCCATTCTAATTATTTAGTACGCTCCAAAAATTAAACTATTATCATATCAATTGGAAACCCAATCGAACATAATATTTTACTAAGTTTATATCATCTATATAATTTACTTAGATGATATAAACTTGATTTTTTTCAGGAATTTAATGTATGTAGATTTGTAGCTTAAATAGCTTGATTAATATTATGCTACCTTATGAATATCTACAATATGGCAAGAAGGAATTGTAGCTATAATACTCTGTTGCAATGAATCTATCCTTACGATAAGTTTATTGGTGTTGTTAACTTTTAAGATCTCACACTCCAGGCCACTTAGTGATCCGTAGTTAATTTTCTTGATTTCACCTATTTTAAATGTTCTATTAGAAGTTTCTACATTAGAAATTTCGTTAGATCCTAAAAATAATTTAATGTTTAAAATCTCTTGATCCTTTACTATTGCATATTCGCTCCCAAATCGGATATAAGCACAAGCGCCATTTACGGAAAGTGCTTTATGAAAATCTAAAGGTGAATTAATCTTTACAAATACATAAGAAGTAAAAAGAGGTTTAAAAGCAATCTTTTTTCTATCACTCCATTTTCTAATAGTTTTCACTACGGGTAAAAAAGATTCTAATTGATCTTCTTGTAAAAGATCGTGAACTTTTTTCTCCTGACATGATTTAACATACAGGACATACCAACCGGTTTTAAAAGTTTTTGACATGAGTTAATGATTTATATGTGAGACATTTACATACACTCCTGTGTCAACAAGAATGTAAAACTTAAAAAAATGTATATTAAAATGAGGTTTTGATATGGCTTCGCCTCCTGCACTCCCAAAATCTCTATTTCTAGAAATTTCCAAAAGTGACATATGCGTGACTTTTCCAAAAAATGGGATTATTTCGAAAAACTATGTCTTCTTCACAACTTAACTTTCAACAGAATTTGTAATGCTGTATCCTTTTAAAGTTGAGCTATTTTATATCAAAATTTGTTATATTATAATCTTCGGATTATATAATTTTTCTATTCAAAAAATACTTCCAAAGATTATTTCATAAATAGGATAACCTATTCTAAAGTTTTATAATTTCAAATAAAACAATTTATTTTCCGATCATAAGTGTTAATTTATATTATTAATGTAAAACATAAATCAACCTAGCTGTTCAACAAATTTCAAGAAACATTTGAAATGATTCCTTTTTAAAATCATTAATAAATCGTTAATAATTCAAAAGTCTATATATTATGTGGAATATGAAAATAGATACAACTGAAATTCATGAATATAAGCTTGAAATTCATGAATTTCAATTCATTTTTTCAACTTAAAAAAACCTGTATATCAAAACTTTACAAAAAAAAAAGACATTAATAAAGACTTTAATTATTTTTGTAATAAGTATACAGGCTAAAAAATGGATAAAAACACGAATTTAACTTTTCTTTAATTCTCAATAACCATTCTATTTTTACCTTTAAACCTAAAATTTTATATCGAAATTGAATGTATGAGAAATGAGTTTTCTTTTTTAATACTACTATTATTTTTTGTTAATATTTTATGCGCAAATCAAATACAAAAACAAGATTCATTATCAATCTTATACTCCAATAAAATAAAGAGTGAAAGCAATGAATTTCGCAAAAAATCACTAGCGAATCAATACCTAAATTTGGTCAAACAAAATAATAATGTTGCTGAGCTTGCAGAGGCTTATTACACGCTTTCTGAAATATTTAGTCATTCTGAGGATGCCGTTAAATATTCTGATAGTATCATCCAAGTGTCGCAAAACCTTGAAGACAAAGCTTATCTGGCTAAAGGTTATTTACAAAAAGGAATACAGCTTTATTATGTAGTAGAATATAACGAAGCATTAAAAAATTATCTAAAAGCGAATGAATATTATAGTGAGCAAAAAGATGAATTCAAACAGTTAATTATAAGACATTACATAGGATTACTTAAAAGTAAAATTCATGAAAACAATGAAGCATTTAATATTTTTAAGGAAAATATGTCTTTTTTTAAAAAACTAGAGCATCAAGAAAAACATAAAAAACAGTATTTAAAATCTTTATTCGCTATTTCTAATGCTTACATACTTAATAAAAGGGCAGATTCTGCTCAATTCTATAGCAAGAAAGGGATACAAGTAAGCTCGGATACTGAGGATAAATATTTGTATCCACTTTTTTTACTATCGTATGGAAGTGCCAAATTGATACAAAAGGAATACAAAACCGCCCTAGACAGTATGATTAAAGGGACTTCATTAATAGAAGACAAGAAAATTTCACTTGCTATGAATTACATACATATTAGCAGTATTTATGATTCGATTAATGATAAAACAAAGTCCATATATTATCTTGATAAAGTTGATTCTACCTATAAAAAAAGTCCTCAAGTAATTCTTCAAGCACGAGATGCCTATGAAGCTTTATTCAAAAAATATGAAGACAATGCTGAAAAACAATTAGAAATCATAAAGAAATTACTATCCGTGGATAGTATTCTTAAAACTAGACCTACGAATCTAAGTAAACAGATAGCAGAACAATATGATACTCCAAAATTAATTTCGGAAAAAGAAAAACTGATAACAAAACTTGAAACGGAGAAAAAAACAGAAAAACTGATAAATTGGTTTTTAGTTCTATTCGTTTTGATTTTGTCAGCGATTATTATTTATGTTGGTAGAAGAAATTTAATAAACAAAAAACGGTTTAAAATCTTATTAGAAAACCGGAATGAACATGCAGTAAAGAAAAATAGTACGCATCCTAAAGAGAAAAGTCGAAGAGAAGATATTGATTTACCATCTGAAGTAGTCGATACGATTCTAAGTAAGCTTGATAAATTCGAAAGAAGTAATCAATTTGTAACAAAACAATACACTTTAAGTTTGCTTGCCAAAGAATTAAATACCAATAATGGTTATTTATCAAAAATAATAAATACAAAGAAAAAGACTTCTTTTTCTCAATACATTAATAATCTCAGGATCGATTATGCAGTAACAAGACTAACCGAGGACTCTAAATTACGATCCTATACTATAAAAGCCATTGCCAAAGAATTTGGCTTTAATACAGCACAGTCTTTTACTACCGCTTTCCATAAAAACACTGGGATCTACCCTTCTTATTTTTTAAAGAATTTAAAGAACAAAATAGCGGAAAATAGGTGATGAAATTCATGAATTTAAGCATATAGGCTTAAAATTTAGTTAAAAATCCCATTACATTTGTGACAGAAATCAGTTAACCCTATTTAAATTCACACAATGAAAAAAGACAGAAAAAAAAACAAATTAAGTTTCGAAAAATTTCAAATTTCAAAATTAAATAACTCCAGAACAATCAAAGGAGGATTTGCTGCGCTGCTTGATGACGACGATTCCGGTCAAAATACTCAAGCGACCCTGCAATTATGTTAATTTTGGTAACAACATCAAACCATCTGATTACTTAATAAGTATCAGATGGTTTTTTTTTAGTAAGCGTATGATAAGAAAATTAAGTGTATTTCTACTTCTGGTAGTCGCAATTCAATGTAAAGAAAAAGAAAAAACTGAAGCTTTGAAAGATTCAAATATTGTAGATGAGTATTATGGCCAAAAAATTGAAGATACATATCGAATACTAGAGAATTTAAATGATTCAGTAACTATAAATTGGTTAAAAGACCAAAAAACAGAAACTGAGAAAGCTTTTGGTCATAATCCAGGAATAGTTAAAATTCAAAAATCCATTGAAAAAAAGAGAAACGATAATGAAAGTATTATTACTAAATTGAAAATTAGTCAAGATGATATTCACTTTTATTTAAAACGTTCAAAAATTGAAACAACATCTAAAGTCTACCTGAGAAATGGTTTAAACGGATCAGAAGAAATTTTATATGATCCAAAAGATTTCAAACCTTCTTCGGATGAATCTTATTCTATAAACTACATTCAACCAAATTGGGATTCCAGCAAAATAGTCTTAAGCATAACTAAGAATGACGAAGAGTTTTCTCAACTTTTTGTGATGGATGTAAAAACAAAAAAAATAGTTTCTGATACGCTACCCAATGCATTACCCAATTCCTTAGGAGGAGTCGAATGGCTATCAAATAATGAAGGGTTCATTTACACCTACACTCCAATTACAGATACCAAAAACAAAGATTATTCTTTTCTAGCTGAGGCTAAAATCTATTATTTAAATAAAAAAGTAGATAAACTTAAAACCATATTTTCTAAAAAGAATAACCCAAAAATTAATATCAAACAAGAGGATTTTCCTATTATCTATTTCACACATCCTAAAAATAAATATGTTCTTGCTTCAATTGCTGGAGTATCATCTTACAGAGATACTTATTACGAAGAAATAAAAAATATATCCCAAGAAAAGATAAATTGGAAAAAGCTTTATGGAAAACAAGAAAAAATTAAACAGTTTTTTCTCTATGGTAGTGATCTATATTATCGAACTGCCAAAGGAGCCTCCAATTTCAAAATTTGTAAAGTTAATCTAGACGCACCTAATTTTGAAGATGCCACAATATTAGTTCCGGAACAAAATTCATCTGTAATATCTGATTTCGAAATAACTAAAGACGGAATTTATTACGTAAAAACAAAAAATGGAGTTGAAGCTAAATTATTTTTTCGAGATCATCTAACTACAAAAGAATCCGAAATTAAGCTTCCCAAACCTTCTGGTAATATCAATTTGTCTTCACACGGAATCGATTTTTCTGAACTAAGAATTACAATAGAAGGTTGGACTAGTTATAAGGAAACGTATATTCTAAATCACGAAACAAAGCAATTTGAATCAATAGATTTAGTACCAGTTACTCAATATGATTTTTTAAAAGACATAATTGTTGAAGAAATTGAAATTCCATCACATGATGGAGTTATGGTACCTTTATCAATTATATATAGAAAAGGAACCAAGTTAAATGGTCAAAATAGAATGCTAATTAACGCATATGGAGCGTATAAATGGTCCAACTCTCCCTTTTTATATAATTATTTATTGTATTGGTTAGAAGAGGGTGGTATCTACGCAACAGCTCACGTTCGTGGAGGAGGAGAAAAAGGAGATGATTGGCATTTAGGAGGGCGTAAAACTACTAAACCTAATTCATGGAAAGATTTGATTGCCTGCACGACATATCTGATTAATAATAATTACACAAATAAAGATAAAACAGCACTTTGGGGAGCTAGTGCAGGTGGTATTACCATCGGCAGAGCAATCACAGAACGCCCAGACCTTTATAAAGCTGCCGCTATTCGAGTTGGGACGTTGAATATGTTACGCTCCGAATTTGGCCCTAATGGTCAAAATAACATTAAAGAATTTGGCACTGTCAAAGACTCTATAGAGTTTCAAGCATTATTAGAAATGGATGCCTATCACAATCTTAAAAAAGGAACAAAATATCCGGCAGTTTATCTTACCGCTGGCATGAATGATTCACGTGTACCCCCATGGCAACCAGCTAAATTTGCTGCAAAATTACAGGAAGAAGGCAATTCTAATAATCCAGTCTTATTGGATGTTGATTTTGAAGGTGGTCATGGGTTTGAAGCTTCTGCTAATAAAAAAGATAAAGAATTATCTAAAATAATGACTTTTTTACTATGGCAAACAGGTCATCCAGATTATCAATTAAAATAATTAATTTTTTCTTATAATGATAATTTTTAGACACCCTAATCTTTATTCCTAAAATAATAGTGTATTCTTAAAGTGTTTTCTAATTTAAAACTACTTCATTAGAATTAACTCAGACTCTACATAACAATCATGATCATATTTCAAACCTTAGGATTAATCTGATTTTGATTCAATGAGTCTATCGTTAGGGTAATTTAAAATAAAAAAATCCATTCAAAATTGAATGGATTTTTTTGGTGGGCAATGAGGGATTCGAACCCCCGACCCCCTCGGTGTAAACGAGGTGCTCTGAACCAACTGAGCTAATTGCCCTCTATGTTTTCGCAACCCTTATTCGTGATTGCGGATGCAAATATAACACAGTTTTACAGTCTACCAAAAGAATTTGAAAGAAAAATTAAATTATTTCTGCAATTACGAATGTACTGCCACCAACATAGATCAAATCCTCATTGCTAGCTTCCTGTAAAGCAGTCTTATAAGCTAACGACACAGAACTATAACCTTTTCCTTTTAAATTAAAAATTAACGCTGTTTCCTTTAATATTTCTACTTCTAATCCTCTTCCTATGTCAGGTTTTGCAAAATAATAAATAGCATTTACAGGAAATAAAGGTAAAATATTATGTAAATCTTTATCATTTACCACACCTAAAACTATATGCAAAGTATCATACTTTTCCTCTGACAACTGTTTCATCACATACGTTAAGCCATCTTCATTATGCGCAGTATCACATATAACTTTTGGATTTTCCCCTAATATCTGCCACCTACCTAACAAACTTGTGTTCTTTACAACATTTGCTAGACCTTTCTCCATACTCTCATTACTAATACTCCAACCTTTTTCTTGAAGTATAAGAATTGTTTGCAATACGGTTTTCATATTTTCGCCCTGATACCTACCTTTTAGATCCGTACTAAAAACAACACCCTGGTAATCAAAAGCAAAATAGATATCACTATGATGTTCTAAAGCCTTTTTTTCAAATACTTCCTTCGTCTCGTCAGTTGTTCTACCTACAACAACAGGTATGTTATTTTTAATAATTCCTGCCTTTTCTCTCGCAATTTCTCTCAATGTATTTCCCAAAAACTGTGTATGATCTAATCCTATGTTAGTAATAACAGAAACCTCTGGTATAATAATATTTGTAGAATCTAACCTACCACCTAGACCCGCTTCAATTATTGCAATATCCACATTAGATTCAGAAAAATATTGAAAAGCTAAGCCGACAGTCATTTCAAAAAACGATAATTGATTTGCTTCAAAATAAGATCTATGCTCTGAAATAAAATTCACTACATATTCTTTGCTTATAACTTTTCCATTAACACGAATTCGTTCTCTAAAATCTTTAAGGTGAGGTGAAGTATACAAGCCGACTTTATATCCGGATTCTTGTAAAACAGAAGCAAGCATATGACTAGTCGACCCTTTCCCATTGGTTCCTGCTACATGAATACTCCTGAATTCACTTTCAGGATTTTTAAGATAAGTTACTAAATTAACTGTATTTGTTAAATCAATTTTATATGCGCTTGCACCCTGACGCTGATACATTGGTAACTGTGCAAACATCCACTTTAAAGTTGTTTGATAGTCGATATTAAATTCTTTAATTATTGATTTATAAAATTCGTTCCATTTTTAAAGTTAAAAAAAGAACTTATTATTTATATGAAGAAAAGTTTAAAATTATCAATATAAATTATAGTTATTCACCTAAACCAAAAGTCACTTCTACGAAACCAATTTGCTTGACTGGAGCTTTTGGATCAGCTTTCCACTTAAAAGTAAGCGCTGTCTTCTTAGCAGGATCTAGAAGACACTTAGCACTATTTGTAGTGCCTTTAACTCCAGGAATAGCCTGAACAACCTTACCTGACCTATTAACAATAATTTTTACTACCACTCGTCCAGCTTCATTACACTCTTGCACTACTTTAGAATTTGTTGGTCTTCCTCTTCCGTTAAGACCATATCCAACTCCTCCTGTACCTCCTGGACCTGGTTGTCCATAATAACTAGTAGCATAAGGGTTCCCATTAGGATTACCTTTATCTCCAGGTTTTCCATCATCTCCTTCTCCTCCCTTAGCTTTACCATCACTCTTAGGGCCATTAGAAAAGCTATCTAATATATCTAAAGTCGACTTATCTGGTTTAGGATCCGGTTTCTTTTCCTCAACTTTTTCTACTGGCTTTTCTTTAACTTTTTTTTCAGCTGGCTTATTTTTTGGTTTTTCTTTCGGTTTCTCTACCTTTTTTTGAGGTTCTTTTTTTGGTTTTTCCTCTACTACAGGAGCATCATCAATATCCTGAGTAACCACCTCTTCGGTAATCTCAGGTGTTTCAGGTTCTGGTTCAGGGACATCTGAAGCGGATTCTGGAGTTGTTTGTTTTGGAGATGATTTTATAGCCTCTGTCGGCTGAATATCTCCTGATCCAGTTAATGTTGTTCCAAAATTAACAGCTATACCACCTTCAGGATCCGGATCTAGTTGACTTAACCCTAGATAAAACAATAAAAAAATAATAGCCACATGCAGTATTATGGTTATTATAAAAGACTTTTTTTTATGTTTTGTATCTAGTTTCAACATCAATTATTCTGGTTTTACAGCTAAGATTACTTTAAATTTATTTCTATTTGCTATATCCATTACACCAACAGCTTTTTCAATAGGAACTCCTTCTTCAGCTCTTAGTATAATAGTAGGCTCATTTTTACCTGACAACTTAGTTAACAAGGTAGATTCTAATCTACTCTGACTCACTCGTTCATTATCTACATAGTACTGCAACTTATTAGTAATACTAACTGATATATTTTGAACGTTAGAACTCTTACCTTTAGCTTTTGGCAAGATTAAATCAAGTGCTTCAGGCGTAATTGTTGGCGATGTTAATAAAAAGAACACTAGCAACAAAAACACAATATCCGTCATAGACGACATACTGAATTCTGGACTTACTTTATTTCTTCCTCTTAAATTCATATTAAGCAGGTTCGTTTAATAAATCAAGGAAATCCACTGTAGTTGCCTCCATTTGATGAATAACCTTATCTGTTCTTACTACTAAATGATTATATCCTATATAAGCGACAATACCAACTACTAATCCAGCAACCGTAGTGGTCATTGCAGTATAAATACCTTCTGCTAATGATCCCATGTCTGCACTTCCTGAACTTGATGCCAAATTATGAAAAGCTAAAATCATACCAATTACAGTACCTAAAAATCCTATCATTGGAGCAGCACCAGCAACAGTAGCTAAAATACTTACGTTTTTCTCCAATTTATAAACTTCTAGTCGACCTGCATTTTCTATTGCTTTATTAATATCTTCTAAAGGATTTCCAATTCTCGAAATTCCTTTTTCGGTTAACCTAGCAACAGGGTTATTAGTCTGCGCACATAGAATTTTTGCAGCTTCAATCTTACCACTTGCAACATTATCTCTAATTTGATGCATAAAACTTTCATCATATTTAGATGCTGCTTTAATTGCAAAAATTCTTTCGAAATAAATATAAACTGCTACAAATAACAAAACAAAAAGTATAGCTATAATAACTACTCCTCCTGTTCCTCCACTAAGCAATAAATCGATAATGGACAATGTTTTTTCTTCTGCTTCCGGATCAATTTCTTTGGTATTTTGGGCTAACATACCAAGCATCAATAAATGGGTCATATTTGTTCTTGTTAATTTAGTGTTAGTATACTAACGTTATTTCTATAGGTTAAGTATATTTTTAATGATTGTTATAATACATAAATTATTCCTAAAAGACCTACACCACCAAGTATAATAGTATATGGTAATGCCATTTTAACCATTCTTCCATAAGACAAACCAATAAGTGGAGCTAAAGAAGAAGTAAGTAAGAATAAGAACGCTGCTTGACCATTAGGTGTTGCAACACTAGGTAAATTTGTTCCTGTATTTATAGCAATAGCTAATTTTTCGAATTGTTCTCTCGTTATAACACCATTATCAAATGCCTGTTTTACCTCTCCGATATATACAGTAGCAACAAATACATTATCACTAATCATAGATAGCAATCCGTTAGCCACATAAAACATCGAAGGTTGTTTAGATGGATCCAGAGACAATGCCCAATCAATTATAGGTGAAAAAAGATGTTGATCATGAATCATAGCTACGATAACAAAGAAAACTACCAATAATCCTGTAAATGGAAGCGCCTCTTCAAAAGCTTTTCCTAATTGGTGTTCTTCTGTAATTCCCATAAAGGCAGTTTGTATAATTATCAATGCCAAACCAATAAATCCCACAGGTGCTAAATGCAATGCTAAACCAATAATAAGAAGTATAGCGGACACTCCTTGCACTATCAATCCATATTTTGCCTTATCTGATCTATTTGCATCTTCTTGATCAGTATAATTCTCAATAATTCTTCTTGCCACTTCTGGTAACTTAGCTCCAAATCCAAACGAACCTGTTAACTCTAGAACTACTGTAGTTAATAATCCAGCGGCTAATACTGGTAATGTGATAGGAGCCATTTTAATGAAGAATTCTATAAAATCCCATCCCATTCTTTCTCCTATTAACAGATTTTGAGGTTCTCCCACCAAAGTACATACTCCTCCTAAGGCAGTTCCCACTACTCCATGCATCACTAAACTCCTTAAAAAACTTCTAAACTCCTCCAATGTTTCACCACTAAGTTCTTTTCGATCCAGTGATCCATCTTGATCAAAATCAGAAGCGGGCATAGAATGAATTTTATGGTACACTCCATAAAAACCAACAGCAACACTAATTAACACCGCTGTAACGGTTAATGCATCCAGAAAAGCTGAAAGTATTGCTGACAGAAAAACAAACAGCATGGACAATATCATTTTTGATTTTATTTTAGTAAAAACCTTACTAAAAATGTACATTAATAATGGCTTCATAAAATAAATCCCAGCCACCATAAATACCAAAAGTAATACTACTTCTAAATTTTGATCCACCTCGTGATACGCATTCTTTGGAGTAGTAAGGTTAAGTGCTAAAATTTCTATTGCCAATAGTCCTCCTGACTGCAAGGGATAACATTTTAGCGCCATTGCTAATGTAAAAATGAATTCTGCAATAAATATCCAAGACGTAATTGTCTTACCGAGGAAAAAAAACGAAAACACATTAAAGATTAGAAATCCTATCATTACGGTTTTAAACCATTTAGGACTATTACCTAGAAAATATTTAAACATAGTATATGTAATTAATTTGTATAATAATTAAACTAACTGTTTGAAAGCAATCTCAAACGCCGTTCTACTTATATTTTTATTAGAATTATTCTTATCAAATATTCTTTGTATTGCATCTCTTATTGTTAAAGACGTATCATTAAAAATCGCTTCATCTGTCATCAAAACTCTTCTCTCCATAAAATAAGCAAACACCCTTGCCATTCCACAATTAGAAATAAAATCAGGAATTAAACTCACTTGCTCATCCGTGTACTCCATAATAGAACCAAAAAATATTTCTTTATCTGCAAAAGGTACATTCGCTCCACAAGAAATTACTTCCAAACCAGAATTCATCATTTGAGTAATCTGATCTTTTGTAATTAATCTAGATGCAGCGCAAGGAGCAAAAATCTCGGTTTGCAAAGACCATATTTTATTATTTAATTCTTCAAAAGGAATTAGTGTTTCACTATATAATTTATTTCCTTTTTTATTAAGGTAAAGTTCTTTTATTTCTTCAAAAGAAAAACCATCTTCATTAATTAATCCACCAGCATGATCAATAATTCCAACAACCTTAGCTCCCATTTCCGAAAGATAATATGCTGCTGCAGACCCTACATTTCCAAAACCTTGTACAACCGCCTTTTTACCTTTTACAGTACCACCATAAATATCATAATAATGTCTTACTGCTTCAGCTACTCCATATCCAGTAATCATATCGGCTACCGTATATTTTCTTGATACATCAGGAGAAAAAGTTGTGTTCTCCAAAACCTTTATAACTCCTTGTCGCAATTGCCCAATTCTATTTATCTTATCAGCTTCTGTTGGCTGAAAATGCCCGTTAAAAACTCCTTCTTGCGGATGCCAAACTCCACAGTTCTCTGTAATAGGTATTACTTCGTGGATCTCATCAACATTTAAGTCTCCTCCTGTTCCATAATAACTCTTAAGTAATGGAGAAACTGCTTTA